>NZ_CP104275.1:2080926-2774568 GCF_025244925.1 Arthrobacter zhaoxinii
TGCCGGCTTCTGCGACTGATGTGTCCAAAACTTTTCCAATCCTTCGTTAACCTTGGCAACGTCCTCGGACGTGCCCATGAGTTCAAATCGATACAGCACGGGGACCTGGCATTTCACGGCAATGATGTCTGCCGCGAGGCAATAGGTTTCCCCGAAGTTTGTGTTGCCCGCCCCGATCACTCCCCGGATCAAGGAGCGGTTGTGCTCGCTGTTCAGGAACTTGATGACCTGTTTTGGAACGGCACCCCGGGCCGCTGCGCCCGGCTGGGCTGCCGTCCCGCCGTAGGTGGGAAGCAGCAGCACGTACGGGCTGCGGGCGAGCAGGGTGGGCTGGGAGGTGTGGAGCGGAAGCTGCGCCGCGCGGATCCCGAGCTTTTCCACAAAGCGGCGGGTGTACCCGGAGGCTGAGGAGAAGTAAATCAGGGACGCATCCGTTTCCGGCTGCCCATTCCCTGCGGATGCCGATGCCGGCCCGAGGCCGGCCTGGTCTGCCATCCCCAGTGTCATGGTTGCTGCGCTCCTGACGGGTACTGCGCGGGTGGTGCGTGGTGCGGATGATGCGAGGTGCTGCGGAACCGGGAACCCCCGGGGGTTCCCGGCCGCCCTTCGGCGGTGCCTAGGCTACGGAGGAAACCTGTGCCTGGGCCAGCTCTTCGATCTTGTCGGGCCGGAAGCCGGACCAGGAGTCCTGCTCGGTGACGACAACGGGTGCCTGCATGTAGCCCATGGCACGAACGCGCTCGAGGGCCTCGGGGTCCTGCGACATGTCCACGCTCTGGTACACAATGCCCTTCTTGTCGAGGGCGCGGTAAGTGGCGTTGCACTGTACGCAGGCGGGCTTGGTGTAAACCGTAACGGTCATGGCGTGGTCTCCCCTAGTGAAGCGTGAAGTCTGTTCTGTGATGCTGGATGGAGCTGGTGATGCGGGACGTTCGCGGTGCTGGAAATCTGCTTGCGGAGCTTCGTGAAGCTCCCGAAGTCTGTTCCTAGATACTACATCCAGTTCCCTGCCCAGACACTACATCTAGTGCGCCCCCCGAGGCGGAACCCCTACATGATGTATTACAAGTATGTCATTACATGGGGCGTCCGTCCACAGTTTGTGCACAGGCGGTGCCCCGTTATTCGGCGGATTTCCGGAGCTCGGCGGAGGTTCTCCACAGCCTGTGCAGAACGCAATGCACATGTGATGAGGCAGGCAAGATTCGTGCGTGTCGCGTACCGTGGGCGTGTCGGCCCTAGTGCCGGCCAACACTAGATATTGTGGTCGACGCCGCCGGGCAAGGAAGGAGGGCACAGGATGGTAAACCCCGTGCACTTGAAGACGCTGCTGGAGGTGATCCGCACCGGATCATTTGCCGCCGCCGCCCTGCGGCTGGGCTACACCGCCTCGGCAGTGTCCCAGCAGATGTCCGCTCTGGAGAAGGACACCGGAGCGCGCCTGTTCGAGCGTTCCGCCCGCACCGCTGCTCCCACGGACGCCGCCGTCGTCATGGCCAGGCACGCCGTCAAGGTCCTTACTGACATGGACGCCCTCCTGGCTGCCGCAGCTCGGCCCGGGCCGGGCAGCGGGCACGAGCTGCGGCTCGGCATCTTCCCCAGCCTCGCTACCTTTGCCCTGCCGGAGCTGCTTGCCTCACCCCGGTGGGTGGACCTGGGGATTGAGCTGCTGCTGTCCGTGGCTGAGCCCGCGCAGACCATCCAGGGCCTGCGTACCGGCGGCAACCTCGACGTCGCACTGGTGTATCAGGTGGGCCAGGGCGGACTGGCCTGGCCCTCCTCGATCAGCCGCCGGTGGCTGGGCGATGACAACTTCCGGGTGGTGCTGCCCGAGTCCTGGGGCATCCGCAGCGGCGCCGAGGTGACGGCTGAACAGCTGGCGGGGATGCCCTGGATCATGCACCACCCCGGCACCCCGGACGCCCTGGTGATTGAACGGCTCTTCGCCAGCTGCAGCCTGCACCCGCAGGTCGCCGCGTACTGCGATGACTTCAACGCCAGCCTGGCCATGGCGTCCGCCGGTCTGGGCGCGGCGCTGGTGCCGGAACTGGCGATGCTGAGCCGCCCCGCCGGCACGGTGGTGCTGGACGTCCCCGAGATCCGGCTGGCGCGGAGCATCTTCGCCCTGCTGATTCATGAACAGAACGTCCAGGTCGGGCTTTTCCTGGACCGGCTGGCCGAGGTGCTGGGCCGCCGCAGCATAGTGCCGCTCCCCACATAAGGCCCGCTGCAGGGCGAAAAAGTCGTTTCCCGGGGAACGCCCGGGCCATACTCGAATCATGACCACTGGCGAAAAAACCATCTCCAAACGGTCATTGAGTGCCGTTACCAACCGGGTAACCGGAGTCCTGCGTGTCACCCGCTTCCAGCTCGCCTTCAAGGCAACCCTCGCGGTCGGCATCGCCTGGACACTCGCCCCGCATGTGCCCGGGGTAGCTTCGCAGTACCCGTATTACGCACCGCTGGGTGCCATTGTCAGCATGTACCCCACGGTGTCCGGTTCCTTCCGCACCGGCATGGAGACCCTGGCGGGACTGGTGACCGGCATGCTCCTCGCGCTGGGGGCACTGCTGATCGGCACCCCGAACGTCTGGACCATTTCCGTGATCGTCGGGATTGGCGTGCTGCTCGGCGGGCTGTCCTTCCTGGGCGCGTCCGGCCGTGAATACGTGCCGATGGCTGCGTTGTTCGTGCTGCTCCTGGGCGGCGACGATCCGGACGGCTACTCGTTCGGCTACGGCGTGCAGATGCTGGTCGGTGTTGGTGTCGGGCTGGCCGTGAATGCCCTTGTCTTCCCGCCCCTGC
The DNA here is from genome assembly GCF_025244925.1 of Arthrobacter zhaoxinii. NCBI lineage: Bacteria > Bacillati > Actinomycetota > Actinomycetes > Micrococcales > Micrococcaceae > Arthrobacter > Arthrobacter zhaoxinii. The sequence continues at coordinate 2,083,732 of NZ_CP104275.1, forward strand.
ACCTGAACGGCGCCGTCAACGGGCTGGTGACGCTGCGGAAATCGCTGGCGCGGCAGCTGCGGGACATGGGCACGGCGCTGGAGGAAACCTGGCCGCCGAAGCACGAGGACTGGTCCCAGCGCGAGAGTGAACTGGATACCCTGACCAAAGAGGTCCGGGAAGCCGTGGAGCTGGCCGACACCAGCCGGCACGGAAACATCCGCAGCCGCAAGTACAGCCGTGATTTCACTGCCGACTACCGGGCGCTGCGGGCCATGGAACGCGCCACCCGGCACGTGAAGGATATGACGGAAGTGCTCACGGATGCGATCTGGCGCAATCCCGAACATGTGGCCGTCCCGGCTGCCCTGACCGTACCGCTGGCCAAGGCCGTGAACGGCTGCGCAGAAGCGGTGGAGATCTGGGATCCCGAAAGCGAGGAGCACGCGACGGCCACCCAGGCACTCGTGGAGCTGGTGCGGCTGGTCAACACCTCAGGCTCGGCCGAGAGCCCGGTGGATGCGACGGCGGCACTGGCCATGGACCTGCGCCGCATCCTGCGGATCATCAATACGGAGTCCGACGACGACGCCTAGGCCGTGTTCCTGTCCTGCCTGCCGGCGAAAGGCCCGCCCCGGATTTCCGCCGCTGATTCGCCAACGCTAATGCGGAAGACTTCGCCGGGTAAAGCCGCCGTTCTGAAAATAATTGAATTCCCGCAATAAGCGTGCAATGACAGGCATTCAGGAGTATTCGGCGTTCCTCCCTGGAATCCGCAAGGTTGACACTGTCCCGCGGAAAAGCAAGACTGCGAAACAGAAAGACACAGTGCACTGCGTATCACAAAGCACCATCCGTAGGGGTCAGCCGCCCGGAAATCCGGGGTAGACAACATGGAGGGCCTCCCCAATTAAAGGGGGAACGAATGTCAGTGAAACAACGCAGAAATATCCTGCCGGGATTAGCCGCATTTTCGCTTGCAGCCATATCCCTGGCGAGTTGCTCTCCAGCAGACACGGCGGAAGGTTCCGCTGCCCCGGCGACGTCAGCTAGCCAGAGTCCGGGAAACGACCCCTCCGGATCGGCCTCCCCGGTCTCGGCGCCGGACCAGGGCGATGCCGTCCTCGTTACCCGGATGGAGGAGCCGGACGGCGGCAGCTTCGCCGTCCATGGTCTCCGTAGTGATGCCGAGGCCCTCACCTTCCACGCAAACTGTGCCCGGGCCAGCACCGTCACCGTTGACGTGGCGAAGCTCGGACCTGTGACGTTCACGTGTGGGCAGCATGGTGCAACCACCACCGCGACGGTGGATGCCCGGCCCGCCGCAGGCATCATTGACGTGACGGTGACCGGGGAGGAAAGCGTTGCCTGGGGTGTGACCATCACCGAGGACGAACTGCGCTAAACGCAAAACGGCTCGTGTCCCGGGATATTCCGGGACACGAGCCGTTTTATGTGAAATGCGGGGGTCTAGCCCTCGTCCGTCAGCAGACCAATCTCGGCGAGCTGACGGGCCATCCCGGCGCCGTCGGGGGCGTAGATCCACGGCACGTCCACCGGGGTCTCCCCCGGCTTCCCGGTCCGTCCACCGGCGAGCACCGCTTCGCCGGCCGAGAGCTGGCGGATGGCGATGGCCCGGACGTTCTCCGGGTGGCGCTTAGCGAAGTCCGCATAGATCTCTTCGTCGTGCTGGCCGTTGTCGCCGATCAGCAGCCACTTGATATCCGGGAACTCCTGGGCCAGCCGTTCCAGCTGGGTGCGCTTGTGCGCCTGGCCGCTGCGGAACCAGCGGTCCGTGGTGGGACCCCAGTCGGTCAGCAGCAGCGGACCGGCCGGATACAGGTTGCGGGTAATGAACCGGGTCAGGGTGGCGGCCACATTCCAGGCACCTGTGGAGAGGTAGAGCACGGGGCCTACGGGGTTCTCCCGTGCCAGCCGGTCCATCATCACCGACATGCCGGGCGTGGGCGTGCGGGCATGCTCATCGAGGACAAAGGTGTTCCACGCTGCCAGCATCGGACGCGGCAGGGCGGTGACCATGATCGTGTCGTCAATGTCGGACACCACACCCACCTCCGCGGCAGGATCCACTACGTAGATCGGTGCAGTGGTTTCTTCGCCGTCTTCGGAACGAAGCAGAACGGTGGTCCAGCCCGGTGCCAGGTCCGCCGGGAGGACGGCGTCCACCACTCCCCCGCGGTCAGCGGTGACCACATGCTTCTGGTCGCCCACGACGACGGTGACGGTCGCCTTGTTCACGGGCGGGCTCATGAAGTTCCGCCAGCCGCGGATGCCGTCGGCAATCGCCTTGGACGCCATCGACTTTTCCGCACCGTCGAAATAGCCGGGCTTGGCCAGGATGACCCGGCCCAGGACCCGCACCCATTCGGTGGAGCCGTACCCGGTGAAAGGCAGGACGGTCTGCACATCGCCCCGTTTGCGGGCACGTTCGTCACGCCATGCGTGGAGGGAATCCTCCATGCGCATGCCGAGGTGGGCCACCGGGGTCTTGTCCGCCGGGCGGGCGAGGGGGTTTTTAGTCATATTCCTAGTCTGTCAGATGCTTCGATCGGAGGTATTCGCCGGTCTTCCGACGGACCTCCCGGCTAGATGCGGTACTTGGACCGGACCGGGCAGTCGAACGGGTCACGAGCTGAGAGGCCAACCTCGTTGAGGTACCGGACCACAATGCCGTAGGACTGCACCAGGGTGGTTTCGGTGTAGGGAATGGAGTGCTTGGCACAGTGTTCCTTCACCAGCTGGCTGGCCCGGGCCAGGTGCGGCCGGGGCATGCTCGGGAACAGGTGGTGCTCCACCTGGTAATTCAGTCCACCCATCAGGGTGTTCATGCCGCGGCCGACAATATTGCGTGAGGTCAGCACCTGGCGGCCGAGGAAGTCCACCTTGGAGTCCCGGGGAAGGATCGGCATGCCCTTGTGGTTCGGGGCGAAGGATGCGCCCATGTAGACGCCGAAGACTGCGAGCTGCACGCCGATGAAGGCGAAGGCCATTCCCACCGGCAGGAAGAAGAACACGGCGGCCAGATACAGGCCCAGACGCGTGAACACCATGACCAGTTCAGAGATACGGCCCTTGACCTGCTTGTTCGCAAAGAGGTGCTTGATGGATGTCGCATGCAGGTTGATGCCCTCGAGCATCAGCAGCGGGAAGAACAGCCAGCCCTGGCGGCGGGCGAACCACGCCATGAAGCCCTTTTGCCGAGCGGCCTGCTCGGGCAGGAAGGAGATGGTGTCCATGTCGATGTCCGGATCCTTGCCCACCGTATTGGGGTTGGCATGGTGCCGGCTGTGCTTGTTCATCCACCACTGGTAGCTGATGCCGACGACGGCGTTGGCCACGAACTTCCCGGCGCGGTCATTCGCCGGTCCCGATTCGAAGACCTGCCGGTGCGAGGCCTCGTGGGCAATAAAGGCAAGCTGGGTCAGCAGGATGCCCAGTGCGGCGGCGATAAGCAGCTGGAACCAGCTTTCCCCGATAAAGAAGGACCCGGTGGCAGCGGCAACGAGACCGAGGCACAGAAACACGAACGTGGTGATGTAGAAAGAGCGGCGGCGCTTCAGCAGCCCTTCGTCACGGACTGCTTTGAGCAGTCCGGAGTAGGTGCTGGTCACGTTGTTCCGGCGCGGTTTCTTTTCGCTCGGGGTTTCTTCAACGGGTGCAGTGGAGGATGCGGTTACGCTCATTCTGCCTTCTGGTGGTGTACGACTTCCCAGCCGGCGTGATGAGCGGTTCCGCTCTACAGATGTGATCACCCTAACCCGGAAGTCTGGTATTTGTCTGTGACACTCCCGTGACCTTTGCCGCCGCCTCTCCGGACCGCCGGCAGGACGGGTCCCCGGCAGGCCCAGTACCATTGGCAGCAGCCGACCCGAAGGAGTGCCGTGACCACCGCACCGGCCCGCAGCAAGACCCCTGCCCTTCCCCGCTCGTGGTGGTGGGGGTTCCTGCCTTTCGCAGCGGCCTCTGCCGTCCATATCGGGGCGCGGGCGGTCGAAGCAACCGACATCGCCGAACCCACCAAGCTCACCCTGATGCCGCTGCTGGCGGCCGCGGCCCTGTGGGGCGGGCGGAGCCTGTTCAGCGGGCCCGCCGGCCGGAAGCTGCCGGCCGTACTGCTGCTGGCGGCACTGTTTTTCTCCTGGATCGGCGACGGGGCTGCCGCGTTCTTCCCCTCGGCACCGGAACTGCCGGTAATGCTCGGCTCCTTCGGGCTCGCGCACCTCTGTTACATCTGGCTGCTGGCACGGTATGCCGCAGCAGGCCCTCTTCCCCGGTGGGCACTGGTCTTTCCGCTGTGGTGGGTGCTGATGCTCGTGGTCCTCTGGCCGGCTCTCGGCGGTCTCGCCTTCGCCGTGGCAGCCTACGGCATTGTCCTCGCAGGCACGGCGGCGACGGCGGCGCGGTGCCGTCCGATGGTGGCAGCCGGCGGCCTGCTGTTCCTGGCCTCGGACACCGTCCTCGCCTGCCGGATTTTCCTGCCGGAACAGATGCCGGACTGGACCAGTCCCCTCGTGATGCTCACATACTGTGCGGGGCAGGGCCTGATTGTTGCCGGTGCCCTTCGCACCTGGGGGAACGCCCGCTGACCCGGGCGGTAAAGCGTCAGCTCTCCGCGGCGGGGCGGATCATCGGGGGGCTGAGATACTCGTCCCGAACGGTGAACACTGCGGCCGGGGCGCCCTTGCCACGGGCAACCTTGCGCCCGGTGTCATGCAGCGCGCCGGTCATCTTGCGGGTGAAGTTGCCGGCGTCGAGCTTGTCGGTGTTCCACACGGCCTGGTAGACCCGGCGCAGCTGGTAGAGGGCGAACTCCCCGGGCAGGAGCCGCGCGGCGGCCAGGGTGTATTCGATTTTGCCGGCGAGGCGTTCAAGAGCGGCGGTGAGAATCTCGCGGTGGTCGAAGGCCAGCGTCTCCTGGGCGAGGACTTCGTACACGGGCAGCCATTGGGCTGCCGCACTGTCGGTGCCGGGATCGAGTGCGGGCAGGGTGCGGCCGTCCGTGGCGAGCAGCGCAAGGTGGGCGACGGAAACGACGCGCATGCGCGGGTCCCGTTTCGGGGAACTGTAGGTGGCGAGCTGCTCGACGTGGGCGCGGTGTGCCCCGAGGTCCAGTCCCGTCTCCTCCTCCAGCTCGCGCCAGGCGGCTGTAAGGGCGTCCTCATTCGGTCCGACGAACCCGCCCGGCAGCGCCAGGGACCCCTTGAAGGGATGTCCTCCGCGGCGGACGAAGGCTGCCTGGAGAGTGCTTCCGGTGACGGCGAAGACCACCAGATCCACGGTCAGCGCCACGGAGGGATACTCCCTGGGCGCGTAGTCCTGGAGGAACTGCTGTTCTTCGCCGGCCATCAGGCTCCTGTCAGCACCGTCCGTGTGGCCCAGGGCGGGGACGTGAAGCTGTTGCGCTGGGCGATGATGAGGTCGATTATTCCAGTTGCAGTGGCAATCCGCTCCTCCGGACTGCCGGTAACCAGTATCCAGGAGGAGCCGGCGGCCGTGAGCTCCTCCTTGAACCACTCGGTCATTTCGGCGCGGGGGTGCCCGGCATCGCGCCAGCCGTCGTCCTCGAAGGCGACGCCGTCGTGGTCGGTAATGAGGTACAGGTCGCGGTGCGGCAGCCGGCTGACGGCGAGATAGGAGCCGTAGCTTTTCTCACCGATGTAGACACGTTCGAAGAGGGAGGTGGTGATGACATCCGTATCGGCAATCACCAGGGGGCACCGTGCCGCTGCCTCGTTCTCCATCTGGTTCTGGCGTTCTCCGATGACCGCGAAATCCTCGGCCGTCCAGACCATGTCGGAGAGGACGGCGTCGGGCTTCTCCGCCTGCAGCGCCGCGAACTTGTCGTAAGTGAACTGGCGGCCGAATTCCGGAACATCCGCCAGTTCGGGATAGCGCTTCCGGTAGTGCGTGGTCAGAGCCTGGGCGAGGGTGGTGGCGCCGGTGGATTCGGCACCGACGACGATGATCCGGACGGCCATGTCCTGGCGGGCGGGCTTGAGGATGTTCCGCCAGGCCGCGCCGAGGTCGTCGCGGCAAAGGGTGCCGCTGACCGGGTACGAGCTCCGGGCCTTGTCCACCATGACATGTTCGGCGCCGAAATCCCCCGCCAGGGTTGCACCGTACTCCTCGGAGCTGAAGACGGCGTCGACGGCCGTGATGCCTTTGCTTTTGAGGGCAAGGCGCAGGAGCTCATTGTGCGCCTTCCAAATGGCCCGGGAGGTGTAGTCCACGGGACAGTCGTCCGGCATTCCGATGACGGTGACGTTGGTGTCCTCGAACTCCGCGGCGAGCCATTTCACGCGGTCGGCAAGGCCGATGTCCTCGAACCGGGTGCCGAGGACCACCACGGCCAGCCTGGCGGACTGCTTCGACGCCGTGGCGATGAGGTGGCGGTGTCCGGTGTGCGGCGGATAGAACTTGCCGATGACCAGGCCTTGCGCGAAGAGGCTCATACCGGAACGGCGGCGGGGCGGGCGGCTGCGGTGCGGGTGCGCTTCCAGTCGATCAGTCCGTAGACGCAGAGGGCGGTGAAGCCGATATACAGGAGGGCAGTGAGGTTGAGGCCGCGGGAGAAGTAGAGCGGGACGCTCACGAGGTCGATGGCGATCCAGACGTACCAGTGCTGGAAAATCTTCTTGGCCTGTCCGTAGGTGGCCAGGAGCGAGGCAGCCAGGACAAAGGCATCGGGCCAGGGGACCTCGGAGTCGGTTCCGTGGGTGAGGATCATCGCGATCCCCGCGGTGGCCAGGACGACGGCGGCGATTCCGCCGATGATTTCGTTCCGACCGGCGTCGCGGATGGGCAGGTCGCTTTTCTGCTCCGTGTCCTTCGCTCCCCGGACCCAGTTGTACCAGCCGTAGACGGCGACGGCGGCGAACACTGCCTGCAGGACGGTCTCCCCGTAGAGGCCGGCCCCGAAGAACAGGATCATGAACGCAATGTTGTTGATAATGCCGACGGGCCAGTTCCAGGCCTGCTGCCGGGCCACGCCGTAGACGCAGGCTGCGCCGGTGACGAATCCGATGACTTCGATCCAGCTGACCGGTGCTCCGAGCAGGTGTGCCGCCGGGGAGTTCATCCAGTCCAGTACTGCGTTCATGTCGCTCTCCTGATTTATTGTCAATGTGACAATTTGTAGCCTAGGGCTGTGACGGAGATAACGGAAGGGCTGGCCGGGACGAGTAGTGAGAGGTGCATCACATGCTGTTGCCCTCACTGGGGCAACAAAAAACCGCCGGACACGTTTTCACGCGTCCGGCGGTCTTGTTGGTGGAGCTGAGGGGACTCGAACCCCTGACCCCCTGCATGCCATGCAGGTGCGCTACCAGCTGCGCCACAGCCCCGAACTTTCAGTGGTTTTCCACCGCAAACCCTCCGGTCTCCCGAAGGTTTTGGTGGAGCTGAGGGGACTCGAACCCCTGACCCCCTGCATGCCATGCAGGTGCGCTACCAGCTGCGCCACAGCCCCAAAACTAAAGGTTGTTTACTTCACTTTTCCGTTCACCGGGGCGAAGCAACTCCTCTACCTTAGTACAAATCAACAGGAGCGCAAAATCCACTCAGAGCTCCCCTGCCGGGCAGGAAGGAGGGTCTTTCAGCCCTCCACCGGACCGCTCGGAAGCGAGTCCAGCCCCACGTTGTGCTGGGTGAGATGCCAGGCGGAACGCCCGTGCCGGTCCGGGATTTCCTGCAGGACGGACCAGTGGCAGTTGGAGACTCCGGAGATGACCGCCCAGGACTCCGTGGGGAGTCCCAGCAAAGCGCAGATGCCGGCACGGATTGCTCCTCCGTGGCTTACTGCCACCAGGGTGCCGCCTGCGGGCATGTCCCGGACCGCCTCGGTCACGGCCTCGGACACCCGCCTGCCGACGTCGACACGGGTTTCCCCTCCGCCGGCCCGGGCACTGCCGACGCCGGCGGACCAGGCGGCCAGCAGCGGTGCGTCCTGCTCGGCGATCTGCGTGAAGGTGCGGCCCTCCCACGTCCCGGCGAAAGTCTCACGCAGGCGCTGGTCCTGCGCCACCTCGAGGCCTGTCTCCGCGGCCAGGGCCATGCCCGTGGTCAGGGCACGGCTCAGGTCCGAGGACACAATAACGTCAGGGTCGAGGAAGCGCAGGACTGCCGCAGCTTCGGCGGCCTGGCGGAGGCCGCCGTCGTCAAGGGCAATATCCTGCTGCCCCTGGAAGCGCCCCACCCGGTTCCACTCGGTACGCCCATGGCGCCAGAAAACCACCCGGCGCGACGCGGTATCGGGATCCCAGGGGGCAGGGGCGCTCACAGCCGTTGCTTATTCGGACTCGGCGCCGGCGGGGGCGTCCTCGAGCTGAAGGTCAACCTCGGGGCAGTCCTTCCACAGGCGCTCCAGTGCATAGAACACCCGGTCTTCCTCGTGCTGGACGTGCACCACGACGTTGGCGTAGTCGAGCAGGACCCAGCGGCCTTCGCTGCGGCCCTCACGGCGTACGGGCTTGAGGTCCATCTTGGACAGTTCCTCTTCGATGCCGTCAACAATGGCGTTGACCTGGCGTTCGTTCGACGCCGAGGCAATGAGGAAGACGTCCGTAATGGCGAGCCGTTCGCTCACGTCAATTGCGACGATATCGTCCGCAATCTTGGCCGACGCCGCTTTGGCCGCCGCCCGTGCAATGGCGATGGAAGATTCGGTGGCGCTCAAAGTGTGTCTCCTTGGGGTAATCGGTCAGCTGCCAAGGCGGCCGACGATCATTAGTATTCCGACGATCAGGGCAAGTGCGCCCAGACCTGCAACACCGGCAGCCGCAAAACGCAGCTTCCGGGTACGGCCGAGTCCGGCCGTCATAACATCTAGGGGGTCGAGTCCGAAGGCACTGCGGGCCCCGACGGGGGTGGCAGCGTCCTCGGATTCAGGTGTTGCGCTGACCGGCGCATCCGTGCGGGCGAGGGCCCGGGAACGGCGCACATCCGTAGCGCCGACCGGCACCCGGCGCGGCACGGAGGCCGGACGCTGGGCGGGAACCGCGGCCGGAGCCGCCCGCTGCGTTGCCGCGGTAACGATGGGCACATGCGAGGTGGGCGGTGCCTTCATCACGGGATGCTCCATCCCGGGAACCGAAACGAATTCGAGCGGTGTCACCATGGCCAGGTTGTGGGCAGTGCTCGGATCGCCGGTGGAGGGCCGGCGCTGCTCGTTCTCCTCCGACAGCTTCCGGATGACCTCCGTCCGCCGGTTCAGGACCTTGGCGCGTTCGGCCAGGGCCTTCTGCTGCGCCAGCAGTTCGAGATCCACTGCCTGCGGATCCGCCGACTGCAGGGCTTCCATGGCTGCAACCTGGTTGCGGGCCTGGCCTTCGAGTGCCTGGCGGGCGGCCAGTGCCTGTTCCACGCTCATGCCTTCGACGTCGGCGTTGGGGTCCGTGCCGGCCGCCGCAGCGGGATCCTCTGCGACGGATTCCGTCGCCCCGGAAGGGCCGGCTTCCGTTGCCGGGTGCCGGGTCTCCTGCTCCGCCGGTGCGGCGGCACGCTGGCTCTCCTGCCGCCGTCGTTCCCGGCGCGCGGGTACAGGGGCGGAGGAAGTATCGGGTGCGGACAGGTCTGTCGGCGAAACGGCAGGTGACGGGTCAACCGGTTCGGAGGACACCGCGGTGGTGGTTCCCGGCAGGGCACCTGCTGCTGCTGCGCGCTGCTGTTGCTGCTGCCTCAGCTGCCGGCGGGTGGGCAGGGCGGACTCAGGGTCCCGGCGCTCCTGCGTCTCGGTCAGGGCCTTGTACGCACGCAGCGCCTCCCGGTCACGGGCACGCTGCTGGGACTCACGTTCCCGCGGCCCGGCCGGGGAATCCACGGGTACGTCAGCCGCCCTGCGGCTGCGCCGCGGCGCGGACTCTGGACCGTTCGTCATTTCCTACCCATCCGGTATCTGTCTTTACGCTACTGGTTCTGTTTCGGTTTCCGCGGAGCTCTCGGCCTGCCGTCCGGCGGCATACAGACGGTGCTTCGCAATGTACTGCACCACTCCGTCCGGTACGAGGTACCAGACCGGCTTGCCCCCTGCCACGCGGCGCCGGCAGTCGGTGGAGGAGATCGCCATGGCCGGCACCTCCATCAGGGAGACGTCGTCGCGGCCCACGTTTTCCAGCACATGCCCGGGCCGTGTCACTCCCACGAAGTGGGCCAGCGACCACAGTTCCTGGATGTCCTTCCAGGACAGGATCTGCGCCATCGCGTCCGCACCGGTGATGAAGTACAGCTCGGCCTCGGGGCGCGCTGCCTTCAGGTCCCGCAGGGTGTCGATGGTGTACGTGGGGCCGGGCCGGTCAATGTCGACACGGCTCACCGTGAAGCGGGGGTTCGATGCAGTGGCGATGACCGTCATGAGGTACCGGTGTTCCGCCGGGCTCACCTGCTGGGCGGCCGGCTTGTGCCACGGATCGCCGGTGGGTACAAAGACAACCTCGTCCAGATCGAACGTGGACGCCACTTCGCTTGCGGCCACCAGGTGGCCGTGATGAATCGGGTCGAACGTTCCGCCCATGACTCCCAGCCGGAACCTGCGTTTTCCGTTGCTGTCTGTCCGCTGCGGTTCACCCATGGGCAGGAACGCCTCCGCTGGATTCACGTACCAGGTCAGTCCCGGATCGCCTGGCCGTGGTCATGCTTGTTCGTGAACTGCCGCTGGGGATCAACGTGCTCCGCCTCGGCCGAGTGGCGGTTGCCCACGTTGCTGAAGGACACGGTGATCAGCATCAGCAACAGCAGCGCCGCAAAGATGACCCCGCCGTAGACGTACGGAGACGCCGGCAGTTCAACGTGGTGTTCTTCGGCAGCAGTAAACACGGCGCTCGTGAGCTGGATCAGCATGTATCTCCCCTAGAGATTGATAGGTTCCGCCGGGCAGCCGGCGGAATGGGTTCTGAGTCAATGGTACGCGTAACGGAGTGCACATCGCAGCCGGGCAGATCACGGCGCGTACCGGGCGGAACTAGTCGCGGATCTGCCCGTCGCCCTGGATGATCCATTTGGTAGTGGTCAGTTCCTTCAACCCCATGGGACCGCGGGCATGCATCTTCTGCGTGGAAATTCCGACTTCGGCTCCCAGGCCCAGCTCTCCCCCGTCGGTGAACCTGGTGGAGGCATTAACAATCACAGCGGCCGAATCAATCTCGGCGATGAAACGCTCGGCATTGGCGAGGTCGTTGGTGATGATCGCCTCCGTGTGCCCGGTGGTCCAGCGCCGGATGTGCCCGAGGGCATCGTCGAGGGTGTCCACCACCGCCACGGCCAGGTCAAGGTCCATGTACTCACGCCCCCAGTCGCCGTCGTCGGCGGGTTCGGCAGTCACGCCGGCAGGAAGCAGCTCCATGGCACGGGCGTCGGCATGGAGGCGGACGCCGGCGGCGGCCAGGGCAGCGAGGACGTCCGGAGCCGCCGGAGCACCTTCGTGGATGAGCAGGGTTTCCACGGTGTTGCAGACGCTGGGACGCTGTGTCTTGGCGTTGAGGAGGATATCGACGGCCATCTCCACCGGAGCACTTTGGTCGAGGAAGATATGCACGTTGCCCTCCCCCGTTTCGATGACGGGGACGGTGGCGTTGGTGACCACCGACTGGATCAGGGACCGGCCGCCGCGGGGAATCAGCACATCCACCCGGCCGCGTGCCTTCATGAGTACGTTGGCGCCCTCGCGCCCGTACTGGTCCACACTCTGCACCGCATCGGCAGGCAGGCCGACGTCCTCGAGGGAGTCACGGATGATCTCCACCAGGACGGCGTTGGTGGCCGCTGCTGCGCTGCCTCCGCGCAGGAGTACCGCGTTGCCGCTTTTCAGTGCCAGTCCGGCAATATCGAGCGTGACGTTGGGGCGTGCCTCGTAGATGGCTGCCACCACGCCCATGGGTACGTGGACCTGGCGCAGCCGCAGGCCGTTGGGCAGTGTCTGGCCGCGGGCAACCGATCCCACCGGATCCGGCAGCCCGGCAAGGTTCTCCAGTGCCGCAGCCAGTGCGGTGATCCGCGCGGGTGTCAGCGACAGCCGGTCCAGCAGAGCCGTTGAGGTGCCGTTCTCCCGGCCTGCCGCGACATCCCTGGCGTTGGCGGCGAGGATGGCGGCCTGTTTCGCGTTGACGTTCTGCGCGATCTGCCGCAGGGCACGGTCCTTCCAGGCGCGGTTGGCCCGGGCCAGGCGCCGGGAGGCGGTGCGGGAGCGGTCGGCGAGGGCATGGACCCGGGCTTCGACGCCGGCGTCTGCCTCGGGATCGGTGCCGGCGGACCCCGGCTCGGCGGCCGCTGCCTCAGTTGTGTTCACGGAAGTCATGATCCCAGTGTAGGTCCGGTGCCGGCATCCGGCCCGGGTGCCGGTGCTTCGTTGGGATGCAGGAGAACGAGGTCGTTGACGTGCACCACCGCACGTTCATATCCGCGTCCCAGCTCGCGGGACAGTTCGCGGGTGGAGCGGCCGAGCATGGAGGGCAGCTCGTCGGAACCGTAGTTGGTCAGGCCATGGGCAATCACGCGGCCCGCGGTGTCAGCCAGGGCAACGGCGTCACCGGGCTCGAACTGCCCTTTCACAGCAGTGATTCCCGCCGGCAGCAGTGAACGGTGCCGGTCCCCCACCGCCCTTGCCGCGCCGTCGTCGAGCACCAGGGTGCCTTGAATGCGGGCGAGGTGGGCGAGCCACAGCAGGCGGATGGACCGACGCCGGCCGCGGGTGGTGAACCAGGTGCCCACGTCTTCTCCGGCCAGCGCAGCGGCGGCGTTGGCCGTGGACGTGACCAGGGCCGGGATGCCCGATTCCGCGGCAATGGTGGCCGCTTCGACCTTGGTCGCCATCCCGCCCGTCCCGACGCCGGCCTTGCCCACCTTGCCGATCCGCACGTCCGCCAGGTCCTTGGGACCGGTGACTTCGGGGATGCGGCGGGCACCCTCGGACGGCGGACCGTCATAGAGGGCGTCGACGTCGGAGAGCAGGATAAGCGCGTCCGCCTTCACGAGGTGCGCCACCAGGGCGGCCAGGCGGTCATTGTCGCCGAAGCGGATCTCGTGGCTGGCGACGGCGTCGTTTTCATTGACAATCGGCAGCACGCCGAAGTTCAGCAGCCGCTCCATGGCCCGGTGCGCGTTGGCGTGATGGGCCCGGCGCATCAGGTCCTCGATGGTGAGCAGCACCTGGCTGACCGTGACGCCGTGCGCACTGAAGGCGGAGGTGTAGCGGGCCATCAGGAGGCCCTGGCCGACGCTGGCGGCAGCCTGCTGGGAGGAAAGCTGGGCCGGGCGCTTGGTCAGTCCCAGCGGCGCCAACCCGGCGCTGATAGCGCCGGAGGAGACCAGGATGATTTCGGTGCCCTGCGCATGCCGGGCGGAAAGCACATCGGCCAGGGACTTCAGGGCAGAGTCGGAGATCCCGCCCGCCACGGAGGTCAGGGACGAGGAGCCCACTTTGACGACCACCCGGCGGGCCCGGGCCAGACCGGAGCGTGAGGTCAGCGCACGGCGGGCAGGCGGGGCGAATTCATTTTGTTCACTCATAACCTGCCCAGCCTATGCGCTGCGCCTCATCCCTACCGGGACTATGAAGGAGTTACTCCCCTTCGTTACCCTCGACGTCCGCAGGGCGGGAGGAGTGCTTGTAGTTCACGGACTCGGTCCAGATGCCTGCCTTGCGCTCTGCTTCGAGCTCGTCGCGGGCCGCGGCGCGGGCTTCCTTGCGCTTCTGGTGGTCGCCGCGCTTTTCCTCGCGGGTCGGGCGGGAGAAGTCCTCCACTCGGATGTCGCTGCCTCGCGGGGAAGCGGCAAGCAGTTCCGCTCCGCCGATCATCGTGGGCTCCCAGTCGAAGACGACGCCGTCGCCCTCGCCGATGACCACGGCGTCACCGGGCTTGGCGCCTTCCTTGAACAGTTTCTCCTCCACGCCCAGCTTGGCCAGGCGGTCCGCCAGGTAGCCAACGGCTTCGTCATTGGTGAAGTCGGTCTGCTGGACCCAGCGAACCGGCTTCTCGCCCAGGACGCGGAAGAGCGGCTCGAGGTTGCGCTCCTCGCGGCGGATCAGGAAGCCGCCCTTGTAGTTGACGCCGCGCGGCTTCAGGACCGGCGGCTGGATGCGCGGCGGAGCCTTCTCCACGGCATCGCGGGCGTCCTTGACGATGGCAGCCATGGCGAACCCGAGTTCACGCAGGCCTTCATGGCTGGACGCGGAAACCTCGAACACGCGGTAGCCGCGCTTCTCCAGTTCCGGCCGGACGAACTCGGCCATGTCGCGGCCGTCAGGAACGTCCACCTTGTTCAGTGCGACAAGGCGGGGACGGCGGTTCAGCGGCACGACGTCGCCGTCGGTGCCCGCGTAGCTCATGTCCACTTCGTACTTCTCGAGCTCGCGCTCAATGACTTCCAGGTCCCCAATGGGGTCGCGGTCCGTTTCCAGTGCGGCACAATCCAGCACGTGCACCAGGGCGGCGCAGCGTTCCACGTGGCGCAGGAAGTTGTGGCCCAGGCCCTTGCCTTCCGAGGCGCCTTCAATCAGGCCGGGAACATCGGCGACGGTAAAGCGCACGTCACCGGACTGGACAACGCCCAGGTTCGGGATCAGCGTGGTGAAGGGGTAGTCGGCAATCTTCGGCCGGGCCGCGGAGATCGCGGCAATCAGCGAGGACTTGCCGGCCGACGGGAAGCCGACCAGTGCAATATCGGCAATGGACTTCAGCTCCAGGACAATGTCGGCCTCTTCGCCGGGGACGCCCAGCAGCGCGAATCCGGGAGCCTTGCGCTTCTGCGAGGAAAGCGAGGAGTTGCCGAGGCCGCCCTGGCCACCGGCGGCAGCGATGTACTCGGCGCCCTCCCCGACCAGGTCCGCCAGGACCTCGCCGGCCTTGTTCTTGACGACGGTGCCGTCCGGCACCGAAAGGATCAGCGTCTCGCCGGTCTTGCCCGCGCGCCAGTCACCCATTCCGTTGCCGCCGTTGGTGGCGTGCCGGTGCGGGGCGTGGTGGTAGTCGAGCAGGGTGGTGGTATTCGTGTCAACGCGCAGGATGACGTCGCCGCCGTCGCCGCCGTTGCCGCCGTCGGGCCCACCCAGGGGCTTGAACTTTTCACGCTTGACGGACACGCAACCATGGCCGCCTGTACCGCCCGAAACGTGCAGCACTACGCGGTCTACAAAGCTGGCCATGGTTCTCCTTCAGAGGAACTTCTTGATCATGCCAATTCTACTTGGCTTAAAAAACGACGGGGCGGGCCATCAAGGCCCGCCCCGTCGGAAAAGCTAAATGCCGGTGATTACTCGGCGGCTGCAGCAGCCACGATGTTCACGACGCGGCGGCCACGACGGCTGCCGAATTCAACTGCGCCTGCTTCCAGGGCGAACAGGGTGTCATCGCCTCCGCGACCAACGCCCTCACCCGGGTGGAAGTGGGTGCCGCGCTGGCGAACGATGATTTCGCCTGCCTTGACAACCTGGCCGCCGAAACGCTTTACGCCGAGGTACTGGGCGTTGGAGTCGCGACCGTTGCGAGTGGAACTCGCACCTTTCTTATGTGCCATTTCTTTGCCTGCCTTTGCTAACTGATATTGAAACCCTCAGGCGGGATCACACCCGCGTTCCCGGCCCTGGGGCCGGCAGGAGAATCAGGAGTTGATGGACGTAACCTTGACCTTGGTCAGCGAGGAGCGGTAGCCCTGACGCTTCTTGTAGCCGGTCTTGTTCTTGAACTTCTGGATGACAATCTTCGGACCCCGGAAGTTCTCGACGATTTCTGCAGTCACGGTAACCTTGGCCAGGTCCTGTGCAGCAGAGGTGACCTTGTCGCCATCAACCAAAAGCAGGGCAGGCAGCTCAAAGGTGCTACCGGCTCCACCGGGGACGCGGTCCAGGGTTACGAGGTCTCCGACGGAAACCTTTTCTTGGCGGCCGCCAGCGCGGACAATCGCGTACACCACTTGGGAACTCACTTCTCTCGACGTTTAATACTTGGATGCGCATTTAGCCAGATCCAGATTGGACCCGCCTTGCGCCATGCAGTTGCGCCTGAACCGATAAACGGTTGGAAGGCGTTCGCACCGAAGTTCAAGGCTACGCTAACGGGCCCGTAACCCGCAAATGCGCTGTGCATCTGCGGAGCCGACCCACGCGCCACCGAACCGGTGCCACTGCTCGGTCTCTACTTTATCCCATGGACCCGGTGTTGCGGGCATCGGACCCGCCCCGGAGCGGCGGACCCGGTTAAACACCTGCGGGCGGCCCGCCCCCTTAGGGGACAGACCGCCCGCAGACGGGAGGACGAAGCGGTTACAGCTCGGAGGCGGGTACGCCCACACCCAGGATCACCGGGGCCGCAGCTCCGGCTTTCTCTTCCTGAGCAGCCGGCCTGCCTGCGGCCGTGACCGTATGCCGTGCCGGGACAGAGGGAACCGTGTCCCCTGCAGCCGGTGCCGTGACCTCCGCAGCACCCTGGGGGCTGCTTGCTGCCCTGCGCCGGCGCGCCGGGCGGACGGGTGCTTCCGGTGCCGCAGCCGGTGTCTCGGGCCTGCGGACGGATTTCGGCTCAGCCGCCTGCTTCTGCTCCTGTTCCTGCTCCTGCTCCTGCTCCACCGAGCGCGACACGGCCGAGGCTGCCTCGTTGAAGGCCTCCGTGAGGCTTTCCAGTGTCAGGGCAGGCTCTTCCTTGACCGGACGACGCCGCTGGCGGCGGGGAACCACTACGGTTTCTCCCTGGATGTTCAACACTGCACCGGGTTCGGTGTCGGACTCGTCGCCGGCTCCCTGATCCGCTGCCGGGGTTCCACCGTTGCCGTTGGCTGCGGCATCCACTACCTCGTGCGCGGCAGCAGTAGCGGCCGCGATGCTGGCGAGGGCGGCGCGAGCGGCTTCGGCCTTTGCCTGCCGCTCGGCATCCTCCTGCACCGGCTCGTCCGGCTGCGGCTGTTCTTCCGCTGCCTGGACGTTGCCGTTCTGTCCACGGCTGCGGTTGCGCTTCCGGTCCCCGCGGGACTGCTTCTCCTGCTTGAGGTGCTGCTGGTGGTTCTCGTCGGCAACCGCGTGGCCGTTGCCGGACGGAGTGTGGCTGGTGCTGCGGCGGTGCTCCACGGGTACGTCCTGGGTGACGACGCCGCGGCCGTCGCAGTGTTCGCAGGTCTCGCCGAAGACTTCCAGCAGGCCGGTGCCCATGCGCTTGCGTGTCATCTGGACCAGGCCGAGCGAGGTGACCTCTGCCACCTGGTGCTTGGTCCGGTCCCGGCCCAGGCACTCCACCAGGCGGCGCAGCACCAGGTCGCGGTTGGCTTCAAGGACCATGTCGATGAAGTCGATCACGATGATGCCGCCGATGTCGCGCAGGCGCAGCTGGCGGACCACTTCTTCGGCTGCTTCAAGGTTGTTCTTGGTGACGGTCTCTTCCAGGTTGCCGCCGCTGCCGGTGAACTTGCCCGTATTCACGTCCACCACGGTCATGGCTTCGGTGCGGTCAATCACCAGGGAACCGCCCGAGGGCAGGAACACCTTGCGGTCCAGGGCCTTCGCAATCTGCTCGTCGATGCGGTGGGCCGAGAAGATGTCCTCGTCCTTCATCCACTTCTCGAGCCGCCCCACGAGGTCCGGTGCCACGTACGTGACATAGGCCTCGATGGTGTCCCAGGCTTCCTCACCGGAGACCACAAGCTTGGAGAAGTCCTCGTTGAAGACGTCCCGGACCACCTTGATGGTCAGGTCCGGCTCGCCGTACAGGAGCTCCGGCGGCAGCGTCTTGGTGGACTTGGACTTCGCCTCGATGGTCTCCCACTGCGCGCGGAGGCGGTTGATGTCATTCATCAACTCTTCCTCGCTGGCGCCTTCAGCGGCGGTGCGCACAATGACGCCCGCGTTTTCCGGCAGGTGGTCCTTGAGGATCTTCTTGAGCCGGTTGCGCTCGACGTCGGGCAGCTTGCGCGAGATGCCGGTCATCGATCCGCCCGGAACGTACACGAGGTAGCGGCCGGGCAGGGAGATCTGGCTGGTCAGGCGTGCGCCCTTGTGGCCCACCGGGTCCTTGGTGACCTGCACCAGGACGGAGTCGCCGGACTTGAGCGCCAGTTCGATGCGGCGCGGCTGGCCGTCGAGGCCGGCGGCGTCCCAGTTGACCTCGCCGGCATACAGCACGGCATTGCGTCCGCGGCCGATGTCCACGAAGGCTGCCTCCATGCTGGGCAGCACGTTCTGGACCTTGCCGACATAGACGTTGCCGATGAGCGAGTCCTGCTGGGTGTTGGAGACGAAGTGCTCCGCGAGGATGCCGTCCTCCAGCACACCGATCTGGATCCGCTCGTCGCGCTGGCGGACAATCATCTGCCGGTCAACGGATTCCCGGCGGGCCAGGAACTCGGCCTCGGTGATCACGTGGCGGCGGCGGCCGGACTCGCGGGACTCGCGGCGGCGCTGCTTCTTGGCTTCCAGCCGGGTGGAACCCTTAACGCTGGTGACGCGGTCCGAGACCGGGGCGTCAGCGTGCGCACGGGGGGCACGCACCCGGGTCACGGTGTTGGGCGGATCGTCGTCCGCTCCCCCGGTCAGTTCCAGATCGGCGTCTCCGCGGCGGCGGCGGCGACGGCGGCGGGAGGTGACGCCGTCGGACTCGCTGTCCTCGGGGCCGGCGGACGGTTCTTCCGCAGAGGCTTCCTGTACGTTTGCCGGCTCCGTGCCCTGGCGGCTGCGGCCTCGGCGGGAACGGCGGCGCGGACGGCCCGAGTCTTCGGCACCCTCCTGCTCGTCCGTTTCCTCGGCTTCGGCGGGCTTGGCCACCGGCACGGAACGGACAGCAGTGAGGTCCGGGGCGTGGAACAGCACCGACGTGGGGGATTCCGGCACGGAGAACGGATCCAGTGCCGAGGTCGGCCCGGCGGCCTCGGCCTGTACCGGGGTCTCGGTCTTGACGGGCGCTTCGGCGGCGGCGGGCAGTACCGGCTCGGCGGGGGTTTCGGCGGGCTCCGCGGCGGCGGGCGTTGCCGACTCGGCCGAGCGTGCCGGGCCGGTGGGCGTGCTGGCACGGCGGCGGGCACGGGTTTTCGGTGCCGGCGCTTCAACAGCGGGTTCGGCAGTGTTGGTGGACTCGGGTCCGGCTGCCAGCGTTACCTCGTCGGCAGCGCGGGTTTCAACTGCGGCGGAGGTTTCAACTGCGGCGGGAGTTTCAACGGCGGCTGCGGCGTCGGCGGCAGGCTTCCTGGCCGGGCTGCGGCGCCGTCGGACCGTCTTGGCCGGGGTTTCGGACGGCGCGTCGGTTGAAGCGGCGCCGTCGGCGGGAACCGAATCCGCGGCGGCGGCCGCGGCTTCCGGGGTTTCCTCCGGTGCGGTCGGTGCTTCGGCGGCCGGTGCTGCCTTCTTGCGGGGTGCGCGTGTCCGCTTGGGCTTCTCAGCTGCGGGCGCCGGGGTGTCTGACGGGGTTTCGGCTGCCGGCGTTACCGCTGCTGCGGTGTCTGCCGCCGACTGCGGGGAAGAAACCGGAACGGACTTGCGGCGGCTGCGGGTGGCCTTCTTGACCGGGGCCGGCTGCTCGTCCGGCTGCACGGGGCTCTCCCCTGCCGTGCCGTTTTCTACAGGCAGTTCATTGGTTCCATTATTCTGATTAGTCATGTAGGCCTATGCTCCGGCCCTGCGGCACTGGCCACATTCCAATGCCCCAAGGCAATGTGTCGGCTGTGCGGTGGCATCGCAGCCAGCCCGCCAGCCGGAAGTCGTCTGGATGTCATTCGAGGTCGTGCCAGCTGTGGGGCGCGGTATCACTCGAAGACCAGCGGCGCTTTTCCTGCTACCCCTGCGGAACGGATATTTCGTTACGGCTGTTCTGGGTAGGTCTGGCCGGCGGATTCCCTGGTTCCCATCCGGATTGATGGGCTAACTACACGGGAAGCGTCACCGGCAGAACCGGAAGCCTGTCGCTGGACCGGCGGCGGAATGTGGTTCCGCCATCAGCCAAGCTTCATTATCGCATACGGCCGCCTTTTTGGCCTGCCTCTGCGCATAGACTCGACGCAGATAGTTACTTCTGCCGACTACTCCGTAAGGAGCTTCCGTGCCTTCCAGCGCAGCCCGTCCATCTTCCGGCGCCACCCCGGCCGACACCGCCGGCCTCCGGGATCCGGAGGGCGCAGCGGTCCGCCCGGAACGCCGGTCCTTTATCTGGACGCTGCTGGTTACCGCGGTTGTCGGCTGGGTGGCTTCCGGAATCCTGGTGATTGAACGCCTCCGCGTGTACGCGGACGCCAACTACATCACCAGCTGCGACATCAGTCCCTGGGTCTCCTGCGGGACGGTGTTCCAGACCTGGCAGGCGGCCATCTTCGGCTTCCCCAATCCGCTGATCGGCATCGTTGCCTTTGCCGTGGTGATCACCACGGCCATGGGGCTGCTGGCGGGTGCCCGTTTCGCCCGCTGGTACTGGATCGGCCTGCAGGTCGGCGTCACCCTCGGCATGGTGTTTGTTGTCTGGCTGTGGAGTCAGGCGCTGTTCGACATCTATGTACTGTGCATCTACTGCATCGTGGTGTGGGCTGCCATGATTCCGCTGTTCGTCTTCACCACCATCCGCAACCTGGCGGCCGGCGCCATACCGGCGCCGGCCGGGCTGGTCCGTTTCCTGACGGACTGGGCGTGGCCGCTGGTCGTCCTGCTCTGGGTGGCAACGGCCGCGTCGATCTTCTTCCGGTTCCTGAATTCGTTTGTAGGCGGCCAGTAGCCCTTCCCTAGGGATTCAGCGGAAGCCCCCAGGCCAGGACCACCGGGATCTCCTGCCCCTCCCAGGTAGCCGTCAGTGAGGGGTCCGGTGCCGTGCGCCCGTCCAGGTCCAGCAACCGCACCACGGAGAATTCCCACCCGCCCTCGGTCAGGACGGAGGTTGCCCAGCCCTCCGGATCGGAAGCGGGAGCTTCAACCAGCCCGGCGCCGTCGGGCATCCCCGTGCTGCTGACCTGCATGGTTTCGGGCAGCAGCTCGCGGGCGCCGTCGTTGTCCAGGTACTGGGCCGCCTGCGGCTGCCGGGAAAGGAGCGCGGCTTCCAGGGCCCGCGCATAGACCGGGTCACCGAGGGCATCGTAGACCCAGCGGTGGCCGAGGACGGAGTGCTCCATTTCGTTGATCAGGAATTGCTCCGCGCCTTCCAGCGGCGCCCCGCGGTAGGTCAGGGGAACCTGCACCACTGCCGATCCGGCTTCCACGATGGTGGTTTCCACCCCCACCTCCCCGTCGGGGTCGTCGAACCGGAAGGAAGCCAGCTTCCGGACCGTCACCGGCTCCGTTGAGGGAAACCACCACGTTCCCGGCAGCCAGCCGGAGATCAGTTCCATTTTGCCCGGACGCAGCTCGGCGTCGTATATAAGTGCCATGGGCACAGCCTAGGCGCCTTCCGGGAACCCGTGAGGAATTTCCCCCGCCGTTTCCCCGTTGCCGCAGAAGAAGGCGTGCGGACTTTTTACGCCGGCGCCACTTTTCGATCCATGAGGAGAACCATGCTCAGAACCATCCCTGCCCGCTCAGAAGGCCAGCGCACAGCACTTGTTGCCGGTGCCACCGGAATCGCGGGGGCAGCCCTGGTGGACCTGCTCTCGAGTGAGGGCTGGACCGTCCTGGCTCTGTCGCGGAAGGCCGGAAACCCCGACCCGGCACGTCCCGGCGTCGTTCCCGTTGCAGCGGACCTGGGCTCGCCCGAAAGCCTGGCGCAGGCGCTGGAAGGCGCCCGTCCCACACACGTGTTCTTCACCTCCTGGTCCCGGCAGGAAACGGAAGCGGAGAACATTGCGGTCAACTCCGCCATGGTCCGCAACCTCCTCACGGCGTTGGCGGATGCT
This sequence comes from Arthrobacter zhaoxinii, assembly GCF_025244925.1. Lineage (NCBI taxonomy): Bacteria > Bacillati > Actinomycetota > Actinomycetes > Micrococcales > Micrococcaceae > Arthrobacter > Arthrobacter zhaoxinii. Next base: position 2,105,503 of record NZ_CP104275.1, read on the forward strand.
CCCCTGGAGCACGTGGCCCTGATGACCGGGCTCAAGCACTACATGGGACCGTTCGAGGCCTACGGCGAGGGCCCCATGCCGGACACGCCGTTCTCCGAAGACGAGCCGCGGCTGCTGGTGGAGAACTTCTACTACGCGCAGGAAGACGAACTGATGGAAGCCGCCGAGCGGCAGGGCTTCGCCTGGTCCGTCCACCGCGCGCACACGGTGATCGGCTTCGCCGTCGGCAATGCGATGAACATGGGCCAGACCCTGGCCGTGCAGGCCACGCTCTGCCGTGAGCTCGGGATGCCGTTTGTCTTCCCCGGCTCCGAAACCCAGTGGAATTCAGTCACCGACATGACCGACGCCGGCCTGCTCGCCGAGCACATGCTCTGGGCGGCCACGGATGCGAACACCGCCAATGAGGCCTTCAACGTGGTCAACGGCGACGTCTTCCGCTGGCGTTCGCTCTGGCCGCGGCTGGCCGAGGAATTCGGTGTGGAGCCGGTGGGCTTCGAATCCGTTCCGCGTCCGTTGGAAGAGCAAATGGCCGGCATGTCAGAAGCCTGGACCAAGATTGCCGACCGTCACGGCCTGGCCGAAGCGGATCTCGGACGGCTGGCGTCCTGGTGGCACACTGACGCGGACCTGGGCCGGAAGGTCGAAGTGCTCACGGATATGAGCAAGAGCCGGCTGGCCGGCTTCACCGGTTACCGCCGCACGGAGGACGCCTTCAAGGCGCTCTTTGCACGCCTGCGGAACGAAAAGCTGATTCCGTAACCTCCGGTTGCAGACAGAAGGGCCGGCACCATCACTGGTGCCGGCCCTTCGTCTATCCGTACTAGCTGAACCAGATACCGATTTCCCGTGCTGCGGACTCGGGCGAATCGGAGCCGTGGACCAGGTTCTGCTGGACCGCGGAGCCCCAGTCGCGGCCGAAGTCGCCGCGGATGGTGCCGGGGGCCGCCGTCGTGGGATCGGTGGTGCCGGCCAGGGACCGGAACCCTTCAATCACGCGCTGTCCCTCGAGGACTACGGCAACAACCGGGCCGCTGAGCATAAACTCCACCAGCGGTTCGTAGAACGGCTTGCCCTGGTGCTCGGCATAGTGCTCTTCGAGGATGGCGCGGGTAGCAGCGGTCTTCTTCAGCTCCGCCACGGTGTAACCCTTGGCTTCGATCCGCGCCAGGATGGCGCCGGTGAGCCGGCGCTCGACGCCGTCGGGCTTAATCAGGACAAGTGTGCGCTCGGTGCTCACGGTGTATCTCCTTGGAACGATCGGATATCGGATCTAAGCCTAGTCGGTGCCCGCTGTGGATCCGGGCCCGGCAGCAGCGTTTCCTTCTTCCGGGTGGGCCTTCTCCCATTCAGCCTGCATCCGGTCCCGTTCCCGGTTTTCCCGGTCCAGGCGCATCCCGGCCCGCAGGCCGTACCACCAGGTCATGGCGAACAGCACGCCGACGAAGAACATCATGGGATCCAGGAATCCGGTGGCGATGAGCACCAGCTGCAGAATCCATCCGATCAGCGGACCTGCCGGCTTGGAGAGCAGCGCACACGTTCCGATCATCGCCGCCGCGAGCAGGACGCCCCCGCCCAGGAGCAGCGGCGGGGAGATGGTGTCGCGGTGGACACCGAAGACGGCGAGCGTTCCGAACAGCACCACGAACGCTTCAAGCGTGAGGACCGTGGACGCGAACATCACCTTGACGGAACGGCGCTTCTTGGGCATGCCCGGGCGCCATTCGCGCTGCGCCTTGGTCAGTCTTGCCATAACTGCATGCCTACTTTCCGAGGAGGGTGCGCGCTTCGGCGACCACGGTGATGGAACCGACCACGAGCACGCCGCCGGAGAGGTCGTTGTTCTCCTCGGCCTTGGCCACGGCCCATTCGAGGGCGTTGTCCAGGCCTGCCTCGACCTGGATGTCTTCATCCGCAAAGCCTGCATCCACCGCGTCCTGGACCAGTTCGTCGGCGGGGATGGCCCGGGGCGAGCCGGACTGGGTCAGGACAACGCCGCTCACCAGGTCCCCCAGCTGCTCGCGGAGTTCGCTGAGGATGCCGACGGCGTCCTTCTCCGCCAGGATGCCGACCACCAGGACGAGCGTGGTGAAGTTGAACGCCTCGCGCAGTGCCTCGGCGGTCGCCTTGGCACCGGCGGGGTTGTGCGCGGCGTCGACGACGATGGTGGGAGCGGTCCGCACCACCTCCAGGCGGCCCGGCGAGGTGACGGTCAGGAACCCGGTCCGCAGCAGTTCGACGTCGAGCTCCTTCGTGCCGCCGCCGATGAAGGCTTCCAGCGCCGCCACGGCAACCGCTGCATTTTCGGCCTGGTGCGCACCGTGCAGGGGAACCTGGAGATCCTCGTAGCGGCCGGCGAGGCCGTTGATGGTGACCATCTGCCCGCCTACGGCCATCACGCGGGATTCCACGCCGAATTCGACGCCCTCGAACCGGAATGGAACGCCGGCCTCGTGTGCCTTTTCGAGCAGCACCTGCGCAGCCTCCATGGGCTGTGCGGCGCTGATGAGGAACCCGTCCTCCTTGATGATGCCGGCCTTTTCCCGGGCAATATCGGCGACGTCGTCGCCCAGCAGCTCGGTGTGGTCCAGCGAAATGGGTGTGACGACGGAGACGGTGCCGTCGCTGACGTTGGTGGCATCCGTGATGCCGCCGAGGCCGACCTCGATGACCGCCACGTCCACGGGCTCGTCCGCGAAGACCGCAAACGCGAGGATGGTTACGGCTTCGAAATAGGTCAGCCGGGGCTCGCCCTCGGCCTCGAGTTCGGCGTCGACAATGTCCAGGTAGGGATGGATCTCGTCCCAGATCCGGACAAACGTTTCATCGCTGACGGGCTCGCCGTCAATGCTGATCCGCTCGGTGACGCTGGTCAGGTGCGGGCTGGTGTAGCGGCCGGTGCGCAGTCCGTAGGCGCGCAGTCCTGCTTCGATCATGCGGGCCGTTGAGGTTTTGCCGTTGGTGCCGGTGATGTGGATGATCGGGAACGCCTTGTTCGGCTCCCCCAGCACTTCCATTGCCCGGAACAGCGGAGCCATGCGCGGCTCCATCTTGTTTTCCGGCGCGCGGCTGAGCAGTTCGGCATAAACGCTCTCCACCGAGAACCCGTCAATGGAACCGGACGGGCGGTCTGCTGAACTCATTAGATCTTCTCCACTGTGACGATGTACTTGTCGGCGTCGGTGTCGGCGCCGTCGGTGACCAGGTCGCCGGTGACCACCAGGTCATCGGTGAGCGTTTCGGCCTTCACCAGGTTCCCGTTGGCTTCGAGCGCGGCCGCTTCTTCCGCGCCAGTGCTGATGCGCGTGCGGATGCGGTCGCTGATGTGCAGGTCCGCGTCGCGGCGGGCCTGCTGGACGGCGCGGATGGCGTCGCGGGCGGCGCCTTCGGCAGCCAGTTCCGGGGTGACCTCGGTGTTCAGCACCAGGAATCCGATTCCGGGCAGCAACCCTATTTCGGTTTGACCGGTACCAGTTGCGACAGTTCGCATCTCGTACATGAACTGAGGGAGCTTTATGAACTCACCCTCGCCAATTTCTACGTTGAGCCCATCAGGCCCGCCAACAAACTTATTAGCATCTATGGCCTTTTTGATGACCGGGAGTTGTTTGCCAAATGATTTGCCGATCTCCCGGAAATTCAGCCTTAGCTCGCTGCCCAGTCCATACTCTTCGGCCCGCGCTTCCGACCAGTTCTCCAAGCGCACGGACTTCAGGTTCAGTTCATCGGCGATGATGGCCGCGAACTGTCCTTCAAGCGCGTCGGCATCCGGTGCCACTACGGTCATTTCGGACAGCGGAAGCCGCACTCGGAGGTTTGCAGCCTTGCGCAGCGAGGAACCCACGGAAGCGATCTTCCGGGTGGCTTCCATGCGTTCCACCAGTGCGGGGTCGCTCGGGAAGAGGTCGGCGTCCGGCCAGTCGGTCAGGTGCACGGAGCGCCCGCCGGTGAGGCCGCGCCAGATTTCCTCGCCGATGAGCGGCAGCAGCGGGGCTGCCACCCGGCACACGGTTTCCAGGCAGGTGTAGAGCACGTCGAAGGCCTGCGGATCCTCTTCGAAGAAGCGCGTGCGGCTGCGGCGGATGTACCAGTTGGTCAGCGTGTCCATGTAGGCGCGCAGGATCTCGCACGCCACGGACACGTCGTAGCCGTCCAGTGCCGTGCCCATGTCCCGGACCAGGTCGCCTGTGGCGGCGAGCAGGTAGCGGTCCAGCGGTTCGGTGGAGTCGTAGCAGGCCTTGGCCTCGTAGCCGTTGCCGTTGTTCGCGGCGTTGGTGTAGAGGCTGAAGAAGTGCCACACGTTCCACAGCGGCAGGATGGCCTGGCGGACACCGTCGCGGATCCCCTGTTCGGTGACAATCAGGTTGCCGCCGCGCAGGATCGGGGAGGCCATCAGGAACCAGCGCATGGCGTCGGATCCGTCGCGGTCCAGGACCTCGGAGACGTCCGGGTAGTTGCGCAGCGACTTGGACATCTTCTGTCCGTCGGAGCCGAGCACAATGCCGTGGCTGATGACGTTGCGGAAGGCGGGCCGGTCAAACAGTGCCGTGGCCAGCACGTGCAGGGTGTAGAACCAGCCGCGGGTCTGTCCGATGTACTCCACGATGAAGTCGCCGGGGTTGTGGCTTTCGAACCAGTCGGCGTTCTCGTGCGGGTAGTGCACCTGGGCGTACGGCATGGACCCGGAGTCGAACCACACATCCAGCACGTCCTCCACGCGGCGCATGGTGGACTGCCCGGTGGGATCGTCCGGGTTGGGGCGGGTCAGCTCGTCGATGAACGGGCGGTGCAGGTCCGGCTGGCCCTCCTTGTTCAGCGGCAGCCGGCCGAAGTCGGCTTCCATTTCCGCGAGCGAACCGTAGACGTCGGTGCGCGGGTAGTTGGGATCGTCCGAGACCCAGACCGGGATGGGGCTGCCCCAGTAGCGGTTGCGGCTGATGGACCAGTCACGGGCGTTTTCCAGCCATTTGCCGAACTGTCCGTCCTTGACGTTCTCCGGGATCCAGTTGATCTGCTGGTTCAGCTCGACCATGCGGTCCTTGATCTTGGTGACCTCCACAAACCAGGAGGAGACCGCCTTGTAGATCAGCGGGTTCCGGCAGCGCCAGCAGTGCGGGTAGCTGTGCTCGTAGCTGGCCTGGCGCAGCAGCCGGCCGTCCGCCTTCAGCACGCGGGTGATCAGCTTGTTGGCGTCGAAGACCTGCAGCCCGGCGATGTCGGCGAGCTCCCCGGTGCCGAACATGGGCAGGAACTTGCCGCCCTCGTCCACGGAGAGGATCACGGGGATGCCGTACTGCTCGCAGACCTTCTGGTCGTCTTCACCGTAGGCGGGTGCCTGGTGGACGATGCCGGTGCCGTCGGTGGTGGTGACGTAGTCGGCGGTGACGATCTGCCAGGCGTTGGCAGTGCCCCACTTCTCGGTGTCCGTGTAGTAGTTCCACAGCGGGGCGTAGCGCAGGCCGGCCAGGTCCGTGCCGAGGTGGACGGCGGTGACGGCAGCGCGGGCGGCCTCGGCGTCGTCGTACCCCAGGTCCTTAGCGTAGGAACCCACGAGGTCTTCAGCGAGCAGGAAGCGTCCCTCGCCTGCCTGCGTGCCCTTCGGACCGGCGGGCACGACGGCGTAGCGGACCTCGGGTCCGACGGCGAGGGCCATGTTGGTGGGCAGGGTCCAGGGAGTGGTGGTCCAGGCGATGGCCTGCACGCCTTCGAGCTCCGCGGAGAGCGCGTTGTCACCGGCGGTGATGGGGAAGGTGACCGTGACCGTCTGGTCCTGGCGCATCTTGTAGACGTCGTCATCCATGCGCAGCTCATGGTTGGACAGCGGCGTCTCGTCCTTCCAGCAGTACGGAAGCACGCGGAAGCCGCTGTAGGTCAGGCCCTTTTCGTGCAGGGTCTTGAACGCCCAGATGACCGATTCCATGTACTCGACGTTGAGCGTCTTGTAGTCGTTCTCGAAGTCCACCCAGCGGGCCTGGCGGGTGACGTAGTCCTGCCACTCACCGGCGTACTTCATGACGGAGGCACGGCAGGCATCGTTGAACTTGTCGATGCCCATCTTCTCGATCTGGACCTTGTCGCTCATGCCGAGCTGCTTCATGGCCTCGAGTTCGGCGGGCAGCCCGTGGGTGTCCCAGCCGAAGCGGCGTTCCACGCGGCGGCCGCGCTGGGTCTGGTAGCGGGCCACCAGGTCCTTCACGTAGCCGGTCAGCAGGTGTCCGTAGTGCGGCAGGCCGTTGGCGAAGGGCGGGCCGTCGTAGAAGACGAACTCGTTCTCGCCGTCTTTTCCGGCCGGCCGTGCGTCAATGGAAGCCTGGAAGGTGCCGTCCTTGTCCCAGTACTTCAGAACGCGTTCTTCGAGTTCCGGAAACCGGGGGGATGAGGGGACAGCGGCAGATGCTGCGTCGCCGGTGCTGGCTTTGGGGTATACAGAGGGCATATTCGTCATCCTGATAGCGGCAAGTGAATCTGGCTGTGGAACAGGATGCGAGGGCGGCCTCTACCGGCCCCGAAAGGCCGGCGGTAACCGCGGTACCACCTCGCTTGCCGCCGTGCGTCCCCGGTGCTGCTGGGTTCGCGCGGCTGCCGCTCATTGACTGCTGTGACGGGCTTACCCGTCCGGTTCTACTGGGCTGCCCTTATTAAAGAGGTAACCGTTCTTCCGGAAGCTCACCGGTGATGGCCGGGTCAGTGCTGTTCCGGTCAAGTTTAGGCCACGCCCGCGCCGGTTGTCGAAGCACCTGTCCCTGCGGGGCTGCCCGAGGACTTCCAGCCGGGCGTCCCCGGGACTACCGGCGGTCTACTGCCCGGTGCGTATGACCTTGTGCTGGGCCGCCTGCGCCACCGGCCGCAGGACCACCTGGTCCAGATTGACGTGGTGCGGCAGGTTCAAAGCGAACGCCATAACCTCGGCGACATCTTCCGCCGTCAGCGGCTTTTCGACGCCGGCGTACACCTTGTCCGCAGCTTCCTTGTCCCCCACCCGGTTCAGGGAGAATTCCTCTGTCTTGACCATGCCCGGGGCAATCTCAATGACACGGACGTTGTGTTCGGCTTCCTCCAGGCGCAGGGTCCGGGCCAGCATTTCCTCCCCGGACTTCGCCGCGCTGTAGCCGGCCCCGCCCTCGTAGGCGGTAAAGGCCGCCGTCGACGTGAGCAGCAGAACCGATCCACGGCCGCTGTCCCGCAGTGCCGGCAGGAACGCCTGTGTCATGCGCAGTGCGCCCAGGACATTGACGTCATACATGCGCTGCCAGTCGCTGATGCTTCCTCCCGCAACCGGATCGAGTCCGAAGGCGCCGCCGGCGTTGTTGATCAGGGCGTCCACTCCCCCGCCGGCCAGGACCTGCTCTGCGAGCCGTGCCACCGAGGCGTCATCGGTGACATCCGCAGCGATTGCTTCCGCGCCGGTTTCTTCGGCGAGCGCCTGCAGCCTGTCTCCGCGGCGGGCGACGGCGACGACGTTCCAGCCCGAGGCGCGCAGCGCCCGCACTGCGGCGGCTCCGATCCCTGAACTTGCTCCGGTAACAACGGCCCGCTTCGGTGTGATCTCAGTCATGTGATCACTTTAGCCAGCGTTTCGATTCCTAACGGGGTTCTTCCGCGCGTCCACCCCTCTGTTACGGCTGCGGCTCTGTTATTACTGCTGCCCTCTGATCGCTGTGGCTGCTGGCCCTTTGCTGCAGCATTACCGGGCTTCCCTCTGACTGCTGTGGCTGCATTACAGCTACTTGGACACTATGGCTGCTGCTCCCTTACTGCCGCCGTCACCGTCGCACACGGAGGCTCCACGTATCCCGCGCCATTTTCACCAGTTTCACAAACTCTTCCGGCCGGTGCAGGACAAGTTCAGCGGTGATCCGCAGCGTGATCCACCCGGCTGCTGCCGACGCGTTCCACCGTCGCCGGTCCACGCGGTAGTGTGCCCGGCTGCTGTGGAACGCGAACCCGTCGATCTCGATGATCAACCACCCGTCAACAAGCAGGTCCACTCGTCCGATACCGGGCAGGGCCACCTCTGTCTCAACCCGAAGTCCGGCGTTCAGCAAGTGGAACCGTGCGCAGACCTCCAGTGGCGATGCCGTAGTGCGCCGAATGGTCCCCAGCAGGGCCCGGACGTGCCAGTCCTGCTGCCCGGAGAATTCCTTCTGCAGGGCCTGCAGTCCCACGGCGTTGGTTACAACTGCGGATTCCGCCATCACCAACGCATGCAGCCGGGGAAGGCAGCGGAAGGCGTCCCGGAGGATCTGCCGGGGCGGCGCTATCAGCCGGTGTGCCGAGCGCTGTCCCCGGTGGACAACCGTGCCGGGTATTGTCCGAGCCGCGTCGCACCGGACGTGTACGGATCCGGGTGGGGCTAACAACCACCAGCCAAGAACCTCTGCCGCCGAGATGCATGTCAGCGAGGCCTGGCTGCGTGCGGCATCAACCAACCGGGCGTCTGCTTGAGGCAGCGCAAACGTCCCGCGGGCCACGCGCCGGACGATCCCTGTGCGCAGAGCCTGGTCAATCGTCGACCGCGGGAACCCGTTGGCGGTCAGCGTCCCGTAGCTGGCTACTCCGTACCGTGAGAGCAGGAATGCCTCCAGTTGCTGCATCCCCCTCACAATGGTGTGTCTCCGGCCGGTTCTTGCTCTTCCAAGCTGCGGGGTGGAGCCCGCCAGGTCACCCGGTGCGGTTCGATCCTGTGTGGAGGGATGGAAGCCGCTGTCTGCGCGCACGGGGTCCCACGGTTTGGGACTGGTGGTGTCTCCTGGGGTCCCACCAGCACCAGGAGCACCACCCGGTGGGACGCTGTGTGCTGCGAGACGGGCCCAGGCCAGCACGCCATCCCACAGTTTGGGGCTGCTGGCATCTCCTGAGGTCCCACCCGCACCACCAGCACCAACCTGTGGGACGCTGTGCCGGCCTGCACGGGGTCCCACGGTCTGGGACTGGTGATAACTCCTGAGGTCCCACCCGCACCAGCAGCACCACCCTGTGGGACGCTGTGCTGCGAGACGTCCCAGGCCAGCACGCCATCCCACGATTTGGGGCTGTTGTTACCCCCTGAGGTCCCACCCGCACCAGCAGCACCACCCGGTGGGATGCTGTGCCACGACTCCCCCGCCCCGCCGGATGCCGAAGCTGTAGGCTCTGGCCTGAATACCCGTCGGGCTGCCTCCATGCCCAATCCATGCCGACACGGACAGGACACCAGGCCATGTCTTCCACGAAGAAATTCCTCGCAGGGATACTCCTCGCCAATGCAGTCCCCCACGGGCTCAGTGCCGTGCAGGGAAGACGGTTCCCAACACCGTTTGCCAACCCGCCCGGCGTCGGGCTCTCCGGCCCCATGGCCAATGCCCTCTGGAGCGGCTTGAACGCAGCCGGCGGCGTCGCCCTTCTGGGCCGGTCTCCCCAGGGCTTCCGCGAACGGATCTCGCTGGGCGCCGGCGCTATTGCCATGAGTTTTTTCCTGGCCCACTACTTCGGCAAGGCACGGGACAACTAGGTTTCGGCCCGGGGCAGGAAGGTTTCCTCCGGGAAGATCCTGCCTCTGCGCCTGCCGCACGGCAACTCCGGCAACCCCGGCAACTCCGGAGCCCCACTCCGGAGGCAACTTCGGCAACCCCGGCCGCCCCGGAGCCCAACCCCGGAGCCCCCACTCCGGCAACCCCGGAGCCAACTCCGGAGCCCGGCAGTACAGCCGCCCAACATCCCGGCAGGCCGCCGGTGCCTCAGAGCACAGGCCTGCATGGAAGAATGGAAAGCATGGCTGAACATATCCCGGGCACAGACACGCCCGACAACGAACCCCAGACCGTATCCGTCCCCGACAAGCCCGCCCTTGAGGGGCTCGAGTCCAAGCTGAGCGCCCGCTGGCGCGAGGAGGGAACGTACGCGTTTGACCCGGACACGGTCCGGGACGAGGTCTACTCGATCGACACTCCCCCGCCCACGGCCTCCGGTTCGCTGCACGTGGGACACATGTTCTCCTACACGCAGACCGACGTGATGGCGCGCTACAAGCGGATGACTGGCAAGAACGTCTTTTACCCCATGGGCTGGGATGACAACGGCCTGCCCACCGAGCGCCGCGTCCAGAACTACTACGGCGTGCGCTGCGACCCCACCAAGCCGTACGACGCCGACTACCGCCCGCCGGCGAAGGCCGCCAAGAACCAGCGTGATTTCGATGTGATCTCCCGCCGCAACTTCATCGAGCTGTGCGAGGAGCTCGCTGTGGAGGACGAGAAGGTCTTCGAGGACCTCTTCTCCACCCTCGGCCTGTCCGTGGACTGGAACCGCACCTACCGCACCATCGACGACTCCTCGCGTGCCGTCAGCCAGCGTGCCTTCCTCGACAACCTGCGCGCCGGCGACGCCTATATGGCCGAAGCCCCGACCCTCTGGGACGTCACCTTCCGCACCGCCGTCGCCCAGGCCGAGCTTGAGGACCGCGAGCAGCCCGGCGCCTACCACCGGGTGAGCTTCCACGCCCCCGACGGCGAGAAGATCTACATTGAGACCACCCGCCCGGAACTGCTTCCGGCGTGCGTGGCCCTGGTGGCACACCCCGACGACGAACGGTACCAGCGCCTCTTCGGCACCACTGTGAAGTCCCCGCTGTTCGACGTCGAGGTCGAGGTGAAGGCGCATCCGCTGGCCAAGCCCGACAAGGGCTCCGGCATCGCCATGATCTGCACCTTCGGCGACCTCACCGATGTCACCTGGTGGCGCGAACTGAACCTGCCCACCCGCGCCGTGATCGGCCGTGACGGCCGCATCCTCGCCGAGACCCCGGAGTGGATCGCCACCGAGACGGCCAAGGAAAACTACGCCGCCCTCGCCACCAAGACCGTCTTCAGCGCCAAGGAAACCGTGGTCGAGATGCTGCGCGAAAGCGGCGACCTCGACGGCGAACCGAAGAAGATCACCCACCCGGTCAACTTCTTCGAAAAGGGCGACAAGCCCCTCGAAGTGGTGACCAGCCGCCAGTGGTACATCCGCAACGGCGGCCGCGACGAGGAACGCCGCGGACGCCTGATCGCCCGCGGCAAGGAAATCGACTTCCACCCCGCGTTTATGCGCTCCCGCTATGAGAACTGGATCGAGGGCCTCAACGGTGACTGGCTGGTCTCCCGCCAGCGCTTCTTCGGCGTCCCCGTTCCCGTCTGGTACCCGCTGGATGCCGCCGGCAACCCGGACTACGACCACCCCGTGCTGCCCGCACCCGAGTCCCTGCCCGTGGACCCGGCCGCCGAAGCGGCTCCGGGTTACGAAGAATCCCAGCGCAACCAGCCGGGCGGCTTCATCGGTGACGCGGACGTGCTCGACACCTGGGCCACCTCCTCGCTGACCCCGCAGATTGTGGGCGGCTGGAGCCGGGACGAGGACCTCTTCGCGAAGGTCTTCCCGTTCGACCTCCGTCCGCAGGGCCACGACATCATCCGCACCTGGCTGTTCTCCTCCGTGGTGCGCGCCGATGCGCTCAATGCCGCCGCGCCGTGGAAGCACGCCGCGATTTCCGGCTGGATCCTGGACCCGGACCGGAAGAAGATGTCCAAGTCCAAGGGCAATGTGGTGGTTCCCACCGATGTGCTCAACGAGTTCGGCTCCGACGCCGTGCGCTACTGGGCCGCCTCGGCGAAGCTCGGCGCGGACACGGCGTACGAAATTGCGCAGATGAAGATCGGCCGCCGTCTGGCCATCAAGCTGCTCAACGCCTCCAAGTTCGTCCTGAACCTGGGCGCCACGGAGAAGAACGTGGCACTGGCGGACACCTCGGTGATCACCAACGCCCTGGACCTGTCCCTCCTGGCCCAGCTCACCGACGTTGTGCAGGCCGCCACGAGCGCCTTTGATCGCTACGACTACGCCAAGGCCCTGCAGCTGACCGAGTCCTTCTTCTGGTCCTTCACGGATGACTACGTGGAGCTGATCAAGGACCGCGCCTACGGTGCCGCCGGCGAGGCTGAGCAGGCCTCGGTGCTGGCCACCCTGGCCACCACGCTGGATGCGCTGCTGCGCCTGTTCGCCCCGTTCCTGCCATTCGCCACCGAAGAGGTCTGGGGCTGGTGGCGCGCCGGGTCGGTGCACCGGGCGCCATGGCCGAATGTGGACGGGCTGTCCACGGCCGTGGCGGACGCCGACGCCGGGATCCTCGGCACGGTTGCCGCCGCCCTGGGCGGGATCCGCAAGGCCAAGTCCGAAGCCAAGGTCAAGCAGCGGACCGAGGTCCTCAAGGCCACGGTCACCGCACCCGAGGGTGCAGTGACCCGGCTCCGCGCCGGACAGGCGGACCTCAAGGCCGCCGGCAACGTGCGGGAACTCAACCTGGCCGTCGGCGAGGGCGAGCTGGCCGTTTCCGACGTCGAACTGGCGCCTCCGGCGGAGTAGTGCCGTAGAACCAAAAACAGAACGCCCGGCCGGATATTTCCGGCCGGGCGTTCTGTTTATGGAGGCAGAATAATCAGTCGAACGCCGGGCTCTCGGTGCGGCTGCGCTTGAGTTCGAAGAACGCCGGGTTCGAGGCCAGCATCACGGCGCCGTCGAACATCGCACCTGCTTCTTCGCCGCGCGGGATGCGCGTCAGCACCGGACCGAAGAAGGCGGTCCCGTTGAAGGCCACGATGGGGGTTCCGACGTCGTCGCCCACCTTCTCGATGCCTTCCTTGTGCGAGGCGCGCAGCTGGTCGTCATACTCGTCCGTGTCGGCGTACTGCGCCAGCTCGGCGGGCAGGCCCACCTCGGCCACCGCCTCACGGATGACCGTGGGGAAGTCGCTGTTTCCGCCGATGTGGATGCGGGTTCCCATGGCGTCGTACAGCTTCTTGATGTACTCGGTGCCGTGCAGCTCCTGCGCCGCGATGATCACGCGGACCGGACCCCAGGCCGCCTCCATGCGCTTTTGGTAGTCCTCCGGCAGGTCCCGGCCCTCATTCAGGACGGCCAGGCTCATCACGTGCCAGTTGGTGCGGACATCGCGGACCTGTTCCACTTCGTCCATCCAGCGGGACGTGACCCAGGCGAACGGGCACATCGGGTCGAACCAGAAATCGGCGGTCGATGCGGAACCGGACACGGAAGCATTAGCGGTCATGGAAACTCCTTGGAAGCGTTGAACGGCGCAGACACGCCCTGCATACTACTTCTACCAACCGCGGGTCAGGCCGATTTGTTCCGGCGCTTCGTGGCGACGGCGTGCGAAATGAGGGTCGGTTCGGCCTTCTTCTCCACGGTGTCTGCGGTGATAACCACCGTGACGACGTCCTCCTGGCTGGGCAGGTCGAACATGACCGGCAGCAGGACTTCCTCCAGGATGGCACGCAGACCGCGGGCACCGGTGCCCCGCTCCAAGGCCTGCTCCGCGATCGCGTCCAGGGCACCCTGCTCGAAGGTGAGTTCGACGCCGTCGAGCTGGAACATCTTCTGGTACTGCTTGACCAGGGCGTTCTTGGGCTCGGTCAGGATGCGGATGAGCGCCGTGCGGTCCAGGTTCGAGACCGTGGTGATGACGGGCAGGCGGCCGATGAATTCGGGAATCAGGCCGAATTTCAGCAGGTCCTCGGGCATAACCTCCGCATAGGAGTCAGTGCCCTTGGTGGTTTCGATCAGCGGTGCGCCGAACCCGATGCCCTTGCGGCCGGACCGGGACCCGATGATTTCCTCCAGGCCGGCGAAGGCGCCGGCAACAATAAAGAGGACGTTGGTGGTGTCGATCTGGATGAATTCCTGATGCGGATGCTTACGCCCGCCCTGCGGCGGCACGGAGGCCACCGTGCCTTCGAGGATCTTCAGCAGGGCCTGCTGCACGCCTTCGCCGGAGACGTCCCGGGTGATGGACGGGTTCTCGCTCTTGCGGGAGATCTTGTCGATCTCGTCAATGTAGATGATGCCCTGCTCGGCCTTCTTGACGTCGTAGTCCGCGGCCTGGATCAGCTTGAGCAGGATGTTCTCCACGTCTTCACCCACGTAGCCGGCTTCGGTGAGCGCGGTGGCGTCGGCGACGGCGAAGGGGACGTTGAGGCGGCGGGCCAGGGTCTGCGCCAGATAGGTCTTGCCGCAGCCGGTGGGGCCGATCAGGAGGATGTTGGACTTGCCGATTTCGACGTCGTCGGCAGCCACTGCATCGGCGAGGTTACCGGCGCCGCGGGGAGCGTGGCCGGCCTGGATGCGCTTGTAGTGGTTGTAGACCGCAACGGCCAGCGACCGCTTGGCGGGTTCCTGGCCGATGACGTATTCCTGCAGCGAATCGAAGATTTCCCGGGGCTTGGGGAGTTCGAAGGTGCCGAGATCGGCAACCTCGGAGAGCTCTTCCTCGATGATTTCGTTGCAGAGGTCGATGCACTCATCACAGATGTACACGCCGGGGCCGGCAATGAGTTTGCGTACCTGCTTCTGGCTCTTTCCGCAGAAAGAGCACTTGAGCAGATCCGTGCTCTCACCAATGCGAGCCATAGTTCAGTCCCCTTAGATGGTCCATCAAAAAACGGTTCCGCAGCATGGGCTGAGCCAACCATGATCCACTCTAGGACACTTGGAGGAGCTATTCAGCAACCAAACGGCCCGTGGTGCGATATTACGCGCCACGGGCCGCCGGAACATGCTGCTTGTCAGCAGGGCAGGTTACATCTTGTTGATGGCCGGAGTCTTGAGCTTGCGGGAATCAAGAACCTGGTCGATCAGTCCGTATTCCAGGGCCGAATCGGCGGTGAGGATCTTGTCACGCTCAATGTCCGTGTTGACCTGCTCGGAGGTGCGGTTGGAGTGCAGCGCCAGGGTGTCCTCCAGCCATGTGCGCATCCGCATGACCTCGGCGGCCTGGATTTCCAGGTCGGAGGCCTGCCCGCCCTGTCCGCCGGACAGTGAGGGCTGGTGGATGAGCACGCGGGCGTTCGGCAGTGCCAGGCGCTTGCCCGGCGTGCCGGCAGCAAGCAGCACGGCGGCCGCGCTGGCTGCCTGGCCGAGGCAGACCGTCTGGATCTCCGGGCGGATGTACTGCATGGTGTCGTAAATGGCCGTCATGGCCGTGAATGATCCACCCGGGGAGTTGATGTACAGGGTGATGTCGCGGTCCGGGTCGGTGGACTCAAGGACCAGCAGCTGGGCCATGACGTCGTCTGCGGAGGCGTCGTCGACCTGGACACCCAGGAAGATGATGCGGTCTTCGAACAGCTTGGTGTACGGATCCTGGCGCTTGAAGCCGTAGGGCGTGCGCTCTTCGAACTGCGGCAGGACGTAGCGGCTGGTGGGCATCTGCGGGGCGACGGCGGAGCCGGCGGTGCCGAAATTATGGTTCATGAATTACTCCTGAAGTCTGCAAATGGAGGGGTGGCTGGCCGGGGACCCTAGTCCTCGTCCTTGCCCTCTGCCTGGTCCTGGTTGGTTCCGCCGCCGCCGGTTACTCCGCCTGCGTGGGCGGAGATCTTGTCGAAGAAGCCGTATTCCAGGGCTTCCTGCGCGGTGAACCACTTGTCGCGGTCGTTGTCCTTGAGGATGGTCTCGACGGTCTGGCCGGTCTGCTCTGCAGTCAGTTCAGCCATCACGCGCTTCATGTTCAGGATCAGCTCGGCCTGGATCTTGATGTCCGAAGCCGTGCCGCCGATTCCGCCGGAGGGCTGGTGCATCAGGATGCGGGCGTGCGGCGTTGCGTAACGCTTGCCCTTGGTGCCGGAGGAGAGCAGGAACTGGCCCATGGAGGCGGCCAGGCCGGTGGCGACCGTGACAACGTCGTTCGGGATGAACTGCATGGTGTCGTAGATCGCCATGCCTGCGGTCACGGAGCCGCCGGGAGAGTTGATGTAAAGGTAGATGTCCTTCTCAGGATCTTCTGCGGAAAGCAGCAGAAGCTGGGAGCAGATCGCGTTGGCATTCTCGTCCCGGACTTCCGAGCCCAACCAGATGATCCGCTCTTTGAGCAGGCGGTTGTAGATGTAGTCGTCCCGGCCGGCCGGGTCCACCGTAGCCATGGTGGGTGTGTTCGGTGCAGTTGCCATACTGAGTGACCTCTCGCTCTGGCAGGAACGGGTGCTGGCCGTGCCAGCGGCTCCTGCCGTTTGTCTCTTCTAGGACACTAGCCTGTTGCAGCGGCGATCTGCGCCCGTTTGGCTGACTGTTCGCTGACGGCGCACGATGCGCGTCACAGCGGTGTGTGGCGCAGACCGGGCCGTGAAAGGTCCGTTAAACCACGGTGCCGCCGGCCCTTTCGGACCGGCGGCACCCTGGCTGGTGTCCGTGGGACACCCTGACAGGCTAGGCCTTGTCGTCGTTCTGCTGCTCTTCGGCTTCGGCTTCGGCTGCCTCGACCTCTTCGCCTGCGGGGCGGACGAAGTCGGTCAGGTCAATCTCGGCACCGGTGGTGTCGGTGACCTTGGCCAGCTCGAGGACCTTGGCCAGTGCCTTGCGGCGGCGGACCTCGCCGACCATCATCGGAACCTGGCCGCTCTGGTCGATCAGCTGGGCGAACTGGTTCGGATCCATGCCGTACTGGGAGGCGGAGGAAACGATGTAGTCGATCAGCTCGTTCTGGGCTACGCCTACTTCTTCCTTCTCCGCTACTGCGTCAAGGATGATTTCGTTCTTGAAGGCGGCCTCGGTGTTGGCGCGGACCTCGGCGCGGTGCTCTTCGGTGTCGTGATCGGCACCGGAAGACTGGGCGCTCTCCGAGTTGAAGTGCTGTTCGATCTGCTCTTCGATGACCGACTCCGGAACCGGAACCTCCACGAGTTCGAGCAGCTTCTCGAGCACCTTGTCGCGGGCTTCAACGCCCTGCTCCATGAGCTTGGACTCAGCGGCGCGCTTGACCAGGTCTTCGCGCAGTTCGCCGATGGTGTCGAATTCGCTGGCCAGCTGTGCAAAGTCGTCATTGGCTTCGGGGAGCTCGCGCTCCTTGACGGCCTTGATCGTGACGGTCACCTCGGCGTCGGATCCGGCGTGCTCGCCGCCGGCCAGCTTGGTGTTGAACGTGGCGGATTCGCCGCTGCTCAGGCCGGTGACGGCCTCGTCCATACCTTCGAGCATGGTGCCGGCGCCTACCTGGTAGGACAGGTCAGCGGCGGAATCCACCTCTTCACCGTCTACCTTGGCAACCAGGTCCATGGTCAGGAAGTCATCGGCAACTGCGGGGCGGTCCACGGACTTCAGCGTGCCGAAGCGGCTGCGCAGTTCGTCCAGGGCCTTGTCGACGTCGGCGTCGGAAGCCTCGGCGGGCTCAACGGTGACCTCGAGGCCGGCGTAATCCGGCAGTTCGATTTCAGGACGGATGTCCAGCTCGACGGTGAAGACCAGCTGGCCTTCGTCGGTGGCGGGGTCCGGCACTTCGGTGATCTCAACTTCGGGCCGGCTCAGGGGGGTGATGCCCGTCTCGTTGACGGCCGCGGCGTAGAAGCCGTTCAGTCCGTCATTGATCGCCGTCTCGAGAACGTAGCCGCGGCCAACGCGCTGATCGATGAGGCGGTTGGGAACCTTGCCCTTGCGGAAGCCCGGGACCTGCACCTGAGTGGCGATGGTCTTGTAGGCCTCTTCGATGCTCGGCTTCAGTTCCTCGAACGGAACTTCAACGTTGAGCTTTACCCGCGTGGGTGTGAGGTTTTCTACGGCGCTCTTCACAGCGTAAGTTCTCCTGAGGGTTCTGGGATTGGTCTGCACCATGGTTATACAGAGTCGGGGTGACAGGATTTGAACCTGCGACTTCCTGCTCCCAAAGCAGGCGCTCTTCCAAGCTGAGCTACACCCCGTCAGTGCACCTGACAGCCTACCTGTCCTGAAGCGGGTATGACGAATTTCCGTGCTCCGGAGTGGATTCCGCACCCGGCCGGGAACCGGATGCGGGGCCGATTACTCTCGGCCGGTTATCGCGTGCTAAGGTAAAACCTGCCTTACGGCGCCGGGGATGTAGCTCAATGGTAGAGCCTCAGTCTTCCAAACTGATTACGCGGGTTCGATTCCCGTCATCCCCTCCACCATAGAAGGGCCTTCCGCAGCAGCGGAAGGCCCTTTCTGCGTTAACCCTGCTCTCAGGCGGCCTGGCAGGCCGGGCACCAGTACAGTTTCCGGGCGCCCATGTCCGTTCCGGCCACCGGTGTTCCGCAGCGCCGGCACGGAAGGCCGGTCCGTTTGTAGACGTAGTGGGCTTCGGACACCGGTACCGGTTCGGCGGTGTCCTCGCGGTCCTGCGGGGCGGTGGTTATGATCCTGCCCTGCCGCACGCCGTCATTCATGAGTCGCACGACGTCGCTCCACAGGTCCGCGGCTTCGGCCTCGCCCACGCTGCGGCCCAGCCGCCAGGGAGAGATCCGGGCACGGAAGAGCACTTCGGCGCGGTAGACGTTGCCCACGCCGGCCAGCACCTCCTGGTTCATCAGGAGCAGGCCGACCGGTGAGCCCTTGCTGCGGAGCCGGCGGGTGAATTCCGCTGCACGTTCGGCGCCGGCGGGTCCGTCCGCGCCGTCAGCCAGCGGGTCCGGCCCGAGCCGGGCGAGCACCTTGCTGCGCTCGGCGTCGGTGATTACCTCGCAGGCGGTGGGGCCGCGCAGATCCGCCCAGCCGTGCTCGGACACCAGCCGGACCCGCACCGCACCCCGGGGCTCGGGCGGACCCGCGTAACCCGCGCCGTCGTCGCCGGCTACCTCCTGTTCCCCCACCCGCCGGGGCGCGCCGATGCTCGA
Source organism: Arthrobacter zhaoxinii (assembly GCF_025244925.1). NCBI lineage: Bacteria > Bacillati > Actinomycetota > Actinomycetes > Micrococcales > Micrococcaceae > Arthrobacter > Arthrobacter zhaoxinii. The sequence goes on from NZ_CP104275.1 coordinate 2,124,153, forward strand.
GGCGCCGGTGAAGGTTTCATCTCCGCCGAAGTCGAAGGCGCCGTAGAGGCCCAGGTGGATGCGCAGGTAGAGATCGTTGTCGAAGTGCAGGAACAGCTGCTTGCCGTGGGCGGAGGCCGCCTCAAGCACGTGTCCGTCCAGCCGGGCTGCGCCGGCGGCAAACCGGCCCTGCGGGCTGCTGACGGACAGGCGGGACCCGCCGAACACCGAGGTGAACTGCCGGGCCAGACGGTGGATCGAATGGCCCTCGGGCATTAGAGCGCGGAACCGGTGGTTTCATACCGTGCAATCTGCGCGATCCGGCGCACGTGGCGTTCGGCGTCGCTGAAGGGTTCGGCAAGGAAGGCTTCAATGATGCCCGTGGCCTCTTCGACGCTGTGCTGGCGGCCGCCGACCGCCACGATGTTGGCGTCATTGTGCTGCCGGGCGAGCCGGGCGGTGTCGAGGTTCCAGGCCAGGGCCGCACGCACGCCCCGTACCTTGTTGGCAGCGATCTGCTCGCCGTTCCCTGAACCGCCCAGCACAATTCCCAGGGCCTCGGTGCCGGCCTCCCGGTCCCGCACCACGGCCTCCGCCGCGTCAATGCAGAACGCCGGGTAATCGTCCTCGGCATCGTATTCGCGGGGTCCGTGGTCAACCACGTCGTACCCCTTGCCGGTGAGATGGGCGATGAGGTGGGAGCTCAGGTCCATGCCTGCGTGGTCGGTTGCAATGTGGACGCGCATTTGGGGTAAGTCCGTTTCTTAGGGGAGGGAAAAGACGCTTCCAGCCTAGCTTCCGAGGCAGCGCTGCCTCCAAATTCCGGGCCGCCGCGGGGACTTCCGGCTTACATATTCCGGCTCCCGGCCGATAGACCACTACGGACACGTTCGCCGGCTGCATTATCCCGGCGCGGTTCTCCGCCCCGGACGCGGGCTTTGCGGGTGCTTCACCGCTAAGTGCCCGCCAGGTCTCGTTCTACAAGGAATCCATTGAAAAGTGCAAAACTCGCAGTCTTGGCTCTCCTCGCTGCCTCATTAACGGCCGGGGGGCTCCCCGCCCAGGGGCTAGTCGCTCCCGGTGTGCCCACCCCGTCCCAGGCCCCGGCGGATCCGGAGACGGCACCTTTTGATGTCCGGCCGTCCGACCCTGCCGAAACCGCCGTGCCCGTCCCGGCGCCGTCCGGCACCCCGGGCCCCGAAGCGGTGACGCCTGAGCCCGCCGCTCCTGCACCCACTCCCGCTCCCGCTTCCACTCCCAGCCCCACCGCGGAGGCTGAGGAATCGGAAGAGGACAAAGACAAGGGCTACGACCCGGTAGTCGGCGGCGGCTTCCCCGTTCCGGGTCCCGCGACCCCCATGGTCACCGACCCCGACGGAACCGTCCGGTCCGCCGTCGAAACTGATATTTCCGCGGCGCATGACCACGGTGCGCAGTCCTTCAGCAGCGCGGCCGGTGGTGCGAGCACGGCAGGTGCCGCTGCCCGCAGCGGAACCATCCAGGTGACCATGGTGTTCGCGACGCTTACCGACAACCGCGGCAGCGTGGACCAGCAGGCGGCGAAGAAATCCATCACGGCGGCCAACGACTACTGGCGCGCCATGTCCAACGGACGCCTCGGCATGTCCGTCGTAAAAACCCGCACCCTGAACAGCACTGCGAATTCCGGCCAGGACTACGCCGCGATGATGAACACCATTCGGCGGGACCTCCAGTGGTACGAAGACCCCAACGAAGCCCTGGTGGTTTTCGTGCCGGCAGGGGATCTGCGCAGCGGCGGCTACGGCGGCATCCTCGGCGGCGGCTGGACCAGCGGACCCACAAGCGGTTCCGTCTTGATGCCCAGGCCCTCCGGTTTCACCAATAACGTGGTGACGCACGAGCTCGGCCACGTGCTCGGTCTCCTGCACGCCAACAGCCTCAAATGCAACAACGGCCGGGCCGACGTCGGCGCCGGCAGCAACGGTGCCTGGTCCGACGGCTCATGCACTTCGCGGGAATACGGTGACACGTCCGACCTCATGGGCTATGCCCAGTACAGCCTGCCGGTCATCAACTCCTATTTCTGGGATACCGGCGGCTTCGGCCGCGGCAACGAAATCCGCAATATCGGCGCCCCCGGCCAGTCCGCAACGTACACGCTGCAGGCCTGGGCAGGATCGGCAGCCAACCGTGCCGTGAAGTTCAAGGACAATTCCGGGGAAACCTATTACCTGGAACTGCAGCTACCGGTCGGTTATGACGCCGGCACTGCGGTGGGCGGCAACCGGGGAGTCAAGATAGTCAAGGCCGACCTGGCAAACGACTGGGCTGTCAACTCGGTGGTCGTGGCTCCCAATACCCGTGATTTCGCCGGATACACGAACGCCAACAGCACATGGCAGGCCGGGCAGACGTTCACCACGCACGCCGGTACCAAGGTAAAGATCAACTCGATCACCGCGAGTTCCGCGTCCGTCACCATCATGAACGGTGCCGCAGGACGTGCCTCAGCCCCCATTGCGGCAGCACGCGCAGCGCACCCGGAACTCGGTTCCGCCACCTCCGAAATTGTCGACGGGCTTCGGAACGACGGCGCCTACCAGAACTTCTCCAACGGCGCCATCCTCTGGTCACCGGCTACAGGAGCACACGTCTCACCGAAGGGCGCCATCCGGACCGCCTATCAGCTGTCGGGCTTCGAAAACGGCGCACTTGGCTATCCCCGAAGCGATGAGATGACCATCAAGGGCGGCAAGTACCAGGACTTCTCCAATGGGTCCATCCTCTGGTCCTCGGCCACCGGCGCCCAGATTTCACTCAACGGATCCATCCGCACCGCGTACCAGAAGGCCGGCTTCGAAGCCGGAGCCCTGGGCTTCCCCACCAGCGGCGAAGTGACCATCAAGGGCGGCAAGTACCAGAACTTCTCCAAGGGCGCGATCCTCTGGTCCTCGGCCACCGGCGCCCAGGTATCCCCCAACGGATCCATCCGCACCGCCTACCAGAAGGCCGGCTTCGAAGCCGGAGCCCTGGGCTTCCCCACCAGCGGCGAAGTGACCATCAAGGGCGGCAAGTACCAGAACTTCTCCAAGGGCGCGATCCTCTGGTCCTCGGCCACCGGCGCCCAGGTATCCCCCAACGGATCCATCCGCACCGCCTACCAGAAGACCGGCTTCGAAGCCGGAGCCCTGGGCTTCCCCACCAGCGGCGAAGTGACCATCAAGGGCGGCAAGTACCAGAACTTCTCCAAGGGCGCGATCCTCTGGTCCTCGGCCACCGGCGCCCAGGTATCCCCCAACGGATCCATCCGCACCGCCTACCAGAAGGCCGGCTTCGAAGCCGGAACCCTGGGCTTCCCCACCAGCGGCGAAGTGACCATCAAGGGCGGCAAGTACCAGAACTTCTCCAAGGGCGCGATCCTCTGGTCCTCGGCCACCGGCGCCCAGGTATCCCCCAACGGATCCATCCGCACCGCCTACCAGAAGGCCGGCTTCGAAGCCGGAGCCCTGGGCTTCCCCACCAGCGGCGAGGTATCCGCCAACGGCGGGAAATACCAGAACTTCGCCAAGGGCACCATCTACTGGTCGACCTCGACCGGAGCGCAGGTGTCCGTCAACGGATCCATCCGCACTGCCTACGTAAAGTCCGGGAACGCCGGCGGTCCGCTCGGCTTCCCCACCGGCGGTGAAGTGACCATCAAGGGCGGCAAGTACCAGAACTTCTCCAAGGGCGCGATCCTCTGGTCCTCGGCCACCGGCGCCCAGGTTTCATTGAACGGACCCATCCGGACTGCCTACCAGAAGGCAGGCTTTGAAACCGGCCGTCTTGGCTTCCCCAAGTCCGGGGAATATGCCGTTGGCAAAACCCGGGTCCAGGATTTCCAAGGCGGAAGAATCACCCTGGGCACCGATAAAAAGACAACAATCCGCTACAACTAGCGGCCGCAGAGACATCTGCGGGAAATAAACGGAGGGCGGATTGCTACGGCAATCCGCCCTCCGCCACTTGGCAGGGTGCTTAGCAGTGACAGAATGGTGCACTAGATCACCAACGTGCGGCGGATCTCGTGAAACGCCGGCCCCCTTGTCCCTCGAAAGGCCCCACCTTGCCCGGTATGAATCTCACCCGCTCCGAAGCCCGTGAACGTGCAGAACTGCTGAACGTTGAGTCCTACGACGTCAACCTTGACCTGACCCGGGGAGAGACGGTGTTCGGCAGCACCACCGTTGTCCGGTTCTCCGCCCGTCCCGGGACGTCGACGTTCATCGACGCGGTCACCGACACCGTGCACCGGATCACGCTGAACGGCGTTTCGCTGGATCCGGCGGAGGTATCCGACGGCGTTCGCATCGCACTGCCGAACCTCGCCGAGTCCAACGAACTGGTGGTGGATGCCGATGCCCGCTACATGAACACCGGCGAAGGCCTGCACCGCTTCGTGGACCCCGTGGACAACGAGGTCTATCTGTACTCCCAGTTCGAGGTACCGGACTCGCGCCGGATGTTCGCGGTCTTCGAGCAGCCGGACCTGAAGGCCACGTTCCGCTTCACGGTCACCGCGCCGTCGCACTGGGACGTCATCTCCAACTCCCCCACCCCGCAGCCCCTTGCCGCCGGCGACCTGGCCGATGCCAGCCCGCGCTCCACCTGGGCCTTCGAACCCACCCCGCGGATCTCCAGCTACATCACCGCGCTCATCGCCGGCCCCTACCAGTCCGTCCGCAGCGAACTCACCAGCTCCGACGGCCGCACCATTCCCCTGGGCGTCTTCGCCCGCCGTTCCCTGATGCAGTTCATGGACGCAGAGAACATCTTCGAGCTGACCCGGCAGGGGTTCGCCTTCTACGAGGAGCAGTTCGGCACGCCGTACCCGTTCGAGAAGTACGACCAGCTGTTTGTGCCGGAGTTCAACGCCGGCGCCATGGAAAACGCCGGTGCGGTGACTTTCCTCGAGAGCTACGTCTTCCGCTCCCGGGTCACGGACGCCACCGTGGAACGCCGCGCCGTGACCATCCTGCACGAACTCGCGCACATGTGGTTCGGTGATCTGGTCACCATGCGCTGGTGGAACGATCTGTGGCTGAACGAATCCTTCGCGGAATTCATGTCCACCCTTGCCGCCGCCGAGGCCACTGAATTTAAGCAGGCGTGGACCACCTTTGCCTCGCTGGAAAAGGCCTGGGCCTACCGCCAGGACCAGCTGCCCACCACGCACCCGATCGTCGCCGAAATCCGTGACCTGGAAGATGTCCAGGTGAACTTCGACGGCATCACGTATGCCAAGGGCGCTTCCGTGCTAAAGCAGCTGGTGGCCTGGGTGGGGCAGGATAAGTTCATGGCCGGAGTGCGGGAGTACTTCGGCAAGCACGCCTGGCACAACACGGAACTTTCGGATCTGCTGTCCGAGCTGGAAACGGCCAGTGGCCGGGACCTCAAGGAATGGTCCGCCCAGTGGCTGGAAACCGCCGGCGTGAACACGCTGCGCCCCGCGCTCGAAACTGACGCGGACGGCACCATCACCTCCTTCGCCGTGCTGCAGAGCGCCATCGAGGAATACCCCACCCTGCGTCCCCACCGTCTGGCCATCGGTTTCTACAACCCTGACGAGGACGGCCGGCTGCAGCGCACGCACCGCGTGGAGCTCGACGTCGACGGCGAACGCACCGAAGTGCCGGAACTCACCGGGCAGCCCCGCCCGGCGCTGCTGCTGCTCAACGACGACGATCTTGCGTATGCGAAGATCCGCCTGGATGACGCCTCCCAGCACACCGCGACCCGGAGCCTGCGCAACATTGCGGATTCCCTCCCCCGGACCCTGGTCTGGGCCTCCGCCTGGGATGCCGCTCGCGACGCCGAGATTCCCGCGCGCAACTATGTGGAACTGGTCCTGCAGAACATTGCGTCCGAGTCCGATTCCACCGTGGTGCAGGTCCTGCTGCGCCAGCTGGCCACCACGCTGGCCTTCTATGTCAGCCCGGATGACCGCGAGCCCATGACGGCGGCTGCTGCCGACAGCCTCTGGGAGCTGGCGTCCGCCGCGGAACCGGCATCGGATTCGCAGCTGCAGTTCGTCAAGGCGTTTGCTGCCCATGCCGCTTCCGGTGAACAGCTGGACACGCTGGCCGGACTGTTCGCCGGCAGCCAGTCCCTCGAGGGCCTGGAGATCGACGCGGACCTGCGCTGGGAACTGCTCACCGGCCTGGTAGCCGGAGGACGGATGGGTGCCGCGGACATCGACGCCGAGCTTGAGCGCGATGCGACGGCCACCGGCGCCCTGGCCGGCGCCATGGCACGAGCCGCCCTGCCCACGGCCGAAGCCAAGGCAGCCGCCTGGGAAGCAATCGTGGAGCGTTCGGACATGCCCAACGCCGCCCAGCGGTCCGCCATCGCCGGGTTTATGCGCGTGCACGACGCCGGCCTGCTGGAACCGTATGCGCAGAAGTACTTCGATTCCATCCGCGACGTCTGGGCCAGCCGCACGCATGAGATTGCCCAGCAGATCGCCGTCGGCCTCTATCCGACCCGGCTCACCCGCCAGGAAACGGTGGATGCCACCGATGCGTTCCTGGCGGATCTGGGCGATGACTCGCCCTCGCTTCGCCGGCTGATCCTGGAAAACCGCGACGGTGTGGTCCGCGCACTGAAGGCCCAGGCGGCCGACAGGTAACACCTGCCGCCGCGGTTTCCCCTTCGGCGGGGTGGAGAGACGGTAGCTTTGGAGACGTGAATCTCTCCGAACACCGTTACACACTCGAGCTGGAATGGACGGGAAACCGCGGCGACGGCACCGCCTCCTACCGGGGCTACGGCCGTGACCACATCATCCGGGCAGCCGGCCTGCCGGACCTGCCCGGAACCGCGGACCCCACGTTCCACGGCGACCGGGACCGCTGGAACCCCGAACAGCTGCTGCTTGCCGCGCTGTCCCAGTGCCACATGCTCTCCTACCTGCATGTGGCTGTCCGCCGCGGCATCCGGGTCCTCGCCTATGCGGACTCCCCCGAGGGGCTGCTGCGGCTCAACCGGGACGGCAGCGGGGAGTTTACCTCCGTACTGCTGCGCCCCTCGGTCACCTTCGACGGCGCCGGCGGGTCTGCCGCCGTCGAACTGGCCTCCGGGCCGCTGCACGCCGAAGCCAACCGCCTGTGTTTCATTGCCCGGAGCGTGAATTTCCCGGTGGAGCACCGGCCGGTGACGCTGACCGGGTCCTGAATGCGGCCCCAGGGCCCCCGGCACGGGTAGCCTTAACCGCAGACCCCTGTCCGGCAACACAAAGGATGTTCAGCAGCCTGTGCTTTCCGCCTCCGAAATTGACCTCTCTTCAGTGACCGTCAATGATTTTGACTTTTCCGGCCTGATCGAGGCTGCCTTTATTGTCCTGGCCGCCACCGGCGTCTGGTTTGTCGCACGCTTCCTGATCAACCGGCTGGTGGCTCGTGCCCAGAAGGGCTACGCGCTGCTGCACTCCTCCAAGATCAAGTGGCCGCAGCCGGTGATGCGCAACCTGGATAAGAAACGCCGCGCGCAGCGGGCCGACACCATCGGCGCCCTGCTGCGCAGCGCGGTCAATGTTTCCATCTGGACCGTCGCGATCATCATGGTGCTGGATGCCGTCGGGATCAATATCGCCCCGCTGCTGGCCAGCGTCGGCATTGTCGGCATCGCCCTCGGTTTTGGTGCCCGGGAACTTATCCGCGACGCCCTGGCCGGATTCTTCATCACCATTGAGGACCAGTACGGAATCGGCGACGTCATCGAAGTCGGCGACACTGCCGGAACGGTGCAGTCCGTGGGTATCCGGATCACGCGGATCATCGATGACCGCGGCGTCATCTGGTACATCCGCAACGGCGAGATCGCCAAGATCGGAAACCGGTCCCAGGGCACCTACCTGGGCGAAGCACCGGCGGAACCGGCAAAGGCAGACGCGCCGAAGGACGGCATGGTTGCCAATGACTGAGCCGACACCTGAACCGGCAGAGGCGCCGCCCAGCGCCTCGTCCCTGCCGCTGCGCCCGGCCCAGCAGCCCACGCAGCAGCCCCAGGCCTTCCAGCAGCCGCAGTACACGGACAACTTCTACGACGAAGTGGGCGGGCATCCGACCTTCGTAAAGCTCGTCGATGTGTTTTACGACGGCGTGGCGGAGGATCCGCTGATGCGCCCGATGTATCCGGAAGAGGACCTCGGGCCGGCCAAGGAACGCCTCCTGCTGTTCCTCGAGCAGTACTGGGGCGGCCCCAAGACCTACGGCGAGCAGCGCGGGCACCCGAGGCTGCGGATGCGGCACATGCCTTTCATCGTCACCCCCGCGGCCCGCGACGCATGGCTGCGCCACATGCGCGCCGCCGTCGACTCGCTCGAGCTCTCTCCCCTGCACGAGGGCACCCTCTGGGATTATCTCGAGCGCGCCGCGCACTCCATGGTCAACTCCGCCTGAGCCGACGCTGCAGGCCGGGCCTACAGGACCGCCGGCGACCGGGTCAGCACGTGCCCCCGGGGAGTACTCAGCCGCAGCCAGCGTCCGTTGCTGAACAGGGCGGCGTCGCCGGCTCCGGCCTGCGGTCCGTCGCCCGGCAGGAAACCGAGGGAAAGGGCCGCAAAGGCAGCCCCCGCGGGCACCGGGACCTCGGTTCCGCCCATCGGCTGCGCCCAGACCCTCGTCCGGGCACTATGTACGACGGCGGCTCCCGGACTCTGCGGGAGCATGGCGGCCACCTCGCGGATCCCGCGGTGCGCCGTCTGCTCCAGCAGCTGTACCGGCACCCGGCCGGCGGGCTGCCAGCCGGAACGCGGCGCCAGGATGCCTGCCCAGGTCTCGCGGACGGTCATCGGCGGCACCGGCAGCACTGTATCTGCCGTTCCCATCCGGGCCAGCCGGTCCCCCACGGCCGCCAGCTGGACGGTGGTATCCACTTCGGCCGGGGCCGCCAGGGGCATGGTCCGCAGGCCCAGTACCGTCGGGGTGTCCTCCCCCAGAATCCGGGGACGCAGGACGCAGACGTAGGCCGCCAGGACGCTGCCCACCGCCTGCAGGCGGACCGCGCCGTCGTCGGCCGTCCGCGCACGGGCTACGAAGTTGCGTAGATCGGCAGTGACCTGTGGATCTGCCAGCCGGAGTTCGCTGTCCATCTAGCTGCCCTGTCCTGCAGCGACGGCGGCACGGAAAGGCACCGGCTCGCCCAGCCATCCCTGGAGCACCTGCCGCTGTTCATCCGTGAGCGGTGTGGGCTTGCCGGTAGCGGCTTCAACCTGGACCATTGCTGCTTCGGCATAGGCGTACACGGTGCCGGAGTCTTCATCCGTCAGCCGGAAACCGTAGGAAAGACTGCTGGAGCCGATCCGGGTGACCCAGACGTCCACCCACACTGGCTCCCTGCGGTGGAGCAGGGGTGCCCGGTACTCGACTTCCTGCCGGGCCACGTAGGTTGCCGTGCGGTCCCCGGTCAGGTCGCGGAAGCTGCCGGGCCCGCCGGCGCCGGCCGGAAGCGGCAGCAGGCCCAGCTGGACCCGCGCTTCCTCAAGGAACTGGATGAACGCGACGTTGTTGATGTGGCCGTTGGGATCTTGGTCGCCGAACCGAAGCTGGACGGGGAAACGATGCACAGACATGCCCTCCATCTTCCCAGAGAGTGAGCTTTGCCCTAAAACGGCGGACCCGGGCCGCCGGACTTGTTACTGGCCGGTACGTTTAAGCTAAGAGTGTTCCGCGGTCCGCCCCCGGCGGCACCGCCCTTCCTGCTAGGAGATAGTCCCTGATGTCCATTGATGAATCCTTCGATCCGACAGCATCCCTGTTGGAACTGCTGAACCTTAGCTGGGCCGACGGCGCGAAGACCGATGAGGACATTTTTGTCGGAGGTTCCCAGCCGGAGCCCCGCAAGCGGGTCTTCGGCGGGCAGGTGCTGGGCCAGTCCCTCGTCGCTGCTTCCCGGACCGTGCCAGAAGACCGGGTCATGCACTCCATGCACGGATATTTCCTGCGTCCCGGTGACACCGAGGTGCCCATTACCTTCGGCGTCGAGCGCCTGCGTGACGGACGGTCCTTTTCCGCCCGGCGCAGCCACGCGTACCAGAACGGCAAGCCGATCCTGTCCATGATTGCTTCCTTCCAGGTCCCCGATTCGGGCCTGGACCATCAGGAAGAGATGCCCGCGGGCATCCCCGACCCGGAGGACCTGCCTACCACCGCCGAGCTGCTGAAGGACTTCGACCACCCGGTGGCCGAGGCCTGGTCCCACCGGCGCCCCATGGACATCCGTCACGTGATGGACCCGGTCTATGTCCGCGCCGGTCGGGAAAAGACCCCGCACAACGCCGTCTGGATGAAGACCTTCAAGCCTATGCCCGACGGCGAGAACCTGCACCGCGCCGCCCTCGCCTACGCCAGCGACTACACCCTGCTGGAGCCGGTCCTGCGCGGCCACGGGCTCTCCTGGACCACGCCGGGCATGAGCATCGCCAGCCTGGACCATGCCATGTGGTGGCACCGCCCGGTCCGGGTGGACGACTGGCTGCTCTATGTGCAGGAATCCCCCAGCGCCTCTGCTGCACGGGGTCTGTCCACCGGGCGGATCTTCAACCGCAGCGGCGAACTGGTGGCCACTGTTGCCCAGGAGGGCATGGTCCGCGTCCCGCAGTAATCCCTGCTGGCCCTGAATGCAAAGAGCTCCGCTTCCCCGAAGGGAAGCGGAGCTCTTTTTCTTTGGCTACGCCGGACTAGTCGCGCGTCAGGCGGCGGTGCGTCACCCGGTGCGGCTTGGCCGCGTCCGGGCCGAGGCGCTCAATCTTGTTCTGCTCGTAGGACTCGAAGTTACCCTCGAACCAGTACCAGTTCGCCGGGTTTTCCTCAGTGCCTTCGAAGGCGAGGATGTGGGTGGCCACACGGTCCAGGAACCAGCGGTCGTGAGAGACCACCACGGCGCAGCCGGGGAATTCCAGCAGCGCATTTTCGAGGCTGGACAGGGTTTCGACGTCCAGGTCGTTAGTGGGCTCATCGAGCAGGAGCAGGTTGCCGCCCTGCTTCAGGGTCATGGCCAGGTTCAGCCGGTTGCGCTCACCGCCGGAGAGGACACCGGCCTTCTTCTGCTGGTCCGGGCCCTTGAACCCAAAAGCGGAGACATAGGCGCGGGACGGCATTTCCACCTGTCCCACCTGGATCCAGTCGTGTCCCTCGGAAACGACCTCCCACAGGCTCTTCTCCGGGTCGATGCCGCCGCGGGACTGGTCCACGTAGGAGATCTTCACGGAGTCGCCGATCTTCAGCTCACCGCCGTCGAGCTCTTCCAAGCCGACGATGGTCTTGAACAGGGTGGACTTACCCACGCCGTTCGGGCCGATGACGCCCACAATGCCGTTGCGCGGCAGGGAGAAGGACAGTCCGTCGATCAGCTGCCGGTCGCCGAAGCCCTTCTGCAGGCCCTTGGCTTCCAGCACGAGGGAGCCCAGGCGCGGGCCCGGCGGGATCTGGATTTCTTCGAAGTCCAGTTTGCGGGTGCGGTCCGCTTCGGCTGCCATCTCCTCATAGCGGGCCAGGCGGGCCTTGGACTTGGTCTGGCGGCCCTTCGCGTTGGAGCGGACCCAGTCCAGCTCGTCCGTGAGGCGCTTGGCCAGCTTCTGGTCCTTTTTGCCCTGGACTTCCAGGCGGGCGCGCTTCTTCTCCAGGTAGGTGGAGTAGTTGCCTTCGTACGGGTACAGGTGCCCGCGGTCCACTTCGGCGATCCACTGGGCCACGTGGTCCAGGAAGTACCGGTCGTGGGTCACGGCCAGGACGGCGCCGTGGTACGCGGACAGGTGCTGCTCGAGCCAAAGCACGCTCTCGGCGTCCAGGTGGTTGGTGGGCTCATCAAGGAGCAGCAGGTCCGGCTTCTGCAGCAGCAGCTTGCACAACGCCACGCGGCGGCGTTCACCGCCGGAGAGGAGGGTGACATCCGCTTCGGGCGGCGGGCAGCGCAGGGCATCCATGGCCTGTTCGAGCTGGGAGTCAATGTCCCAGGCATCGGCGGCGTCAATGGCTTCCTGCAGCTTGCCCATTTCCTCCAGCAGGCTGTCGAAGTCCGCATCGGGTTCAGACATCGCTTCGGAAATCTCATTGAACCGCTGGATTTTGGCGTAGATCTCGCCAACGCCCTCCTGGACGTTGCCGAGTACGGTCTTTTCCTCATTCAGCGGCGGTTCCTGGAGCAGGATGCCCACGGTGTAGCCGGCGCTGAGCCGGGCCTCACCGTTGGAGGGGGTGTCCAGTCCGGCCATGATCTTGAGGATGGTGGACTTACCCGCACCGTTGGGACCCACCACGCCGATCTTGGCACCGGGGTAGAAGGACATGCTTACGTCGTCGAGGATAACTTTGTCGCCAACGGCCTTGCGGGCCTTGGTCATCGTGTAGATAAATTCCGCCATATCTACAAGGCTAATGTGTCAGCGGCGATATATACCATTTTCCGGCTTCCGGGACGGGCGGCTGTCCCCCGGGAGCGTTCCGCAAGTCCCGGCGGCGGACCAGGATTCCGGTGGTCAGTTACCGACGAAGCAACCGCCGTCGGACAGCACCGGAAGCACGGTCACACTCACCGACCCGTTCCGGACTTCACCGAAAATGCACTCCCCGTCCTGCACGGCCGCTGCCTGGATGGAATCGACTTCCAGACCGGTGGGCGTGCGGTCCGCAGACACCTCCACCGAGTCCGCCGGAAAGCCGGCCGCGGTGAACGCCCCTGCCACCGCGCTCCGGTCCGGGGTCGGATCGGCGTCCGCCAGCTTCCCCAGCTCGGATTGCAGTGCTGCGGTGACCGCCGCGGGCGCATCGTCGGGAGCCGGGGCGGGCGTCGGGCTGGCGGCTGTATCGGCGGGGACGGATTCCGGCGCGGCGGATTCGCGCGGCAGAGGCGCAGTGTTGTCCTCCCCCGGTGAACCGCAGCCGGAGAGCCCAACCGCGAGCGCCAGGAACGCGGCCCCCAGCACGGCGGCGGGTACGGACGGTCGAGCTGGGCGGCGGTTCATCCGGCGATTGTGTCATGCGCCACCGCGGACGGACAAAAGGCCGCCCGGTAACCGGAAGGGGCCCGGTCAGTACGGTGCGCCTGCCCGTTCGCGGGTTTCCACCGTTGCTCCCGCCCCGTCATCGTCCGCAGCACTACCGTCGTCGTCGGGATCAAGAAGCTCACCGGTCAGCGGATCCAACCGGCCCGGCGACAGGTCCGGATCGCCGTCGGCACCGGGTCCGCTGCCGTCGTCTGTCCCGGCCGCATTGTCCTGCCGCTCCCCCGCGGATGCGTCGGCTCCGGACGAGGCCGTGCGGCGGAAGCTTGCGGTGCCCCACATCAGGTCGTGGCCCACGGTGTCCGCATCGATGTCGGCGCTGGTGCCGCTGCGGCCGTCCTCCGTCACCCATTGCCGCAGCCGCAGCCGGCCGGTTACCACTACCCGGTCCCCTTTGTGGATGCTGAACACGGAATTGGTGGCGAGCTGGCGAAACAGGCTGACGGCGTACCAGTTTGTCTGCCCGTCCTGCCATCCCCCGGTGTCCCGGTCATAGCGGCGTTCCGTGGTGCACATCCGGAAACTGGCGACGGCGAGTCCGTTATCGGTGGTGTTCTGGCGGAGGTCGGTGGCCACGTAGCCCCGGAGCGTAATGGTGTCACTCATGTTTTCCTGCCTTCGGCTCAACGCCTCGGTGCCGTGCCCATGGGCCCGGCCCGGACGGCCTGGGTGCCGGCGGAACCGCCGGTCCAACCAGTTTTCGCCGCCGGCACCGTGGCCGCCGCACCGGGACGCCCATTGTGGATACCCGCAGACGGGCACCGGCACGGGACTCGCTGTGGAGGAAAAGCCACTGAAACGAAAGGCCGCCCGGTTAAAAACCAGGCGGCCGCTTCCGTCTTTTCGGTGCCCCCGGCGCGACTCGAACGCGCAACCTACGGATTAGAAGGCCGTTGCTCTATCCATTGAGCTACGAGGGCCACCCGTCGATGTTACTACGCCGGCCGGGGTTGTCCGCGCGGCCGGGTCGGGAGACGGACCGCGGCAGGCTCCCGCCGGACGCCGGCCGAAAAATAGTTCCGCCCACCTGCATCCAAGACGGGCACCCCGGAAGTAGTAGGGGTGTAAGTCACAAATCCGTACCGATGGGTGCGGCAGAACAAGGAGCTCAGACCATGCGCAAGACCGCTACCGCTCTCGCGACACTCGGCCTGGGTGCCGCCGCAGCCTTCTCGGCTGTACCGGCATCCGCCGCCGACTCCGATACCGCAAAACTGTCGGTACTGCACGGTGTTCCGGACACTCCGGTGGACGTGTACGTGAACGGCACACTCACCCTGGATGACTTTATGCCGGGCGAGCTTGCCGGACCGCTGGACCTGCCGGGCGGCAACTACCAGCTGGCCATCACGGCGGCCGATGCCGCTGACGCCTCGGCGCCGATCATCGGCCCGGTGTCCGCGGATCTGGCAGCCGGCGGCAACTACACCGCCACGGCCAACCTGGATGCATCGGGCAAGCCGACGGCGAACCTGTTCACCAATGACACGGCCGCCGTGGAGGCGGGCAAGTCCCGCCTGACCGTCCGCCATGTGGCAGCCGCACCCGCCGTCGACGTCCTGGCCGGCGGCACGCCGGTCATCGAGGGCCTCACCAACCCCAATGAGAAGGCGCTGACCGTGGATGCCGGAACGGTCTCCGCATCGGTTGCCGCGGCCGGCACCACCACGCCGGTAATCGGTCCGGCGGATCTGACCCTGGCCGAAGGCACCAACACGATTGCCTACGCCTGGGGTTCCCTCGAAGCGGGAAACCTGGCCCTCGCCACCCAGACCATCGAGGGCCTGCACTCGGCGCCGCACGCGGTTCCGGGCGCCCTGGAACAGGTTGCCCAGTCCGGGGACGAGCAGGCCCTGACGGCGGCTGCCGCTGCCGGCGGCGTCGCACTGCTCACCCTGGGTGCCGTTATGCTGCGCCGCCGTTCCACGGCCGGCAGCAACTAAGGCGCACCCGTCCCGATCCCCCGGTGCTGCGGCGCACCCGAAACCCCCTTTCCGCGCCGCAGCACCGGGGCCACCCTTTCCGGAGGTCCTTTTTATGCCCGTTGTCTCCCTGCGGCGAGTCGCAGCAGCGGCCTGCCTCTCAGTCGGCGTCCTTGCCGGGACTGCGGCCTGCAGCGGCGATCCCGGAGCCGGCTCAGTAACCGGTTCCATGTCGAGTCCGGCGCCTTCCCCGTCATCCACGGCGGCAGCGCCGCCGGAGGCATCCGCATCCGCCGCACCCGCGGCACCCGCCACGGAGATACCGGTACGGCCAGCAGTGCCCACACCGGCCGAAGCCGTTCCGGAGCCCGTCCGCGTGAGTGTGGAGGGAACCGGCATCGAGCTGGAGGTGATCCCGGTGGGCCAGGAGGATAACGGCGCCATGACGCTGCCGGACAACCATTACCAGGCCGGCTGGTACCGCTTCGGCCCCGCACCCGGGTCCTCCCGCGGAGCGGCGGTGCTGGCCGCCCATGTGGATTCACGCACCGAGGAGCTTCCCATCGCGGGCCTGGACGATGTCCCCGCCGGCACCCCCGTGACCGTGACCCGCAGCGACGGAACCGTCGTGAAGTACACGACCGAAAAGGTGCAGAACATTCCCAAGGCATCACTCGACGAATTTAATCTCTTTGACCGTGACGGTGCGCCGCGGCTGGAACTGGTAACGTGCGGCGGTAGATGGCTGGACCCGGTAGGTGACTATGAAGACAACGTTGTGCTCACCGCCGTACCCGTACCATAGTGGCTACCTCAGAGAGCTGCCGGATACCGGACGCAGCCCCGCACGGCAGGAGAACGGCACTGATGCCCACGGGCGCCTCAGATCGCGACGCCGCGATGGACGCTGCCTTCGCTGCAGGGGACGAAGCGGCACTGGCGGAGGCCTACCGCCGGTTCTCACCACTGATCCGGGCGCTGGCGCTGCGCAGGGTCCTGGATCCGGGCGCAGCCGACGACGCCGTGCAGGAAGTGTTCATCCGGGCCTGGAAATACCGCGGCAGCTATGCCCCTGAGCGCTCCACTCTGGCCGCCTGGCTGGTCGGCATCGGACGGAACGTGGCGGCCGGCATGGCGACGGCCCAGGTCCGTTCCTCCGAAACCCTGATGGAGTCTCCGGAGCCTGGCCGCCATGCCGTACCGTCCGCCGGACCGGACCCCGACGGCGTGGCGGACCGTGTGGTGCTCGACGCCGAACTGGCCAGGCTCGGGGAGCCGCAGGGTTCCATCCTCCGCCTGGCCTTCCATGACGATCTGACACATCAGCAGATATCGGAAACACTGAAACTCCCGTTGGGTACCGTAAAGAGCCATATCCGAAGAAGCCTTGTCCAACTCCGGCACCGATTGGAGGTCAGCGATGCAGCATCTGCCACCTGAGGAGCTGGCCCTGTGCGCCCTTGGCGAGGCCGGATCCGACGAGACGGCCCACCTTGCCGGCTGTGCCGAATGCTCCGCGGAAGTCACGGCCCTGCAGCGCGTCGTCACAGCCGGGAGGAGCCCGGCCGCGGCGGAGGCACTACCCCGGCCGCCGTCGTCCGTCTGGGACGGCATCCATGCCCGGCTCGGACTCAGCGACGCCGTCCGCTCCGACCCGTTCGACGAGGCTCCGTCCGACATTTCCGGCGCCGGCACGGCGCCGACAGCCGCCGAGGCGCGGGCGACCGCCCCGGAAACGTCCCGGACGGGGTCGTCACCGGTGCCTTTGGAGGCTGCCCGGAAGCGGCGCGAACGGCGGCGGCTCCCGCAGATCCTGGGTGCCGCGGCAGCGGCCGTGGTGCTGGCTGCGGCCGGTACCTGGGGCGTCGCACGGATTCTGTCGGACCGGACCGAGGTTATTGCCGCAGTGGACCTGGCTCCCCTGCCTGAGTACTCGGAAACGGGCCGCGCCGAGGTGGATGAGCGTGCCGACGGCGGACGCGAGCTGGTGGTCACGGCAAGCGGTTCCGATGCGCAGGGCTTCAGGGAAGTCTGGCTGATAGCCCCGGATGTGGAACGGATGGTCAGCCTCGGGACGATGGAGGGCACGGAAGGCCGGTTCACCATTCCGGCTAACCTTGACCTCGATGAGTACCCGATTGTTGATATCTCCGACGAGCCCTTTGACGGGAACCCCACGCATTCCGGGGACTCGATCCTGCGCGGCGTCCTCGATCTCTGAGCCCGCCCGCCTCGACAACCGGCCGCGGAGGCCGGCCGCCCGTGGCTGAACCGTTGGACATCGCCGGCGAGTGGTGGAACCGGGTCCTGTCCGGCTTCGACCGGGTACCGGCGGTGGATCCGGATCCCCTGGCACTGCTGCTGATTGCCGGTGCAGCGGCCCTGCTCAGCATCCCCCGGGGGACGTGGCGGTGGTTCGGACTGTTCGTCACGTTCGTCCACGAGCTCGGCCATGCCTTCGCCGCGCTGACAACCGGGCAGGTCGTGAAAGGCATCCGCCTGCGCTTTGACCATTCCGGCGATATGCGCTCCCTGGGCCGGGGAGGTTTCCCCGCAGCCTGGGCCGGGTTCTGGGGCTACCCTGTCCCGGCGGTGGTGGGCGCCGTCCTGGTGCTGGCCGGACTTAGTGGCTGGTCCGGCGCTGCCCTGTCCCTCAGCGCCCTGGTGCTGCTCTCCGCGCTGCTGTTCATCCGGAACGGCCAGGGGTTGCTGATTGCCTTCGGCTGCGCGGGAGTCTCGGTGCTGCTGGTCTGGTTCGCGGCCCCTCCCGTCGCCGGGTACGTGGCCATGGGTACGGGTATTGCGCTGCTCGTAGGGGCCGTCCGCGACTGGTTCAACGTGCTGAGCGTACACACACACCGGCGCCGGAACCTGGAAAGCTCCGACGCCTATATCCTCTCCCGGCGTACCGGGGTTCCTGCTGCGCTGTGGCTGGCGGGGTTCGCCCTCGTGATCGCCGCTTCACTGGCGACGGCGGTGTTCGCCGCTCTGGGCGGGTAGTTCGCGGCCTATCCCTGGACGGCGGGGAAGGTAACCCGCAGTTCAAGCCGGTGCTGGCCGTCCTCTTCCTGCGTGTAGATGGCCTTGCCGGAGATGCCGGCAAGATCGTCCGTGCCGGAGCCCGGAATAATGTGTCCGGAGCTGGCCGTCGCCGTTCCTTCGGCCAACCCCCAGTGCTGGATCACCATGGTTCCGGAGCGGCCCGCTATGGTCCCGGCGAAAACCTCGGATCCGACATAGCCGGCACCCACGGAGTTTCCGGCCATAATCAGGTCAGCGACGGAAGTCCCGGTGATGTCGCCTTCGTAGATCTTCACTGCCCGAACCGTGGACAGTTCGCTGTTGGTTCCTTCCACCTGGTACGGAGTGGGTTCCCACTCCGAAACGTCGAAATCCGCCACAATCACTTCTTCAGTTAGGTCGGTCATTACTTCAGTATCCCGTGTCCGGCGGCGGATTGCATGCCGGGTGCTGCGCTTGGGTAGCCTTATCGCTGTGCACGCGACGCGGCACGGCAACGGATTTACCTAAGGAGCACCACCCTCGCATGTCCCGGAAATCGGCCTTCCAGCTTCATCGGTTACTCCGCCCCGCCGCCCTCTGGACGGTATTTGCCGTCGTCCATTTGGGTTTCCTTGCCGCCCTCGCGACCCGTATTCTCGGCGGCGATGTCCTCAGTGACGTCGGCTTCTACCGGCTGTGGGCGTTCTCCGGAATCCAGGAAGGCTACTGGGTCGGGATTGACGGCGGCTGGGTCTATCCCATTGCCGCGCTCGTACCGATGGTCCTGGCAGCTGTCTTCGGCTACGGCGCCTACCAGTTCACGTGGTTCCTGCTCTTTACCGCCCTGAACGCGGCCGGCGTCGCGGTCCTTGCCCGGCGCGCCGGAACCCAGGGCATCGCAGCCGCCTACTGGTGGCTGGCCATCACGGCGCTGCTCGGGCCGGTTGCGGTGGGCCGAGTGGACGGACTCACGGCACCGCTGGTGATCATGGGCCTGCTGTTCCTGGCCACCCGTCCCGTGCTGGCATCGGCACTGCTTTCGCTGGCAACCTGGATCAAGGTCTGGCCGGCCGCCGTCATCCTCGCGGTGCTCGTGGCGTGGAAGAAGCGCCTGACCCTGCTGGCCACCGGCGCGGCGGTATCGGCGCTCATTGCCGTCGCCGTGGCACTCTCGGGCGGCCTTCCCCACCTGCTGAGCTTCGTCGGCGAACAGGGTGCCCGGGGCATGCAGATGGAAGCGCCCTTTACGACGCCGGGACTCTGGCAGGCGATCCTCGGATCCTCAGACGCGTACATCTTCGAAGACAAGGTCATCAACACCCGCGAGGTCCGCGGTGCCCTCGGCGAGCCCGTGGCCGCGCTGATGACGCCGCTGCTGGCACTGGCCGCCCTCGCCGTCGTCGGGCTGCTGATCTGGGCGCTGCGCCGCGGCGCCGATTCCCGTGCCCTGCTGATCTCCGGCTCGCTGGCACTGGTGAGCGCGTTCATTGTGTTCAACAAGGTGGGATCGCCGCAGTTCATGCTCTGGCTGGGCGCCGTGGTCGCCGTCGGCCTCGCCTGGGAGGGAAGGGACTGGAAGGTGCCCGGGATCCTCATGGCGGCGATTGCCGCGCTGACCACCCTCGTCTATCCGATGTTCTACGCCGCCCTGTACAACGACCTGAACATTGCCGTGGCGCTGCTCCTGACCGCCCGCAATATCCTCCTGCTGGTGCTTTTCGGCTGGTCGCTGGCCCGGGTCATTCGCCTGACCCGGGCCGGCGGCGACAGGCTTAGTGCGTCCGCAGTTCGCCCGGAGCAGGCTCCGTAAGCTTCTTGCGGAACAGGACCTTGGTCTTGGGGTCCAGGAAAATCAGGTAGAGGGCGAAGCCCAGCGCGATGACCGCAGCGATCTGGCGGGCCGCGCTGAGGCTGAACTCGAAGTAGGGCCAGATATCCAGCTGGTCGCTGATGGCGTAGACCATAAAGAACGAGACGAACAGGTACAGCGTCTTCGCCTGCCAGTCATCCCGCAGGCCGGTCACCGCGAACAGCGGGATGAGCCAGACGACGTACCAGGACTGGATCATCGGCGCCAGCATCACGATGGCGGCGAAGGCCAGTGCCAGCCGCCGGATCATGCGGCTGTGCTGCCCCACGAACATCTGCCACAGCACAATGGCCACGGAGGCAAGGCGTCCAATCATGTGGACGATGTCGGCCAGGGTCCATCCCGGCAGCCCGAGGGCATTGCCCAGGGTTGCCACCAGCATGCCGGCGAAGCCCACCGGTGCGTACCAGATCCAGACACTGCCGGGGGTGCTCAGGGCCCCCACCCAGCCGAAGCCGAACCCGTTGATGAGGCCCATGATCCACAGCAGCCCCAGCGAAAGGCCCGCCGTCATGAACCAGTAGGTGAACTTCCGCCGCCACGAGGCGTTCTTTCCGGCCCAGAGCAGGCCGATGAACGGAAGGAAAATGATGGTGATCGGCTTGATGCCGATGGACAGGGTCACCAGCAGGATGCCGGCCAGGGCACGGTTGGTTGCCGCCAGGTACAGCCCGGCCAGGGCCAGGCCGATCATCAGGGCATCGTTGTGGACGGCGGCAATGAAATTGACCAGGAACAGCGGGTTCGCTGCCGTCAGCCACAGGGCCCGGTTGGGGTTGATGCCGTGCAGTTCGGCCAGCTTCGGCACGTAGTAAACGCACAGGGCAACACCGACCAGTGCAATCAGGCGGAACAGCAGGATCGAGAACTCGGGCTGCCCTCCGGTAATCCGTACCACCAGCTCTTCGATCCAGAGGAAGACGGGACCGTACGGCGTGGGGCTCTGTGCCCAGAGATCGTCCGCGCCGAGCTGCAGGTAGTTGGAGATCTGGGAGTAGCCGTCCTTGTACGGGTTCAGCCCGCTGACCATGACCAGGCCCTGGGCGATGTAGGCGAAGACATCGCGGCTGAACAACGGCAGGGTGAAGCACATGGGCGCCGACCAGGCGATCACGGCACGCAGGACCACGGGCCGGGATTCCGGGCCCCAGCTACCCTTCATCCGCTGGCCCAGGCGAAGCCAGGACCGCACCAGGAGCATCCCGCCCGTGGCCAGCATCAGGACTGCGGCAACGGCGCCGATGGGCTGATCAAAACGCATCCAGATGATCAGCGGGTTGCTCCGCAGATTGACGGAAGCAAGCGACAGCCAGCCGACGCCGAAGGATCCCGCGAGCATCAGGAGGGAACCTATGAACCCCTGCACAATCGCGATGTTGGGGCGGTCGGCTTTCGCTATCTCCGAGCCCGGAGACGAAGGCTCGGTCGCGGGGACCTGGGCGGTCATCTACGTGGTTCCAATCTCTGGGTTAACACTTTGTCCTGCGGGCCTGTGGGCAGTCAGGGTCCGGTACCGGTCCCGAAATGCGGGCACAAGAATGCCCGGTACCGTAACAGGCTGATATTAGCATCGAGGCCTGTAGCCACCCGGGCCGCAGGCGACGCGCCCGCCGCCAATCCTGTGAGGTGGACCACTGTCCCTTACACTGAAGTTTCAGTTGGGACAACCGAGGTAAGGCGGTATTGGCTGTGGGGCGCCACCGGGCAGAACCTATCAAGACAAGCAAACCCGAAGTACGTCGGGACGCGGCACCGCGGCCGCAGGGACGCAGTCCCGAGCTGCTGGCCTGGGGCGTGTTCCTCACCGCCGTCGCCACCGCTGCCCTGCTGTGGGCTGAGGCGCCCCGGGGTGCCGTTGCGGCTGGGTCGGGCCTGCTGTTCCTGACGTTTGGGCTGAGTTGGTTCTTCGAACCGCCGCGCGCCCTTCCCTCCGGCTCCGCGGACCCTATGGAGGCCACGACGACGACGGCGGCCGTCCCTGCTTCCTTCCTCCCGGTGGCGCCGGTCTTCCTCCCGGCGTCCCCTGAACCAACGGCGCCCTCCCCCGGCCGGGCTGCGTCTGCTGCCGAGGCGTCCCCTCGGGCAGCAACCGCCCATGCCGCGGCCCGCACCCGCAGCGAACCGCACGGACGCCGCGCTGCTGCTGTGCCTGTGTTCCACGAGATGCCCGCCGAACCGAGCCGGTGGACCCGCACCTTCGGACCGCCCGAGACGGGACAGATCCCCCTGCAGCCCTATTTGAACGGCGTTCCGGCCAGTTACGCGACCGCAGGCAGCGAATCCCCCGAACGGCGCCAGCGCAGCCACTCCAGCCATTAGGCTCCCGGCGGTTCCCAAAGGCCTGACCGTTGAAAGCGGTACATTGGAGACGTGCCAATAACAAATGAACGTATGGTCTGGATCGACTGTGAAATGACCGGCCTGGACATCAAAAACGACGCCCTGATCGAAGTGGCCGTCCTCGTCACGGACTCCGAGCTGAACATCCTCGGTGACGGCGTGGACGTGGTCATCAAGCCGGATGATGCCTCGCTGGCCCAGATGGGTGACTTTGTGCGCCAGATGCACACCACCTCCAAGCTCCTGGACGAGCTGCCCAACGGCATCACCATGGCCGAGGCCGAGGCTGCCGTCGTCGAATACATCACCAAGTGGGTGCCCGAGCCGAAGAAGGCGCAGCTCGCGGGCAACTCCGTGGGGACGGACAAGATGTTCCTGGCCCGGGACATGCCGGAGGTCATCGACTACCTGCACTACCGGATCATCGATGTGTCGACCATCAAGGAGCTGGCCCGCCGCTGGTATCCCCGGGCCTATTTCCAGGCGCCGGCCAAGAGTGGCGGCCACCGCGCCCTGGGCGATATCCGCGACTCCATCAACGAGCTGCGCTATTACCGCGAGGCTGTTTTCGTTCCCGCTCCGGGGCCGGATTCCGCCACTGCCAAGAAGATTGCCGCCGGGATTTCGAGTTAGCTCCATCACAAAAAGCCCGCATGGGACCGGACGTGTCAAAAGCACTCCAAAAACCGTGTAAGCTTGATTCCGCTGCCTCAGATAAATGAGTCCGCAAGACCACTCGCCTGGACTTCGCGGATGAACGTTTGAGGCACATGGTGGGTATAGCTCAGTTGGCAGAGCGCCTGGTTGTGGTCCAGGAGGTCGCGGGTTCAACCCCCGTTACTCACCCCAATGAGGCTGGCGGTTCCAGCTTCGATAGGCCGCCTCGGATTAGTCCGGGGCGGCCTTTTATGTTTGTGTTTCACTGTTAGCGGTGCGGTGCCTGATGCACGGCGCCCGCGGGCAATGGTCCGCACTGAACCCCATACGCCTATGCGTGGCTTATCAATGAGGAGGCGCCGCCTTGGAGCGCAGACTGTTCGAAGAGGACCATGAGCTGTTCCGGGAAGTCGTCCGGGAATTCGATTCCCGCGAAGTCGCCGCCGGGTACCCGGAGTGGGACGCGGCGCACATGATGCCCCGCCGGCTATGGAAGGCTGCCGGCGAGCAGGGCCTGCTGGGCCTGGCGGTCCCCGAGGAGTTCGGCGGCGCCGGCATGCCGGATTACCGCTTCCGCGCCGTGATGGACGAGGAATTCGCCCGCGCCAACCACCTCGCCGTCGGCCTGGCCTTCCACCTGCATGACGACATGGTCCTCCCCCACCTGCTGGCCTACGGCTCCGACGAGCTCAAGGCACACTGGCTGCCGGGCATGGTGTCCGGAGATCTGGTGACCTCGGTGGCCTGGACCGAGCCCGGCGCGGGCAGCGACCTGCGCGGCATCCGCACCAAGGCGGTCCGCACCGACGACGGCGACTGGCGCCTCAGCGGCCAGAAGACCTTCATCGGCAACGGCATCAGCGGCGACGCGTCCCTGGTCCTTGCGCGCACCGACGGCAGCACCGGCCGCGGGCAGCGGGATTCCTTCAGCATGTTCATGGTGGCGAAAACCGAGGGCTACAGCACGGGACGCCAGCTGGACAAGATGGGCCTGAAGGCCTCCGACACCGCTGAACTGTTCTTCGACGACGTGCGCGTCCCGGCAGCCAACCTCGTGGGCGACGTCGGCCGCGGTCTGGAGTACGCCGAGGGCCAGCTCCCCCAGGGCCGGCTGGCCATCGCCGTCGCCTCCTCCGCCGTCGCCCGGCAGATCTACGAAGCCACGGTGGAATACACCAAAAACCGCAACGCCTTCGGGGACCGGATCGCCGACTTCCAGAACAGCCGGTTTGCCCTGGCGGACATCCTCACCGAGGTTGAAGTCACCGAAGCCTATGTCGATTCCGCCATCCTTGCCTTCAATGAAGGCAGGCTCGACGCCGTCTCCGCCGCCAAGGCCAAGCTCTGGGCCAGCGAACGCGCCAAGTCCATCACCGACCGCTGCCTGCAGCTGCACGGAGGCTACGGCTACATCCTGGAATACCCGGTTGCCCAGGCCTTCCTGGCCGCCCGCCTGCTGACCATCTTCGGCGGCACCAGCGAAATCATGCGGGAAGTCATCGGGCGCGGCATCGTCCGCTGAGCCCGGCTCCCGGCACCACCACCCACGAGAGAAAGACAGTAATGACCGTTCGTCCCATCGTCATCCACGGAGAGCCCGTACTGCACCGCAGGGCGGCCGAGGTGGAAGAGTTCAATGACGAACTGCGCACCCTGGTTGCCGACATGTTCGAAACCATGGACGTCGCCAACGGCGTGGGCCTGGCAGCGCCGCAGATCGGCGTCGGCCTGCGCCTGTTTACGTTCGCGTTTGAGAACGACGACGATGCCCCCGACCGCGGCGTCGTCATCAACCCGACCCTGATCACGTCCAAGATTCCGGGGTCCGCCCCCGATCCGGACGAGACCTCCGAAGGCTGCCTCTCCGTGCCCGGCGAGAACTTCCCGGTGAACCGGGCGGAATGGGTGAAGATCAGCGGCTTCGACGAATTCGGTGCGCCCGTACAGTTTGAGGCGACCGACTGGTTTGCCCGTGTCCTGCAGCACGAGTATGACCACCTCGACGGCAAGCTCTACGTGGACCGGCTCACCGACCGGTGGGGCCGGAAGGCCCGGAAGGTGCTGAAGGCGCAGGGCTGGACCGTTCCGGGGCATTCCTGGATGCCGGGCGTGGATCCGGATCCCTTCGGCCACTGAGCCGCCCCGGGGCCCACTGCCTCGTTAACCACTGAAGGACCCGCGGGAGATTCTCCTGCGGGTCCTTCGTTGGTTGGCTGCTTCGCCGCTGCCTGCTGTTAGCCGGCGATGGCTGCCAGCGACTGTGCCTTGGGGAAGGCCGGCGGGTTGACGTGTGCCATTTCCTCCAGCACCCGGACCACCTGGCAGCTGTAGCCGAATTCGTTGTCGTACCAGACGTACAGCACGAGGTTCTTCCCGTTGGAAATGGTCGCCAGGCCGTCCACGATTCCGGCCCGCTTGGAGCCCACGAAGTCGCTGGAGACCACCTCGGGCGAGGCAATGTAGTCGATCTGCTTGTGCAGCGGCGAGTTCAGCGAGGTTTCGCGCAGGAACGTGTTGACCTCATCCCGGGTGGTGGGGTTCTCCAGGTTCAGGTTCAGGATGGCCATGGACACGTCCGGGGTGGGAACCCGGATGGCATTGCCGCTAAGCTTGCCCTCCAGTTCCGGCAGTGCCTTCGCCACGGCCTTCGCGGCACCGGTTTCCGTGATGACCATGTTCAGCGCCGCCGACCGACCGCGCCGGTCGCCGTTGTGGAAGTTGTCGATCAGGTTCTGGTCATTGGTGAAGGAATGCACCGTTTCCACGTGCCCGTTTTCAATGCCGTACTTGTCGTTGAGCACCTTGAGCACCGGGGTAATGGCGTTGGTGGTGCAGGAAGCGGCCGTGATGATGCGGTCCTCATCGGTGATGGACCCGTGGTTGATCCCGTGCACGATGTTCTTCAGGCTGCCCTTGCCCGGGGCGGTCAGCAGCACCCGGGACACGCCCTTGGCGGCCAGGTGCTGGGACAGGCCTGCCTCATCGCGCCAGCGGCCGGTGTTGTCCACCACCACTGCGTTGCTGATGCCGTAGGAGGTGTAGTCCACGGTGGCGGGATCGTTGGAGTAGATGACCTGGATCAGGGTGCCGTTGGCGAGGATGGTGTTGTTTTCCTCGTCCACCGTGATGGTGCCGTTGAAGGCGCCGTGCACCGAATCCCGGCGCAGCAGGCTCGCACGCTTCACGAGATCGTTTTCGGATCCCTTCCGCACCACGATGGCGCGCAGCCGCAGGCCCTGGCCGCCGCCGGCCTTCTCCACGAGGATCCGGGCGAGCAGCCGGCCGATGCGGCCAAAGCCATAGAGCACGACGTCGGTGCTGGTCCGCTCGTCTGCCCCCCGCTTACCGGCGACGTCGGCCAGTTCGATGCGCAGGAACTCGGTGAGGTCCCCGCCGCCCTGCTCCTTGTACTTGTTGCTCAGCCGGGCCAGGTCGACGGAGGCTGCACCCAGTTCCAGTCCACTCAGTGCCAGGAGGAGCGGATAGGTCTCCGAGACCGGCAGTTCGGTTTCGTCGATCTGGCGGGCGAACCGGTGGGCTTTCAGAATGTCGATGACGGACTTATTGACGAGCGGACGCCCGTACACCGAGGTCACTACGCTGTTTTCCCGGTAGAGCCGCCCGATCAGCGGAATCATGGCCTCGGCGAGGGCCTCCCGGTCCATCCAGGCGTCGAGGCACGTATCCGAATTGGAGCTCACAGAACTTCACATCCTTTTCTCAGCCGGCACCGCGTTGTGCCGGTTGGGGGTAATCCCTACCAGTGTATTAGGACACATCCGGCCCACCAGCCCCATGCGTGAGAGATCGGTCACACGGTGGAAGCAGGCCGTCCGGTCCCGGCGGCGTTTCCAGCGGTGCCGGCGGCTTTGGCCGGCTCCAGGTCGGCGAGGTCCCGGACCCGGCGGAGCGGACCGAAAGCAGCACTCAGCGGTGCCAGGGCGGCGATCAGGATTCCGGTGAGGATCCCGCCGCGGATATCCACCAGTTCAACCAGCAGACCGGCGGCAAAAGCCGCCACCGCGAGCATCCCCCAGGTCACCATCCGCTGGGCCGAGCCGAGCCGGCCGAGCAGTTCCGGCGGGCAGACCCGCTGGCGGAAAGTCGTAGAGACCACGATGTTCAGGGAAATCGAGAAGCCGGCAATGAAGAGGCCGATGAATCCGGCGGTCATTCCCCGGCCCGGCGAGATGAACAGCAGGCTCGCGTATCCGGCGACCACCGGGAACATTGAATACCGCCACACCCGTCCGGAGCCGAACCGCCCGGTGATGGCCTTGGCGGACAACCCGCCGACGGTGCCGCCCACTGCGGTGGCAGCCGTGAGCAGGCCCAGCATGACGGGAGTCTCCCCGAGGGAGCGGATCACCAGGAGCACCAGCAGGGACACCACAATGTTGCCGCCGAGGTTCCAGAGCGCCCCGGTGATCAGCAGCATGCGCAGCGGCACGGTGCTGAAGGTGTACCGCAGGCCCTCCGCCATGTCCCGGACAACCTTCCGGTCCTTCGGCCGGTCCGGCCGGGATTCGCTGATGTCCAGCCGGAGGATCGCCATGAGGGAGACAACGGACGCCGAGACCTGCAGCAGCAGCGCGTTGGAGGCTCCCCAGGCATCAGTGACCCACCCGCCGGCGGCCCGGCCGCCGGCGTCGCCGAGGGCGCCGGAGCCCGTCATCAGTCCGTTGCCTTCCACCAGTTCCTCGCGGTTCACTGCCAGGGGCACCAGCGCCTGCTCCGCGAGGGTGAAAAACACGGCCGCCAATCCGGCTCCGAAAGACACCAGGAACAGCTGCGCGATGCTCAGGACACCGAGCCACCATGCCACGGGCAGGCTGGCCAGCAGCAGGGTCCGGACGGTGAGGGAGATGACAATCAGCGGACGGCGCCGGTGCCGGTCCACCAACACGCCGATCGGCAGGGCGAACAAAAGCCACGGGAGGAAGGTCATCCCGGAAAGGACGGCAACCGTCGCGTTTGAAGCATCCAGCTCGGTTACCGCTATGACGGGCAGGGCGACGCTGGTGACGGCAGAGCCGAAGATTCCGGCGGTTGAAGAGAGCCATAACCGGCCGAAATTGGTGTTGCGCAGAACCAATGGCTTTTTTGTCGCCTCGGTTTGGGACATTGCCACAGAATAGCCCAGCACCTGCCGAATAAAACCCGTCGGCGTGCCGGAGCAGCAATCTGCCCCAAAGCTTCGCCGGAAGTGCGGATTTCCCAGGTGCGGAAACCCCGGTTTTGTGAAAAGTATGTGGACGGGCTGGCCGATAAGCCGGGTTTTGTACGCCCGGACCGTTACCGGACCGGGAGCGGCAATCATCCATCTAGGGCCGCCGTTGCCGGCGGCCTCAAGCGGCCTACCCGGACACATCGGGCGGGCAGCCCTCAAACGCGTCCTGTATGGCCTTGCTCCGGGTGGGGTTTACCTAGCCGTCCCGGTCACCCGGGACGCTGGTGGTCTCTTACACCGCCTTTTCACCCTTACCTGCAGAAGCCGCAAAAGCGGCCCGCCGGCGGTTTCTTTTCTGTGGCACTGGCCTGCGGGTTTCCCCGAGTGGGCGTTACCCACCACCCTGCCCTGCGGAGCCCGGACTTTCCTCGGCGGCAGCGGCTTCCTCCAAAAAGGAATCCGCGCCGACGCGATCGCCTGGCCAACCCGTCCAGAGTCAACTCTACCGTCCCGCCGGGGCCTTCCGGGCCGGAAGCAGCGCCGGCTGCTCGCGTAGGATTAACCGGTGCTGATTCTCCTCCCGCCCTCCGAAGGTAAAACCGCTGCTCCGTCCGGGCCCGTGCTGGACCCGTCCCGGCTGCATTTTCCGATGCTTGCCGAACCTCGGGCCCTGGTGCTCAAGGCCCTTGCCGAAGCCAGCAGCTCCGGTGATGCGCTGTCGGTCCTGGGTGTGGGGGCAACCCTGGCGGCTGAAGTGCACCGCAACACGGTGCTGGACTCGCAGCCCTGCGCACCCGCCCACCGGGTGTACTCCGGTGTGCTCTATGACGCGCTGGGCTACGCGTCGCTTCCGGCACAGGCGCAGGGAAGGGCCGACGACGCAGTGCTGGTGATGTCCGCCCTGTGGGGCGCCCTGGGCTTTGCCGATCCCATCCCGGCGTACCGGCTCTCAATGTCGGTGTGGCTGCCGGAAACCGGACGCCTTGCCTCCTTCTGGAAGCAGCACCTGACTGGTCCGCTGAATGAGTATGCGGGCGATTCGCTGGTGGTGGACTGCCGTTCCAGCACCTATGCGGCAGCGTGGACGCCGGACCCGCAGCACACGGCTGCGGTGAATGTGTTTACTGTCCGGGACGGCAAACGGAAAGTGGTTTCGCACTTCGCCAAGCACACCCGGGGCGAGCTGGCCCGCCATCTGCTCCTGCGCGGCGGCGCGGAGCCCGCAACACCGCAGGAACTGCTGGCCGCTGCGCAGGAGAAGTGGGAGGCCGAGCTGGTGGCTCCGGCAGGCCGGAAGCCGTACCAGCTCAACCTTCTCCTGGCCGGGTAAGGGTCCTAGCCGGCCACCAGTTCCACTTCGAAGCCTTCTTCGTTCTCCAGATAGGCCGCGTAGTGCTCCGCTCCCCCGGCGTAGGGGTGCCGGTCCGCGAACAGCAGCGTCCAGCCGTGGCTGGAGGCGCGGCGTGCCAGCAGGTCGACGTCGGCCTCTGAACCGGCGCGGAACGCCAGGTGGTTCAGGCCCGGCCGTTTCCTCGAATACGGACCCGGTTCGACGTCGGGGCCGGCCTCGAGCACGAAGTACCCGTCAGCGCCCTGCCAGCTTGCGCCGGTGGACCAGGTGTCCTTCCGGACGTAGCCCACCCGCTCCAGCAGCCAGCCGAGGGACTTTTCCGCCGCGGCGAAGTCGTTGACCCAGATCTCCGTGTGATGCAGCCGTCCCGTGGGCGCGGCCTCCGGAGCGGGAGACGAAGCCGCTTCCAGCACCGCTGCGGCAGCCGCAGCCTTGATGTCGGCCCCGGCGCGCGGCTTCCACGGCACCCCGGCGGTTCCGGCGTCCATTGCCTCATTCGACAGCCGGTCCGCGTCCTTGTTCAGCTCCCGCGGAATCCACTGGTATTTCACCCGCTGCGGGTTGACGATCGACCGGGCCTTGGCCGCGAGCTTCTGCATATCCGCGTGCTTGATCTTCCAGCGCCCGCTCATCTGCTCCACCACGAGCTTGGAATCCATCTTGGCCAGGATCCAGCAGTCGGGGTCGATGCTGTGCGCCAGCTCCAGGGCGGCAATCAGGCCCGAATACTCGGCCACGTTGTTGGACACCCGGCCCACGTATTCGGCCTTCTCGGCCAGGATGCGGCCGGTGTCGGGGTCGCGGACCAGCGCGCCGTAGCCGGCGATGCCGGGATTGCCGCGCGAACCGCCGTCCGCTTCCACGATCAGGGTGCGCCGGGCCCCGCCGGCCGCGGCACGGGCAGGCGCGGGCTCGGCACCGGCGTCAGGCTCCGGGTCGAACAGTGTCACCGCTCAGCTGCCCCACTCGGCGGAACGGACCAGGATGCAGCCCGAATCCGGGCAGAAGACAATCTCGTCGTCGGCGGCCTTGCGGATGTCCGCCAGGTCGCCGGGGCTCAGCTGCATCCCCGAGCCTTCGGAAGTGCCGTGGAACAGCCGTGCTGCGCCGATGCCGTGCTTGGAGAGCGTCTTTTCGTAGACGGCGAGCAGTGCCGCGTCGAAGCTTGCGGCGAGCTCCTCGCGGCGGGCCTCGGCGTCGGCGCGGTCAGAACCGATGACTGCCAGTTCGGCGTCACGCTTGTCTTCCAGTTCCCGGCGCTTCTCGTGCAGGGCGGTCAGGGCCGCGCCGGCTTCGGCTTCGCGGGTGCGCGCCGCTTCGAGCCGTTCCATCACGTCGAGTTCCACGTCTTCAAGGTCGGACCGGCGGCGCTCAAGTGAAACGATTTCCGCCTGCAGGGCGGTGAGCTCCTTGGAGCCGCCCTTGCCGCTGTCCAGGTGCTGCTGGTCACGGGCCATACGCGCAACCACTGACGCTACATCCGCTTCGGCGCGGGTGAGCTCACGTTCAATGTCGGCTACTTCCGTGCCGGCTGCCACGCGTGCGCTTTCGGCGGCGGCAACGGCACCGGCAAGGGACGCGATCTCGGGATTGTTGTTAACGTTGCGGGCCTGGTTCCGCAGGGACTTGATCCTGCTGTCCAGGGCCTGCAGATCCAGCAGCCTCAGCTGCTCCGCGGGCGATGCTTTTGCCACCGATTACCTCCGTGTATATCCGGACCTGCCTGGCCCGGCTCTCCTAAGCCTATGCCACCGGCGGGGATCACTTCAGCCTAGGGAGTAAGTACAAAGTCCCACGGATCGGTGTTCACGCCGCTGACGCGCACCTCAGCGGTGAAACCCTGGTCCGTCAGCACGTTTTCCAGCGCGTTGGCGGCCGGGGTCAGCCACAGCCACTCGCTGCCGAAGTGGGAGACGTCAATCAGATAAGGGCGGCCGTTGCCGGTGAGGGCACGCTCCCGCAGTTCCGACGCCGGGTGGTGGCGAAGGTCCGCAGTGACGTAGACATCTGCACGCTCCGCACGGACGGCGTCGAACAGGCTGTCACCGGCTCCTCCGCAGACCGCCACCCGCCGGATCAGGCCCTGCGCTTCCCCGGCCACGCGGACGCCGCCGGCGACGGCGGGCAGGAGGCCGAACACGCGTTCGGCGAAGGCCGCGAGGGTGAGCGGCTCGGGCAGGTCACCGACCCGGCCGATTCCCTCTTCGGGCAGGCCCGCGGCAGCGGGCACCAGCGGGGTGACGTTCCCCAGCCCGAAGGCGTCGGCGAGCACGTCGGAGACTCCCCCGACGGCGCTGTCGCCGTTGGTGTGTACGGTCAGCAGGGCGCAGCCGCCCTCGATCAGGCGGTGTACGGCGTCGCCCTTGAATGTGGTGGCAGCCACCGAGTTGACGGGTTTGAGCAGCAGGGGGTGATGGGTAATGAGCAGATCCGCTTTCCACTCCAGTGCCTCGTCGATGACTTCGCGGGTGGGATCGACTGCGAACAGGATCCGACGGACCTCCCGGTCTGCCCGCCCGGCCACGAGGCCGGGTGCATCCCAGTCCTCCGCCAACGATTCGGGCCAGAGCTCTTCAGCTGCCAGCAGGATGTCGCCAAGGGTGGGGATGCTGCTGCCGTCGGTTTGCTGTGCCTGATCAGGGACAGTGTCGGCGCCGGCGCGTTCGTGGGGGTGTTCCGCTTCCATAACTTTAGTTCTACCCTGCCCCAGTTGCCCCGCTCAATTCCGCCGCGCCTGCCGTGACGGAGGGAACACCGCTGCACCCTTTTACGGGCTCCCGGGAATCAAAGCGGGTCCCTGCGCCTTGTTAAGGGCATGAAGACGTATGTATTAGGCGGAGGCTGCTTCTGGTGCCTCGATGCCCTCTACCGCAAGGTCCGCGGCGTAACCGACGTAGTTTCCGGCTATACGGGCGGGGCGGTGGACAACCCCGATTATGACAGTGTGAGCGCCGGCGTCACCGGACACGCGGAGGTGGTGGCGGTGACCTTTGACGAGGACATCATTCCCCCCGAGGTCATCCTGGACATGTTCTTTTCGCAGCATGATCCCACCACGCTCAACCGCCAGGGCTACGACGTCGGTACCCAGTACCGGTCCTCGATGTTCTACGGGAACGAGGACCAGCGCAAGGACTTCGAAGCGGCCGTCGAGCGGGCGCGGGAGAACTGGAAGGATCCGATTGTGACTGAGATCGTCCCCCTCCCGCGGTTCTACCCGGCTGAGGACTTCCATCAGGATTTCTACGCCAAACACCCCGGCCAGGGTTACTGCCAGGTGATTATTAATCCGAAGCTGGCCAAGGCCCGCAAGTATTACTCCGAATGGCTTCAGGGCTAGGCCCGTCAGGCCGCCCCGATAGGCTGGAACGGGCAGAACGGAGTTCGGGCTTTTTGAGTCCGGCTTTTTCAGGAACGTTGAAGGAATAGAGGAAACCATGGCTCGTATTTATGACGATGTAACCCAGCTCGTAGGCGGAACTCCGCTGGTCCGTTTGAACCGGCTCGCGGCAGGGCTCCCCGCCCAGGTCGCCGTGAAGCTGGAGTTCTACAACCCCGCCAACAGCGTCAAGGACCGGATCGGCGTGGCAATTGTTGACGCCGCCGAAAAGGCCGGAGCACTTCAGCCCGGCGGCACCATTGTCGAGGGCACCTCCGGCAACACCGGCATCGCACTGGCCATGGTGGGTGCTGCCCGCGGCTACAAGGTGATCCTCAC
This sequence comes from Arthrobacter zhaoxinii, assembly GCF_025244925.1. Lineage (NCBI taxonomy): Bacteria > Bacillati > Actinomycetota > Actinomycetes > Micrococcales > Micrococcaceae > Arthrobacter > Arthrobacter zhaoxinii. Next base: position 2,157,184 of record NZ_CP104275.1, read on the forward strand.
CATGCCCGAGACCATGTCCACCGAGCGCCGGGTCATGCTGCGCGCGTACGGCGCCGAGATTGTCCTCACACCCGGTGCCGAGGGCATGCGCGGTGCAGTGGAGAAGGCCAAGGAAATCGTCGCCGCCACCGAGAACGCCATCTGGGCCCAGCAGTTCGCCAACGAGGCCAACCCGGCGGTGCACCGGGCCACCACCGCCGAGGAGATCTGGGCGGATACCGACGGCAAGGTGGACATCTTCGTTGCCGGCATCGGCACCGGCGGCACCATCACCGGCGTCGGGCAGGTCCTGAAGGAACGCAAGCCGGACGTGAAGATCGTGGCCGTGGAACCCAAGGACTCCGCCATCCTCAACGGCGGCTCCCCCGGGCCCCACAAGATCCAGGGCATAGGCGCCAACTTTGTCCCCGAGATCCTGGACACCACCGTCTACGACGAGGTCTTCGACGCCTCGATCGAGGACTCCGTTGCCACGGCCCGTGCCCTGGGCACGCAGGAAGGCATTCTGGGCGGCATCTCGTCCGGTGCGATCGTCTGGGCTGCACTGGAACTCGCCAAGCGCGAAGAGAACGCCGGTAAGCTGATTGTTGCCACCGTCTGCGACTTCGGGGAACGTTACATCTCGACCGTCCTGTACGACGACATCCGCGGCTAGGCCGCGTTCCGGCCCTTCCCCGGGACGGATCATCCGAGCAGAAAGTCCTCTGTGAGTCTGTTAGCCCGACTGCGCGAAGACCTCGACGCCGCCGCATCACATGATCCGGCGGCCCGGGGTGCGCTCGAAAACCTGGTTGTCTATTCCGGCCTGCATGCCATCTGGATGCACCGGCTGACGCACCGCATGTGGGCGAAGCCTGCCCTGCGGTTCCCGGCCCGCGTACTGTCGCAGGTGACCCGTTTCGCCACCGGCATTGAGATCCACCCCGGCGCGACCATCGGCCGCCGGTTCTTCATTGACCACGGCATGGGTGTAGTCATTGGCGAGACCGCCGAGATCGGCAACGACGTCATGCTGTACCACGGGGTGACCCTGGGCGGGCGTTCGCTGGCCCGGGTCAAGCGTCACCCCACGATCTGCGACGGTGTGACCGTAGGCGCAGGCGCGAAGATTTTGGGGCCGGTGGTCATCGGTGCCAACAGTGCGGTGGGAGCCAATGCCGTGGTGGTCAAGGATGCGCCGGCGGATTCGATCATCACCGGCATTCCGGCCAAATGGCGGCACCGGGACACGAAGATGACCCAGCCGGCCGTGGACCCGGCCGAGTACATCGACCCGGCCATCTACATTTAGCCCCGGGCATCAGGCATAAGGCATAAGGCATAAGGAAGGCCCGCAGCGTCCGCTGCGGGCCTTCCTTATGCCTGGCCGGTCCTAGTGGGTGTCCACTGCCTCAACCTCGGCGCGGTCCTCGCCCCACATGGTGTGGAAGGTACCCTCGGCATCCACCCGGTGGTAGGTGTGCGCGCCGAACAGGTCGCGCAGCCCCTGGGTGAGTGCTGCAGGAAGGCGCTTGCGGCGCAGGCCGTCGTAGTAGGCCAGCGAGGAGGAGAACACCGGCACGGGGATGCCCAGCTGCACGGCGACGGACACCACGCGGCGCCAGGCCGGAACAGCCGCGGCGATGGACTCGGCGAAGGCCGGCGCGAACAGCAGGTTGGCGGGTGCTTCGCTGCCTGCGTAGGCCTTCATGATGTCATCCAGCAGTTCCGCACGGATGATGCAGCCGGCGCGCCAGAGCGAGGCAATCTCGTCCAGCTTCAGGTCCCAGCCGTATTCCCTGGCGGCAGCGTTGAGCATGTCGATGCCCTGCGCGTAGCTCACCAACTTGGAGGCGTAGAGGGCCTGGCGGACGTCGTCCACGAAGGTGTCGGGAAGCTCGACGGCGGTTTCCGCGCCCTGCAGGGTCTCCTGCGCCACCTCGCGCTGGCCGCGCTGGGAAGACAGTGCGCGGGCGAAGACGGACTCGGCGATGGCTGAGACCGGCGAGCCCAGGTCCAGGCCGGAGACAACGGTCCAGCGTCCGGTGCCCTTCTGCCCGGCGGAGTCCACCACTACGTCCACGAACGGCTTCCCGGTGCGGGCGTCCACGTGACCCAGGACCTCGGCGGTGATTTCGATCAGGAAGGAACTGAGCTGGCCGGTGTTCCACTCGTTGAAGATGGTTGCCTGCTCGGCGGGCTCGATGCCGGCAGCGGAGCGCAGCAGGTCGTAGGCCTCGCCGATCACCTGCATGTCTGCGTATTCGATGCCGTTGTGGACCATCTTCACGAAGTGGCCGGCGCCGTCGGTGCCGATCCAGGTGCAGCAGGGCTCGCCCTCGTACTTGGCAGCGATCTTTTCCAGCATGGGGCCGAGGGAATCGTAGGACTCGCGGGAGCCGCCGGGCATGATGGAGGGGCCCAGGAGGGCGCCCTCTTCACCGCCGGATACGCCGACCCCCACGAAGTGCAGGTCCTTCTCGGCCAGGGCGGCCTCGCGCCGGCGGGTGTCTTCGAAGTGCGAATTGCCGCCGTCGATGACGATGTCGCCCGGCTCCAGCAGCGGCACCAGCTGGCCGATCACGGAGTCCACCGGCACGCCGGCCTTGACCATGATCAGGACGCGGCGGGGCTTCTCCAGCGAGTCGACCAGTTCCTGCAGCGTCTCGGTGCGGATGAAGTCCCCCTCCTCGCCGTGGGCGGAAAGCAGGGCATCCGTTTTTTCGATGGAACGGTTGTGCAGGGCCACCGTGTAACCGTTGCGGGCGAGGTTGCGGGCGAGGTTCGCTCCCATGACGGCAAGGCCGGTTACACCAATTTGTGCACTCAAGTTCTCTCCAAGGATGGTTCGGGTGCCCGGCGGGCACGGGGCAGGCGCTGGAAAAAGCGCCGGTTCACGCTCCAGCCTATGCTTCTTCAGCTCCCCGCCGCCACATCGGCACGGGGCTCACCCGCCTTCCTCGTAGCCGTTGACCGTGGAGGCAACGCCTTCCACAACGTCGATCCCTTCCGGGAGGGTGGAATTCCGGGAGCTGAGCACAACGATGCTGTAATCGCTGTCCCCGGTGCGGACAAAACCGGCGCTGCCTACGTTCCATACGGCGTCGTCGTCCTGCAGCCAGCCGTTCTTCAGCGCCACTTCGGCACCGTAATCCTGCACCCCGGCGCTGATGCCCCAGTTCTGCTCCGGGCAGACGTTTTCCATCAGGCCGACGGCGAACTCCAGCAGGTCCGCATCCAGCCAGTCGGCGCCCTGTGCGGCGGTCCGGGCGATCCGCAGCTGGTCCTCAGCCGTGGTTTCATTGGCGCCCCAGGTTTCGCCGGCTTCCGTGTCCGATACCCCGATGAGTTCGTAGGTCCGGTTCAGCTCCGTCCGGCCTCCCACCCTGCTGTAGAGCTCGCTGGTGGCCTCATTGTCGCTGTATTCGATCATCATCGCCGCCAGGCTCTCCTCCTCCGCCGTGAGGCTGCGCTGTTCCTCGGTCGCCTGCCGGACCAGTGTGAGGAGGATGGGAACCTTCACCAGGCTCGCTTCGAGGTAGCGTCCCTGCGGGTTATAGCTCCAGGAAGCGCCGGTGCGGTTGTCCTGGACGGCGACGGAGAAGTCCGCCCCGGTGTCCGCGGCCACCTGTTCAAGCTCGGCGGCAAGCGGGTCGGGCGGAGGCGCCGGTTGAACGGCACTGTCCTCGGGATCCGTCCCGGCCGGCTCCGTCACCGGGGCGTCCTCCGGCCCTGCGCAGCCCGCCAGCAGGAGCAGCCCGGCCAGCATCGAGCAGACGGTCTTCCGCGTCTTTAATGACTCAGTCATTAACCCCTTTGTCCTGTTCCGCCTTCTTTCTTTTCTTCCCTCGAGTGGAGGTCCTCTGGCTTAAACGACAAAAAACCGCCGTTACCTCCCGCATGTGCGGAAAGTAACGACGGTTGATCTTGTGGGTCCTACCGGGATCGAACCGATGACATCCACGGTGTAAACGTGGCGCTCTACCAGCTGAGCTAAAGACCCGAATCATGGTGCCGGGACGCCGCGGAAAGTTCTCCACGGCCCTGCATCACGAGGAACTACATTACCCCAGAATCGGGACGGATGCCTAATCGGTGCTTCCGGGGGTCCCTGCCGGCAGGTCAGGGAGGTTTTCCGCCAGCCAGGTCAGGGCGGTGCTGACGCCCATGTCGATCTTCAGGGTAGCCAGCGGATCCCCGCGGGTGGTGCCCCGGTTGATGATGACCACCGGCTTGCCGGCCTTTACGGCGTACCGGACAAAGCGGAGGCCGCTCATCACCGTCAGGGAGGAGCCCGCCACCAGGAGGGCACCGGCGTCGTCCACCACCGCATAGGCGCGGGCCACCCTGTCCTTCGGGACGTTTTCCCCGAAGTACACGAAGTCGGGTTTGAGCATCCCGCCGCAGACCGGGCAGTCGGCCACCAAGAAGTCATCGGTATCGGCGATGTCCGCGTCGGCGTCCGGGGCGATTCCGCCGTCCAGACGTACCCGGTCGAGGTAGCCGGGGTTCAGCTCCTGCAGCAGCTCGGCAACCTCGGAGCGGGAGAACCCGGAGCGGCAGTTCAGGCACACCACGCGGTCGTAGCGCCCGTGCAGGTCGATGACACTGACACTGCCGGCGTCCGTGTGCAGCCGGTCCACGTTCTGGGTGATCAGGCCGGACAGCAGTCCCCGCCGTTCCAGTTCCGCCGCCGCCGCGTGGCCGGGGTTGGGCACGGCATGGCGCAGATGGTGCCAGCCGATGTGGTTGCGCGCCCAGTACCGCCGCCGGAGGTCCGCATCCGAGACGAACTGCTGATAGGTCAGCGGGTTGCGCGGCGGCGCGTCGGGGCCCCGGTAATCGGGAATGCCGGAGTCGGTACTCAACCCTGCCCCGGTCAGCAGCGCCAGCCGCTGTCCGCCCAGATAACCGGCGGCGCGCCCGAGCAGCCGCAGTTCCTCCTCCGTGGGCGCCGGAACGGAGTCGAGCGCCCGGCCCCTGGCGAAGCCCGTAAGGCCGAGGCCCGGGCGGGAGTCCTTTGGTTCTGGCTGTTCGCTCACAGTTCCTCCAAAGCAGCGCGGTACTGCTCGAGCGGGCGGGCGGCGCCGGGCTCGGAGCGGATACAGGCACGGAGCATTCCCTGCCCGTCAATGACGAAGCTGGCACGCTGCGCCAGGCCTAAACGCTCGTCAAAGGCCCCGAACGCCCTGGCCGTGGCTCCGTGGGGCCAGAAATCGGACAGCAGGTCGAAACCGAAGCCTTCCTGCTCCCCCCACGCCCGCAGCGTGTATTTCGAATCACAGGACACCGCCAGAAGGCGCACGCCGGCGTCGTCAAACAGCGCCCGTTCGGCCTCCAGCTCGGCTAGTTCACCGCGGCACACCTGGGAGAACGCAAAAGGAAAAAAGACCAGCACGACGCCGGAGCCCCGCAGGCCTTCCAGCCGAACAGCCTCGCCAAACTGGTTGGGGAGGCAGAAATCCGGAACAGCAGCACCTGCCGTGGGCAGGTGCGCAGTCACTTCTTGCGTCGGCTCACCAGGCGCGTAGCGGCCCAGTCCTCGGTGACTCCCGGAGACGTCGTGACGTGCAGTCCCGCAGTGGGGGCCGCTTCCTCGATGTCGGCGGGGGGAACGTAGCCGTCCCGTCCGGACTTCGGGGTCAGGACCCAGACCACGCCGCCGTCGTCGAGCGTGGTCAGCGAATCGACCAGCGCATCCACGAGGTCGCCGTCGTCGGCACGCCACCAGAGGATGACGCCGTCCACTACATCGTGGTCGTCTTCGGTCAGCAGCTCGCCGCCGATGAGGTCCTCGAGGTCCTCGCGGAAGTCGAAGTCCACATCCTCGTCGTAGCCGTACTCCTGGACCAGGTCACCGTCCTTGAAACCCAATCTGCTCGCCACGTTTTCCTCAGTGACGGCCTCGGCCTCGCTCACTTCACTCCTCCTGGTTGACTGCATAAATACAAGGGAATCACACATTTGCCTGATCTGCGCGGTCTCAGAGTCAACGAAACACCTAAACCCCGCCGGCATCAAGGGTTTTGGGGCTGTACGCCGTCAGCGATGACTTCCGTGCAGGCTACGCAACAACGGCGGCTCGGGACTACAGTGGAATGAAAGCAGGTTTGGGCGCCGAGGCGCGCATACGCGCAAGCGAAGATCCGGCGGACACCGGCCGGATCCCACAGAATAATGTCGCAGACACAATCTGTACATGAGAGAGGTTGGCCGTGGCCGCAGAAGACACAACGGACATCCTGAGCGGGTTAACAAACCAGCTACCGGACCGTGATCCTGAGGAAACCGCAGAATGGATCGAATCACTTGATGAACTGATCCGTTCGCAGGGCACTGAACGCGCACAGTACATTATGCGTTCGCTGCTCCAGCGTGCCGGTTCCCAGAGCGTGGGCGTGCCGATGGTAACCACCACCGACTACGTCAACACCATCCCGGTTGATCAGGAACCTGAATTCCCCGGCGACGAGGAAATCGAACGGCGATACCGCGCCTGGCTGCGGTGGAATGCCGCCATCATGGTGCACCGGGCCCAGCGCCCGGGAATCGGCGTCGGCGGACACATTTCCACGTACGCCGGAGCGGCAACCCTGTACGAAGTGGGCATGAACCACTTCTTCCGGGGCAAGGACCATCCGGGCGGCGGAGACCAGATTTATTTCCAGGGTCACGCTTCCCCCGGCATGTATGCCCGCGCCTTCCTTGAAGGCCGCCTGTCCGAAGAGGACATGGACGGCTTCCGCCAGGAGAAGTCCCGTGAGGGACACGCCCTGTCCTCCTACCCGCATCCGCGCAGCATGCCGGACTTCTGGGAGTTCCCGACGGTTTCCATGGGCATCGGCCCCATGAATGCCATCTACCAGGCGCAGTCCAACCGCTACCTGCAGAACCGCGGCATCAAGGACACCTCCGAACAGCACGTGTGGGCGTTCCTCGGCGACGGCGAAATGGACGAGCCGGAATCGCGCGGCCTGCTCCAGCTTGCCGCCAACGACAAGCTCGACAACCTGACCTTCGTCATCAACTGCAACCTGCAGCGCCTCGACGGTCCGGTCCGCGGCAACGGCAAGATCATGCAGGAACTGGAAGCCTTCTTCCGCGGAGCCGGCTGGAACGTCATCAAGGTTGTCTGGGGCCGCGAGTGGGATGACCTGCTTCAGCGCGACAAGGACGGCTCGCTGGTGGACATCATGAATGCCACCCCCGACGGCGACTACCAGACCTACAAGGCCGAGTCCGGCGGATTCGTGCGCGAGCACTTCTTCGGCAAGAGCCCGGAGACCAAGGAACTGGTTGCCAACCTGACCGACGAGGAAATCTGGAACCTCAAGCGCGGCGGCCACGACTACCGCAAGGTCTACGCCGCGTACAAGGCCGCCATGGAATTCAAGGGCGCCCCGACGGTCATCCTGGCCCACACGGTTAAGGGCTACGGCCTGGGCACGCACTTCGAGGGCCGCAACGCGACCCACCAGATGAAGAAGCTCACCCTCGACGATCTGAAGGCCTTCCGCGACCACCTGCGGATCCCGATCAGCGACGAGCAGCTCGAAGCCGATCCGTACCAGCCTCCGTACTACAACCCGGGAGCGGATGCCCCCGAGATCAAGTACATGCTGGAACGCCGCCGCGAGCTGGGCGGCAACGTCCCCGAGCGCCGGGTTCAGCACGAGCCGGTCCACCTTCCGGATGAGAAGGCCTACGAAGTAGCCAACCGCGGCTCCGGCAAGCAGCTGGCAGCCACCACCATGGCCTTCGTCCGCCTGCTCAAGGACCTGATGCGGGACAAGGAATTCGGCAAGCGCATTGTGCCGATCATTCCCGATGAGGCCCGAACCTTCGGCATGGACTCGTTCTTCCCCACGGCCAAGATCTACAACCCCAAGGGCCAGAACTACCTGTCCGTGGACCGGGACCTCGTCCTGGCCTACAAGGAGTCCCCGCAGGGCCAGATTGTGCACGTGGGTATCAACGAGGCAGGCTCGATCGCGGCATTCACCGCGGCAGGCACCTCCTACGCCACCCACGGCGAGCCGCTGATTCCGGTCTACGTGTTCTACTCGATGTTCGGCTTCCAGCGCACCGCCGACTACATCTGGGCGGCCACCGACCAGATGGCACGCGGATTCCTGATCTCGGCCACCGCCGGCCGCACCACCCTGACCGGTGAAGGCCTGCAGCACGCCGACGGCCACTCGCCGATCCTGGCCTCCACCAACCCCGCGGTGAAGACCTACGATCCGGCGTACGGCTACGAGATCGGACACATCATCCGGCACGGCCTCGAGGAGATGTACGGTCCGGATTCACAGGATCCGAACGTCATCTACAACCTCATGGTCTACAACGAGCCGATCCAGCAGCCCAAGGCCCCCGAGGACCTGGACGTGGAAGGCATCATCAAGGGCATCTACCTGCTGGCCCCGGCGAAAATCGACGGACCCCGCACCCAGCTGCTGGCCTCCGGCGTTGCCGTGCCGTGGGCACTGGAAGCCCAGAAGCTCCTGGCTGAGGACTGGGGTGTTTCGGCCGATGTCTGGTCCGTAACCTCCTGGAACGAACTCCGCCGCGACGGCCTTGCCGCCGAGGAGGAAGCCTTCCTGAATCCCGGCTCCGAGCCGCGGGTGCCGTTCGTGACCCAGCAGCTGGCCGGGGCAACCGGACCGATCGTTGCGTCCACGGACTACATGAAGGCCGTCCCGGACCAGATCCGCCAGTTCCTGCCGAACGAATTCGCCACCCTCGGTGCCGATGACTTCGGTTTCGCGGACACCCGTGCAGCTGCACGCCGGTACTTCAAGATCGACAGCCACTCGATGGTGGTGCGCGCACTCGAGATGCTCGCCCGCCGCGGTGAAGTCGACGCCAATGCCCCCAAGGAGGCAATGGAGAAGTACCACCTGCTGGACGTCAACGCCGGTACCAGCGGAAACGCCGGGGGCGACGCTTAAGCGTTCTGCCTCTCCACCGGGCTAAAGAAAAGGGAACCGCCGCATCTGCGGCGGTTCCCTTTTCTTTGCCTGAGGACCCCGGTGCGCCGCAGGTGGCAGCGGACATGACCCGGGGTTAAACCTCAGCTGCCCGCCTAGCCAACTTGTAGCCTTCACACAAAATAGCGGTTCACTCCCGCAGGCCGTAAGCTCGCAGGTATGCCAGTGCGTCCCCCTCAGTCCGCTGCCTCGGCACCCCCGGAAGCAGACCAGCCCACCGTCGAGCGCCTGAAAGCGAATATCGGCAGGCTTTCGACTGCCACCCTGCAGCAGCTGGACATCTCCCTGCCCTGGTACCGGGGCCTCCGCCCGGACGAGCGCTCCGCGCTGGGAATGGTCGCCCAGAAGGGCATCGCGTCCTTCGTGAACTGGTACCAGCGACCCGCCTCCCCCGCCTGGGTCCTCAGCGACGTCTTCGGCACCGCACCGACCGAGCTCACCCGCTCGATCAGCCTCCAGAAAGCACTGCAGCTGATCCGCGTGGTGGTCCAGGTCGTGGAGGACCGGGTGCCCGAACTGGCCGGCAGCGAGGTGCAGTCCAAGCTGCGCGAAGCGGTGCTGCGCTACTCGCGGGAAGTGGCCTTCGCCGCGGCGGATGTCTACGCCCGTGCGGCCGAAACCCGCGGAGCCTGGGACACCCGGCTCGAGGCACTTGTCGTGGATGCCATCCTGCGCGGCGAGAGTTCCGACGCACTGCGCTCCCGGATTGCCGCCGTCGGCTGGAGCTCGACAGCACCGGTGACCGTTATGGTCGGCGGCTCGCCGGCCGAAGCCAATGCCACCTTCGTGAACGAACTCCGCCGGGCCACGGGCCGGCTGGCCGAAGACACCCTCGTCGGAATCCAGGGCGAACGGCTGATCCTGGTCCTGGGCGGCCTGGAAGACAAGGCCTTCTCCTATACCCGCCTGTCCGAACTCTTCGGTCCGGGACCGGTGGTGTACGGCCCGCCCGCCCCGTCGCTCGTCGACGCCGGACCGTCCGCCCAGGCGGCGTTCGCCGGACTGACCGCCGCCCGCGCCTGGCCTGCCGCGCCCCGTCCGGTCGCGGCCGACGACCTGTGGCCCGAACGGGTGATGTCCGGCGACGACACTGCGCGCAAGGCCCTTGTTGAGAGCATCTACACGCCCCTGCTGGGCGCCTCCAACGGCCTGGCCGAGACCCTGAGCGCGTATCTGTCGCTCGGCCACTCCCTGGAGGCCACGGCACGTGAACTCTTTGTCCACGCCAACACGGTCCGCTACCGGCTGCGGCGCGTCTGCGACGTGACCGGCTGGGATCCGATGCTGCCGCGGGAAGCCTTCGTACTGCAGACCGCGCTCGTGGTCGGACGCCTGGCTCCGGCCGGAAAAGCGGTCCCGGAGAAGCCTGCGGCCCGCCTCTGACCCCTGCCCGGACACCGCCCCCGGCTTGTAGACTTCCTACAAAGCCGTCCGGGGAGCTTGGTCTACGCAAACACCCGGTCCCGTCCCCTATGTTTGGAAAGCTGTATACGTGCTTGCAATTGTCTGCCCCGGCCAGGGGTCCCAAACGCCAGGATTCCTCGCGCCGTGGCTTGAACTGCCCGGCGTGCGGGATCACCTCTCAGCGCTCAGCGACGTCGCCGGCCTGGACCTGATAGCCCACGGCACGGTCTCCGACGAGGACACCATCAAGGACACCGCCGTCGCGCAGCCGCTGATCGTGGCCGCCGGCCTCATGGCCGCCCGCCTGCTGCTGGACCCCGCGGCGCTGACTTCCTCCACCGTCCTGGCCGGCCACTCCGTCGGCGAAATCACCGCCTCGGCCATCGCCGGCGCGCTCCCGGAAAAGGATGCCCTGGTGTTCGTCCGGGAACGGGCCAACGCCATGGCCCGGGCCGCAGCGGTCGAACCCACCGGCATGAGTGCCATTCTCGGCGGGGACCCCGACGACGTCGCCGCCGTACTGGAAGCGGCCGGACTCACGGCAGCCAACGCGAACGGCGGCGGGCAGACCGTCGCAGCGGGAACGCACAACCAGCTCGAGGTCCTTACCGCAGCACCGCCGGCCAAGGCACGCGTCATCCCGCTGAAGGTCGCCGGCGCCTTCCACACGTCCCACATGGCACCGGCCGTCACCGTCCTGGAAGAACTGCGTCCGTCCCTGACGCCGCAGGCGCCGCTGGCCACGCTGCTGTCGAACCGCGACGGCGCCGCCGTGGTGTCCGGCGACGCGAACCTGGACAGCCTGATCGCCCAGGTGTCCCGCCCGGTCCGCTGGGACCTGTGCATGGAGAACATGCTCGCCATGGGCGTGACCGGCCTGCTGGAACTGCCGCCGGCCGGAACCCTCACCGGACTGGCCCGCCGCGGCATGAAGGGTGTTCCGACCCTGGCCCTGAAATCCCCAGAAGATCTAACCGCTGCCCGGGAGTTCATTCGTGAGCATGCCGGAACTGCAGCAACAACCGGAGAAGGTAACGCGTGAGCACGCCCACCCTGAAGCAGTCACCCGTCAACGAATTCAGCCGGATCCACGGCATCGGCGCCTTCCGGCCGGATGTCATTGTCAGCAACGAGGACGTCTGCCAGTGGATCGACTCCTCCGATGAGTGGATCCGCCAGCGCACCGGCATCGTGACCCGGCACCGCGCGGACAAGGGCACCTCAGTGGTGGACATGGCCGAAGCCGCCGGCCGCGAGGCACTGAAGAACGCCGGCATCGACGGTTCGCAGCTGGGTGCAGTCATCGTTTCCACCGTCACCCATCCGTATGCCACACCGTCGGCCGCCACCCAGATCACCGAACGGCTGGGAGCCACGCCGGCACCGGCCTACGATGTCTCGGCCGCCTGCGCCGGGTACTGCTACGGCATTGCCCAGGCCGACGCGCTGGTCCGCTCCGGTGCCGCCACTTACGTGCTGGTCATCGGCGTGGAGAAGCTCTCCGACTTCATCGACAACACGGAACGCACCATCTCGTTCCTGCTCGGTGACGGTGCCGGCGCCGTCGTCGTCGGCCCCTCGGACACCCCCGGCATCGCGCCGTCCGTCTGGGGCTCGGACGGCAGCAAGTCCGGTGCGATCGGCATGACCCACTCAATGCTGGACGTGCGTGAACTCTCCCTCGCCGCCGAGGCCGACGGCGGCATGAGCCCCGCGGACCTCTCCGAGCGTGAGACCAAGCTCTGGCCCACCCTGCGCCAGGACGGCCAGACCGTGTTCCGCTGGGCTGTGTGGGAGATGGCCAAGGCGGCCCAGCAGGCGCTCGACGCCGCGGGCATCACCGCCGAGGATCTCTCCGCCTTCGTCCCCCACCAGGCCAACATGCGCATCATCGACGAGATGGCCAAGCAGCTGAAGCTGCCCGAGTCGGTCATCATTGCCCGCGACATCGCCGACGCCGGAAACACCTCCGCCGCGTCCATTCCGCTGGCTACCTACCGGCTGCTGAAGGAAAACCCGGAACTGAGCGGCAAACTGTCGCTGCAGATCGGTTTCGGTGCCGGACTGGTGTTCGGCGCGCAGGTCGTCGTCCTTCCCTAACTTCCCCGCCCGCTGCCCCGGCTCCGCCGGTACAGCCCCTCAAACCACACCGCTTCGGCGGTTGGAAACCCGAACCGGTCCCGGACCGGCACTACAAGAAAAGGAGCCAACATGGCTAGCAACGAAGAAATCCTGGCCGGCCTCGCCGAGATCGTCAACGAAGAGACCGGCCTGGCCCCCGAGGCCGTCGAGCTGGACAAGTCCTTCACCGACGACCTGGACATCGACTCCATTTCCATGATGACCATCGTCGTCAACGCTGAAGAGAAGTTCGGCGTACGCATCCCGGACGAAGAGGTCAAGAACCTGAAGACCGTCGGCGACGCCGTGGACTTCATCTCCAACGCCCAGGCTTAACCCTCCGGCGGCCGCTGCCCCGCGGCGGCCGCCCGGCTCCGCCGGAACCTGCACCCGCAACTGCTTCAAGAGAGTGAATCATGGCCCGCAAAGTAGTCATCACAGGCCTTGGCGCCACCACGCCGATCGGCGGGGACGTTCCCACCATGTGGAAGAACGCACTCCAGGGCGTCTCCGGCGCCCGCACGCTCGAAGACGAGTGGGTGCAGAAATACTCCCTCCCGGTGACCTTCGCGGCGCGGGCCTCCACTCCTGCCACCGACGTCCTTTCCCGCGTTGAAGCCAAGCGGATGGACCCCTCCACCCAGTTCGCCGTCGTCGCCGCCCGCGAAGCGTGGGCCGACTCGGGCCTGGACGGCGATATCGACAAGGACCGCCTCGGAGTGGCCTTCGCCACCGGCATCGGCGGCATCTGGACCCTGCTGGACGCCTGGGACACCCTGCGCGAAAAGGGACCCCGCCGCGTCCTGCCCATGACCGTACCGATGCTGATGCCCAACGGCCCTGCTGCCGCCGTCAGCCTCGACCTGGGTGCCCGTGCCGGCGCGCACACCCCTGTCTCCGCCTGCGCCTCCGGAACCGAAGCCCTGCATCAGGGCCTGGACATGATCCGTTCCGGCAAGGCCGACATCGTCGTCGCCGGCGGTGCGGAAGCGTGCATCCACCCGATGCCGCTGGCCTCGTTCGCCTCCATGCAGGCACTGTCCAAGCGCAACGACGACCCCGCACGTGCCTCCCGGCCCTACGACCGCGACCGTGACGGCTTTGTTATGGGTGAGGGTGCCGGCGCCCTGGTGCTTGAAAGCGAAGAGCATGCCCTGGCCCGCGGAGCGCGGATCTACGCCGAGCTCGCCGGGACCGCGGTCACTGCCGACGCGTACCACATCACCGCCCCCGACCCCGAGGGCCTGGGCGCCACCCGCGCACTGAAGGGCGCACTCCTCGACGCGCAGGCCCAGGCCGAGGACGTCGTCCACGTGAATGCGCACGCCACCTCCACTCCCGTCGGTGACAAGCCGGAATACACAGCACTCAAGGCAGCCCTGGGCACGGCCCTCGACGGGGTTGCCGTGTCCGCCACGAAGTCGCAGATGGGCCACCTCCTGGGTGCCTCCGGTGCAGTCGAGGCCGTCCTGACCGCCCTCGCGGTTTACGAACGGCAGGCACCGGCCACCATCAACCTGGAGAACCAGGATCCGGAAATCCCGCTCGACGTCGTGACCTCCAGCCGCCAGCTGCGCGGCGGAGACATTGTCGCGCTCAGCAATTCCTTCGGCTTCGGCGGACACAACGCCGTCGCCGTACTGCGCAGCCGCTAAAAAGCTCCGCCAACGCAACAGGCGTCCGGTCCCTGCGGGGACCGGACGCCTGTTGCGTTGGGGCTACGGAGTGTTCGAACTAGCCGACCTGGTGGAGCCACCGCACCGGAGCGCCGTCCGCGGCGTGCCGGAACGGCTCGAGTTCATCGTCCCAGGCTTCGCCCAGGGCCAGCGAAAGTTCATGGTAGACCGCGGAGGGATCGCCGGCGCCGTTTTCATACGCGTACCGGATGCGGTTTTCGGAAATCATGATGTTGCCGTGCACATCGGTGGCCGCATGGAAGATGCCCAGCTCAGGGGTGTGGGCCCAGCGGCTGCCGTCTGCTCCGGGGCTTTGGTCCTCGGTCACCTCATAGCGGAGGTGCGCCCAGCCGCGAAGTGCGGACGCAAGGAGGGAACCGGTGCCCTGGGGCCCGGTCCAGGCGATTTCGGCCCGTACCATTCCCGGCGCGGCCGGCTGAGGGAACCACTGAAGATCCGTTCGCTTTTCCACGACGGATCCGATGGCCCACTCGATATGGGGGCACAACGCGGAAGGGGCAGAGTGCACAAACAGTACTCCGCGCGCCATCACATCAGACATTCCATCCTCCATAGCTGTAGGTACGTCTTCCCCAACGACCTTGCTGTATGGACGGATATCGAGCCGTATGTGTCCGCTGTCCATCATTGTGCCGCAAGTTACGGCGATGCGCCAATGTAGCCTTCTGCCCCTGGCCGGCATGGATGATCCAGCCGCAGAACCGGTGCCGTTCGGCCGGACGTCAGGCCCGCGGATGGGCCTGGCTGTAGCTCTGGCGCAGCCGGTCCACGGACACATGGGTATAGAGCTGAGTGGTGGCAAGCGACGAGTGGCCCAGGATTTCCTGGACGGCTCGCAGGTCCGCACCGCCGTCGAGCAGATGGGTCGCCGCCGAGTGGCGGAGGGCGTGCGGTCCGGAGGCGGAGGTGTCCGGCACAGTTTCCAGCAGTTCTGCGACGACGCTGCGGACCTGGCGCTGGTCCACGCGTCCGCCCCGCTTGCCGAGGAACAGTGCGGGACCGCTGTCCCCCGTGGCCATTCCGGGGCGGCCGCGGCGAAGCCAGTCGTCGACCGCCAGAGCGGCGGGGAGCCCGTACGGGACCGTGCGTTCCTTGTTGCCTTTGCCCAGCACGGTCAGTGTCCGGCGGTCAGGATCGAGGTCATCGACGTCCAGGCCGGCGAGCTCCCCCACCCGGATGCCCGTGGCGTAGAGCAGCTCCACCATCGCACGGTCCCGCAGGGCTACGGGGCCGCCCTCGGCGGCAGCTGCCTGCAGGGTTTCGAACAGGTCATCCAGCTGACTGCTGCGCAGCACGCCGGGAAGTGTCTTTTCCTTCTTGGGTGCCTTCAGCCGCAGGGCCGGGTTCTCACTGATCAGTTCCTCGCGCAGCGCCCAGTTACTGAAGCTGCGGGCCGTTGCTGCGCGGCGGGCCAGTGTGGAGCGGGCCTGTCCCCCGGAGCTGAGTTCCCCCAGCCAGCCCCGCAGGATGCCCAGGTCCAGTTCCTTCAGGGATCCGGCGCCGGAGGCCGCGGCATAGTCGAGCAGTTTGGACACGTCCGACTCGTAGGCACGCACCGTATGTTCCGACCGGCCGCGCTCTGCCGTCAGGTACCGGCAGAACCCTTCGAGGGCAGATCGGAATTCCGCCGGCCAGCCCGTGGCGGTTGCTTTTGATGTCACCTCTTCACTGTTCTCTCTTTGCCGCCGCCGTTCAAGCAGGCACGCTGTCGGCACGCCGGCAGGTACGGCGCAGATGCTCTGTCTGCGGCGCCTGCTCCAGGTCGAGCAGGTACCGCTTGGCGTCGACTCCGCCGGAGTATCCGGTCAACGCGCCGCGGGACCCGACGACACGGTGGGTGGGAACCACCAGATTCAAAGGGTTGTGGGCCAGGGCGGCGCCGACGCTGCGGGCCTTGGCCGCATCACCAAGCTGGACCGCCAGTTCCTTGTAACTTGCCGTCGATCCGTAGCCAATGGCCGCTACCTGCTCCCATACCCTGCGCTGGAACTCGGTGCCCTGCGGGTTGGTGTCCACGGCGAAGCAGCACCGTGTGCCCTCGAAGTACTCGGTGAGTTGGCGTTCGATGTCTTCAAAGCCGTCCTCTGCTGCCATCCCGTACGGCGTCCCTCCCCCGGCCGGTACGGGCGGCGGTCCGAGCCGGACGGACGTCAGGACGCCGTCCAGGGCGACGAGGGTGAGCACCCCTATCGGGGAGGTGACGATTTTATGCGTGGTCATGATGGTGTTTCCTTTCTGGTGCGGTGAAGCGGAGTTGTGCAGGGTGGGTTGCAGCTAGTGCCGGCCGCGGCGCCACAAGTCCGCGCCGGTCCGTACCGCCAGGCCTTCGAGTTCCAGGCGGGCCAGTCCGGCGCGAACCCCCGGCGGGGACAGGCCCGCGACGGTGGCCAGCTTGTCGATGGTCGTTCCGCTGCGCACCGGGAGCGCGTCCAGCAGGAGCAGGTCCTCCACGGCCAGTCCGTCCTGAACGGCCCGGCGGTTTCCGCCCTTGCCGCCGTCTCCTCCCGGCTCCCCGGTGCGGGCATCCGCCTGCGTACCGACACCCTCCCGCGCGGCACCGGACTGCTCGGTATCCACCGCGGTGGTGTCCGCTGCTGTGGTGCCCAGCGGCTGCGCCAGCTCGGCAACTTCCTGTGCGTCAGTCACACAGACCGCACTTCCGTCACGCAGCAGGCGGTGGCAGCCGGCGGAGTTGGCCGAGTACACCGACCCCGGCACGGCGCCGACTTCCCGGCCCAACCCGGCGGCGTGATGGGCGGTGTTCAGGGCGCCGGACCGCCACCGTGCCTCGACCACCACGGTGACGGCGCTCAGTGCGGCAATGATCCGATTGCGCTGCAGGAATCTCCAGCGGGTGGGCGCCGACCCGGGCGGAACCTCGGACAGCAGCAGCCCGCGGGCAGCGACGGTGCGCAGCAGGTCGTCATTGCCGGCCGGGTAGAACCGGTCTGCACCGCACGCCATCACTGCGATGGTGGCGGTCTCCTCGGAAGGAGCAGAAGCGAGGGCTGCACGGTGGGCCTGGGCATCAATTCCGTAGGCTCCCCCCGAAACCACGGTGTACCCGCGGTTAGCCAGCCCCGCGGAGATGTCACCGGCAATGGATAAGCCGTATCCGGTGGCATCGCGGGAACCGACCACCGCCACCGTCCGCTCCAATACCGGCAGCCCCCGTGCCAGCGTTCCCCGCGCCCACAGGCACAACGGCATGCCCAGTTCCAAGTGGCGCAGGGACTCCGGCCAGCGGGAATCCTCCGGCACAAGAAGTTCACCGCCCAGCCGGCGTATCGCGTCCAGGTCCCGGCCCGGGGCCAGGTCCGCCACCCGGGGCGCCCACCGTTGAAGCCCCTCTGCCAGGGCGCTTCCCTGTCCGCTGCCGCTCGACAGGTAGGCGGCTGTTTCGGCGGCCACTGCCGGCGGCGCCGCCTGTTCCCCGGTGGCGATCCGCAGCGCCTGAACCGGGCCGGCGGCTGCCACAAGGGCGAGGCCCACCGTGTCCGAGGGTTCGAAGAGTCTGGACAACGCCGCCCGTGCCGTCAGCACCTCATCGACGCTCATGCTGCTGCACCCTGCCGGCGGAACGCGAGAGCCTGACCGACGTCGTCGGCGTCCGGGGTTCCGTGCCCGCCGAGATCAGCGACAGTCCAGGCCACCCGCAGGACGCGGTCATAGCCCCGCGCAGTCAGCAGCTGCCGTTCCATTGCCCGGTCCAGCGCGGCAGTCGCCTTGGTCGGAGGCCGCAGGCTCTCCCGGAGCAGGGTGCCCGGAACCTCGGCATTCGTTTCACAGCCCAGCGGCCGCAGCCGGTCCCGTTGCAGCCTCCGTGCCTCCTGCACCCGGGCCGCCACGGTGACACTGGCTTCCGTGCTCTCTCCGCCGAAATAGTCGCCCAGGGAAACCCGCTGCACGGAAAGCTGCAGGTCCACCCGGTCCAGCAGCGGTCCGGACAGCCGGCTGAAATAGCGGCGCCGCTGCTGCGGCGTACAGGTGCAGTCGATTCCTTTGCCCGCAGCCAATCCGCAGGGACAGGGGTTCGCCGCCAGCACCAGCTGGAAGCGTGCCGGGTACACCGCAGTTCCAGCCGCCCGGTGCAGGACCAGCTTCCCGCTCTCCAACGGCTGGCGCAGCCCATCCAGGACCCGCCGTTCATACTCGGGCGCTTCATCCAGGAACAGCACGCCGCGGTGGGCGCGGGACGCGGCCCCCGGACGCGGAATCCCTGAACCGCCGCCGATCACTGCCGCTGTGGAGGCGGTGTGGTGCGGGCTCTCGAAGGGCGGCCTGCGGAGCAGGGAACGGCACGGATGTCCCTGCCAGGCCAGGGAATGGATGGCGGTGACTTCCATTGCCTGGTCGTCGGGAAGATCCGGAAGAATCCCTGGCAGCCGCTCCGCCAGCATGGTTTTTCCCGCTCCGGGCGGCCCTGTCATCAGCAGGTGGTGCGCTCCGGCTGCGGCCACCTCGACAGCGAACCTGGCTTCTGCCTGCCCTGCTACGTCTGCGAGGTCGGGAACCCTGGGCCTGCCGCCCGGGCCCTCTTCTTCCGCATCATCTTTTCCGCCAAGCGTCACCGGCGGCGGAAAACTCAGTTGTTCGGGGTCTGCTCCGAGGTCCGCAGCCACCGCAGCGAGGCAGGAGTAACCGCGGACGCGTGCCGCGGGAACCAGGGCCGCTTCTTCGGCATTCTCCGTTGCCACGGCTATGTCCGTGTATCCGGCGGCAACCGCCGCCATGACGGCCGGGAGGACGCCCCGGATCGGGCGGAGCCTGCTGTCCAGCCCGAGTTCTGCCAGGAAAACGCACCGGCCCGGATTTCTCAGCACGCCGCCGGCGCAAAGTGCGGCGACGGCAATGGCCAGGTCAAAACCGGAGCCGTGCTTGGGTACGTCTGCGGGCATCAGATTCACGGTGATCCGGCGGCGGCTCAGCGGCAGCCCCGCGTTCTTCGCCGCTGACTTCACCCGGTCCCGGGCTTCGTTCAGGGAGGCATCGGGCAGCCCCAGCAGGACGAAGGACGGCAGGGACTGGCCGATGTCCGCCTCCACCTCGACGATTCTTCCCTGCAGGCCGACGAGTCCTATGCCGTAGGTCCGTCCGAGCGCCATCAGGAAATTCCCCTCAGGTGCTCCACGACGGGCGGATTGGTGCCGTCGTCGAGTACCGAAACCGCGTCGATCCGGCGGTGGGTGAAGTATCGACTGTTGGCCCTGGCCCAAGCCCCCGCCAACAGATAGAGGCGGGCTACTTTGTCCTGACCGATTGCTTCGAAGGGGTGCCCGAAGTCCAAGGAGGAGCGGGTCTTCACTTCCACCACCACCAGGGTGGCCCCGTCCACCGCGACCAGGTCGATTTCGCCCTCCGGACACCGCCAGTTCCGGTCAATGACGCGCAGCCCCGCTTCTGTCAGGTACCGCGCCGCCAGCTCTTCTCCCCGGCTTCCCAGAATATCTTTCGCTCTCATGCCCGCCACATTGGCTTGCCGCGGGCGGAACCGACACGGCGGGACACTGCCATGTGGAGAATGGCGGCGTGACCGGGCCCTGATGCCTACCTGTGGAGGAAGAACCTAGAGGGACCCGGAACTCCATGCTGCCGACTGTTTGCCGCCCCTGTTCGCCGGCGCGGCGTTCAGGCCAATCCGCCGTTGGCGAAGACGACCTGGCCGTTGACCCAGCGGCCAGGTCCGGCAAGGAAAGCCACCGTTTCCGCGATGTCCCCGGGTTCGCCCAGGCGTTCGAGCGGCGGGGCCTCCGCGAGGCGCGTGATGGTGGCGTCGTCCTTCCCGTCCAGGAACAACGCAGTCGCCGTCGGCCCGGGCGCCACCGCGTTGACCGTAATGTTCCGCCCCTTCAGTTCCCGCGCGAGGATGAGCGTCATCCCTTCCACCGCGGCCTTGCTGGCAACGTAGGCGCCGTAGCCGGGGTATTGGGTGCGCGTAACGGTGGTGGAGAAGTTAATGATTGCTCCGCCGGGACGGATCCGACGGGCTGCCTGCTGCGAGACCACGAACGTTCCCCGGATATTTGTGTGGTGCATCCGGTCCAGATCCGCCAGGCTCAGTTCCGCGATAGGGCCAAGGAGCATGATGCCCGCGGCATTGACGACCACGTCTATTCCGCCGAAGGCTGTCTCAACGGCGTCGAACGCGGCGGCCATGTCCGCTTCGTCCCCCACGTCCCCGCCCACGGCCAGGCCGTGTCCTCCGGCGGCGGCAGCGTCGGCAACGACCCTGTCTGCGGTCAAGTTGTTCCGCGCGTAGTGCACACCCACCGAATAGCCGTCCGCGGCGAGGCGGCGGACCACAGCCGCTCCAATCCCGCCGGACCCTCCGGTAACCAGGGCAACCCGTCCGGCAGTATCCATCACGCTGTCCCCTCGCTAGTCGATGGCAGGACCCTAGCGTTTTCGGTGTTCCGGGTACATCCCCCAGGGCCGCGGTTCCCTCAGTGTCGAGGAGTCCGAGCGTAATTTTGTGCGGGTCTTGCCCGGAGCCTGCGTAATTCCTGAAGGAAACACTGAGATACGCCCGTCAGGATAGCGACGCAAACGCGTAATTCGATTCTCATAAAGGAAATCATGCAAAACCGCAAGAGAAATACACCAGCTCTCGTGGCCGGATTTGCAGCCATCGCAGGGCTGTCGATTGCCACCGGCGGGCCGGCCTTGGCTACCGCCATGCCAGCAACCGGGGGTCCCCTCACCACGGAACCGCCGAGCCATTCCCCTTCGACCGGGACCTCCGTGACGGAAACAGGTGTCTACCTGTACCAGAAGCTGGACCCGAAGAAGCCTGCCGCCTGGGAGAACTCGGGCGAACAGAACTTCCTGGCGAAGCAGCCCGGACACCAGTGGTTCACGGATGTATCGGCTCTGGTTCCTTCCGAGGTATGCGGGCCCGGCTGGGGCATCCAGCAGGATGTACTCGAATTCAAGGGAACGTACGACTGGCCCAAGACGCTCCGCCACCCGGACGCCACCTTCCCCGGGAATCCGACGTTGAAGGACAACAAGCATCAGGAACTTGCAGATCTGATGACCGTGCCCGAGTGCGAGACCCCGTCGGACAAGCCTTCCGAAAACCCCACCCCCAAACCCACGCCTTCGGACAAGCCGTCCGAAACCCCCACGGACAAGCCGACCGAAAAGCCCACCCCGAAACCCACACCTTCGGACAAGCCCTCGGAAACACCGTCGGATACCCCTTCGGAGACCCCGTCGGAAAAGCCCTCCGAAAACCCCACCCCGAAGCCCACCCCTTCGGACAAGCCGTCGGACACCCCGTCGGAGACCCCCTCGGACAAGCCCACCGAAAAGCCCACCCCGAAACCCACACCTTCGAACAAGCCTTCGGATACCCCTTCGGAAACCCCCACGGACAAGCCTTCCGAAAACCCCACTCCGGAAACCACCCCGTCGGACACCCCGTCGGAGACCCCGTCGGAGACGCCCTCGGACAAGCCCTCGGACAAGGTGACCCCGAAACCCACCGCCACCCCGTCGCCGACCAGCACCCCGGCAGGTGCAGTGCCGCCGCCCGGAACGGACACCACCCCTCCTGCTGCAGGCAGCACTGACCCCCGCGTCTCGGTTGCAGGCACCACGGACCAGCGCGTGCCTGATGCAGGGCTCGCCCACACGGGCGCAAACGGAACCTGGCTCGCCGTAGCCGGTGCCGCCGTTCTCGCTCTCGGAGCCGGACTGGTCGTGATTGCCCGCCGCCGGAAGGCCTAGGCCCTAACCGGTCGGTGTACCCCGGATAGCTTCAGTGTCCGGGGTACACCACCGGCATCGGTGTCAGGGTTACCGGTTCCAGCCGCAGCGGCGGAACCGCACCAAGGTACCCGCGGGCCAGGGTGATGTGCGGACGCAGGGCCGCGGCAAACATAAAGTTCGGGTCCGACGCCATAAAGGCCGCACTATCGGAAACGCCGCATGCGGCCAGGAAATCCACCAGCACCTCGTACAGCTCCCCATGCAGCGCAGTAAGTTCCAGGGAAGGCTGATATTCCACCACCAGGGTTGAGCCCCTCGCCCCGAACCCTGCGGTCCCCAGCGGGTCGAGCCGGAAGGCTGAGGGAGGCAGCAGTGCCTCGGTCCGGGCAATATACCCGCCGAGAAGCTGGTCATAGGCGGAGCGGGAAATGCCGGTCTCTGCACTGATGACCCGATATACGTCCATCACCTTCCCGAAGTGGATCAGTGTTGCATGCAGCTGCCGGCGCGGCACCCGCCGGGTACCTGCGGGCAGCGCGTCCTGCAGGGACAGCAGGTGGGCCAGCGATGCGCCGTCGGGCTCCATCTGCGCGTAAAGGCGGAGATTTGCGTCAAAACCGGGCCGCTCGGATTCAGGCATGGGAAAAGTGTAGGCCGGGCGCCGTCGGCTAGGCTGTCGCGCATGGCTTTCGAGATTCCCCTGCTCCGCGACGACACGCTCCTGCTCCGCCCGCACACAGCTGCTGACCGCGACGCCGTCCATGCCCGCTGTGTTGACCCGTTGACCCTCAGGTGGACCACCGTTCCGGTGGATTACACCTCGGAGATGGCGCAGGAGTACCTGGAGACCATCTCGGCTCCGCAGGAGAACGCCGTGTCCTGGGCCCTCGACGTCGGCGGCCGCTATGCGGGAACCATTGACCTGCGCTTCGAAGGGGCCGCTTCGGGCTCCCTGGGTTTCGTCACCTCGCCGGAATACCGTGGCCGCGGCCTGATGTCGCGTGCCGTCCGGCTGGCAACGGCCCACGCCTTCGAGGACCTGGACTGGGACGTGGTGACGTGGAAAGCGAACGCGGGAAACGTCGGCAGCTATAAGACGGTCTGGCGCTGCGGTTTCCCGCGGCCCGTCGCCGTTCCCTACCTGCTGAACCACCGGGGAAAGATGGTGGAGGGCTGGATGTCCAGCCTCGCCGCCGAGGATCCCCGGCACCCCTCGGGCAGCTGGGAGGAAGCCAAAACCCGGCTTCCGTCCGTGCCCGTGAACGCGGGATAAACGCTAGAGCTCGTCCGCCTTGGGCAGAGTGAGGTCGTCGTTGCGGGTCAGTTCCTCCACATTGACGTCCTTGAAGGTAATGACGCGCACGCTCTTCACGAACCGTGCGGACCGGTAGACATCCCAGACCCAGGCGTCCTGCAGTGTGAGGTCGAAGTAGATCTCGCCGTCGGCGGACCGGGCCTGCAGATCGACGTGGTTGGCCAGGTAGAAACGGCGTTCGGTTTCCACCACGTAGCTGAAGAGGCCTACGACGTCGCGGTACTCCCGGTACAGCTGGAGCTCCATGTCCGTTTCATAGTTCTCAAGGTCTTCGGCGCTCATATTCCTATCATCCCCCAACTGTGCTTAAGTCGTCCCCCGGCTCCAGCACCGGTTCGCCCGGGCGGGGCTTCGAACCCAGCCGCCAGGACATACGGTGCAGCGGCGTGGGGCCGTGGACGTCGATGGCTGCGCGGTGAGACCCGGTTGCGTAGCCCTTGTTGATTTCCCATGAATAATGCGGGTTCGAAGCGGCAAACTCTACCATCATGGCGTCGCGTTCAACCTTCGCCAGCACGCTGGCGGCTGCCACGCTCAGGCACTGCATGTCCGCCTTGATCCGGGTGTGCACGGGCGCGGTGCAACCTTCTCCGGCCGCCGCCGCAGGACCGCCCGCCGGTTCCTCGAAGTCGTCGAAGAGGCTGCCCTGCCGCTCGGGCGAGAGCCAGTTGTAATTGCCGTCCAGCAGCACAACGTCGGGGCACACCGTCAGGCACACCTGATCCCACGCGCGGGTGCCGGCAAGCCGAAGGGCCGCCGTCAGCCCGTGCAGGTCGATCTCGGCGGCGGTCGCATGGCCGACACCCCAGGCGAGGGCCCACTTCTTGATCTGCGGAACCAGCGCATTCCGGTCCGCCACGGAAAGCAGCTTGCTGTCGCGCACGCCCTTGAGGGACCGCGCGCTGGCCAGGTCCACGGCCACCAGACCCACCGACACCGGTCCGGCCAGGGCACCGCGGCCGACTTCGTCGCACCCGGCAAGGATCCGGTGACCGGAGGCGGTGAACGTACGTTCGAGCCGCAGGGTGGGGGCCTTGGCGGTGGAACTCACTGGCCGCTGCTCGGTTCGGGGACGTCCTCGAAGACCTCCGGATAGCTGCTGACCCCGCCGACGCGGTTCAGGGGCCACGCCGTGACGACGGCCTTGCCCTCAATGTCCTTCACGTCCACGAAGCCGCCGCCGTCACCGTACTGGTGCTCCCGCGAATCCGCGGAGGCGTTGCGGTGGTCGCCCATCACCCAGACCTTTCCTTCGGGGACAACCACGTCGAAGGGGATGTCGGAGGGAGTGGCGCCGGGGTACAGGTAGGGCTCGTCCAGGGGTTCGCCGTTGACGGTGATCCGGCCCTCGGAGTCGCAGCAGACCACGTGGTCGCCTTCGGTGCCGATGACCCGCTTGACCAGGTGCTGCTGGGACTCGTCCGGCAGCAGCCCCACAAAGGTCAGTGCCTCACGGACCGGATTGGCTGCCTTCTCAGGGGTCTCCGGCAGCCAGCCCTTGGTGTCCTTGAAGACGACGACGTCGCCGCGGTTCAGGTCCATGGGTTCGGGGACCAGGAGGTTCACAAAGATACGGTCGTTGATTTCCAGTGTCTCCTCCATGGATCCGGAGGGAATGTAAAACGCCCGGAAAAGGAACGTCTTGATCAGGAAGGACAGCACCAGTGCTATGACCACGATGGTGAGGACTTCCCTGAGCCAGGCACCGAAGCCGCGCTTTTTCTCCTTCGGCGCGTTCGCTGCGTGGTTCCGCTGTTCCCCGGAGCCGGGCGTCCCGTCAGGGGACTGGTCCGGTTGCTGCGACATTGCGTTTCCTCTTATTTCTCCGTGTTCCACTCGGCTCCTAAGGATAGCCGGTCAAGATTGGTACCGCGTTCGAGCGGCCAAAGAATCCGCTGGGCCTGTCCGATCACCCGTTCGGTGGAAATCAGGCCGCCGCCGGGAGCTCCCAGCAGTGAGCGGGAATCCGCCGAGACTGAGCGGTGGTCCCCGAGCAGCCACAGCCTGCCTTCCGGGACGACGACGTCGAACGCGGAGTCGCTGGGAGTGTCACCTGGATAAACGTACGGCTCATCCACCGGAGTTCCGTTGACCGTAATCCGGGGATCCCCGTCGGAGCAGCAGCTCACATGGTCTCCCGCCACGCCGATGACCCGTTTGACGTAGACGGTGTCGCTGCCGGCCAGACCGAGCCAGCGCCCGACCGTCACGGCGGCGTCGGCCAGGGCCGGGCGTCCGCTGTGCAGCGGGGCCAACGAGCCCCGGCCGTCGAACACCACCACGTCGCCGCGCTGGATCTCCGCCGTATCGTAGGCGGTGCGGGACACGAGGATCCGGTCACCGGGTTCCAGCAGCGGCTGCATGGAGTCCGAGGGGATGTAGAAGACGTCGAAAAGGAAAGCCCGGACGAGTGCGGCGAGGATCACGGCGGCGGCGAGAGCACATAGCACAAAACGCCAGCCCACAAACCGGGGCCGGCGTTTCGCGTGCTTCGCGGGGGGACCCCCGGAGGCGGATGCTGCAGTCAAGTAAGTTACTTGGCGGGACGGAAGTCGCGCTTTTCCTTGATCTTGGCTGCCTTGCCGCGCAGATCGCGCATGTAGTACAGCTTCGCGCGGCGGACGTCGCCCTTGGAGACAACCTCGAGCTTGTCGATGACCGGGGAGTGTACCGGGAAGGTACGCTCCACGCCGACGCCGAAGCTGACCTTGCGGACCGTGAAGGTCGCGCGGAGGCCATCACCCTGGCGCTTGAGCACGAAGCCCTGGAAGACCTGAACACGGGTGTTCTTGCCTTCGATGATGTTTACGTGAACCTTGACGGTGTCACCGGCGCGGAACTCGGGGATGTCCGTACGCAGGGAAGCTGCGTCAACAGAATCTAGGATGTGCATTGTGTATCACTCCTGGTGAACGCCACAGGTCATTCACTTTGGTAACGGCAGCAAGAATGCGCCCGAAGGCTGCACGGATGCTGTCGAAGCTAAAAGACCGGCAGGACCGAGGATGGAATGCCGGTGTGTACATATCTGTTGGCCGCGTTCCCCCTGTGGCAGGTACGGACCCAGATGACACAACTCCCTATTTTGCCACACGCACTTCAACGGCACCAATCCGGCGCCGGGGTCAGGCCGGCGGGTGGACCCGGCCGTCGCGGATCTCGTAGCCCAGCGCCGCCAGGGTGGCACGGTCGGCCTTGTCCAGAGTGGAGGCGTCAAGCTTTTCGAGCAGATCCGGCCGGCGGGCTGCGGTGCGCTGCAGCTGTTCGTCCCGCCGGAACCGGGCGATCTTCCCGTGGTTTCCGCTGAGCAGGACCTCCGGGACCGCACGCTCGCGCCAGGCGGAGGGTTTGGTGTACACCGGGTATTCCAGCAGTCCGTCCGAGTGGGATTCCTCCACCAGGGACTCGGGATTGCCGACGACCCCGGGCACCAGCCGGCCCACGGCTTCCACCATGGCCAGCACCGCCACTTCACCGCCGTTGAGCACGTAGTCGCCGAGGCTGACGGGACGGACATCGAAGCGTTCCCCGGCCCATTCCAGCACCCGCTCGTCGATTCCCTCGTAGCGGCCGCAGGCAAAGACCAGCTGCTTTTCCTCGGCCAGCTCGTAGGCCATGGCCTGGGTGAAGACGGCACCGGCCGGCGAGGGGACAATCAGGACCGGCCGCTCGTCGCCGTCGCCGGCCACCGCGTCCAGCGCCTGCGCCCACGGTTCGGGCTTCATAACCATGCCCGCTCCCCCGCCGTACGGGGTGTCGTCCACGGTCCGGTGCCGGTCGGTGGTGAAGTCCCGCAGGTCATGGACGGCCAGGTCCAGCAGGCCTTCCTGCCGGGCCTTGCCGATCAGGGACAGCTCCAGGGCGGCGAGGTACTCCGGGAAGATGCTGACGACGTCGATACGCACTTACTGTCCGGCTTCCTTCGTGTCGGCCGGCGCTGCGTCCTTTTTGTCCTCGGGCTTGTTCAGCTCGAAGAGGCCCTCCGGCGGGGTCAGCAGCACGTAGCCGTCCTCAATGTTCACTTCGGGGACGATCGCCTCGACGAACGGCACGAGGATCTCCTCGCCGCGGGTGTCCTCGACCACGAGCAGGTCCTGGACGGTGAGGGTACGCAGGCCGCTGACGGTTCCGACGACGTCGTCGCCCACCCGTGCCTTCAGGCCCACCAGTTCGTGCTCGTACCAGCCTTCGTCGTCGTCGTCCTCATCCACCGTTTCGGTGTCGATGAACAGCTTGACGCCGCGCAGTTCCTCCGCACCGTTGCGGTCCGTGATTTCATCGAACCCCAGCAGCAGGATGTCCTTGTTCCACCGGGCGCTGATCACCGTCAGCGGGCCCTTTGCCGCCGGCTCGACGGTAAGTTCTGTGCCCGGGACAAAGCGGTCCTCCGGTGCGTCGGTCAGCACCTGGACGGTTACTTCACCGCGGATGCCGTGCGGCTTGCCGATGCGTGCCACCTGTAACTGCATGGAATCTCCTCTGTGGGGGTTTTCGTCGCCCGGGTTGGCCGGCGCCTGAAAAAAATCCGGCCCCTTCACCATTATCTGGTGTCGGGGCCGGATCCTGTGTACTGCTGTTACTGCTCTACTTCCGGTACTGCAGTGAAGAACTGTTCGCTTCCGCTGCGCCGTCGGTGATCATTTTCAGATCAGCGGCGCCGGTCCGTGTCCACTACGTCCACTCGTACCGGCTCACCGTTGGCAAGGGCTGCAATGACCGTGCGCAGTGCGCGTGCGGTCCGTCCCTGCCTGCCGATGACCCGGCCGAGGTCGTCCTGGTGAACCCGAACCTCGAGGGTTTCCCCGCGACGGTTGCTCTTGGCGGAAACCTTGACGTCCTCAGGACTGTCAACGATTCCGCGCACGAGGTGCTCCAGCGCTTCAGCGAGCAAGTTACTCTGCCTCAGCCTCGGTGGAGGCCTCGGGGGCCTCTTCCTTCTTAGCCTTGGGGGTGATGGCCTCGGGGACAATCACGGACTTCTTTTCGGGAACCACGAAGGGCTCCTTCGGGGCCTTGGTACGCAGGGTACCTTCCTGGCCTTCGATGTTCTTGAACTTCTGCCAGTCACCGGTGATCTTCAGCAGTGCTGCGACCTGCTCGGTGGGCTGGGCACCGACGCCGAGCCAGTACTGCGCACGGTCCGACTTGATGTCGATGTACGACGGCTCTTCGGTCGGACGGTACAGTCCGATTTCTTCGATGGCACGGCCATCGCGCTTGGCACGGGAATCCATGACAACGACGCGGTAGTGTGCTGAGAACTTCTTGCCAAGGCGCTTAAGGCGAATCTTTACGGCCACTTTTGTGGTCACTCCTGATCTGAAATGGGGCGAACCCGTACTTCTGCTCCCGTGGGGCGGGCCATAACGTTGGGGTTCAAAAGGACAAGATGCATGCACGGAGAGAGGGTCCGCGCAGATCGAGTACCTGACCATTGTGCCAGATGAGTCCATGTTTGGCGACTCTTGCGGCCGCGGCGGATATCCGCGGATTTTCAGGCGACGGCAACACGCAGCCGGTTGCGCCACGGGTCCTCGAAACGCAGCTCCGCCCCGGTGGAGTGGCTGGAAATCCCGGCGTGCCGGAGACGGTCCGCCAGCCCGGCGACGTCGTCGGCTGCGGGAACGCTGATGAGCACCTCCCCCAGGCCCAGCGTGTCCCTGCGCGGTCCGGCACCGCGGCTGTTCCAGACGTTCATCGCCATATGGTGGTGGTAGCCGCCCGCGGAAACAAAGAGTGCCTGTCCGTGGAAGCCGGCTGTCCGTTCGAACCCGAGCGTGTCGATATAGAAAGCGGCGGCGGTTTCCGTATCCCCCACCTGCAGGTGGACGTGCCCGACGGCGGCATCGGCAGCCCGGAGTCCACCCAGTGCCGCTTCGGTGAGGTGGTCACGGAAGTAGGCCTGCGAAGACAGCGGCAGCGACGCCATCCGCACCTCACGGCCGGCCGCGGTCTCGTCCCAGCCCCAGGTGTCCCGGGGCTTGTCATAGTAGAGCTCGATGCCGTTGCCTTCGGGGTCGGTGAAGTAGAACGCCTCGCTGACGAGGTGGTCCGCGGAGCCGGCAAAGGCCGACGGGTCATACCGGGCCGCCGAGGCAACCGCAGCGGCGAGGTCAGCCCGGGTTTCAAAGAGTATGGCGGTATGGAACAGGCCTGCCTCCCCACGGGAAGCGACCTGCAGGTCCGGCCCCGGGGCCAGATGCACCAGGGGAACGCTCCCGCGGCCCAGGTACATGCCGCCGTCGGACTCCGCCACCACGTCCAGACCGAGGGCGGCGCGGTAGTAGGCGGAGACGTTCGCCAGGTCGCCGACCTTGAGCATCACGGTGCCCATGGCGAGAGCGGCGGGCAGCAGGTCCCGGGCATTTACTTGAAGGTTCATGCAATGAGTTTACTTGAAGCTTCATCTAATCCCAAAGTAGGCGGAAACAGCACAAAAGGGCCATTGTCCGGCGACCTCATGCCTGTTACGGTCGGCACGGCAATGGGCCGCGGACAAATATCAACGGGGGAAACCGCATGCTGGGTGCAAAGCGAAGTGGAGCGGGGATGGGCCAGTCAACGGCCCAAAGAAAACGCAAACCATCCGGCGGAAGGACAAAGCGCAGGGTGCTGGGGGTCGTCACCGGCATCGGCGTCGTCTTGGCGGTGCTCGGCGCGGCTATGGTGGCCTTGAACCTGTTCGTCTTCTCCCATACCTACAATCCGTCCTGGTGGGATGATGACGTCCCGGTTCCGGAAACGTTCGTCCCCGCCTCCTCTTCCGAGATCGACGAACTCAGCGTCCTCTCCTCCGTCCCCGGGGTCCTGTTCCTGATCGCGATGTGCTTCATCTCCATCGGACGGGTCCTGCGCGGCGGGGTGGGCATAGCCCTCGCCCAAGGTCCGGCGCGCGGAACGGTCGTCTCCGCCAACACCTATCTCTCCCCGCGGGCCCACTTGGCGTGGCTGGGTGTGGCGCTGGCCTTCTGGATCGTCCTCGTTCCCGTTCCCGTCATACTGTCCCTCGGGGGCAGGTGGCCTGCGACCGTCAGCGACGCCACGCGGGATCAGGTCTGGGTCAATCTGGTGCTCTACGGCGGCCTCGCCGCGGCAATCGCCGGCACCCTTCTCGTCTCCCACCACAAGAAGCAGCACTATCTGGCGCTGGCCGCCGCCGATAACCTCCGGCTGGACGAGCCGCAGCGCGAAATCTGGCGCTGGCTCACGTTCCGCTGGCGCTTCGACCTGTGGCTCGGAGGGTCCGGAGGAGCATTCACCGGCGCCTCGTTTTCCGCCCTGGCCTACGACCACCCCGCTGCCCTGGTGATCCTCCTGGCCATCGGCATCGTTCTCATGGTCCTCGGGGTACTGCTGGCGCGGCAGTACTGGCGGGCTGAGCTGCCCCTGGGACTGGCGGAATCCTACTCTTAGGACGCCCCGGACGACGACGGCCGGGGCGCCGGGCCTCGTCGGTTGAGCAGGTCCCGACGCATGGCGACCCGCTCCCCCAGAGCATCCAGGCCCAGACTGATTTCGTGCTCCCGCACCGCCGCCAGTTCGCCGTCGGGCTCCGCCACAACCTCGAAGCCGCAGCTGGCGTAGAACGGGGCATTGAACGGAATCCCGGCAAACGTGCACAGTGTCATGGACGTGTAGCCCTGCTGCCGCGCCCAGCCGAGAGCGGCCTCAACCAGCGCCCGGCCCAGTCCGGCTCCGGCAGCATCGGGATGTACGGAAAGCTGCTCCAGGTGGGCCTGGCCGTCAACCTCCTCGAGGCGGGCGAAGCCGACGGGCGGATCGCCGCCCACCAGGAGGTGGAGGGAAGCGGCGAGCTCCTGAACCGTGGCAGGCGGCGGCAGCTCCCCGGAGCCTGCGGGCAGCAGCCCGTCCAGCAACGTGTCGGAGGCCGCTTCCAGCGCGGGCAGCACGGGAAGATCGCCGGGGCCGGCGTTCCGGATGGACGGTCCGAGCATCAGCTGTCCCCCGTCCGGTGGCCCCGGGCGAGGAACTCCCGGATCGCCTGTCTGCCGGCGTCCGTGTCCTGCGGCCGGTGGTTCCCGCCGACCTGCCGGTGTTCGGCTCCGGTGGAGACCAGGAAATCCGCCACCTCCTCGTACAGCGGCTCCCATCCGCCGGTGAGGACCAGCGTGGGAACGCCCGGAACAATGTCCAGCGGCGCGTCATCAAAGAGGGGCTGCTGCAGGTTGCGGTGGGCGGCGGTGGCCGGCAGGTCCCGGGTCAGGGAGAACACGGCAGGCTCGCATAAAACCAGGGAGTGGACCTTTGCCGGATTCCGCAGTGCAGCCAGCATGGCCGGAACCGCACCGGCCGAGTGCGCCACCAGGTGTCCGCCGTCGTCCAGCGCATCGCAGAGGATGGCAATGTCAGCTTCCAGGTCCGGCGGCAGCGGTTCGGCGACGGCGTCATAGCCGTGGCGCTTCAGGAACAGGCAGTCATAGTCCAGGGCAAGCCCGTGCTGCCGGGGCCAGGCGGCCGCACCGAAACTGCCGGCGCCGTGCACAAACACCACACGTTCCCGAGGCAAGCCCACTCCTAGCGTCCAAGGATTCCGGAGAAGCCCTCAACCGGGGGCATCATCCTGCGGAGCGACGGTGCTGCCAGCGGCGCCGGGGCGGCAGCCTCGCCGTCCACCAGCTCTACGATGGTGCCCAGTTCCAGGGCCTGGAGCGCGGCGTGCCGGCGCTCCTCGTCCAGGCCCTCACCGCAGTCCTCCAGGGGAACAAAACGGGCCTCCCGCTCCCCGCCGGCTCCGGTGAAGGCCGTGACGGAGGTGGTCACCGTACCGCCGTCGAACAGGAAGGCGATGGAGTCGCCCTGCCCCTGGACTCCCTGCACATAGTCCAGCACCAGGACGCGGCCGACGTCGAACTCCGGATCCAGGGTGGCGCGGGCAATGCGGCGGGCGGCCGAGCGGGGATCTTCCCCGCTTTTCACCACACCGCCGGGCAGCTCCCAGGCGTTGCCGCTGCGCAGCAGCAGTACGCGGCCGTCAGTGGTGCGGACCAGGACGCGTGCCGTAATGCTGCGCCGGAAGACTGACCCGTAAAAGCCGCTCAGGCCCTGTGCCGCCATGCTGGTCCCTTCCTTTGGTGTCTGGGTTCCGTGGTGCCGTGGAAGCACGCATCGGCCGTTAACCACGCAACGCCGGACGAGGGGTCCGGCGCTGCGTGGTGGATGGCTGGTCCTTACTTGCCGAGGAACTTATCAAAGCCCTTGGGCAGGTTCAGCGACGCGGGATCGAAATCCGCGTCCTGGGCGCCGAAGGCGCTGCCGGTGGGCAGTGCCTTGCGGGCACCGGCGGCCCGGGCCTCTGCTGCCGCGCGTTCCTGGGCTGCCTTGGCCGGGTTGCCGGACTTGGCCTTCTTCTTGCCCTTGGCTGCCTGCTGCTTCTTGCGCGCACCGCCGAAGCCGCCGGGGCCTGCCATGCCGGGCATGCCCGGAATGCCGCCGCCTGCTGCCATTTTCTTCATCATCTTCTGCGCCTGCGCGAAACGTTCCAGCAGGCCGTTGACCTCGGAGACGTGTACGCCGGAACCGCGGGCGATGCGGGCACGGCGGGAGCCGTTGATGATCTTGGGCGCAACCCGCTCGTGCGGGGTCATGGAGCGGACGATTGCTTCGACCCGGTCGATTTCGCGTTCGTCGAAGTTTTCCAGCTGCTCACGCATGCCGGCGGCGCCGGGCATCATCATGAGCATTTTCTTCATGGAGCCCATCTTGCGGATCTGCTGCATCTGGGCGAGGAAGTCGTCGAGGGTGAAGTCTTCCTGGTCGGCGAACTTCTTCGCCATCCGGGACGCTTCATCCTTGTCCCAGCTCTGCTCGGCCTGCTCGATCAGGGTGAGGACGTCGCCGAGGTCCAGGATGCGGCTGGCCATGCGGTCCGGGTGGAAGACCTCGAAGTCGGTCAGGCCCTCGCCGGTGGAGGCGAACATGATCGGCTTGCCGGTCACCGAGGCCACGGACAGTGCGGCACCGCCGCGGGCGTCGCCGTCGAGCTTGGTGAGGACCACGCCCGTGAAGTTCACGCCCTCGTTGAAGGCCTGGGCCGTGTTGACGGCGTCCTGGCCGATCATGGCGTCAATGACGAACAGGACTTCGTCCGGGTTGATCGCGGCGCGGATGTCCGCGGCCTGCTGCATCAGTTCGGCGTCCACGCCCAGGCGGCCGGCGGTGTCGACAATAACGACGTCGTACAGCTTGGTGCGTGCTTCCTCGATGCCCTGGCGGGCGACGGCGACCGGATCGCCGGTGGCGGACTCGAACTCGGAGGAGACGCCCGGGTGCGGAGCGTAGACGGGCACGCCGGCGCGTTCGCCGTTGACCTGCAGCTGGCGGACGGCATTGGGGCGCTGCAGGTCCGCTGCGACCAGCAGCGGGCTGTGGCCCTGGGACTTCAGGTGCTTGGAGAGCTTGCCGGCGAGGGTGGTCTTACCGGCACCCTGCAGGCCCGCGAGCATGATGACCGTGGGCGGGTTCTTGGCCAGGCGCAGCCGCCGGGTCTCGCCGCCGAGGATGCCCTTGAGCTCCTCGTTGACAATCTTGACGACCTGCTGGCCCGGGTTCAGCGCCTGGGAAACCTCCAGGCCGAGGGCGCGTTCCTTGACGGAGGCAGTGAACGCACGCACCACGGGAACGGCGACGTCGGCGTCCAGCAGGGCGCGGCGGATCTCGCGTACGGTGGCGTCGACATCGGCCTCGGTCAGCCGGCCCTTGCCGCGGAGGTTCTTGAAGGTTGAAGTCAACCGGTCAGACAGTGAATTGAACACGCGCCGCGCACTTCTTTCGTCAGTTCTTCGCCATGTTGGCAGGCCCAGCTGTTAAGGGTACCAAGCCGCTCCGGCTATTTGGCCCTCCTGCCCCCGCTGTTCACAAGGACCGCCCGGCTGGAGCACCAGCCGGGCGGTAGTTCCTCCTGCGTCCGAAGGACCTAGAGGGCGGAGTCCCCGCGCTCCCCCGTCCGGACCCGGAGGGCTTCCTCCACGTTCACCACCCAGACCTTGCCGTCGCCGGCGCGGCCGGTGTTGGCCGTGGAGACCAGCACGTCCACAATGTCGTTGACCCAGTCATTGGCCACCAGGATCTCCACCCGCACCTTGGGCAGCAGGTCCACGGTGTATTCCGCGCCCCGGTAGACCTCGGTGTGTCCGCGCTGGCGGCCGTATCCGTTGGCGGAGCTGACGGTCAGTCCCTGGACCCCGTAGCTTTCCAGGCTGCCCCGGACCGCGTCGAGCTTCTCCGGCCGGACAATAGCGGTTACGAGTTTCATGAGTTGACCGTCTCCTTAGGGGTGGTGGTGCGTGCCGTGTCCTGGAAGGGGCTGAAGGAACCGCCGGTGCCCAGTCCGCCGAATTCGTACGCGGTTTCGGCGTGTTCGCTCAGGTCCACGCCGTTGACCTCGTCTTCCTCCGAGATCCGGAAGCCCATGGTCTTGTGGATCGCGAGCCCGATCAGCAGCGTGAGGACACCCGAGAAGACGATGGCCACTGCCGCAGCTGCTGCCTGGGCCCCGAGCTGGCCCAACCCGCCGCCGTAGAACAGGCCCCCGCCGGCGCCGTCGACCGGCAGTGCGATGAATCCGAGGGCGAGGGTGCCCGCCAGGCCGGCCACGAGGTGCACGCCGACGACGTCGAGCGAATCGTCATAGCCGAGCCGGTATTTCAGCCCGATGGCCAGGGCGGACAGGACGCCGGAAACCAGGCCGAGCCCCACGGCGGCCAGCGGGCTGACGTTGGCGCAGGCGGGGGTGATGGCAACGAGTCCCGCGACGACGCCGGAGGCCGCTCCCAGCGATGTGGCCCGCCCGTCGCGCACCCGTTCCGTCAGCAGCCAGCCGAGCATGGCGGCGGCCGGTGCTGCGAGGGTGTTGATCCAGATCAGGCCCGCTTCTTCGGCAGTGCCGGCAGCGCCGCCGTTGAACCCGAACCAGCCGAACCACAGCAGGGCGGCTCCGAGCATCACGAACGGGATGTTGTGCGGGCGCTGGTTGGGGTCCTTTCCGAAGCCCTTGCGCCGGCCGAGGATCAGGGCCAGCACCAGGCCGGCCACGCCGGCGTTGATGTGCACCACGGTGCCGCCGGCGAAGTCGATGGCTTCACCCACCACCGACCCCACGGCGCCTTCGGCACCGAGGAGGCCGCCGCCCCAGACCATAAAGGCCAGCGGGCAGTAGACCAGGGTCACCCAGATCGGCACGAAGACGGCCCAGGCGCCGAACTTGGTCCGGTCAGCAACTGCGCCGCTGATCAGGGCCACGGTGATGATGGCGAATGTTGCCCCGTAGCCGGCGGTGATGAGGTCCTCGCTGCCGAGGATGTCTTTCAGCCCGAAGGAGGTGAAGGGGTTGCCGAACAGCCCGGCGACGCCGTTCCCGCCGGTCATGGAGAAGCCCCAGAGGACCCAGACCACGCCGATGATTCCGATCGAGACGAAGCTCATCATCATCATGTTCAGCGCTGCCTTGGCGCGGGTCATGCCGCCGTAGAAAAATGCCACGCCCGGCGTCATAAGCAGCACGAGCGCTGCTGAAATCATTACCCAGACGTGACCTGCTGACAGATCCATCTTCACGTCCCTTCACAAATGGCGGGCATCTCCCGCACAAGGAACTCTGCCGGGGCCAGATTTCCGGCCCGGCCCGGTGGTGTTGCCGGGAGGTTACAAACCCGGCGTTGAAGTTAAAGAATCGTGACGGACACATTTCGGCCAGGTTTCCCCGCGCGGTGCGGCCGCAGGGAACCGGCCTGCCGGGTCGCTAGGATGAGGGCACTGTCTCAAACCCCTAAGGACCATCCCCCGTGCCACACGCGAGCCCAGACCATGACACCCCGGATTCGAAAAAACCCGTCCGACGCCGCACAAAGGTGCTCGCCGCCGTCGCAGGCGTGGCGGTTATCGCTTCCGCCGCAGTAGCCGCGCCGCTCCTGCTGGACGACAAGGACACCGCTCCGGCCGCGGCGGCCCCCAGCGGCACGCCGTTCACCGTCGAGGCGAAGCCGACCCTGCCGCCCGCTCCGGCGTTTACGTTCTACGAACAGGCGGGCCCGCCTGCCGGCTCTCCGCTGAATCCGGTGGAGCCGCTGAGCATCAACGTGGCGGCGGAAACCACCGGCACCTCGCTGCCCTCCGGCCTGATCGGGCTTTCCCTGGAAGCCACCGACCTTGCCGATCCGTCACTGTCCGGTGACAACCCCGAGATGGTGCAGTCCCTCTCCGGGCTGGGCCGCCCGCTGCTGCGTTTCGGCGGCAATGCCGTGGACCGCCGGTTCTTCTGGACCTCCGCCGGCGAAGCCATTCCCGGCAACCTGTCCGGGGACAAGGCGCACCCCGTGCGGGCCGTAACCCCGGCGGACCTGGAGCGGGTCAACACCCTCCTCGAAGCGGTGGACGGACAGATTGCCCTCACTGTGGACCTGGGCAATTACGATCCGGCACGTGCCGCGGACATGACCAAACACGCGGCGGCCATCTTCGGCGAGCGCCTTGTCGGCGTCACGGTAGGCAACGAGCCCAACGGGTTCGCCAAGACCGGTCTGCGCGGATCCGACTACGGCATCGACGCCTACCTGGTGGAGCTGAAGGCCTACGCCGAGGCAATGCACGCCGTGGCGCCTTCCGTGCCGATCGTCGGCCCGGGCACCTACGAGTCGTCCTGGTGGTCGGCGTTCGCCAAGACCCCCCTGCCGCAGGAGCGGATTCTCTCCTACCACCACTACCCGCTCTCCTCCTGCGAAGGCTCGGATCCCCTGGGCGAACCGGTGATGGGCAACCTGACGAACAGGTACATCCATGACCACGCCAACGAGTTCCGCGGCGTCGGCCTGAAGCCCGCCCAGGAAGCAGGGCTGCAGGCCTGGATCCCGGAAACGGGTGTCTCCGCCTGCCCGGGCAGCAACGAAACCACCAAGACCCACGCGTCGGCGGTGTGGAGCGCCGATTATGCCCTGAGCGCCGCGCAGATGGGCATCTCCAGGGTCAGCTTCCACAGTTCGCTGATCACCTGCCAGGGCGGTCCGCCCATGTCCGCCATCTGCGTAGGCGGGGCCTACCTGCAGCCCAACGGGATGGTCGATGAACGGTCCAACTACTACGGAATGTCGATGGTCGCGGAAATGGAGCCGGGCGACTTCCTGAAACTCGATACCGCCGGCGGCGGTCTTTCCTACCCGTACGCGGTGCGGCACGCGGACGGAAGCGTCAGCGTGGCGGTAGTGAACAACAACAACCCGGAAACCGACGCCCCGACCAACGTCAGCCTGCAGCTGCCGGGCAAGGCC
The DNA here is from genome assembly GCF_025244925.1 of Arthrobacter zhaoxinii. Lineage (NCBI taxonomy): Bacteria > Bacillati > Actinomycetota > Actinomycetes > Micrococcales > Micrococcaceae > Arthrobacter > Arthrobacter zhaoxinii. Next base: position 2,194,685 of record NZ_CP104275.1, read on the forward strand.
CTCACCGGGACCATGACGCAGATGACCGGCACTTCGTACTCCTCTCAGGACAGCACCCTGATTGACGGCCGGCCCGCAGAGGGCGTGCCTGCCGCCGAACGGCTGACCGTCCCCGGGTTCGAGTACGGTTCCGCCACCCAGACGTTCCCGCTCACCGCCGGAACTGTCACGGTCCTGAACTTCACGTTCTAAACCGCCGGCCGGGCTTTCCGCCCACAAAAAAGGGCCCCGTACTGAGTACGGGGCCCTTTCTTGTGCTCGCTGTTAGCTGCTAGCTCAGCAGGGCATCCACGAAGCTCTCGGCCTCGAACGGCGCCAGGTCATCCGCACCCTCGCCCAGTCCCACCAGCTTCACCGGCACACCCAGGGTGCGCTGGATCGCGACGACGATGCCGCCCTTGGCGGTGCCGTCCAGCTTGGTCAGGACAATGCCGGAGATGTTGACGACCTCGGCGAAGACCTTCGCCTGGGTCAGGCCGTTCTGGCCGGTGGTGGCATCCAGGACCAGCAGGACCTCGTCCACGGCTGCCTGCTTCTCGATGACGCGCTTGACCTTGCCGAGCTCGTCCATCAGACCGACCTTGTTCTGCAGTCGCCCGGCGGTGTCGATCAGGACCACGTCCACGTCGCCTTCGATGCCGGCCTTGACCGCTTCGAACGCCACGGAGGCGGGGTCGGCGCCGTCGATCTCGGAGCGGACGGTGGGCACACCCACGCGCTGTCCCCAGGTGGCGAGCTGCTCGGCGGCGGCGGCGCGGAAGGTGTCGGCCGCACCCAGCAGCACGTCCTTGTCCTCGGCCACGAGGACGCGGGCCAGCTTGCCCACGGTGGTGGTCTTGCCGACGCCGTTGACGCCCACCACCATCACGATGGCGGGGGTCTCGGCGTGGCGGGTTACGGCCAGGGAGCGGTCCATGGTCGGATCCACCAGCTTGATCAGTTCCTCGCGCAGCATCGCGTGGACTTCCTGGGGATCCTGGCTGCCGGACACCTTGACCCGCTGGCGCAGGGCGTCCACGAGTTCCATGGTGGGTTCGGTGCCCAGGTCGGCGAGGAGGAGGGTTTCCTCGATCTCGTCCCAGACGTCTTCGTCGATGGTGTCGCGGGAGAGCAGCGCCAGCAGCGCCTTGCCCAGCGCGTTGTTGGATTTTGCCAGCCGGGCACGCAGCCGGGCCAGCCGGCCCTGCACGGGTTCGGGCGTCTCGATGCCCGGCGCCTGCGGGGCGGGGGCTTCCTCCAGATCGCGCAGGTCATCCGGGACGACGACGTCGGTCTCCCCCGGCGGCGCCTCGAGGGTGTCGGTGCCGCCGCCCGTTCCGGTGACCGGATCGTTGGCGTCCCGGCGGGTGGGGTACATGCTCTTGGGGGTCCGCCGGGTCCGTACCAGCAGTGTCGCGGAGAAGCCGACAACGGCGATCGCAACAAGGACATAGATCACTATCGAAAGGGTCTCATTCACGCTCCCAAGCTTCTCACACGCTGCTCATTCGCTCCCCGGGAATCTGAGAGAATCGCCTTATCATGGTGCGCTCCCCCAGAATCCCAATCCCCCAGGAAATCCAGGTCCTTATCGCGGCCGCCTTCGTCATAGCCCTTGGCTTTGGCCTGGTGGCGCCGGTACTGCCGCAGTTCGCGCAGAGTTTCGACGTCGGCGTCACGGCTTCCGCCGTGATTGTCAGCGCGTTTGCGTTTACCCGGCTGGTGTTCGCCCCGGCCGGCGGCATGCTGCTGGAAAAGCTCGGCGAGCGCCCGGTCTACATTGCCGGCCTGCTGATCGTGGCCCTGTCCACCGCCGCGTGTGCCTTTGCACAGAGTTACTGGCAGCTGCTGGTCTTCCGCGGCCTGGGCGGCATCGGCTCCACCATGTTCACCATCTCGGCCATGGCGCTGATCATCCGGCTGGCGCCTCCGGAGGTCCGCGGCCGGGTCTCCGGCGCCTATGCCTCCTCCTTCCTGCTGGGCAACATCGGCGGACCGCTGCTCGGCGGCCTGCTGGCGGGCCTTGGACTGCGCGTACCGTTCCTGGTCTACGCCGCCGCCCTGGTGCTGGCCGCCGGCGTCGTCTACTTCCGGCTGAAGGATGCCCGGCCCGCCCCCGGAACCGAGGACACGCAGGCCGCGGCCAAGCCGGTGCTGACCGTGCGGGAGGCCCTGCGCGATTCCTCCTACCGGGCGGCGCTGGCCTCCTCCTTCGCCAACGGCTGGTCCTCCTTCGGGGTACGCAATGCCCTGGTCCCCCTGTTCGCCGCCGCGGCGCTGTCCGCCGGACCGGAGGTGGCGGGTATATCCCTGACCGCGTTCGCCGCGGGCACCGCCGTCGTCCTGACCTTCTCCGGCCGGCTGGCCGACAGCTGGGGCCGCAAGCCCCTGGTCCTCATCGGCATGGCCGTGAACGCCGTGGCCACCGGGCTGATGGGCTTCAGCTCCAGCGTTCCGGAGTTCCTGATCATCTCCGTCATTGCGGGCATGGGCACCGGGCTGCTCAATCCCGCCCAGCAGGCGGCGGTGGGTGACATCATCGGCAACGGACGCAGCGGCGGCAAGGTCCTGGCCACCTTCCAGATGGCCAGCGACACCGGTGCGATTGCCGGACCTATCCTCGCCGGCATGCTCGCCGATTCGCTGGGTTACTCGTGGGCATTCGGCGTCACCGGCGCCATCGGCCTGCTGGGCTTCCTCGCCTGGCTGGCGGCGCGCGAAACCCTGCCTGCCCGCAAACCGGCTCCCGCCCCTACTACCATCGAGGAATGAAGCCTTTCCTGCTCCTGGCCACCCGGGCCGAAGATGATGCCGCCGACGAGGAATACGCCTCGTTCCTGCGTTTCGGCGGGCTCGCCGAGGAACAGCTGCACCGGGTACGCCTCGAAGCCGCCCCGCTGCCGCCGGTGGACCTGGATTCCTACAGCGGCGTGATTGTGGGCGGCGGCCCGTTCAACTCCAGCGACCCGGAGGAAACCAAGTCCCCGGTCCAGGTGCGGGTGGAATCGGAAATGGCCAAGCTGCTCGACGACGTCGTGGACCGCGACTTCCCGTTCTTCGGCGCCTGCTACGGGGTGGGCACGCTGGGACGGCACCAGGGGGCAACAGTGGACCGGCGCTACGGCGAGCCCGTGGGCCCCGTCGAGGTCCGGCTGACACCCGAAGGCCGCCGGGATCCCCTCCTGGACGGCGTGCCGGACAGCTTCGCCGCCTACGTGGGGCACAAGGAAGCCGTGGCCGAGCTGCCGCCGCACGCGGTGAAGCTCGCCGGATCGGCGACCTGCCCGGTGCAGATGTTCCGGGTGAAGTCCAACCTCTATGCCACCCAGTTCCATCCCGAACTGGATGTGGCCGGGCTGCTGACGCGGATCTCCGTGTACCGGCACGCCGGCTACTTTGAGCCGGACGAGGCGGAGACGGTGATGGAGGCGGCCCGCGGATCGGCCGTGCACGTGCCGCCGCGGGTGCTGCGCAACTTCGTTCAGCGGTACGCGGCCTAACCCTGCTGTGCGCCGGCGTCCGTTCCGCGCTCGATCCGCTGGCTGATCACCGTGGACACGCCGTCGCCGCGCATCGTGACGCCGTAGAGCGCGTCCGCCACCTCCATGGTGCGTTTCTGGTGGGTGATGACAATCAGCTGGCTGGACTCGCGCAGCTCCTCGAAGATGCCGATCAGCCGGCCGAGGTTCGTGTCATCCAGGGCCGCCTCCACCTCGTCCATCACGTAGAACGGCGAGGGCCGGGCCTTGAAGATGGCCACCAGCAGGGCCACCGCGGTCAGCGACCGCTCACCGCCGGAGAGCAGTGAAAGCCGTTTGATTTTCTTGCCGGCGGGCCGGGCATGGACCTCGATGCCCGTGGTCAGCATGTTGTCCGGATCGGTCAGCACGAGGCGGCCTTCCCCGCCCGGGAACAGCCGGCCGAACACCTGCCGGAACTGCTCGGCGGTGTCCCGGAAGGCAGCGGTGAAGACCTCCTCCACACGGCGGTCGACGTCGGCAATGATGTTCAGCAGGTCCTTCCGGGTGGCCTTGAGGTCTTCCAGCTGCGTGGACAGGAACTGGTGGCGTTCCTCCAGCGCCGCGAATTCCTCCAGCGCCAGGGGATTGACCTTCCCCAGCGCGGCAAGATCCCGTTCGGCGCGTTTCAGCCGTTTCTCCTGCTCTGCCCGCACATACGGGATGCCGTCCAGGAGCGGATTGCCGTCCTCGTCCACCGGGGTCCGCAGGGCAGCCCACTTGTCGCCGCTGACCGGCTCGGCCGGCACCGGAACGGGTTGATCCGGCCCGAAGTTCGCCACCAGGTGCTCGGGCGTTATGCCCAGCTCCTCCAGGGCACGGGTTTCCAGTGCCTCGATCCGCAGGCGCTGCTGTGCGCGGGCGAGCTCGTCGCGGTGGACCGAATCCGTGAGCCGGGCCAGTTCGGCGGCGGCCTCGTTGGTGGCGCTGCGGACGGCGGCCAGTTCGGCGTCCCGGGCGGTCCGGGTCTCCTCGGCCCGGGTCCGTTCCTCGGCCGCCAGCGCCAGGGACACCTGCAGGTGGGCCAGCACGGCGTCCGCTGCCGCACCAACGGCCACGGCCCGGGCATGCTCCGCGGCCCGGCGCCGCGCCCGTTCCGCGGCGGCAGCGCGGGCCCGGCGTTCGGCCTGGGCGGCGCGTTCTAGGGATTCGGCGCGGCCGGCGACGGCCTTGAGCTGCTCCTCGGCCGAGCGCAGGCCGAGCCGGGCGTCCGTTTCGGCCCGGCGTGCGGAGGCTGCGGCGAGCGCCAGGGCGTCCCGGCGGTCGGCGGACGGTTCCTCTTCGGGTCGGTGTTCCTCGCCCGCGGCAGCCAGACGCTCCGCTACGGCGGCCAGGTTCGCTTCTTCCGCCACCACGTTGGCTTCGGCTGCCGCCATCAGGGACGAAAGCCGTTCAGCTTCCCCCGAGGCGGCGCGCAGGGCGGAGCCCAGGGTGCCGAGCCGTTCGGCAACCGCAGCGAGCCGGGCATCGGACTCGTGCAGGGCCGCGAGCGCCGCGTCCGTCCGTACCCGGCAGGCCTTCACCCGTGCGGCGGCAGCCCCGATGCCGGCTCCGGCTTCCTCCGCACGGGTCCGTGCCGCGGCCAGCCGGGCGTCGGTCTCCTCCACCGCTGCGGATATTTCGAGCAGGCCCGGGGCCGAGACGGATCCGCCGCGGACGCTGAACGCGGTGAGGACATCGCCGTCGGCCGTCACTGCCGTGGCGTCGGGAGCGGCCGCCAGCAGGCTCACGGCCGATTCCAGGTCGGCTACGGCGACGGCAGAGCCCAGCAGCGCGTTCAGCGCATCCTGCACCGTGGCATCGGCACTCACCAGGGACAGCACAGGCACCGCGCCGGGCGGGAGCTCCGCGGGCAACTCCCGGACCGGGGCGGACGTCCCGGACAGCAGCAGGTCCGCCTGTCCCTCCCCCGCATCCTTCAGGTGCTGCAGTGCCTGCGCGGCGGCGCCGAGGTCCCCGGCGGCCAGGGCATCCGCTGCCGTGCCCAGGGCCGCGGCGACCGTCCGTTCATAACCCGGCTTGACGCTGACCAGGTCCGCCAGCGGCACCAGCACCCCGTCCAGACCGGCGTCCCGCAGGAAGGCAGTGCCGTTCCGCCGGTCCAGGCCGACGGCGAGCGCCTCCCGGCGGGCGGCCAGGTTCTCCGCCTCGCGGAGTGCTTCCTGCCGGGCCTGCTGCAGCTGCTGCAGCGCCTCTTCGGCTTCCTCCGCAGCTGCCTGCGCTTCTTCGTACTCGGCATCCAGGTCCGCTTCGCCCGCTTCGGCGCCGGCGGCCGAGCCTTCCAGCTTCTCGAACTCTTCCTGTGCACGGGCACGGCGTTCCTCGGCGGCGCTGATCGAAGCCCGCAGCCTGCCCACCTCGGAGCGGGACGAGGCCACCCGTGAGCGGGCGGCTTCCACCGAGCCGGTCAGCCGGGCCAGGCCCTCGCGCCGGTCCGCGGCAGCCCGCAGCAGTCCGGTGTACCGCTTCTCTTCGGCGGCGGCGTCCGCTTCGGCGGCCTCGCGGATCTCCACGGCGTCCTCAAGCCGTGCCCGCCGGTCTTCGATGTCGGCTTCCAGGGCCGCTGCTTCGGCGCGGATCCGGTCTGCCGAGGCCTGCAGCTGTTCCGGGTCCCGTCCGCTGCCCGCGTCCGGTTCCGCCGTGCCCAGCAGCCGGGCGCGTTCGGCCGCGAGGGCGGCGAGGGAACGGAACCGCTCCTGCAGCGAGGACAGCTCGTACCAGGTGTCGCGGGCTTTGTTCAGCTGCGGTGCCGCTTCGGCAGCCAGGGCCTCCAGCGCCGCCTGGCGCCGGCGCCCGGCGGCAACGGCGGCGTCGACCTCGGCCCGGCGTGCCTTCAGGGCGTTCTCATCCGCAGCCTCTTTCTGCCAGGCAGCGGTCAGGGTGGCCAGGTCATCGGCGAGCAGGCGTGACCGGGCGTCCCGGGCATCCTGCTGCACGGTCTTGGCCCGGCGGGCGACGGCGGCCTGCTTGCCCAGCGGTCCGAGCTGGCGGCGGAGCTCCGCCGTGAGATCCGTCACCCGGGCCAGGTTTGCCTGCATGGCGTCGAGCTTGCGCAGGGTTTTTTCCTTGCGCCGGCGGTGTTTCAGGATGCCCGCGGCCTCTTCGATGAACCCGCGGCGCTCCTCCGCTCCGGCGTGCAGCACCTTGTCCAGCTGCCCCTGGCCGACGATGACGTGCATCTCGCGTCCCAGCCCGGAGTCCGAAAGCAGTTCCTGGATGTCCAGCAGGCGGCACGGGCTGCCGTTGATGGCGTACTCGGACCCGCCGGCACGGAACAGCGTGCGCGAAATGGTGACCTCGGAGTATTCGATCGGCAGGGCGCCGTCGGCGTTGTCAATGGTCAGCGAAACCTGGGCCCGGCCCAGCGCCGCGCGGCCCGAGGCCCCGGAGGTGCCGGCGAAAATAACGTCTTCCATTTTGCCGCCGCGCAGGGTCTTGGCGCCCTGCTCGCCCATCACCCAGGCCAGGGCATCCACCACGTTGGATTTTCCGGACCCGTTGGGGCCAACCACCGCCGTCACACCGGGTTCGAATTCAAAGGTGGTGGCCGATGCGAAGGACTTGAATCCTCGCATGGTCAGGGTCTTCAGATGCACGGGGGTTAATCTCTCCTACCGGGGTTGATTCCTTAAATCTACGCGGTTAGCGTCAAAATTCCGCTCTACTCGGAGAGCGTAATCCGGCTTTTGCCTCCGGAATCGCGGGGCCGGTAAGTAGGCTTCTAGAAGAGTCATATGATTTTAGGGCGTGGATGCAGGCTTCACGGCGGCCGCCAGCGCGATAAGTTCAGCAGCAGACAAGGCAGGCATTTTGACCGGGAACTTCAACTTCCAGCACTCCAACTCCGCCATCCTCAGCGTGAACAGCGTTGAAGCCCCGGTGGTCATGAGTTCCAGTGAATTCGACGAGCGCCTCGAGCCCTCGCTCAAGCGGCTGCGGCTCTCCAAGCGCATGCTCGAGCGGGTGGCGGGCGTGAGCGAACGGCGGTGGTGGGCTGCCGGCACCGCGTTCGACGACGGCGCCACCGAGGCCGGCGCCAAGGCCCTGGCCGAAGCCGGCGTCGAGGCGTCCGAAATCGGGCTGCTCATCAACACCTCCGTGACCCGCCGGAACCTTGAGCCCTCCGTCGCCGTCAAGATCCACAACGGCCTGGGGCTTCCCTCCTCCGCCATGAACTTCGATCTGGCCAACGCCTGCCTGGGCTTCGTCAACGGCATGACCCTGGCGTCCAACATGATCGACTCCGGGCAGATCAACTATGCCCTGATCGTGGCGGGCGAGGATTCCCAGGGCGTGCAGGAAGCCACGTTCGATCGGCTGAACGCCTCCGATTCCACCCGCGACGACTACCTGCGCGAATTCGCGACCCTCACCCTCGGCTCCGGCGCCGCGGCCGCCGTCATCGGCCGTGCCGACCGGCACCCGGGCTCGCACCGCATCCTCGGCGGCGTCTCGCGTGCCGGCACCCAGCACCACGAACTGTGCGTGGGCGGCATTGACGGCATGTACACCGACACCAAGGGCCTGCTGGACGGCGGACTGGAACTCGTCGTCGACGCCTGGCACGAAGCCCACGGCAACGGCTGGGACTGGACCGGGATGGACCGCTACGTCACCCACCAGGTGTCCAACTCCTACACCAACGCCATCATCAAGGCAGTGGATCTGGACCGCAAAAAGGTGCCGATCACGTTCCCGAACTGGGGCAATGTGGGGCCGGCGTCGCTGCCGATGACCCTGGCCCAGGAATCCCGTTCCCTGAACCCCGGGGACCGGGTGCTGTGCATGGGCGTGGGCTCCGGCCTGAACACCACCATGATGGAGATTGCGTGGTAGAGGAGCTTTGGCCCGGCGTTTCCCCCGCCTGGTCCTCGTTTGTCCACGTTCCCTCCACCGCCGCCGTCGAGGTTCCGGGCACGGTCCGCAAGTGGCATGTGCTCGACAACGGCCCTGACCTGGCCGCGGCCGGCGTCGAACCGGCCGGAACCCTGCTCTGCGTGCACGGCAACCCCACCTGGTCCTACCTCTGGCGCGCCCTGCTGGCCGCCGGAGCGTCCGCCGACAAGCCGTGGCGCGTGGTGGCCGTGGACCAGCTGGACATGGGCTTCTCCGAACGCACCGGTGCCTTCCGGCGGCTCGAGGACCGGATCACCGACCTCGGCAACCTGACGGACACGCTCGGGATCACCGGCCCCGTGGTTACCGTGGGCCATGACTGGGGCGGCCTGATCTCCCTGGGCTGGGCGCTGCGGCACCGCCGCCAGCTCGCCGGCGTCGTACTGACCAACACCGCCGTGCACCCGGCCGGCTACTCGCTGCCGCCGGCGCTGAAGCTGGCCCTGCACCCGGCCGTCCATCCCTGGGGCACGCGCAGCACCGACGCCTTTATCCGGGTCACGCATTCCCTGGCGCAGCCTGCCCTGCCGGCTCCCGTCCGGGAGGCCTTCGCGCTGCCGTACCGCGGCACCGCCCGCCGGCACGGGGTCGCGAACTTCGTTGCCGACATTCCCGCCGTCGAGACCCACCCCAGCTGGCGCACGCTGAACTCCGTCGCCGAGGGCATCCGCCGGCTCAATGTTCCCTCGCTGGTCCTCTGGGGACCTAAAGATCCCGTCTTCTCCGACCGCTACCTCCGCGACCTGCTGGAGCGGCTGCCGGCCTCCTCCGTGCACCGGTTCGAAGGTGCCGGGCATCTGCTGCCCGAAGACGTCGACATTGCCTCCCCCGTCTTCGCCTGGCTGCAGACCGCCGTCGAAAAGCCTGCGGATTCCGCACTCCGGCGCACTGAGCCGTTCCGGCCCATGCTCGCCGAGCTGGACGAGCGTGCAGGCGATACCAGCCCCGCCGTCGTCGACATGGCACCGCTGGGCGGCGACGGCGCGGCCGCCGGACCGCGCACCCTGTCCTGGGCCGGGCTTGCCGAACGCGTGAACGCCCTCGCCGCGGGACTTGCGGCCGCCGGTGTGCGGCCGGGAACCCGGGTGAACCTGCTGGTGCCGCCCGGCATTGAACTGACCTCGCTGATCTACGCCTGCCTGCGCCTGAACGCCGTGATTGTGGTGGCCGACGCCGGGCTGGGCACCAAGGGCCTCGGCCGGGCCATCAAGGGCGCCGGACCGTCGTTCCTGATCGGCATCGACCGTGCGCTCATCGGCGCCCGGGCGTTCGGCTGGCCCGGCACGCGGATCAGCGTTTCCGAGTTGTCCCCGGCCCGCCGGCGGGTGCTGGGCGTGAAGCACACCGTGGAGGAGCTCATCGCCGACGGCGCCGGCTCCGAGGTGCCGTGGTACCCGGCAGATCCCGATGCCGACGCCGCCGTGCTCTTCACCTCCGGTTCCACCGGTCCGGCCAAGGGCGTGGTGTACACGCACCGGCAGCTGGCCGCCATGCGTGATGCCATCAAGGACACCTATAACCTGCGTGCCGGCACCTCGCTGGTAGCCGGCTTCGCGCCGTTTGCCCTGCTGGGACCGGCGCTGGGCGCGACGTCGGTGACGCCGGACATGGATGTCACCTCGCCTCGCACGCTCACTGCCGCGGCCCTGGCCGATGCAGCGGTGGCCGTGGATGCCACCACGATCTTCGCCTCGCCCGCAGCGCTGACGAATGTGCTGGCGACCTCCGGAGAGCTGGATGCTCCGCAGCGGGCCGCGCTGGCCCAGGTGGAACTGCTGCTTTCGGCCGGTGCACCGATTGCCGAGCCGCTGCTGGCCCAGGTGCAGGACCTGGTGCCGAAGGCGTCCCTGCACACCCCGTACGGCATGACCGAGGCGCTGCCCGTCACCGACATCAGCCTGGAAGGCATCCGTGCCGCCGGGTCCGGCAACGGTGTCTGCGTCGGCACTGCGGTGTCCCGCGCCGAGGTGGCCATTGCCGAAGTCTTCCCGGACGGGTCCGTGGGCAGCGAACCGCTGACCGTCCCGAACCGTACCGGCGAAATCCTGGTCAGCGCCCCGCACGTCAAGGACCGCTACGACCGGCTCTGGATCACCGAGAGCCACAGTGCGTCCATTGACGGCTGGCACCGCACCGGCGACGTCGGGCATTTCGACGACGAGGGCCGGCTGTGGGTGGAGGGGCGCCTGGGCCACATCCTCAGCACGGCGGACGGCGTCCGCACTCCGGTAGCCGCGGAACAGGCTGCCGAGGCGGTCGACGGCGTGGGCCGCGCGGCGCTGGTCGGCGTCGGACCTGCCGGAGCGCAGGTTCCCGTGGCCGTGGTGGAGACCGATCCTCCTGCACGCCGCGCCGGAACCGCGTCCCCGAAGCTGACCGCAGCCGTGCGGTCCCGCGTGGCCGGGCTGGTCGGGCTCGATCTGGCAGCAGTGCTCGTGCTGCCGCAGATGCCCACCGACATCCGGCACAATTCCAAGATCGACCGCACCGCACTGGCCGGCTGGGCGTCCCGCCTGCTCGCCGGCGGTCCGGTGCCGCGCCTGGGTAAGGGCAAGCGGTGAGTGCCCTGGCTCCGCGCAATGTCCTAGTCACCGGCGCGAGCGGCCTGCTGGGCGGCGCCGTCGCGGACCTGCTGGAGGCCAAGGGCCACAAGGTCCGCACCCTCCAGCGCCGGCCGGGAGTTCCGGGCCGGGACTCCGTGGCCGGGTCCGTTGCCGATCCCGCTGCCGCCGCCCGTGCCGTCGACGGGATGGACGCGGTGATTCATCTCGCCGCCAAGGTCTCCTTCACCGGTGAATGGCGGGAGTTCGAGGAAACCAACATCGTCGGCACGCAGGTCCTACTGCAGGCTGCACAGGCTGCCGGCGTCCGCGACGTCGTCTTCGTATCGTCTCCGTCCGTGGCGCACTTCGGCGAACCGATTGCCGGTGCAGGTGCCGGCACTGCGGACCCGGCCCGCGCCCGCGGTTTCTATGCCGCCTCCAAGGCCGAGGCCGAGCTGATTGCGCTGGGGCTGAATTCCACCGGGTTCCGCGTCGCTGCCATCCGGCCGCACATTGTCTGGGGTCCGGGCGATACGCAGCTGGTCGAGCGTGTGATTGACCGTGCCCGCTCCGGCCGGTTGCCGCTGCTCGATGCCGGTGCTGCCCTGATCGACACCACCTATATCGACAACGCGGCGGCTGCCATTGTCCGCGGCCTGGAGCGGATGGATGCCGCGTCCGGCCGTGCCCTGGTGGTGACCAACGGCCAGCCGCGTCCGGTCGGCGAACTGATTGCCGGTATCTGTGCGGCCGCGGGAGTGTCCGCACCGGGCTGGAGCGTTCCGGGCAGGGTTGCCCGCGGTGCCGGAAGCCTGATCGAACGGGTCTGGTTGAAGGCGGGGAGGCGCGGTCTGGTTCACGACGAACCGCCCATGACGCGTTTCCTGGCCGAGCAGCTGTCGACATCGCACTGGTTTGACCAGCGTGAAACCCGTGAAGTCCTGGACTGGACTCCGGAAGTGTCGATTGAAGACGGCATGCTCCGGCTTGCCCGGCACTACTCCCCCACCTCCTAGGATGATGCCCGTGCAAAGCCTCCAGAAGATTGAGTCCTGGCCGGTAGACAATGCTGCTGCCGCCGTCGTATCCGCCGACGGCGAGGTGCTGGGGACCGCCGGTGAGCAGGACCGCCGTTTTCCGCTGGCTTCCGTCACCAAGCTGCTGAGCGCCTATGCCGTGCTGGTGTCCCTGGATGAGGGCGCGTTGGAACTCGATCAGCCTGCGGGGCCCGAGGGCTCCACGGTCCGGCATCTGCTTGCCCATTCCGGCGGCTACGATTTCGGCGAGCGCACGGTCCGCTATCCCCCCGGCACGCGGCGCCTGTATTCCAATGCGGGTTTCGAGGTACTCGGCGAGACGCTGGAGCAAGCAACGGGCATGACCTTCGGCGAATACCTGCAGGAAGGCGTGCTGGTACCGCTGGGGATGTCTTCCACCTCGCTGGAGGGTTCCCCTGCTGCCGGTGGTATCTCCACTGCTGCGGACCTGTGCCGGTTTGCTGCCGAGCTGCAGGCTCCCACGCTCACCGATCCGGGCCGACTCACGGAGGCCACGCAGGTGGTCTTTCCCGGTCTCGCCGGAGTGCTTCCGGGTTTCGGCCGGCAGAAGGAGAACGACTGGGGTCTCGGTTTCGAGATCCGTGCCCATAAGTCTCCCCATTGGACCGGCGCCAACAGTTCGCCGGCCACGTTCGGCCATTTCGGCCAGTCCGGCACCTTCCTTTGGGTGGATCCGAAAGCTCGTGCTGCAGCTGTCTGCCTTACCGACCGCGATTTCGGTCCCTGGGCTGCGGAAGTGTGGCCTCCCTTTACCGATGCGGTTCTTGCCGAGCTGTCCGGCCGGTAGGGTCCTGCGGGTCCATCACGCAGCCCAGATCAGGTCCACAATGCATTCTTCCAGGAGCGTCGTTGGAAATCCTGACCGTTTTACTGGCTGTATTCCGGCGCTTGATTGATCTTCGGTTTCGGGCCCCGTTCTATGCGCCGCTCCTGCTCCGGCTCTGGTTCCGCTTCCCGCCTGGTCCCCGGATACGGCTCCCGCTCCTGCTCCAGCCCTGACCCCTGGCAGCGGCGGTGCGGTAGACCGATAGGCGTGTCCCGTTGGGGTGGTGGTCTCAACGGTGTGCGGTCCGCTCTGCCCGATAGAATCGCCTAGAGAATCGACCGTTCGAGCCTTCCAACCCGGTGCTTCCTTGGCCTGGTTGCACGCCTCGCAGAGTCCCTGCCCATTCACCATATTGGTGGGACCGCCGTCCTGATGCGGACGAATATGGTCAAGATGCCGAATCGGTGCCCCGCACCACGGCATTCGGCAGGTCTGGTCGCGTGCCGCAATAAACCGTCCCAGCGAAACCGGGAACAAGCGCGCCCGGGAATCCATTGCGACTAATTGACCGGTGGTCGGTTCGGTGTAGAGCCTGCGGATCCAGCGTTGTTCCTGCTCGTCCTGCTTTGTTTTCCGCCCTGCGGGTTGTTCCGGGCCCTCTTCCGGTTTGGCGCCACGGGTATCCCTCCCGACTTCCTTTCCGGCTTCCCGCCCGGGACGACGACCCCTGATCAGATCCCTCGCCCACTGGGCCGGCACGGGACCGTACCCAGGGACCAGGGCAGGCTCTGAGTCTCCGCCCAGCAGTGTCCGGTCCGACATCACCAGCTGCACTTCCACCTTCATCCGTTCTGCATCTGCCTGCCCGGTGACGCGCTCGACGAGGGTGTCCGCCATAATCTGGCCCCGGCCCCGGCCGTCTCCTGACGCACGCAGCCGGTCCGCTTCTCGGGACAGCGCGGCAAAGACGCCCACGCCCTGGGCGACAGGCAGGAGTCCGGTCAGATAGGTCATGGTGTCCGGTGCGGGACGGCAGGAGACAAAACGCTCCGATTCGGCCTTGGCTGCACGCTTGACCGCTGCCCGCGGATCGAGCCTGTAGGCCGCGCCTCTGGCTCGGGAAATGATCTGACGGTCTCCCAGGGTCTCCAGGACGTCGGGATCTCCGGCGACTTCTTCATCCACACGCCGCCGGTCCTCCAGGCTCAGGCAGGCGGTTTCACGGACCAGCAGCGTTGCCCGCCACTCGCTGATCCTCCCCAAGGTCAGGGCCTGCAGAGTGCACGGCATCTCGGAGGTCAGCACCTTCGCGAAGCCCAGCAGCCGCCCGCCGCGGTTAGGCGATTCCCTCCGTGCCAAGGCAATCTGGGAGGCAACGCCGCGGCTCAGTTCCTCCCGGCGGACTCGGGCCTCGGCCTGCTTCCGGTGTTGCGAAGCATCAAACAAGGCAGTTGCCCGAGCCTGCGCCGCAGCAGCTGCGGCTTTGAGTTCCTCCAGGGCACGGATCCGGTCAATGAGACCGCCGTCCTGTTCCCCCGCCTGCTCTCCATCACCGCCGGGAAGGCCCTCCGCGTCCTCCGCGAGTACCTCAACCCACGTATTCACCAGCGCGGTGCCGGCAGCCAGGCTGCCGGTCCGCTGATGGCTTTCGGACGGAGAATATTCGAACATGTGTTCGAGTCTATCGGGACCGCGGACGCCGATCTAGGGAACAAATACCTGTTCCACTACCCGTTTTTGAGGCTTCTTCCTCCGTCCTCTTGTCGATGCTCCCGTGGGCTGAGTTGGCCACCCAGAGCGGCATGAACCTACCCACCTATAAAGGAAATTACGACGACGGCGACCAACAGGGCTGCCTGCCCAGCCAGTGCGAGATTTCCCGGCTCCTTCTTCGCTTTCTTTCCTGCCTTGGACTTTCGGCGTGGCTTACCAATTAGTGACTTACCAGTAGTAGGCACACCTGGCGCTTCCCGCACGGGAAGGGACGGACGCCGGGCCTCCTCCGCCGCCGGTGGCGCCGCCGCATCGTTCGCCGCCGCCGCAACGTTCGCCGGTGCTGCCGACGCCACCGCCGCCGGCTCAGCAGCCTCGGTCTCGGCAGCTTCCCCCGCCACGCCCTCCGACTTAGAAGACCGCCCCGGCAGCTCAGGCCAGTGAAGAACCGCACCCGCAACAGCCGCAGCCAGCGCGACGACGGCCACCACCCAAAGGACCACGGATCCGGAACTCCACGGGGAGATCAGACGTAGAATTCCCGCAATCGAAGCCGTTTCCAACAAACCGGCCAGCAGGGACCTCCGGCTCGGACCGGAGGGCCTCCCCACCTGCTTCCAGACAGGAAGCGCCACGGACAGAGAAAGCACCATCAGCCAGAGGGCGAGCATCCAGGAGACCAGGGTCAGAGCCAGAGCCATCAGAGACCTTCCTTCAACAGGGCCAACGCGGCCTCTTCCTGCCCGGCAGCCACGCTCGAGAGGATCAGCACGGCTGTGCCCGCCTCACGGTCCATCGCCACCATGGCGGAAAAGCCGCCGGTTTGGCCGTTGTGCCACGTCGCAGCACGCCCGGTCGATGAGGAGACCTGCGTAAACCACGCCAAACCCACCTGCTCGTCGCCGCCGCCGCCGCCCTCGCCGCCGTCACCGCCGCCCTCGCCCGTGTCCCAACGCGGCTCCAGTGCCGCGGAACCCGGGGCCGTCTCCGCCAGCAGCGCCTGAAGGTATAGCGACATATCCGCTGCGGTAGACCGGATCCCACCCATCGGCGCCCCACCACCGGCGGTCCAGGCAGCGTGCGGCAGTCCGCTTGCAGCCCGCCCCGTCGGAGCATCGGGTCGCAGGTTGCCGGCAGTGACCGGAACGTACGTGTCCTTCATTCCCAGGGGTTCCAGGATCCGCTCCTGCAGCAGATCGGCGTAGTCCATCCCGGCTTCCTTCGCGAGCAGCTGCCCCAGGAAGGCATAACCGAGGTTGGAGTAAGCCACCGTGCCCCGCCCTCCCAATGATGCGGACTGTGCATGTTCGATCACCTCGGCGGGCGGGGCAGTGTAGGGGTCGCGGCGGAGAGCGGAATTCAGAAACGACGAAACCAACGCACCGGGATCAGTGGCAAGCCGGGGAAGCCCCGACCGGTGACTGGCCAGCTCCGCCAAGGTGACGGTACCGATTTCGGCCTCCGGGTCCTTCAGGTCCGGCCCCAGGATCTCGGCAACGGTGGTCTCCAGGGTCACCTCGCCGCGCTCGACGGCGTCCGCCAGCAGGGCCGCCGTGAACGTTTTGGACACCGATCCGATCTCGAACTCGGTCCGTTCATCGGCGCCGAAGCCGGCGATCCGCACGGTGCCGTCTTCCAGGTAGGCCACGCTGAGCTTGTCGGCGGGTTTCTGCAGCAGGGGCCTAACAGTTTCCGCCAGTGCCGCATCGCCGGAAACCTGAGTGGACAGGCGCGGCGCCCACGGTGCGGCCAGCAGCCCGCAGGCCAGTACAGCGGACGCGGAAAGGGCGGCGACGGTAATACGTCTGCGTTTGTTCATATCAGTTACCTCCGGAGGCAGCGGTCAGAATGGCGAGCAGCGGAATGACGCGGGCGGGCGGAATCCGGTAGCGGGACCGGGCATGCGGTGCGAGCCAGCCGGCAGCCGTCAAAGTGTGAACGTGGTGGTAGATCTGCCCGGACGTTCCGGACCCCAGTTCCTCCACCAGCCCGGCCACGGTCTCGGTTCCGCCGAGCACCGCACGCAGCACAGCCAGGCGGAGGGGATGGCCCAGGGACGCAAGGGTGTCGGCGAACCGGGTCCAGTCGACGTCGAGCAGATGCTCGGTCTCCAGCCCGTACTGGTACTCGTAGTGGGCGCCGGCGGCAGTTGTGGCGGTGCCGGTGAACAGCACCGCTCCCGGCTCGGGGTGGCGCTTCCTCATCCCTTCAAGGGCCCAGAACACGTCCGCATCATTGGCGGACGACGCCGGACCGGCAGCTTCCGCGCGCTGTTCCAGCGCTGCGACACGTGCCTCCAGGGCCTGAAGCCGGGCGTCGTCATCAATGGGCATGGCTAGAGAATTACGTAATTCCAGAATAAATACAAGACTTACGTAATTATTTGTTTGCAGACCAGCGACTTTCCGCAACGGAAACCCTTCCCTTTCCGTTGCGGAAAGTCTAGGCTGCCGGTATGACGCAAAACCATGCCGCCCGTCCCTCCGCCGAAGAAGCACGCCAGGCACTGAAATCCGTCTCCCAGTCAAAGCAGGCTCTGGCTCCGCACGTCAGGTCGCCCGCATGGCTCTATCCCGTCCAGGGCATAGGTATGGGGGTGTTCGTCATCGGCCTGGTCTTCTCCAAGGACGCCGGATGGGCGTCCGCCCTCATTGCGGTGTCCGGAGTGCTCTTCAGCGTCCTGCCGATGCTTCAGACCCGCAGCCGCCTGGTGATTGATGTGTACACCCATCCCGGCAGCCGCGGACTGGCCTGGACGTATGTCGCCGCGTTCGCGCTCATCGCCGTCGCGGCCCTCGTGCTGTACTCGACCTTCAAGCTGGCATGGATAGGTTATGGCGCTGCCGTGCTTGTCCTGATGCTCACGCTGGTGATGGGACCGGCCATGGATGCCCGGCTTGCACGCGCGCTGCGGAACGCCGCCTGATGGGCGAGGGATTCAGTGAGGTTATCCATGTACCCACCCGGCTGCGGATCTGTTCGATCCTTGCCGAAGTGGGCGAAGCCGAATTCGGCGTGCTCCGGGACGCGCTGGACCTGAGCGACTCGGTACTAAGCAAACACGTCAAGGTGCTCGAACAGGCCGGGCTTGTCACCGTGCGCAAAGGTTCTGTGAACGGCCGCACTCGAACCTGGGTGGCCCTGAACAAGACCGGGCAGAAGGCATTCAAGGCCCACATCGAGGAGCTCCGCAAGCTCGCTGCCGCCGGAGACCTGCTCAACCCATGAAAATCTACAATCCACAGGTCATCCTGTTCGTCACCGACGTCGCGCGGGCGGCACGCTTCTACGCGGCCCTCGGCTTCACTGAAGAATTCCGCGCAACCGGAGCAGGGACGGCACCGGTCAAAATCGAAATGGCATTGGACGGCTTCGAACTCGGGCTCGCACTGCCTGGACCGGCGGCCGAAGCCCACGGGCTCACCCCGGTCATAGCCGGACACCGCGCGTGCCTCACGCTCTGGACGGACGACGTCGCAGCCGCCTACGCCGCCGCGCTCGACGCCGGAGCAAAAGACCTTCAAGGGCCGCACCCGTTCCTGGACGGAAGACTGCGGGTTGCCTTCGTCGAGGACTTCGACGGGCATCCGATCCAGCTCGTGGAACGGGAACCTACCAGCGGCCGTTCCTAGGCCGCGGCTGGCAGACCGGACAGCTGTACGAGGACCGGTTCATAAACGAGTCGCGCCGGATCAGGGTGTGCAGGCCCAGCTCCTCGCAGCGCGGGCAGGGCAGCCCCTCGCGTCCATAGGCGTTCAGGGAGCGGGAGAAGTATCCGGAGGCGCCGTTGACGTTGACGTAGAGCGAGTCGAAGCTGGTGCCGCCGGCCGCCAGGGCGCGGGTCATCACGTCCCGGGCGGCCTCTACCAGCCGCAGTGCGTCGGCTCGGCGCATGGTGTCCGTGGCACGGGCAAAGTGCATGCGCGCCGCCCACAGGGACTCGTCGGCGTAAATGTTTCCGACCCCGGAGATCAGGCCCTGGTCCAGCAGGGCACGTTTGATGCCGGTGCGCCGCAGCCGCAGCCGGCGGTAGAACTCGTCAAAGGAAAACGCCGGATCCAGCGGGTCACGGGCAATATGGGCCGCCTCGGCAGCCACGAGCGGCAGCGCGGTCTCGGACAGGCCGCCGGGTTCGCCGTCGGGCGTCGGGACCAGGTCGGTGAGGAACATGCCGCCGAAGATCCGCTGGTCCACAAAGCGCAGCTCGTCCGGCATGGCAGCACCGGAGGCATCAGCGGCGGGGCTGAGCGTGAACCGGACTTTCAGGTGCTTTTCGTCCGGAAGTGCGGAGTCCTCCATCAGCAGCTGCCCGCTCATGCCCAGGTGCGCCATCAGCGCAAAGGAGGGCACGACGTCGTCGGCCGCGCCGCCCGGCGAAGCCGCACCGGACGCGCCGCCCAGCGAAGGAGCAGACTCAAGCAGCGGCAGCCAGAGGAACTTGCCGCGGCGGACGACGTCGGCCACCACCGCGCCTTCGAGGTTGCCGACGAGGTCGGCCGGCCCGGGTGCGTGGCGCCGCACGGAACGCGGGTCCACCACTTCAACACCGGTGATGGTGCGGCCGCGGACCCATGAGGCCAGTCCGCGGCGGACCACCTCCACCTCGGGAAGCTCAGGCATGGCCGGGCGCCCCTAGGCGCCGGCAGCCGTGGTGCCGGCTTCCTTAGCGTTGATCAGCTTCCAGGTCGCAGCGGCGGCTTCCTGCTCGGCTTCCTTCTTGGAGTGGCCGGTGCCGGTGCCGAAGGGCTTGTCGCCGATATGCAGGACGGCCACGTAGCTGCGGGAATGATCGGGACCGGAACCGGAAACCCGGTATTCGATGTCGCCCATTTTCCGGCCGGCGGCGATCTCCTGGATGCTCGTCTTCCAGTCCGTGCCGGCGCCCAGCGCTTCGGCGTTGGACAGCAGCGGCCCCACGAGGCGCATCACCATGCTGCGGGCGGTTTCAATGCCGTGGTCCAGATAGACGGCACCGATGATCGCTTCCGTGGTGTCGGCAAGGATGGAGGACTTGTCGCGCCCGTTGGTGAGCTTTTCGCCCTGGCCCAGCAGGATGTACTCGCCCAGGCCCAGGTTCCGGGCAATGCCGGCGAGGGCGCGGGTACTGACGACGGCGGAGCGGCGCTTGGCCAGCTCACCCTCGGAAAGGTCAGGATTATCCCGGTAGAGCGCATCGGTTACCGAGAACCCCAGAATGGAGTCGCCGAGGAATTCCAGGCGCTCATTCGTGGGGATGCCGCCCTGCTCGTAGGCGTAGGAGCGGTGCGTGAGTGCAAGACGAAGCGTCCCGGCGTCGATATCGACACCGAGACGCTTCATAAGCTCTTCAGTATTCTTCACTTTTTGGATAAACCCGAAAAGCAGTATTCATATGCCCGTCCGCAGCACCGTTACTGATGCGCACAACCGGGCCGAACACTGGTCTTAGACGTCCGCGACCTTGCGGCCCTTGTATTCAAGGAACAGCGCAGTGCCGGCGGAGTCGGTGACGACCTTAGCCTGGTGCGGCAGGCTATAGGTGACGCGGCCGTTCTCCACGGTCTTCACCAGGTTGGGCGCGGTCGCCTTCCACTGGGACCGGCGTGCACGTGTATTCGCGCGGGACATTTTCCGCTTCGGAACAGCCACGGCTAACTCTCTTCTCTCTCGTCTGAATCTGTACTTGGTGCCGCAGTATCTTCTGCGGCCGTGCCGGTCAACCCGGCGAGGGCTGCCCAGCGAGGATCCACTACTTCATGGTGGTGACCCGGATCCTCCTCTAGGCGCGCTCCGCATTCGGAGCAAAGGCCTGGGCAGTCTTCCCGGCACACCGGCTGGAACGGCATGGTAAGAACCACTGCGTCCCGCAATACCGGTTCAAGATCGATGACATCTCGCTCGATCCGGTGCTGCTCTTCTTCATCTTCTTCTTCGAAGGACTCAGCGTCCTCGTAGTAGAAGAGTTCCTGCACATCGACTTCTTGGTCATACGCGAGTGGCTTCAGGCACCTGCCGCATTCGCCCTTTACGGGGGCAATTGCTACGCCGGATACCAAAATCCCTTCGTGCACGGCCTCCAACCTCAGATCGAGCTCGAGGCTGGATCCTTCCGGAACGCCGATAAGCGCAACACCGAAGTCTTTCGGTGCCGGTACATGTTCATGCAAGGTCCGCATCGTTCCCGGGCTGCGCCCGAGGTCCCTGACGTTGATAGCCAGGGGAGTTTCCGGATTGGACCGCGAAAATTCGCTAATGAGAACTCCTGTAGAACATAGACCGACATATCATCTTAGCCTGACTTGCCGGAATCTCTCAAACTGCGGCTGCACCGCAGCCAGGGAGCCCATGCGGGCACGCGCTCCACATCCCAGTTTACCCGCCGGCGGCCATCCGGCTAATCGGCGTCCCGGAGCCGCTTCCCCGCCGGACGCGGAGCCGTCCCCTACTGTTGGAACGTGACAATCCTCCGCTGGTTCCTGGGGCACCGGCTCCTTCGGCACAGTACGACGGCGGCCGTGTGCCTTTTTGCCGTCTGGCTGCTGGTCGCGTCGATCCTGTTTGTCTACCCCTCCGCCAGTGCCGCCGAGCCCGCCCGCGCGGACGCCGTCGTCGTCCTGGCCGGTGCCGGCAACGAACGCCTGCCGGTGGGGCTGGACCTGGTGAAGCAGGGCTACGCGCCGGTGCTGGCGCTGTCCGCTACGTTCACGCCCGGCAACATCCGCGCCGATGCGGTCTGCACCGGCAACCGCAACCCGCTGATCGTCTGCTTCAACCCGGAGCCGATGACCACCCGCGGCGAGGCACGGGCCGTCGCCCGCCTGGCGAAGGACCGCGGTTGGACGGACATCATTGTGGTGACGTCCCGCTACCACGTCACCCGCGCGGAGCTGAACCTCGAACAGTGCAGCTCGGTGAACGTCACCATGGTGGAATCGCAGCCGGACCTGGGGCCGGGAGACTGGCTGGGACGCTTCGTGGAGGAGACCGGCGGCGTGGCGGCCGGACTAATCCGCCCGGCCTGCGCGAATCCGATCTAGCCTGCCTGCAGCTGCTTCAGGACCGCGACGGGCACGTACTCCGAAACATCCCCGCCCAGTGCCGCCACTTCCTTGATCAGGGAGGACGAGAGGTGGGTGTACCTGCTTTCCGCGGCCAGGAAGACGGTTTCCACGCCGGTGAGCTGCCGGTTCATCACGGCCATCGGCAGTTCGTACTGGTAGTCCTGCACGGACCGCAGCCCCTTCACCACCGCGGACGCACCGTGGTCCCGGCAGAACTCCGCCAGCAGCCCCTCCCCCATGGGAACCACGGAAACCCCGCGCAGCGAGCCCAGGGTTTCGGCCGCCAGGGCCAGGCGTTCCTCGGCACTGAAGCGGTACTTCTTGGCGTAGTTGGTGGACACCGCCACGATGACTTCGTCGAAGAGGCTTGCCGCACGGGCAATCACCTCCACGTGGCCGTTGTGGATGGGGTCAAAGGAGCCGGGGCATACAGCGCGTCGCATAGGTCGAATCTACCGGGTGCCGGCGGGTAATACTTGTTGCATGAGTAACAGCACAGCCGCGTCCCTGCTCCGCGCGCAGACCGGCAACGGACCAGCCGCCGCCCAGCCGTGGCAGCGGACAGCGGCAGGAGCCAACCTGCTCGCAGCGGACGGCAACCTCGGCGTGACCATATTCGAGGAGATCACCGCGCTGGCCGCACGGCACGGCGCCATTAACCTGGGCCAGGGCTTCCCGGACGAAGACGGCCCGGCCGAAATGCTCGACGCCGCGCGGGCCGCCATTGCCTCCGGCGCCAACCAGTACGCGCCCGGGCAGGGCCTGCCGGTGCTGCGCTCCGCCGTCGCAGCGCACCAGGAGCGGTTCTACGGCCTGCAGGTGGACCCGGACACCGAGGTCATTGTCAGCACCGGCGCCACGGAGGCCATTGCCTCGGCCCTGCTGGCCCTGACCGGTCCCGGCGACGAGGTGCTGACCTTCGAGCCGTTCTACGATTCCTACGGCGCGGTCATCGGGCTCAGCGGCGCCACGCACACCACCGTCGCCCTGGAGGCTCCGCATTTCCTGCCCGCCGACGGCGCCCTCGAGGCGGCGTTCACCGACCGCACCCGCGTGGTCCTGGTCAACAACCCGCACAACCCCACCGGGGCGGTCCTCCCCCGCAGCGTGCTGCAGCAGATCGTGGATCTGGCGGAAAAGCACAACGCCGTGATCGTCACCGACGAGGTCTACGAACACCTGACCTTCGGGCCCGTCCACATCCCGGTAGCGACGCTGCCCGGTGCCGCGGACCGGACCCTGACCATTTCCTCGGCTGGGAAGACCTTCTCCGTCACGGGATGGAAGATCGGCTGGCTCACGGGCCCGGCGCCGCTGGTGTCCGCGGTCCGTACGGTCAAGACCTTCCTGAGCTACACCTCCGGCACGCCCTTCCAATCCGCCGTCGCCGTCGGCCTCGGACTGGAGGACGACTACTTCACCGGAGCCGCTGCGGTGCTGCAGGCCAAGCGGGACCTGCTCGGCGCCGGCCTCCGGGCCGCCGGGATGGACGTCCTGCCGTCCTCCGGAACGTACTTCGTCACCGCCGACACCTCGCCCCTGGGCATCACCGACGCCACGGAGCTGGCCCGCCGGCTGCCGGAACTGATCGGGGTAGCGGCCATTCCGGTCGCCGTGTTCTGCCACGCCGAAGGAGCCCGGCGGACCCGGTCCCTGCTCCGGTTCGCGTTCTGCAAGAAGACCGAGGTCCTGGACTCGGCCTCCGAGCGCCTCGCCCGGCTGGGCGGTGTGCTGTGAATGCGTCCCGGCTGCTGCGGGGCATCGGCGCCCACGCCACCATCAGCGAGGACGGTTTTACCCCCGGCGCCTATGTGCTGAGCATCGGCGGCGCGGAGCAGTCCCACGTGGATATGGCCCGCCCGCAGGAAATCTCCTACGAGTATCTGCGCCGGATCGGCAACGTCCTGGATCTGGCCGCACCGGCCGGGCAGCCGCTGCGCGCCCTGCACCTGGGCGCCGGAGCGCTGACCCTCACCCGCTACCTGCAGGCCACCCGCCCGGGGTCCGAGCAGGTGGCGGTGGAGCTGGAACGCGAGCTGCTGGACTTTGTCCTGGCGCATCTTCCACTGCCGGAGGGGACATCCTTGGAGACGGTGATCGGCGATGCCCGCGAATCGCTGGACCGTTTTGCCGGGCAGTCCTTCGACGCTATCGTGCTGGACATTTTTGCCGGCCCCGATGCACCCGCGCACCTGGCGACGTCGGACTTCTACGCCGAGCTGGCGGCGCTGCTCTCCCCCGCCGGCGTACTGCTGGTCAACGTCGGCGACGATCCGCCGCTGGCCTTCGCGCGCCGGCAGGTGCGGGAAGTGCAGGCGGCGCTCGGGACGGACGGAGGGGTGGCGGCGCTGGCGCAGCGCGACATGTTCACCGGCCGGTACCCCGGCAACATTGTGCTCGCGGCAACGCCGTTCCCCTGGCCCGCCGAGTGGACGCAGCAGCTCCTGGCTGCCGGTCCGCATCCGGCGGCGGTGCTGACGGGTGAGGACCTGGACGTGTTTGCCGGCTAGGCCTGCGCGGCTTCCGCTTCGTCCTCGCCGGACTCTGCGTCATCGTCGGACGGCTCGGCAAACCACAGTGTGGTCTCGCCGTATTTACGTTCGCTGAAGCGCTCCATGCCCTCGGGCCAGACCGGCTCGGGGGAACGCGTGGAGCGTTCCAGTACCACCACGGCGTTGACGGCAAGATGTCCCGCCAGCGGCGTGAGCACCGTGGCCAGTTCGGCTTCGGTGAAGGCGTAGGGCGGGTCAATGAAGACCACGTCCCAGCGCACATCCGCGGGGACGCGCAGCAGGAAGGTTTCGGCCTTGGCCCGGTGCACGTTCACGCAGGTCCGGGCCAGGATCTTGTTGACGAGCTCGGCGTTCTGCCGGCAGGTGGCGGCGGGCTTGTCGGCGAGTTCCACCAGGTCGACGGCGGTCGCTCCGCGGCTGGCGCTCTCCACTCCCAGCGCCCCGGACCCGGCGAACAGGTCCAGCACGCGGGCTTCCTGCAGGATGCCGTAGGACTCCAGGCGGGAGAAGAGGGCTTCCTTCACCCGGTCCGTGGTGGGGCGGGTTCCGTCCCCGGGAACGCTGAACAAGGTGGTTCCGCCGGCAGCCCCGGCAATAATGCGGCTCATGCCTTCACTTTATCCGCTGCCCGGAGCGGGACCGGCCCGGGAGACGGGCTGAGTGCGGCTAGCCGCGTTCCAGGAACGCTTCAGCTTCCGGGTTCAGGGACGCCTCGATCGCTTCGTCCAGGGCCGGGTACTCGCGCAGGTCCGGGTCCTCGGCCACCAGGGCGACGGCGTCGGCGCGGGCCTTTTCGATGAGCTTCTCATCCTGGACCGCGCGCAGCAGCTTCAGGGTGGACCGGCCGCCGGACTGGCTGGCGCCGAGGATATCCCCCTCGCGGCGCAGCTCGAGGTCCTTGCGGGACAGCTCGAAGCCGTCGGTGGTGGCGGCCACGGCCTCCAGCCGCTCACGGCTCGGGTGCCCCGGTTCCAGCTGCGTGACGAGCAGGCAGGTGCCGGGCAGCCCGCCGCGGCCCACCCGGCCGCGCAGCTGGTGCAGCTGGGAGATGCCGAACCGGTCCGCGTCCATAATCACCATGAGCGAGGCGTTGGGCACGTCCACACCCACCTCGATGACGGTGGTGGAGACCAGCACGTCAATGTCGCCGCGGTTGAAGGCGGCCATGGTCTCGTGCTTTTCCGTCGGGTCCAGCCGTCCGTGCAGGGGCGCGATGATCTTGTCGGCGAGCGCCGGGACGGTGGTGAGGTACTCGGTCAGTTCCGTGACGGACGTCAGCTCCTGCCGCTGGGCGCGTTCCTGTCCCGCGGCGGCTTCCTTCGGGTCGAACAGGGCCAGGTCGCTGCCGGGCTCTTCTTCCTTGGCACCGATCTTGGGGCAGACCACGTAGACCTGCCGGCCTGCGTCGATCTCCTCCCGGGCGCGGGCCCAGATCCGCTGCTCCCACTGGGGCTTCTCGGCCAGCGGCGAGACGTAGGTGGAGATGGGGGCGCGTCCGGCGGGCAGCTCGGTGAGGGTGGAGACCTCCAGGTCACCGAAGACGGTCATCGCGACGGTGCGGGGAATGGGGGTGGCCGTCATGACCAGCAGGTGCGGGGTGCTGTGCCCCTTGGTACGCAGCACATCGCGCTGCTCGACGCCGAACCGGTGCTGTTCATCCACCACCACCAGGCCGAGGTCGGCAAAGGAGACGTGCTCCGACAGTAGGGCGTGGGTGCCGATGATGATGCCGGCGGCACCGCTGGCGGCGTCCAGCATCGCGGTGCGGCGCCCGGCGGTGTTCATCGACCCGGTCAGCAGCACCACCTTGGTGCCGTCCGGGTCCCCGTCCAGCTGCCCGCCGCGGCCCAGCGGGCCGAGCATCGCGCTGATGGACTCGTAGTGCTGGGAGGCCAGGACTTCGGTGGGTGCCAGCAGGGCGGCCTGTCCCCCAGCGTCGATGACCTGCAGCATGGCGCGCAGCGCCACCAGCGTCTTGCCGGAGCCCACCTCGCCCTGCAGGAGGCGGTTCATCGGATGGTCGCCGGCGAGCTCGGCGGACAGGTCCCGCCCGATCTCGGCCTGCCCGTTGGTCAGGGTGAAGGGAAGGGAAGCGTCGAAGCGGTCCAGCAGCCCGCCCGGGACGGCCGGGCGCGCGGTGGCTTCCTCCTCGGCGGTGAGGGCACGACGTCGCGCCAGTGCGGTCTGCAGGACCAGGGCCTCCTGGTACCGGAACCGGTGCCGGGCGGCGTAGGCCTCCTCCATAGTGTTCGGCCGGTGGATCTTGTTGTAGGCATCCGTGATGTCGGGAAGACGGTCGCGCTGCCGGATTGCCGCCGGGATCGGATCGCGCAGCCGGGCGGCTTCCATGTTGTCCAGCAGCATCGACACGGACTTCGCGATGGTCGGGCTGGCCACCCTGGCCGAGGCCCGGTAAACGGGGATGGGCCGTTTGGCCTCCTCCTCGTCCACCGAGTCTTCATCCAGGAGAACATAGCTGGGATTGGTCAGCTGCAGCTGGCCCCGGTAGGCGCCCACCTTGCCGGAGAACATGGCCCGGGTGCCGACGGTGAGTTCCTTGGAAGCATTGAATCCGTTGAAGAACGTCAGGTGCAGCTGCCCGAGGCTGCCGTCGGTGTCGTCGGTGACAACCACCTCGACGATCGTCCCCTTGCGGGCCCGCATCTGCCGGCGGTTGTTGCTCTGCACCCGGGCTATCAGGGTGACGTCTTCGTCGAACGGTATTTCGGCGATGGGTGTGAGCTCGCCGCGCTCCAGGTACCGGCGCGGGAAATGGTGGAGCAGATCGCCAACGGTCTTCAGGCCAAGCTGCTTCTCCATGGCATTGGCCGTAACCTTGCCGATCCGGCGGTCCAGCGGAAAGTCGAGTTCCCTGGGGAGCCTAGAGTCCATGGGCCTCGGGGATTTCATTGGTCTCGTGGCCGTCCGCGGACAACTCCGTAATCGTGAGGTTCACGGGATCCCCCAGGCTGCGCAGCAGATCAATGGCGGCGCCGGCGTCGGGCGTGTGGACGTGGATCCGCCAGCGGTAGCCGTCCCCCACCGGGCTGACGGCGCTCATGATGACCGAGTCGCCCAGCTCGTCCAGCTGCAGCCGCAGGGTAGCGGCATCCAGCGGGCTCAGGGTGATGGTGCACATGACTTCCACGCCTTCCATGCGGGGCATGTGGGCGTGGATGTGCGGGTCCTGGACGTCGTAGCCGTGCAGTCCGTCCAGCAGCTCTTCCTGCAGCTCCTCGCCCAGGGCGGCGGCGCGCAGGGCGTCCAGCACCAGCAGGAAGCCGACACCGCCGGCGTCGACCACGCGGGCACGGGTGAGCGCATCGAGCTGGCTCTCGGTATGGATGACGGCGGCCAGGGCCGCGTCCATGATGGCGTGCAGGGTCAAAGCGAGCCCGGCATTGCTGTCGTCGCCGGTGACGGCTGCTTCGCTGTCCGAGGCGGCGTGGGCGGCAGCTTCCAGGACGGAGAGCATGGTGCCGGGCACCGGATCGCTGAGTACGGACCAGGAGCGCAGCTGTGCACGCTGCAGGGCGGTGGCGAGGAGGGGTGCGGAGAGCCGGGTTGCCCCGGCCAGGGGTTCGGCCATGGAGGTCAGGAACACGGAGAACAGCGTTCCGGAGTTGCCGCGTGCAGATTCCATGGCGGCCCGGCCAGCAGTTTCCAGCAGGGCACCGATGTCGGCAGTGTCTTTCGCTGCGGCGGCCTTGGATGCCGCACGGAGCGTCAGGTACAGGTTGGTGCCGGTGTCGCCGTCGGCCACGGGGAAGATATTGATGGCATTGAGGCGGTCGCTGTGGTTGCCCAGGGAGACCTCTGCGTTGCTCAACCATCGCTTCAGCGCTTGCGCGTTGGCGGTGATTTTAGTCTGCAAAGTAATCCCGATTCCTGCTTGCGTAGGTGTCTTTGGTGCTGCTGGTGCCGCTCATTAGCGCCCGTCCCGTCCGGTCTTCGCCGTCATTGCCGCTAACCGTCTATGTCATTAGGAAGCCTACCGCAGGGCACTGACAGAAGCGGATAACGATTTGCCGCCGGTTGGTGCTGCGGCTGGTAGGAACTCAAGATGTGGAATGGTTGGTCCATGCCCTCTTCGCATTATCCGGACATCGCCGCTGCCCGGCACCTGAAAACAGCGCCAGGTCCAACGTCGACTCCCGTGGCGACGGGCGATAGCCCTGCTTCGGGCAACCCGGTGAAACCTGCGCCCCGGGAGGACCCTGCGCGCCGCGGGAACCCGGTGCGGGCCACGGCCGAACGCAGCACGGAATACCGCCGGCAGCGGCTGATCGCCCTCTCCTTGGCAGTCCTTACGTTCCTGGCTGTCCCCACTCTGGTGATACTGCTGGTCCTGTTCGGCTAAGGACAATGCCGCTGGTTAACCGAGGAATTTGGCCTCTTGGCATAAGCTAAGGGGATTCACAAGCTTTAGGTCGTCACCGGGGGTTTCTTTTGCCAGTCATTATGCCTATTTACGGGACCCGTCCCGAGGCCATCAAAATGGCGCCGATTATCGCCGAGCTGAAGCAGACCCCCGGCCTGGAGTGCTTTGTTACGGTCACCGGCCAGCACCGTTCAATGCTGGATCAGGTGAATCAGCTGTTCGGCATCACCCCGGATCATGACCTGAATATCTTTGAACCCGGCCAGTCGCTCAATGACATCCTTGTCCGGACCATCAGCGGGCTGGACAAACTCTTCGCGGTGAACCGGCCGGACGCGGTGGTTGTCCAGGGCGACACCACCACCTCGACGGCAGCCGCCCTTGCTGCCTTCAACTGCGGAATCCCCGTGGTCCATGTCGAAGCCGGTCTGCGCAGCGGCAACCCGCTGTCACCATTCCCCGAAGAGGGCAACCGGAAGATCACGTCCCAGATCGCCAGCCTTCATCTGGCACCGACGGAAACCAGCCGTGCCAATCTCCTGGCGGAGAACGTCGACCCGGCAACCATTGTCGTTACCGGCAACACGGTGATCGATGCGTTGCTTGCGACCGTCCAGAAGCAGGTGCCGTTTGCGGATCCCCGGTTGGAGGCATTGGCTTCCTCCGGCCGCCGGGTTCTCCTCGTCACAACACACCGGCGGGAAAACCAGGGCGAGGCGATGAGCGGGATAGGCCGAGCCCTGGCCCGCATTGCCACTGCGGAACCTGACCTGACCATCGTGTTCCCTGCACATGCCAACCCGGCCGTCCGTGATGCGGTGCTGCCGGCATTGGAAGGTCTCCCGAACGTGCTAGTCACCGAACCGCTCGAATACGGCGAGTTCACCCGGCTGCTGTCGCTGGCCCACATTGTCTTGAGCGATTCCGGCGGCGTTCAGGAAGAGGCCCCGAGCCTCGGCACCCCGGTTCTGGTTCTGCGAGAGAACACGGAGCGGCCGGAGGCGGTGGAGGCAGGGGTGGTGAAGCTTATCGGCACTGATGAAAACCGGATATTTTTCGAAGTCAATCGACTTCTGCATGACCAGACGCACTTCAACTCGATGGCTGAAGCCATGAATCCTTATGGGGACGGAACCGCTTCATTGCAAAGCCTGACAGCAATGTACCGGCTATTTATAGCTGCGACGAAAGAGTCCCCGTAATACAACTCGCATTAGCTCCCCCGGCCCCGCCGACAGCATTCTTGCACTCCGTCTCGCCATGCCCAGTAGGTTGGCTCTGAGGATTGGCCACCTTACTAGCAGCTAGGTCCAACGGCAGGGGGGTCGCTTTTCCGGGAAAAACCTCGCTGGATAATAACCAAGAACAGCTCTTGCACCTCCAATTGGGGGGGTGAAGGACATCCGCAGGGCCGGGTTGTCAAAACGCCAACCCGGCCGTTCCCGAGGAGTTCCGCCACGCTGTCGGCGGTTGTCTCCATGGACATATTTTGTCGGTTTGACTCTGGGTTCCCGGCTTCCCTGTCCGACTCTCAGGGTTCGGCTAACCCGCGTGCACAGACTCAGTTATGTGGTCCTCTGAGGGGACGACTTCATCCCCCTGCGTAGCTCGCCCTTTCACAATTTTGTCTTCCAGAACCTGCATCCAATCGTCCAAGAACCGCGACTCCGACAAGGTGCTTAAAACTTCCATTGCAGATCGCGCCATCTGCTTCCGTCGGTCATCATTATTCAGGAGGTAGGTCATGGCATCGGCCAATTCACGTAGATTTCCGTGCTCTACAAGCAGTCCATCAACACCGTTTCGTATCAGGGCTCGGGGTCCATATTTCACGTCATAGGAAACAGGAACACATCCCGAGGCCATACTTTCCGCAAGAGAGAGACAGAAGCCCTCGTAGTCAGACGCGACAACAGAGACAGCTGCTTCCGAGAAGACCTGGTACGAGTCGTTAGTAAAGCCGACTACGCGAGCGGATTTTTCCAGTCCTAGCGACACTATCTCTGCACGAATTTTCTCTTCATCAGGCCCGCGACCGTAGAACTCCAGTTTTGCTTCCGGAACCGTCTTCAGGACAGCTGGGAACGCACGAACCACATCAAGTTGCCCTTTCATATCGTGGAATCGACCCAGGACGACGACCTTTTTTTCATCACGAGGTCCAACGCCAGTCGATTTCGGCATATGGTGAGGAATCACTTGTACCGACTCGAGATGCCCATACTGTTTCCAGATATCTATCCGTTGTTCCTCGGTGAGGACGATAACATCCGTATATTTGTGCATGTGGTCAAAAAAATCGCGCATGTCGGCACGAACTTCGCCATAGGTATACGGTGACGGAAAATGATTGTTGTGCACCGTGTAAATAACTCGCGCGTTATTTTCACGTTCAAGCGCCTCCAGCGCGGTGCGCCGCAGGCCGTATTCGGAGATGATGGTCGGCGAGGCATCGCCATTGAGGACATGGTGCTGCATCCAATGCCTGAAGAGATCGACCTTAGTCCGGAAGAATAAGCTCGTTCCTTCTACCTGATTCAGAACTATTCCCCGCAACTTTCCGGTGACCGAGTCCATTAGTTCTTCAAGGTAACAAAATCCGCCCCTATCGAGGTAACGGATGAGCTCAGGTTTGTTCTCTGAATTCATCAACTCAATCTTGCAGACGCGCCCTGCAACGTCATGCCATTCCCGCCGCACACGCTGGTTATTGTGCATATGGTCAATAAAGTGCACCTGTTCGCCGCGCATCCACACAAAATGCCTGTAGGTACCGTTCTCACGACCCCGCCATGCTTCGCTTCGCTTGTCGTCCTGAACGTACTCCCAGCCATCTCCACCGAGAGGGGACACGTAGAGGGTGGAGCTGCCGTACTGGGGCTGGCCGGCGAGGTCGTTGTACATGCTCCGAACGATCGTGAGATCGCTCAGACGTCCCAACGCACGCAGGCGGTTTGCGTGCCCGTCGTAGTCAGGAGTGAAGGTGTCAACAAGAATTTCTGTAGTGATCCCTTTCGTAGCAAAAGCCTGAGCCCGTCGGAGAACTGACACCGCCAAGCCTGTGGGCTGATCCGGCAATGCTCCGAACATTGCCACATAGACGTGATGCTCCATCGTTGCCCTGCTTTCTCCTAGTTAGGATTTTTGTCTGGATATGGCATGCCTGGCGACAACGGAGGATATGTAGCTATGCCCTCAAACAGGTCCAGACCTTTGTGTCCGCCGGAAATAACACTGCTACAGCGTTGATTCGTGGCGCTTGCTGTCGCAAGAGAGACTGCCCTGATAAAGCGACCACGATGATGACCTAGGAGAACCTATAGTTGCATCGCCGTTCTACCCGTCTACAGGGTGCAGCTTATGGAAAAGCTACCTTCATCACGGCTACTGACAAAACTATCCTCGCAGGCTTCCCCGACCACGGCGTCTACAGCGCTATTGCCGCAAACTTTTCTAGGGCATCCTTTTGGTACGCCTCATAATTAAACGGCTCGTGGGGTATGTCGCCTCGGAAGAAGCGATGGAAGCCGCGGGCAAGCCCATCTACCGAATTCTCCACGAGAAGCCCGTAGCCGCCCTCGAGGACGCTTCTGGGGCCAACAACGTCAGTAGAAATTACCGGGCGATCCAAAATTAATGCTTCTAGGACCACGAGCCCCTGGCCCTCGTAATCGGAAGAGAAAACGAAGCAATCAGCGTTCTTCAGGATTGCGAACGGGTTCGTTCGACGTCCAGCCAGTAAGACTTTTCGCTGTATGCCGAGAGTATCGATCAGTCGCTGAAGCGATTCGTGCAGCGGGCCGTCACCAAGAATCGCAAGCTTCGCTCGAGGCTGCTCCTGCACGACTTGCGCAAACGCCTGGATAAGCTTCGCGTGTCCCTTTTCGGGCGACAGCCGGCCCAGCGTAACGAACAGCGTGTCTCCGTCCTTGACCCACGAGGCTATATCTACGTCTAACGGTTCTTCTGCCATACGAAGCGTTTCGTCCGGATTGACCAAGTTATTGCAAAACGTGAATGCTTCCTTGTCTAGGCCAAATTTATCAGACAATCGGCCCGCGTTTTCTTCACCGACGCTCTCAGTAACCGATATCAGAGAGTCGAAGTTTTTAAACAGCCTGAAGTTTGCCTCGAGGTATTCAAAGCGGTTCTGCCACTCCTTGTACATATCGTTATGCAGATAGATCGACTTCTTAGCCTGATCTAGCGGCGCGTTACCGAAAAGCGCGGCCCAGAAACGAGCGTATCCCTCAAAACAGATCACCGAGTCGAACACTGAAGCACCGAATACGCGCCGGAACTCGCGCGCAAAGGCCCGGTTGATGATCTCCCACATTTCCGCAGAACTCACATTGTGTTGAGCGTTCATCTTGTCGATAACCCAACGCTCTTCGGGCGTAAGGACGTGGTTTCCTACGCGCGCCAACACCCTGACATGGGACGGGTTTTGCGCGAACTTCTCGAGCCGGGCAGGTTGTGATGCCAAGGCGTCTGGATCTACTACGACATACACATTATTTTCTTTTTGATCAATGTGAGAAACCAGGTTTAGGTAGCTGGTAGTAATGCCGTTTGGTAGGAAGGAGCCTTGGAACAGCAAGACGTTGCGTTTATCGTCCTGCTGGTTTGGAATCACGCACTCATCACTTTCGAAGAAAAAGAACTCCAAGACGCGCGATGAAGATCGTCCGTCTTCCAGGGGACAGAATTCAAGCTCTCTTTGAAGGTGCATCGCTGATTTATGAGCGGAATGAGGAGACATAACAGCGTCAGTTACTGACTTGATGACCGCGTCGAGGTCGTGACATACCGTCCCCGGCATCGACTTGAGATCGAAGTAAAGACCCCGTTCACTTTCATAAGTTTCGAGGTCATGGGTGTAGTAGACGATCGGACGACCTGTCGGAATGAAGTCAAAAAAGATACTGGAGTAGTCCGTGATCAATACATCCACAATGGCCAGTAGATCATTCGTATCGATCTCCGTCGGGACCGTGTGAAGATCCAGCAGGGCTCCCTTGGCCCTATCGCTCGTCATGGTGTGCCCCCTATAGAGGAAGTGCCATTCACCAGACCCAAGTGCCTCGACGTCATTTAGAAGCCGGTCACTATCCAAGCTCCTGTCTGCCAAGGAGCCTCGCCAGGTTGGAGCATACAGAACCACCCTGCGACCGGCGGGTACACCTAATCTGTCTCGCAAGGCCTGGCGACGCTCGGCTGTCGCATTGAGAGTAGCGTCTACACGTGGATAACCGGTCACAGCCAGTTGGCCGCTGAACAAGCCCGCTACATCGTACTTGTCGATCAGACAGTCGGCAGTGAAACGGTTGGGGGCGATAATATGCGTAGCATGCAGGAAATTACGTGCAGCGTTCTTGTGGTCCAAGACGCCACTCTTGATGTCGCGGCCAAGCGTCTTCAATGGGGTGCCGTGCCACGTGTTCAGATATGCCTGGCCTTCTCTACGTATGAAATACGGCGGAAAGGTATTGTCATTGATCAAGTATCGCGCGGTTGCAAGGTAGCGCAGATAAAGGTCGCTGTCTCTCGGAGCGAAAATAACGTCAGGACGACCAAACAGTTCCGCCGGGATATCCTTACCGCTATCGAGTACCCAGACGTGCTTATAGCTCTCAAAACGAGGATCGTCGCTGATATTTCGAAACAGCTGCAAAGGATTACCCGCAATCGCTGTCCCATGGCCGCTTTCGTACACGATCGTATGATCCTGAATGCTGAGAGTTTCCATGTATTCGGTGTAGAACATTCCCTGCTTCTGGGTTTTGTTCTTCATGTACTGAGCGGTGTCGACGGCATGAGGACGTTTGAACTGCCGAATTTCGGCAAAGGCAGCAGACGCTTCTTCATGGCGTCCCCCCAGCATGAATGTACGACCTAGCCTGAAGTACAGCTCAGCGTCATAACTTGAACTGCGCTCCGCCGCACTGGCATATGCAGCGGCGGCGACGGTAAAGCACCCCAGCGCTTCGGCCCTTAACCCAAAGTTCTTTAGACTTGGGGCTGATTGCGTAGTTTTAACGATCATGAGGTCACGTTCGAGTGCCTCTTCAAGGTAGGAATTTCCGAGACCCGCGGGCCCTATCGGGGGTTGGTCGTCCTCCCGAGAAAGGTAATAAGCTAGCGACGCCTCTTTATATTTCCCTTGCTGCCGAAGGACGTGACCGAGACGGTACTTCCAATAGCGGCTCCCTGGGAGCGTACTACCTAGGGAGCGAGTATAGTTTTCCTCTGCTTTCACCAGATCGCCCATGCGTTCATAGGAGAGCCCCAGACGCCAATACAGGGTTTCAGATGCTGGGTCGATTTTGAGGCCGGCACGAAAAGCGCTGGCCGCACCTTCCCAGTCGTATATCTTCTGGCGTGCAATCCCGAGTCGGTAATATAAGTCAGATGTATTCTTGCCTGAACGTATAGTCTTTTCATAACTAGATGCAGCTAAAGGCCACTGGCCCCGTGCTTGAAAGAAAGCGCCCACACCCCACTCGCGCGCGCCCAGACGTGTGTCCAGCGAAACGGCCATTTCATAGGCCCTCTCAGAGGAGTGCTCATCCCCTGTCAACTGCCAGGCCCAGCCCTCTTTGAAGTGATACTTGGCTTCCTCGGGGCGGATTCGTGCGCTCCTGGCATAAGCATCAGCAGCCTGGGCATACCTGCCCATCTTGAAATGTGCGTCGCCCAGACGTTCAGCCCACACAGGATCACCGCTGTGCGACGCTAGGCCTGCTTCCAAAACTTCCGTTATCTGCCACGTGGGGCCTTTGCCTTTCACAACCATATCGAGACGCGCCTTCACAATGTGCGCTTCGCAGGTCTCGATACGATGAAGCCAGGATTTCTGCGCTGGATCTATCTTCAGCGCGCGCTGGTAATGACGTATAGCTTCACTGAAATGCTTTTGTCGTTCGAGTACAAAACCAAGCCGGTAATGCCAAGCTGCATTATCCGGCTGAAGGGTTACTGCCCTTGCCATGAGCGGCTTCGCCTCATCCAGCCTGTTCAAGCGGAAATAGGCGTGCCCCAAACGGAACACAACCTTGGGGTTTTCGCTTTCGCCGCTGCGCAGGAGACGCTCATAGGCTGCAGCCGCTGCTTGCCAGTCATCCTTGTTTTCCAGATTCCGTGCATGCTTGTATATGGCCTGCCAACCTAACATTGTTCCCCCTATGGAGCTTGTCGTGTCTACCTGGCTCTTATGAACGCATATATCTGTTGCGTAGCTAAGCGATGACGGTTTGGGCGTCCATCATCTGTTGGTTTGCGCGTATTAGGTCCTCGGCGAAATCTATCTCTACAGCGTAAAATTGGCCGATATCCATTGGGATATATTTTGCCCCTCCCTCAGCAATTGCCAACTCAATTCCACGCTCGAAATAGTCTTGGTCGGCAACGCGCACAAGCTGCTCGGTCAAAAGGACCTTGTCACGCGAGGATACGTAGTTGATGCCGATTGCCTCACCAAGTGCCTGCTGGACCTGCTTGGATAACTGGTTGATGTAACCCTTTTCATCTACCGTATATTTGACCTCTTCGTCAGAGACCGAGGAAGTGTCCACTGCAATAAACGACCTATCCTCGTAGATTGCGTCTCGGAGGTACTCAAGCATCCCTGGATCGAACACCACATCACCATTCATCCAAAGGACACCCCCGTCGAAGGAGTTTTTCAGCGCCTTTAGGAGACTTTTAGATGTATTCGTCTGGTCGAAGGCTTCGTTGTAAACGAATGATGCCTCCGGCATGTGTTCCATGATCTGCTCGAGCTTGTAGCCCACCACGATGGTCAAACGAAGTTCATCTCCGAAGGCTGCACGCAGGTTCTCTACCTGTTGCCCCATGATCGTACGCCCATCGTCCAATTGGGTCAGTGATTTTGGGTGTGGCCGCGCGAGCCTAGTTCCCATTCCAGCGGCGAGAATAACAGCTTGTACAGTCATTTAATGTCCTGTCGATTAAAGGTGCGTCTTTAGGGAAATGCCCTACAAGTACTTGCAGCTTCCCTGCCGCACGCCGCCAAATCGTCAGATGTAACGCGTTCCCCGGCTACATGATACGCGGAATATGAAGAAATGGTGAGTTTCTGGCAGAAATATTGGGTGTCATCCCACTCTGCCGTTCTCCACCGAAAGCTGCTTACAGCAGTTGCGGCTGGTCCATGGGCACGTTTTAGCTCCCTGAGGATACTCAAGCTTCAGCTGGTTCTCTGTGCCCCTCCTGCCTCGCCCAAACAGCCTCAATTACCCGAGCCGCCGCACCGCCGTCGTCCTGTGGGGCATACCGGCGAACAAAATCTCGGTAGTGCCCGCGATACAGCTTTCCAGTGGTCTCACTATTCAGAATTGTCGTCACCAGCTCGTCCGTAGTCCGGACCAAGGGCCCTGGTGACTGTTCCTCAAAGTCGAAATAGAAACCTCGCTCGGAATCCCGGTACTGGGCAAGGTCAGGGGTGAGAAAATATATCGGCTTTCCTGTCACGCAGAAATCGAACATGGCAGATGAATAATCTGTGACCAGCAGGTCCGCAGCCAGATACAGGTCGTTTATATCCGGATGGGAAGTCACGTCTACATAGCAGTCCTGCCCGGTGGTCTTCCGCTGGCCAGCTATCTTGTGGTGCCCGCGGTAGTGCAATACATAATCTTGTCCCAGCCCTGCCGCGGCGGCCTCGAAATCCAAGTAGGGACTCGCTGCCGCTCTGCTGTTCCTCCACGTGGGCGCGTAGAGCAGCATCTTCTGGCCGTCCTCTATGCCCAGCCGGCGCCGGGTCTCGGCCCGGCGAACTGGAGCCGTATAGGCGGTCAGTGCATCGTTGCGAGGATATCCGAAGATGGCCGGCTCCGTCCGGTAACCAAAGGCTGCGCTCAAAGTGTCGGCAGCGAATTTGTTTTGCGCCAGCAGCATGTCCCAAGCCGCAGCCTCCCGTGTGATGAGTGCCCGGTAGGAGGCGGTTGTTCCGGCAACGGGTGTGTCTGCACCTATGCTTTTTAGCGGGGTCCCGTGCCAGGTCTGCAGGTAGACCTGCCCCGTCCGTTTCCGGAAGTAATGCGGAAAATTGTTGTTGTTGACCAAGTAGCCCGCAGTCGCGAGGAGCCGGAACCACAACATACTCTCCCTCAAGACGGGTGTGCAGCCCCGGGGCACCGGCACTGAGAAGTCAGCGACGGACCAGTAGCGCTGCAGACCAGTCGTGCGGCCACCGAGAAGGTCGCTGATCGCTCGACCGCTGTCGGAACAGAATTTGCCGTCGAAAGTCTCGAACAGGACAATTCCCGGATCGACTGGCGCCTCCGTTTGGGCGTAGGCCGTGATCGCGAGATTGCGGTGGAGAGCCGTCCATTCGACCGCGGTCCGCGGAGCGGAAACGCGAAGGACCAAAT
This sequence comes from Arthrobacter zhaoxinii, assembly GCF_025244925.1. Classification (NCBI taxonomy): domain Bacteria; kingdom Bacillati; phylum Actinomycetota; class Actinomycetes; order Micrococcales; family Micrococcaceae; genus Arthrobacter; species Arthrobacter zhaoxinii. The sequence continues at coordinate 2,232,487 of NZ_CP104275.1, forward strand.
CCTGCTCGTTGCCCTCCCCCACCAATTCCAAGCTCAGCAACTCGTGTTCGAACTGTAGTGGTAGCTCCGCGAGTAACTGCCCCAGAGCGGGCACGCGGGCCGTGGGGACGCCTCCGGCCTTAGCGGCGGCAAGTACATGAAGTACCCGGTAATGTCCCTGCTCCCAAGCGGACTCTCCGTGCCCCCATTTATCTTGCAGCAGGGAAAAATTTGCCTGGAAGCTTCCATCCTCATCCAGCCAGCGGGTGGATGAGGGGCGGAGGTCATCGCGGGCAGTTCGCAGTACCAGGTCCGGAAGGTCCGGTCCCGGGGGGCCGGAGCATGCGCCGACGCGTCCCTCCAAAATGATCGTGGCAGCGTTTTCGAGCATCTGTGCATTAGTTAACGTCAGGCGTTCCGGGCGCCACGAAAGCTGCAGGTAACCGTAACCGGTGCACTCGGCGCGCAGCGCGGCGGTTGCCTCTGATACTGAGGTCAGGTCGGTCCCCGAGTTGCCCCATGCCACGAGTTCGGTCTTGCCGTTGGGTAGAAGCGCCCGCAGCGCCCAACGGTTCTCCCGTTCACCGCTGTGGAAGGCGCCGGCGACGGAGGCCGCATCAACAATAAAACCGGTGCCATTGGTCTCCTGCCCAAATTCGATTGGCAGCTGCCCAGGTGCGTCGAGGTAGAGCCTCACCGGCACGACGTCTTCTGACTGGCCGAAGCCGACCCGCACGGCATTCCCGTCAATCTCCACAGTAGAAGCAACGCACGTATACCGGACGGCTTTGAGCCGAAGCCCTTGCGCGGCATCCATCAAACCGATCACCCGTGACCGGGCGTCCACCGTTGCGCCCACCGGAAAGCGCCGTGGCACCAGATCCACGTCCCGAACCCGGATCAGGTCGGTCGCGGAAAATCCTCCAACTCGCAACGTCACCTGCAGCGTCCACTCCCTGACCCCGCCGGGCTGGTGCAGACCCATCAATGTGCGGGTATCCACCGATACGGCAAACGCCGCCCCTGCGTACGACCGCCAGCGATCCGCAGCCGCGACGTCGATGCGAGGATCCTGGTACCTGTGCACGGCGAGCGCGGATACAGCACATGATCCTTGCTGCCGGAGGCCTACCTCCAGGATGCTGTCTGCAGGATCGATGCCGGCGAGGTAGGCCCATGCCCCGATGTGGAGACTGCCATCCCCGACCCACTCGAAACGGGTTAGTCGGGCCATTACCCGCAAATCGACTGCAGCTAAGTTCAGCAGCCAGGGCTCAACGGCACTGGACAGCAGCGGCAAATAGGCAGGCACAGCCAGCCGTTGGCCCGCCGCCGAACTATCTGATGTGGGGGCGGTGAGGTAACTCCTGCCATTGTCCTGCAGATCCGCAAGAACCAACAGAACATCGCCGCGGCGCTGTGCGGCGGTGAGTGAGAGCAGAACCCGCTCGTGGACGCCCACGAATTGCAGGATCCCTTGCCCCATTGGACCGTCAAGCATTCCTGCAATGCACCGCTGTATAACCTCGAAGTACTCATGCCCGCTGTGCTGAATGTAGTCCATGTGGGGCATCAAGTCGGTCAGGCGCTGCGCATACCACTGCGGAGCAGAGGCTTCGGGAACGTCTTTGTGTACGAGGGAGGACATCCCGTCCCACCAGCTGCTCAGCACCTCAGGATTTGGATTCGGAGCCGGGATAGGCGTCAGTTCCGGCTCCGCCCAGATCGCCGAAGCCGACGTCTCCGGCTTCGCTGCCAAGGGTCCGCCCCGGACCAGCAGTCCCTTCACTCCCCGTTTGAGCCAACCTGGACTCTTCATTTGGAGTGGTCCGCCGTGTCGGGCACGCTGCCAAGGGCAAGCTGTCCATTCCACCGGCGCGTCAGGTCCTCGATGGCCGTCGTAATCCGGGCGCAGCTGTTCGAGTCCCAGACGTGGAAGGTCCGCTGGACGCGCTCTTTATATACCGCCGACTCCGCTGCATCTACCCGTATCAGCAGCGCGACGGCGTCATCCACGCTGTCCGCAACCGGACCCAAACCGTCCCGATCATAATCAAAGTAGCCCTTGCGGTACACATGTCCGCCGCCGAAAATGTCATCACTGTCCGGCTGCATGTACAGCACCCGCGCTCCGGCGTATGCACCGTCGAATGCTATGGAGGAATGGTCGGTGACCAGGGTGTGCGCCTCAACCAGCTTTTCCTGGACCGAAATGTCCGGGTACTTGGCGGACTGGACGTGGTCCGGGAGGTCCAGCAGTGGCACCATGACTTCGAGTTCAGGGTGCGGAAGGAAGAGGATTCGGTGCCCGCGGGACACACAGAATTCCCTGAGCTCGGCTGAGCGGAGCAACTGCAGCCACGCGCTCCCGAACTCGCTTTCCTCGAAGATCCGGACCCGGGCGGCGTCCGAGTCCGCTGCGGCGAGCTCCTTACCCAGGTACTGGCGCCAGGTAGGTGCGATCAGGATGGTCCGGCGTCCTTCCACCGGCGAGCGCCGGGCGGATTGAAGCAGCGTGTCGTGCCGGGCGAACCCGGTGGGTTTCACTTCATAGGGTGTGAGGTTGTAGCCGTTCCCGTCCCCGGCGATGGACTCGTACTCGGCTACCGAGGCAGTGACCATGAGAGCAATGTCCTTGGTATTCAGCCACAGGGACATGTCGTCCTTGATAACGCCGTGTTGCAAGAACACAAACCGCGCTGTTCCCGGGCCGAAGCGGCGTTTACTGACCGGGTACTCGACGTTGTGATTGGCGTGCGAAGAGATTTTGAACGCGGCATTGAGGTACAGCAGCACCGACTCATCGGATCCGTATTCAACGAGTTTGAAACCGTCCCGGATCAGGCGGTCCCAGTCCTGGCTCTGCCGATCCAGCAGGAACCAGGCGTTGACGTCCGGACGCTCACGCAGCAGGTAGCGGTACAGGTGCTCGGCGTTATCATCCGCCCGGCCGATCCGGTCCATCAGAATCCATGCGTCCTTGTAACGGGAGACGGCGGGTTCCTGGCCGGCACGGGCGATCAGTTGTTGATCGGCTTTCGCTTGCTGGGCAGCTCTTCGACGTTTGGTCACGCGCCTCGCTAACCGGGTGCTGCTGTCCCAGGCTTCCGCCGGTGCGCTTTTCCCCGTCAGTGATCGGTGCAGGGTGCGGTTCTGCCGAAGCGTATCGACTTTCCGGCTCAGCTGGGTGATCCGCTTGGCCAGCGATGCCGGGGCCATCGGAGCAACTGCCGGCTGCATCAATCTGAAGCCGGGCAGCTGCTCGGGAACTTGGCTTGGCTGAAGCGGCACGCCTCGGTCAGTGGTGATCACGGCGGGTGTGCCGTCCAGAACCATTTCCAGCTGGAGGCCTTCCGGCAGAATTAGGATCCGTTCCCTGATCAGGGTCCTGCCCAACACCTGATGGTCACGCACCTTGGCCGCCAGGGGGGCCACCGGCGCACCGTCTAGGAATATCTTTTCCTCGGGGTGCCGAGCCTGAAAGAGGTAAGAGTAGCGGACCGTACCCCGCTGTTCATCACGTGCTGTTTCCTGCACCACCGGAGGGACGCTCTCCAATCTCTTGTAATAGCTGCGCAGGATGTTGTGGAAGATCCACCCCTGGCTGACCACGCTAAAGGTGTCGATCACTTCCGTATCCAAAAGTGCCACAATCTCTTCGAGCAGGGCATGCATGGTTTCCTGATGCTCAGCAGTTGCACCCGCGGTATGGCTGTGCATCCGCTTGTCATCTATGTAGAACCACACCAAGTCATAAAGCACCATGTACTGCGCCCAGTGCGGAATCCTCCCGAGCCGTTCGTTAATGGCTTGGAGCATTCCGAGGTACCCGTACCTCGGAAGCTCGTTATAGGCCCGCGGATCGGCCCAGGCTCTCGCCACCAAGGACGCTCCCTGCCGGCGATTGCGCCGGTACAGGTAGCGGGCCGTGGCTACAATGCCGAGTACGGGTTCGTCCACCACCGCAAGGTAGCGGCCAATCAGGTTGGAGTCCTCGAACTTGGGCCGAATCCGTTCGTCAAAGGTCAGCTCATGTCTGGCCAAAACATCCCGACGTAGGAACGCGGTAGGGCCGTGCAGTTGGATGTACTCCGGGTTCTCCTCCAAGCTAACCAGGCTGTTGCCAAACCGAAACTTTTTGCCGAGGGGATGACTATGGTTCAGGTTGCTGGTGCCGTCCTGAAACTGGACCAGCCGGGTCGCCAGCAGTTGCGCGGCACCGTTCGTGTCGCACTCCAAGAAATTAGCCACATCCTGGAAGTAGGAGGGATGGAAAATGTCATCTGGATCGCAAAAAGTGACCCAACTATTTTCAGCCAACACCAGACCGACGTTTCGGGCTGCACCGGGCCCGGCATTTTCCTGCCGTACAAGGCGGAGGGCCGGGTGGTTCTGCCTCGCCCACCGGTCCACCAGCTCAGCCGAGTTATCGGTGGAGCCGTCGTCAACTACCACGATATTTAGGTTCTGGAGTGGATACGACTGGGTGCGTAGCGATTCCAGGAACGCCGGCACATATTCCGCTACGTTATAGAGCGCCACCACGAGTGAAAACTGGCCTCTAGACAAGTTATTCTCCAGTCAATTGGTTCAATCCAGTAAGTCGAGTTGGACCGTTGCGCTTTGAGCATCCGTGCAAGCAGTGTACCGACGGCTCGGACACTTTATCGGCATTGAGCCTATCTTTCGACCGTGCCCCAGAGAAGCAAGATACGATTGGTACTCGCGCAGGGGTCGTACCAAAACGGCTTTCCTCTCGTGCGGACGCTGGGTTCTCACCAATGCAGACACGCGAGGCGGTGACGCCCGTGTGTGCGATGTACATGAACATGAACATGAACGATTACCGCGATATATATCACACCAGAGAACTATCGTCTCGCACTGAGAAGGGTCCGAGTTCTACTTCGGATCACACTATCTACAAGTTTTCGAAGTATTAGTGTCATCTAGCGGAAGACAATCCAACTGCCGCAATGACGAATTGAGCTTCGGGCCGGTCAGCGTTGTATACGCTGTATCTAGAACCAAAACCGAAGGAGCATAGATGGCGAAGCGATACATCCGGCTGAAAGAGTACACACCTCGTAGTGACCAATGGATCACTCCATCCCCCGAGTACCTTTCGGGCACTGACGGAACCCTGCAAGTGGGACCGTTTCGGTGCCGCTCAGATGAAAACGGGTTTATACAAACCGGCAACCCCTCACTTCCCGGTACGCAACCCGTAGTCTTTTTGGGAGATTCGTTTGTGGAGTCTCTCTATGCTCCCGAGCATGACCGGTTTGTCTCCGTCGTCGAGCGGACCCTCCGCAGCAAAGGCCACAATGTGCAGTGTATGAATGGAGGATATTCGGGATCCACAACACTGCAGCTGCTGAACGTCCTAGTCAATAAGGTCTACCCTCTTGTCGGCCCGGGCGGAACCGTCGTCCTGTTTGCTCCGCACAGCGACCGTGACTACCTCTACAAGCAAGGCACCTATTGGAGCGATACGGCACGTGGTGCCACGATTCTTCCGCCTGGCGAACCTGGTCATCCAGAGATCCCGCGCGGACAAGCAGCCGCTGTCATGGTCCTCAGACTCTTAGCCACAGCGGCCCAGCAATTGGGGATACGCTTGGTGCTCGCTACGGCACCCTACCGCACCGGCGAGTATGATACCGATCCGCTGTTTCCACTCAGGTATCATGGGCGCTCCGACTGGTTCCGTGTCGGAATGACGCGGCGAAGGCATTGGATTTCCACGATTGAAGACACGGCCGCAGAATTCAACCTACCAATGATCAGGGCTGAGGAATTCATCGGCGGCGACCCTACCTGCTTCTATGACGAACTTCACCTAAATGCTCTAGGCCAGGCGCGCGTCGCCGCTTACGTCTCGGAAAAACTCGGAGACCTTATGACCGATGATGACCGTGACCACGGAGCGGTTGGTTCAGACTCGGCACCTATTGGGTCGCCACAAGGTGCTTGACCCGAGGGCTTCCAAGCTGGCTAGAGACTATTCCAAGGAAATCTTCATCTCGTAACCGAGGGTCCTGAGTAACTCCTCCCGAAAGATGCGATAAAATTCGGGCTCATAGTTGTACGGAGAGGGCCCCCGAGGATGGGAGGAATCGCTAAGTGTTTTCGCTCCGCCACCGCTGATCACTTCTGCAGGAACATACTGCAGGAACAACTCGTCCAGTTTGGACCATCGCATATTGAGTTCGCTGACGAACTTCTTCGGAAATTCCACTCGGGTACCTTTATTGAAATAGGAGTACACCGCGCGTGCGCCATTCAATATTACCCGTGTCTTCGGAAAGTTTCTCCGTCGAAGCGTCTCGAATTCTTGCGCAGCGGTGCGGAAAGCCTGGAGATATTCTTCCTCGTCATCCCAAAGGTTTAGTGTTTGTCGCTCGTCGACCGCTTCGGTCCAATATGGAGTATTGTGCAACTTCCATTCATTATTGGTCACAAGCGAGCCTTGCGCTCGTAAACAACCGAAACGCGCATCGGCAAAAAAATCGACAATCAAAACGTCGGGAGCGGCACCACTAACAAGGCCAACCAAGTATTGTTTTTCGAAGTCACGTACGGTTACCCGCGTTGAGTGCTGATCGGGGCCAGTAAGCTCTTCCGCAGGTACCTCCACAGGTTTTGACATAAGTGACAAGAATGAGGACTGGTAGTGCTCATTTCCCAACGAGAAATACGATTTCCAGTCTGGAGACAAGCGACCGTTGAAGTTGTCTCGGGAAACACAAGAACCGACAATATCAACGGTGGGTCTATTCGGAAGCTGATGTGAATCAAATAACGCAGCAACGGATACCACGCCCTCTAGCGGCTCACTAAACACAGCATCACCGAACCGTGCTGTCACGAAGGCCGCATACCGCCCAGGCGGGGTCCCTGTCAGCTCGATACCCTCGTACCTCGGCGTCGCATAGTACGCCTTTGAATAGTCAAGCCATGAGCCGCTGAACTGTTCGTTAATCTGCGCCCGATGATCCGAGGCCAGGGGAAACGCCTCTATTGGAGCTCCACCCTCGATCAGGCATAGAACGAGATAGTACTTGACGTCGTGGTAGTTGGCAGTCGGGATTCCCTCTACCGCGAAGTAGCCTTCGAAATGAATTCGTTCGGCCGCGGCCCACCGGGCGCCTTCCTTAAAGTACGCCCCTCGGGCAGTTGCACCAAGTGCCGGGCGTTTGGTCAACGTCGTACGCGACTCGTCGGTCTCAATTTTGTACAGGTACCCTTCGCCCACACTCCATACGCTCCGCGGGCGATTGGAAGTAGCCGGCACTAAATGCTGATTCCCGCCATGACACACGGTCAACGAGAGATTATACTTGCCCTCTGGGAGGCCGGACAATGGAACGCCTTTATGCGCGAGCGATGTGAACTTTGCCATAGAGTAATCGCAATACTGATGCTCATAAAATCTGGTGCTTAACAGTGGATCTTTGACGCCCCCCATCGGGACCTCGTAGGTCATTCCTTCGCCGCGGAACAGGATCCGTGTTCGCACCTTGCCATACTGGTCCGCGGGATAACCCTTCACGAAGGCGTATCCGTCCGGATGAAGTACCGACCCTTGGAAACTAAGAGATGTGAAGGAGTGAACAACCTCATTCCTGCTGCATACCTGATCCAGTGTCAACCCTGGAGCCGCATTACCGGGAGCTAGCGATCCGTTGCGAAGGTTACCTAAGACCGGTTTCGCGCCCTCGCTCAATAAACTCATGATGCTAGTTATTGTTGGAACGTTGTATCTTGTGACCGCACTGTGGGTGTCAACCAAGGGGCTTGACGTCAGAATATAGTTGAAGTTGGAGTACTTACCCAACTCACTCAGATAAGGCTCAATCGAACTTTTATGTTGCGGGTCGGCTTCGGACGAAAAAAGGTACACGTTACGCGCAAGGTTAGTGTCTTCCCGCAATAAATTCGGGAGCAGGGAATCCAGGTATTCACGTTCGGCAGATGATCCATCGTTTGTCATAGCCCTGAACACCTCGGGCCATTTCTTCTTGACCGAACTACCTATGTGCATTTGTGGAGCGGTTGCTAAAATCGCCCCATAGTTGTACTTGATCCCATAATAGAGGGCGGCACTTCCACCCTTGGAAAACCCAGCAGCAGTGCACTGGTCTTGGGCGATACCCAGGTAATTCATGGCCTGCTCTATCAGGGAGGCGATCGCCCGTTCCACGCTAAAATCAAGAGCGGTGCACAAATAATACGCGAAGTTGTCCGAGAAATCATCGAGTATCCATAAAATATTTCCACGAATGCTCAGTATTGGACCGCCGTCGAAGTCATACGTGCCGGGGTCGCGAAATCCCGAGAATATGACGATCAGATTCCGGCGGTCTCCAATTGCTTTGCGGTACTTGTATTTCACGGTCACGCCTTCGTGCAAATATGTACCTTCGACGATGCTCATCTATATGCCGATTCCTCACGCCTAGCCTGCCGAACAAAAGTATTCAGGCGTCTTACTCCACCACGGACCGCACAGGAAGCGATTCGTATGAAGCGCAGGAAGACCCGTACTATTTACTGCATGTTCCTTCACAGTTGCCAGAGCGCCAAAGAGAGTCTATCCGACGATGACAAGTTTGTAGCGCTAGAGCTTGGCGTACTGGACGACTTCATTTCTGTGCCGGGTCAAGGGGACTCACGGACACCACAGAATAGACATCTTGAGTATCTGGCGGCACTCCACTTTCGGGGAGAGGGCGACCTTGCTCTGGAGCTCTTAGAACGCGCGCTTGCATTGACCTCACACGAGTCCTTACCCACCGATGGCGCAACGGCATCCACAGTGCAACTACTTATCTTCAAGGCAGAGCTGCTTATGGCGGCAAATTCATTCCCTGAGGCTGAATCAACTCTCCAGTATGCGGCTTCATTCAAGAGTTCGCCGCAAACGATCGCGGACATCGCCATTCTGCATACGAGAGCACTCGTCAACTCGTCTAGAAAGCCGTGCGCCCTGGCCGTGCTTGCGGCTGCCTGCGATTCCCTGACTCCCGAGACGATACCGACCGAACTGGTCAGCACACTCGCCGCTCTACTCGTCGATCAGGGCGACTATGAACAGGCGGAAGGGATCCTCCGCGCCCACATCCACCAGCTGTCCGAAATACAGCCCGTCCGGCAACCCGACAATGCCGTCCTTTGCCGCGTGCAGCTTGCGTCCGTGCTGTTTGAACAGGGGAAATATGCTGAGACCATGGACACGCTGCGGCAGACGGATCCCGGCGACACTTCAGCTCCTCAGATCTTCAGCGACTTGTCCGACTATTACGCGGCTGCCTGCGGTGCCGTTTCCTCTGGAAAGCTGCTCTCCGAGTGCCTGAGTGCGTCAAAATTTCTTTCCCATACCGTTGACACAGATGCGGATAGCCTCCAGTTGTTCGCGGCTTTCAACTGGCTTCGATCGAGTGAGACCAGCAAAGACGCAATGCTGCGTGGTTTCCGCAATAGTGCGACTGTGGCCATCAGGCCTTTGGGTGAAATCTTCCACGCCAAGGAACTTAGCCTTCAGGGTAACGCGTATGAGCGCTTAGCGAAGCGTGACTATGCCGGAGCCGTGGCCGCGTTCGAACAGCTTGAGAAGCTGCGGACAGAGGCATCCCGCGGAGGAACTCTAATGGCGGTTTTAGATTCCAAGGCTCTGGCATTTTCCCTCGTCCAAGCGGGGCATTTCGGGGCTCTGGACGCCGTGCGCCGCGCCCGACGATATTCTCAGCTCCTCCTTGGTCTCGCGTCGGCCAACACCCTCTGGGCAGTCCTTGATGAAGCTCGGGTTCTGTTGGACCGGAACAAGACCGCACCGGCCGGTGCTCTGGTCCGGCAAGCACTCTCCCGGGAGACACTGCCCAGCGATGCGCGGGAAGTGCTCTTGAGGCTGCAACTAGTCCTCATGGAGGTCAACACTCGCTCGGGCCGAGTTCAGGAGAGTCTGAAATCGGCTGGGTCGTTGGCTTCCGCAGCTGCTGGTCTCCGAAGCACTGCTCCGGATTTGGAATTCATCGTTCAGTATCAAGCTGCCGCGGCCAAGGCAGCAGCAGGCGACTTCGACACGGCTGAGCACGAGTTTGATGCACTGCGCCATGCTCTGGAAGGCGCGGCGAATGTACCCCCTGAGCTTACCCTCAAGGCCACCTACGGCCTGGCCCGGGTTATGCAACATCGCGGAGAGTACACCCACGCGCTTTCGCTGCTCCGCCCGCTGGCGGATGCATCATCCGCCATGAGTAAGCCACTGTCTCTGCGGATCCGCCGCAGGATCGCTGCATGTCACATGAGCCTAAATGAGTATTCGGCCGCCGCCCATGTCTACCGTTCCTGCGCGGACGACCTGAGTAATTGGGCCGGGGACAAAGATCCCGATTACCTGGATCTGCGTCTATCACAGGCGGACTGCCTGATGGCCTCCGGACAATACAAGCCGGCCCGGAAGATTTACCGCACGCTCTGGGAGATTCTTCACAAGGACTATGCAGGACGAGACCGTTTTTACATCAGGGCCGTAATGGGGAACGCGACGTGTCTGAGGAGGCTGAAAGACTATTCAGGTGCCGTGCTCAACTACCGTCGTGTTCACAATCTCGAGGCACGAACCGAGTTCATGTCCCAAGAGGAGACTTTTGAGCTCGAAAAATGGCTTGCATGGAGCCTGGAAATGACGGGGGCACAAGAGGATGCCGCTCAGCACTACACCGAAGCGATCCATTTACTGGAGGAACTTGAGGCGGGGCGTAAGGACCTCCTCGAAGACCTCAGGTTCCGTGCGCTTTGCTGCATTGGATGACGGATGTCTACCACGGACGTGCCAGCCGCCAGCTTCGCCCCAGCCAGTTCCAGAACTATTAACCTCAGGTGAGTTATAACATGACCAAAGGGCTTTTTTCAGTCGTCGTAGCGCTGTACGGCGTAGAAGACTACGTGGATACCTTTTTCCAGTCTCTCGAGCGGCAGTCCTTCCCCTTCGCAGATCTCGACATCGTCGTAGTCGACGACGAGTCACCGGACGGATCCTACGAAATCGTGAAAAGGTGGGCGCGCAAGTACCCCGGCGTTATCCGCCATACCACCCAGGTGAATGGCGGGCCCGGAGCCGCCCGTAATACCGGTCTCGACATGGTTCGCAATGAATGGGTCACCTTTGCCGATCCTGATGACGCCCTCCAAGCGGACTACTTCCGAAACGTGGCCAACTTCCTTGAACGGGACACGAACAACAGTGCCGCGATGTTGACTACGCGAGTGATGATCTGGAACGAGAACCAACGACGGGTTACAGATACCCACCCGCTTCGGCGCAAGTATATGTTCGGCGAGCGGCTCGTGGATCTTCGCAAGGAGCCCAATAACATTCAGCTCGGCGGCGCGTCCATCTTCCTTAAGCGTGCTGTCCTGGAAGCGGAGTCCCTCCGCTTCGATGAGAGGGTGAAGCCCACTTTCGAGGACGGCGAGTTCATTGGACGCTATCTGGGGTCATGCGAAGACCCAGTTGTCGGGTTGATTCCGTCCGCAAGGTACCTCTATCGCAAACGGGGAAATGGTACCTCCTTGGTGCAGAGTGGCTGGCAGGTTTCCGAACGCTATGACGACATCCTCAGATACGGATACCTAGGGCTCCTTGAGGGTTTGAAACGACGGACGGGCACGGTCCCGGTCTGGGCACAGAACATGGTCCTATACGACCTCCAGTGGTACTTCGCGGAGGATCGCAGCATGAACAGCAAGACGGCGTGGATTAACGATGAGCAGAAGGAGACCTTCTTGGCGCTCCTGATGCGTGTCGTCGCCCATATAGACCGTGAAACCATCGACACTTTTGCTGTCGTCCCGCTGGACTGGACGACCCGAGAAGCCTTGCTCGTGCGTTACAAAGGGCATGGCCTCAGCGTCCCCCGCGTTTTCAAGTGGTCAGCGGCCGGCCAATCACCGGCGCAGATCCTTTACACCTACTCCGGCACCACACCGTCAGAGCGGTTCCGGGTAAATGGCACCGAGGTCGAGCCCACCCGCACCAAGACAGTCGCGTACAACTATTTTGGTCAAAATTTCTTCATGGCCCGCTCTGTTTGGTTGCCCACGGATGGGACAATCGAGGTCTGGCTGGACGGCGAGTTTGTGCCTTTTGAGTCGCCCAAGCGGCCCGGGTGGACGCGTCCGTTGCCTGCCGAAGGAAAGTGCAAGCTTGGTCCGATCCGGAAGCCGGCGCGCCACTCCCTGCCTGCCTTGGGCGCGGTGGGGCGCCGTGTGCTCGCGCCAGCTAGTTCTATGGCGAAAAAACTGGACAACCGGTTGGGGATTGAGAGCATCGTTTCCGGTACGGCCAAGTCTGCAGCGCTTAAAAACGTAGCGATCCGCGTAGCCCGGCGGAAGGTGCAGAGCGCGTTAGGCAATCGGCGTCACCAGGCAGACCAGAAAACAGTGGACTGGGCCCTGTCCCCCGCAAACGTCGCAAAGTTCAAGGACGCCTGGGTAATCATGGATAGAGTCGACCAAGCGGACGACAACGGTGAACACTTGTATCGCCACGTGGCAGCCAACCATCCGGAAGTGAACGCATGGTTCCTTCTGGATCGGACATCCTCTGACTGGAGCCGGCTTGAGTTGGAAGGGTTCAGGCTGGTGGAGTACGGTTCCCGGGCAGCTATCGCGCTTGTGCTAAACGCGGCGTACCTCATTTCCTCCGACGCAACTGCAGAAGTCCAGTACCCGATCGGTCGCGGTCGTTACCCCATGTCTGACGCCAAAATCGTCTTTCTTCAGCACGGTGTCATTACTCAAGACCTTTCCCGATGGGTGAACCCCAAGCCCATATCGCTGTTCGTTACCTCAACCCGTCCGGAGTACGACTCTATTGCCGGCAACAACTCGCCATACAGATTTACCGACCGCGAGACCTGCCTTACGGGGCTTCCACGCTTTGATGCACTTCAGCAGAAGGCCTTGGCGACGCCCGTCGCGGAGCGCAATATTCTACTTGTCACCCCAACATGGCGCCAGGAACTGAAGACAAAGGCAGGCCTGGCAACGACAAGTGAGGAGCGCCGAACGGTGCTCGAATCGTCAGAGTATGCCCGCAACTGGTTCGGACTGCTGCGAAGCCCTGAGTTGAAGGAATATGCCGATCACAACGGTCTCGAAATCGTCTACTTGCCGCATCCGTCCTTTGCGGATTTTGGCGAGATAGAGTTCCCCGATTACGTTCGAGTCCATCGTCGTGCCGACGGCAGCGTCCAGGATATTTTCGCCCGCTCACAGGTTGCATTGACTGACTACTCTTCCGTAGCTTTCGACCTCGCACTCATCGGGTCTCCATTGGTCTATTTCCATTTTGATCGAGGAGAAATCTTTAACGGCAAGCACAACTACCGCAAGGGGTACTTCGAATTCGACCGGGATGGACTTGGCCCCGTTGCTCTGAGCCCCGATGAGGTTATGCATCATCTGGCCGACTTGGCAGAACGTAACTTCGAGCGCGATGAGCTATATACCCTCCGGACTAAACAGGCTTTCGCTTACTTGGACGATGGCAACTCCGAACGGGTATTCCAAGCCATCAAGGCCTTGAACCAGCCGGAGTCTCCTAGCCCAGGCGGATCCGGGAACTGAATGCGAATGCAGTAGCCCGGCCTGCCGCAAATCCGTCATCTAGGGCAGCAAATGCCCTAGATGACGAATTCGCCCGTTTGGGTGAGCCCCGCAGCGCCGAGACCAGCTCCGCAGTCGTTGACACCAAAGGGACACTGGGTAGATCCGCCGCAGGATCCAGATACAATCCCCGCGAGTTCCGGTACTCCTCCAGGTCCGGAGCCAGCAGGTAGATTGGCCGGCCGAGCACCGCATAGTCGAAGACCGCGGAGGAATAGTCGGTCATCAGGACGTCGGACGCGAGATACAGGTCGTTGACCTCCGGGTAGTCGGTCACGTCAATCGCTGCGGGGTGCTCGTCGATCCGACGCTGGCCGGCGACGTTGTGATGGCCGCGGATCAGGAACGTGTACTCCGGTCCCAGACGCCGGCTGGCTTCGGCCACGTCCAGGAAACCCACCCAGTCCGAACGACCCGCAGCGTCCCGCACGGCGTCCCGCCAGGTGGGCGCGTAGAGCAGGACCTTCTGCGCGGAAGGAATACCCAGCAACGCACGGACCCGTGCCCGGGTTTCGGGTGCCTCGGCGTCCAGCAGCGCATCGTTCCTCGGGTACCCCGCCGTCAGCACCTTCCCCGTGTAGCCGAGTGCCGCGGGCAGCGTCCGGGCGGCGAAGTCGTTCTGCGCCAGCAGCAGGTCCCACCATTGCGTTTCGCGTTCCATCAGGTCCCGGTAGGACAGCGAGAGCAGACGCTGCGGAATGTCCAGGCCGATCTTCTTCAGCGGTGTCCCGTGCCAGGTCTGCAGATAGTACTGATTCGGTGACTTCCGGAAGTACCAAGGGAAGTTGTTGTTGTTCACCAACAGCCGCGCGGAAGCCAGCTTGTCGTACCACTGCGCAGATCCCTGCAGCAGCGGCACGGCATAGTCGGGAACGGGCACGGATAGGTCTGCAACGGACCAGTAGAGCGGTTCGTCGAAGCCTGAGCCGGCCAGGTAATCGGAAATGGCCCGCGGGCTGTCCGTGCAGCTCTTGCCGCCGAAGCTCTCGAAGAAGATCCCCGGGCAGGTCCGCCGCTGGGCGGCGGGCCCGAAGCTCGCACGCCGCAGCCGGTACTGGTGGAACGTTCCCGTCTCGTCATCGGCCAACGGCGCACCGATACTGACCGCCATCGCACCGGCGGATGTCCGCAGCCCGCGGATGCGCGCCCCCGGAAGCACCTCGGAGCGGAAGGCACGGGCTGTGCGTTCCTCGACGGCGACGGCAGGATCACCGGGACCTGCCGCTCCCCCGGTCCGTCGCACGCGCAGGGTGTAGGCACCCGACGGCGGCGCCGGCAGCGCCCTCCCCCACCGCTCGGTCGAGAGCGGAACACGAAGCCGGAGGGTCCCGTCCCGGACGTCCAGCACTTCGGCGGGCAGCGAGAAGCGTGCCGTCACCAGGGCGTACGCGGCACCTGCCGGACCGCCGTCGACGTCGATCTGCAACTCGTCCGCACCATCAACGGAGAGGGCAGCCAGTGACGTGACTGCCGGACCGGGCGGGCGGGTCTCCCCCTGAACGACTGGCAGGGGAACTGTCCGCTCCACCCGGTGTCCGGCAATCTCCGCCCGCACCGTGAGTTCCGCGGCCGGTGCTTCCAGCTCCACGGTGAACGCAGATGCTGCATAACTGCAGTTCCGGTCGCCGGACAGGAGATCGATCTCCGGATCCGTCCAGCGGATGAGCGGGAGTGCTGCGCCGGAAGCTCCGGCGGAGACCTGCAGCTCGACGGTATGGGTGCGCAGATCCACGTTGCGCAGATAGGCATGGCCGCTCACGGTCATTTTGCCCCCGGGGCCAGGCTGCGGTTCCCCCAGATGCACCTCCAGCTCAAGCCGGTTGGGCTGCACCTCCAGTAGGTCCCGGTCCACCGGTGTGGAAATCGCGTTCAGC
Organism: Arthrobacter zhaoxinii; assembly: GCF_025244925.1. Taxonomy (NCBI): domain Bacteria; kingdom Bacillati; phylum Actinomycetota; class Actinomycetes; order Micrococcales; family Micrococcaceae; genus Arthrobacter; species Arthrobacter zhaoxinii. Next base: position 2,248,014 of record NZ_CP104275.1, read on the forward strand.
AGCGGCGGCTCCGCAAAGATCCGTCCGCCGTCGAACGTCAGCGGGCTGGCGGTTCCGTTGTTGATCCGGTCCACCACGGCCCGCCGGATGTCCTCCCACTGTCCGTCGGATGCAAGGTGCAGCAGGACCCGGGACTGCGGGTCGATCTGGGCAAGGTAGCCCCGGGCGGACGGATACAGCTCCTGAAGGCCGTCGCGGAGCAGCTCGCCGAACTCCACGGACGCATCGGGCACTTGTTCGATATACGGAATCAGGTCGGTTCCGAGCAGCCGCCGGTACCAGTGCCCCAGCACGGGTTCCGGCGCCTCCTTCCGGAACAGATCGGTGACGTCCCGGGCAACGGTCAGCCGGTCCTGCAGATCTTCCAGCAGGTGTTTGGCCTGCGTGATGGAGGACCCGTCCTCACGGATCCGCCACCAGTAGACAACGGGGCTGAGGATGTCGAACCCCTCGGCCCGGAGGTAGGCGCGGCTGGTGGTTTCCTGGTCCTCGTAGCGGATGCCTTCCGGGATGGGCCCTACGCAGCGGTTCCAGAAGTCCCGGACAAATACCTTGTTCCACAGGAACACATCGTCAATCACCTCGGGGCAGTCGGCCAGCCGGACCCCTGTGCGCTGCTCCGAATGGATCCGCTCGGCCAGACGTACCGGGGTTCGTTTACTCCCGCGGATCCTGCCGTAGGACCCGACGGAGAATTCGGACCCGCTGCGCGCCAGAGACGTGACCATGACGGCGTAGGCATCGGAGGGCACGACGTCGTCCGCGTCCGCAAAGGTGAGGAACCGGCCGGTGGCCGCGCGGATCCCCTCGTTGCGTGCGCGCCCGTTGCCGCCGTGGGGCAGCTTCACGAGGGTGATCCGCCGGTCATGCCGGGCGTAACCGGCGGCAAGGGCCGCCGTCCCGTCCGTGGAACCGTCATCCACCAGGATGATCTCCAGGTCCCGGTAGCTCTGCGTCACGAGGCTGGTCAGACACCGTTCCAGGTACGGGGCAACGTTGTACATGGGAACGACGACGCTCAGCAGCCCGTGCCCCTCCGCACCGGCACCCGGGGCAGCCAGACGACGGAGCCGTGCCCGGAGCGCGGGGTGCAGTGAGCCGGCCAGGCCGCTCAGTGCACGGGCGGAAGCTTTCGGCATGTCAGGCCCGCCAGAATCCCCGGGTGTCCACAATCTTTTTGCCCGCCAACTGCTCGGGGGTGATCTCCCGGAACGCGTCGTGGTCCACCAGGAGGACAACGACGTCGGCAGCGTCCACCGCGGCGTCGGTCCCTGTCAGGGAGACGTTTCCGAAGGCGGCCAGGTCCTCCGGCAGGTCGGACTCACTGAAGGGGGAGCCCACCACAATCCGGGCCCCGGGATTGGAATCCGCGAGCCGCCGCACAATCTCCACCGCGGGCGATTCGCGCATGTCGTCCACGTTTGCCTTGAACGCCAGGCCCAGGGCGGCGATGGTGGGGCTTTCGTGCCCTGCCATTGCGGACTCCACGGCAGCCACCACGTGGTCCGGCTTCGCGTCGTTGACCTCGCGTGCGGTGCGGATCAGCCGGGAGTTCTCCGGGTCAGCGGACACGATGAACCAGGGGTCCACTGCGATGCAGTGGCCGCCCACGCCGGGGCCGGGTTGCAGGATGTTGACGCGCGGATGGTGGTTGGCCAGCTCGATCAGGTTCCACACGTCGATGCCGAGATTGCTGCTGATCACGGAGAGCTCGTTGGCGAAGGCGATGTTGACGTCGCGGTATGCGTTTTCCACCAGCTTGGCCATTTCCGCGGTGGCGGCGTCGGTCAGGTGGATGCCGCCCTGGCAGAAGGTGCTGTAGAGGGCGGCGGCCGCAGTGGCTGCCTCCGGGGTCAGTCCGCCGATGATGCGGTCATTCATAACCAGTTCGATCATGATCCGCCCGGGCAGGACCCGCTCAGGGCAGTGGGCGAAGAGAACCGTCGCCTCGCCGTCGTTCGCCTCCGCAGCCAGATCGGGGCGCAGGGCCAGGATGACGTCGGCCATCCGCTGGGTGGTTCCGGGAGGAGAAGTGGATTCCAGAATGACCAGGTTGCCGGGCTGGATCTGCGGAGCGATCTTCCGCGCCGCCTGCTCCACGTAGACCAGGTCCGCCGTCTTATCCTCGCGGAACGGAGTGGGGACGGCAACGATGTACGCGTCGGCCTGCGGGGTAGTCGACTGCGCTACGAGGTGGCCCTGGCTGACGGCGCCGGCCACATGGATTCCGAGGTCGGGTTCCACAAACGGCACGCGGCCTTCGTTCACGGCCTCCACCGTGTACGGGTTAACGTCAACGCCGATCACGTGCAGGCCCTTGCCCGCAAGGATGGCGGCGGTCGGCAGGCCGATGTAGCCCAGGCCGATGACGGCGACGGTGGCGACTGCCGTTGTGGTTTCGCCGGGGCTATATGTCTGTGTGTTCATTCGGTTCCCCATAGAATCGGAGGTCCCCCGAGGCCAGCAGAGTGGCATCGTCGACCTTCCACGTATGTCCGCTGGCTTCACGGACCTGGAAATAGTTGAAGCGGTCCGCCGAGTAGATCCGTTTTCCGGCGGCGGCAGCCTGCTTCAGGAAGCCCGTGTCCTCACCCAACCCCAGTGACGGGAAGGGCAGTTCGAGGGCAAGAGTGCGCCGGGTGACAATCGTCGGTCCCATGACGAATTCCGTGTAGCGGTGTTCGCGGTGGCCGAAGCGCAGGACGACGGCGTTGGAGCTGCGCAGGTGCATGTAGTGGGCCTGTTTGCCCACCACATCGGCACCGGAATACTCCAGCGCGTACAGCTGGTCGCTGAGGTAGTTCGGACCGTAATGGTCGTCGTCGTCCATCTTGGCCACAACCTCCCCGGAAGCCGCCTCGACGCAGCGGTTCAGGCACTCCCCCAGTGACACCTCGGTGTCTGCCGTCAGCAGGCGGACCTTCTTCAGCCCGGAGGCAGCGGAAAGCGCCTCCAGCCGTTCGGGCTCGAGGACAAAACCGTGTGTCAGCAGCACCAGTTCCACGTCCACGTCCTGCTGCGACGCGAGGGTGCGGAAGACGTTCTCCAGCTGGTGCGGCCGGATGGTCGGCACCAGGGCAGACACCGTGGGACGGACCGGCGGACGGGACTTTAGCGGGGCCGCGGCTGCCACAATCGTTTCGGCGCGGTGTGCGTAGGTATGCGCGGACCAGATCCGGCGCTGGGCCCGGTGGACGGTGCGGTCATTGTATTCGGCGTTGCGGACCAGTCCGCCGCTCAACGCGGCGGCTTCTTCCCGGGTGTGGGCAACGGGGACTTCGTCCGGGGTGAAGAAGCGGGCAACGGCATCGCTGGGGGTGCTGATGACGGGGGTCCCGGCGGCGCTGATCTCGAAAATGCGCCGAGCACACATGCTCGGTGAATCCACCACGGAATTGACGTTCAGGAAGACCTTGTAGGCCTTATACGCGGACAGCATCTGCGGATAGGACAGCGAGCCGACCACCCGGGAATCCAACGGCGCGGGGAACTGGTAGTTCGGGTCCCCGCCGAGCTTCCGGGAGAAGATTTCCAGACCGGTGGGAAGCTTCGCGTCCATCGCCCCGCCCAGGAGCATGTCCATCTGCTCCCGCCGCTCCGGATACTTGTGGACGAAGTACATCCCGGCGAAACCGATGTCCCGGGCGTGGCGGCCGTACTTCGGCCGTGCCGGGTTATGGATCGCCGGCTGGGCAGCGAACGGGAGGACGTCGATATTGTTGTGGCCGAGGTCCCTCCGATAGTGCTCAACTCTGCGCACGTCGGAGGTAAAGACATGGTCGAACAACGCAGCCGCGGGGAGGAAATCCGCATAGTGCGGCGGGTCTTCCTTATTCCAGAAGACGGTAGGGATGCCCTGGCTGCGGCTGTAGGCAAGCAGGTCTACGAGTGCGGAGGCCGGGCCGGTGGGTCCGGCCAGTTTCCCGCGCCAGAGCCGGCTGTTCCCGGCCCAGGCGGATTCCACGAAAACCAGATCCACGGCGTGGTCGGTCAGTTGCTGCCGCCAGCCCACCGGGTCCAGCGCCACGGTGTTCCACTCGAAGGCGAAGGCTGCGGCGGAGAACTCGTCGAGGATCACGCCGACGGTCAGGTCGCTGCGCCGGGGCGGGCGTGCCGGGACGGTGGCTGCCGGAATAGACAACCGTCGCTTGGAACCGCGGCCTATCCAGCCGGCTTCCACGCCGCGGGTGTTCGAGGGGTCAGCGAACCCCTGTTCGGCACGCCGGCGGACCTGCCATTCGCGCAGCTCTGCCGGTCCCCCGGAACGCAGGTGCCAGAGTCCGGCACGGACGTCTTGCATAGACGCCATTTACTGGACCCTCGCGCTGCGGCGTCCGGTGGACCGCTCCTGGATGCGTGTGACTGTGAGTGCTTCCATGGCGTCTTCGCGGATTTTCGCCGCGCTGATGTTGTTTCCCTTGGACAGGTGCCGGGTGAAGTCCTTATAGGCCTTCACGACCTCCCGGGGCCCCCCGTCCATCAGCAGGTCGCCCTTGTCCATCCACACCACCCGGGAACACATGTCGAGGACGGTTTCGAGGCTGTGGCTGACCAGGAAAACGCAGCCGGCGTTTTCCCGCAGCTCGTCCATCCGCTTCCGGCTGCGGTCCGCAAACTGCGCGTCGCCTGTGTTGAGTGCCTCATCAATAAGCAGGATTTCGGGATCGATGCTGGCGGCGATGGCAAACCGGAGGCGGGAGGACATACCGGAGGAATACGAGCGCATCGGCAGGTGGATGGCCTTTTCAAGGCCGGAGAGTTCAACGATGGACTCATACCGTTCGGCGATCTGGTCATAGGTCAGACCCATCGCCAAGCATCCCAGCACTACGTTGTGGTCTCCAGGAAGTTCGGGGACGAGGGCCGCGTTGACGCCCAGCATGATCGGTGTGCTGGAGGCGTACACGGCTCCGGTGTCCGGCGTGACCTGGCCGTTGATCAGTTTCATCAGTGTGCTTTTGCCGGAACCGTTGCGCCCGACGATCCCGACCGATTCGCCCCGGACCGCCACCAGTGACATCGGGTTCAGGGCGTTGACGGTCACCAGGTTGGGTTTGCCCGTGAGGCGGCGCATCAGACCGCCGCTCCGGCTCCCCGGGACCGTTTCGCTCGAAGGCACGCGGTAGCTCATGCTCACTTCGTCGATGACAACGCAGGGATCCTCTGCGAGGAACTGCAGGTCTTCAGGCGCGTCCATAGGTCTCCTCCGCCCGCCAGAAATACACGCTTCCTACTGCTAGGGCACCCAGTGCCCAGCAGCTCAGGATGGCCCAGGACTGCCAGGATGGCACGGAGGCGTACAGCAGGCAGTCCCGCACAATATCCAGGACCTGGAACAGCGGGTTCAGTTCAAGGACCTTCAGCATTACCGGCTGGTCGATGAAACGGTCATACGTGTAGAAGACGGCACTGGAGTACATCCATGCCCGCAGGGCGAAACCCAGCAGGTGTACGACGTCGTTGACCTTGGAGATTACCCGGGCGAGGATCAGGCCCACTCCCAGGTTAAAGATCCACTGCAGTGCCAGCGCCGGGAGAACCAGCAGCCACCGCCACGTGATGTCCTCCGTGGGCGGGACCAAGAGGACAAGCAGCATCATCACAATCAGCACCGGAATGTTGGCCATGAGTTCGCGCAGGTTCACCGAAATGGGAAGGGTGGCCCGCGGGAAACTGAACGCCTGGATCACTGCGCGGTTCTGCTGGATGGACCGGGCGCCGTTGGTGATGGCCCGGGAACTGAACTGGAACAGGAAGATTCCGATGACCAGGTAACCGATGAAGTTCTCGATCCCAGCGCCAGTGTTCAGCAGCAGGCCGAAGATCAGGAAGTAGGTCAGACCGTTCAGGATCGGGTTCAGGATCAGCCAGGCACTGCCGAGGCGGTCCCTGCGGTTGCCGCTCTGTACCCGCGACTTGGCGTCGTAGGCGATGAAGTGCCGGTAGTTCCAGATCTGGACGAGGTAGTCGACAAACCCGGGGCGGGCGCCGACCCGCTGCAGTCCCCTGATGTCTACGGACAGGGGCTGGACCGCGGCAAGCGCGTCCTCACTAGGCCGGGCCATTACGCAGCCCCTGCGAGGCTTCGATACCACTGCGAGGTTTGCTCTGCCGCTGATCCCCACGTACGGGTGGCGAGGACATGGTGACGTCCGTTGCTTCCCAGGGAGGCACGACGCTCGGCATCGGAGATCAGGCTGTCGATCGCCTCAGCCAGATGCGCCGGATCGGAGGGCCGGACCAGGAGCCCGTTGTCTCCATCCCGGACCAATTCACGCAGGGCCGGTAAATCGCTGGCTATTACGGGCCGGGCGCAGGCCATGGCCTCCACCGGCTTCAGCGGAGTTACCGCTCGTGTCACGTCCAAATCCTTCCGAGGCACAACGAAGATGTTGATTGCCTGATGGTACAAATGGGCCTGTTCCCGGGGAACGCGGCCGGTGAAAATCACGCGGTCGGTCAATCCGAGTTCGGCAGCCAGCGCCTTCAAACGGGGTGCAGCTGCTCCGTCGCCGACAATCAGGCATTTGAGGTGCCGTTGCCGGTCAGCGACCAGACCGAAGGCTGTGATGAGATCATCCAGCCCCTCATAGTCAACCAGACTGCTAACGGTTCCGATCAATTCAGTGTCAGGATCCAGCCCGAGCGAGCGGCGGGCCGCCGCTGCAGCCAGGGGTGCTTCGAGGTATCCCTCCCCCACTGCGTTGGGAAGCAGCCGGATCCGGTCCCAGGGAACACCGCTGCCGGCAATCTGTTCCGCCATGACGGTCCCGAGCGTGGGCACCAGGGCAGCCCTGCCCATAACGTCGGCTTCCCGTTCGGAGAAGAGCCGGTACCTCTCGCTCTGCCGCGCCTCGGCCGGGCGGGTCGAAGCCCACGTATCAGCCAGCTGGCCGCGGACCTCATAGATCCACGGAATGCCGAGGGCCTCGGCGACGGCGGCAGTCACCAGCCCGTTGACGAAGTGCGTGGTGGTATGCAGAACCGCCGGCCGCGTCTTCAGGGCAAGGGCGAGCGTTTGTTCTGCCTGCAGCCGCAGTCTTCCCTGCATGCCGAAGGGAAGACGGGCCGGCAGGATCCGGTGATACGTCACACCGTCGATCCGGTCCTGGTCCCGGGCGAAGAGCCGGCCCACCTGGACGGGATATCCCGGGCGGGTCACGGCATGGACGTTCCAGCCCAGCTCGTGCTGCGCCTTCAGGATCGAATGGCTCCGCTGCGCGTAGCCGCTGCCGGTGTGCGGCAGGGAGTTGGTGAGGACGTGTAGGACGGTGGCTGGGTCCGGTGTGTAGGACTCAACGCGGTCGAGTCGGGGCTGCCATCCCGAAAACACGGCCAGCTCGGACGCCAGGCGCCGCTGCTGCCGGCGTTCGGCGCCTCGTCCGTGGGAAAGGGCCTCCACGGCGCCGCTCATGTCTCCTGCGTGCCAGCGGCTGCGGGCGACAGCGCCGGGCAGGCCTTTGGTACCGGGGCGTACCCGTGCCAGCAGCTGCCCGGCCTCCTGGGGGAAGCCTGCTGCGATGGCGACGTCGGCCAGGCGGAGGGCCTGTTGGCTACCCGTGGTTCCGCCCGGTGCGGCGGCTGCGGTGAGGCTGCGGGACAGCGCAGGGGTATCTCCGCTGACGAAAGCCGCCAGCGGACCCAGAAAACTGTTCCCAGGCATTTTTCCGGCGATCCTCCCGGCACCGGCCGCCAGCGGATGCACCAGGGATGCCGGCAGCCTCCGGGATATCTGCAGGGCCAGGACTACGGGGTCGTCCCCCAGGTGTTCCAGGGCAGTGGCGCCGGCGAGGGCGGCGCTGCGTACATATCGCAGTGCCGTCACTCGGACCGGCCCGCTGCCACGCTTCGCAGGAGGTCCGCATAGGCAGCGGAGAGTGCATCGAGGTTGGCGTTGTGATGCACCCAGTCCCTGCCGTTGGTGCCGGTGAGCAGCCGGCTGCGGTCTGCGTGTAGTTCCTTCCACAGCTGGGCAATAGCCTCGGCTGAGGAATCAACCACGTCGCCGGCGTTCGCATCCTCGATAATGGAGCGGGCCTCACCGCGGACAATGCCCGTGACGTGCCGGCCCACTGCCAGTACTTCGTAGGTTTTTGACGGAATGGTGGTCTCAAAGGACTTCCAGTCATCCCGCAGGGAAATGACGCAGGTATCCGCGTTCCGGTAGTACTCCATGACTTCGCGGCGGCGTGCCGGGCCGTGGAAGGTTACGGGAGCGTTCAGTTCCTCCGCCAAGGCCATCAGCTCACGCCGCTGGACGCCGTGCCCCACCATGGTCAACCGGACGTAGTCGCTGGCCAGGGCAGCTGCCCGCACCACCAGGTCAAGCCGCTGGCTTTCGCCGTGGTTGCCCAGGTACAGCACGTTCAACCGGTCCCGGTCTTCGGGAGGGGGAGGCAGCAGCTCCCGTACGGAAATATCGACGCCGTTCACCACCGTGGCTACATTCCCCAGTCCGCGGTCGCGCAAGGTGGCAGCGAATCCGTAGGTCACGGTCACCACTAGGTCTGCACGTTCCTGGAACGCCACCACCGCGCGTTCCGTCACGCTCTTGGCACTGCCCCGGACAATCCGGGCGTCGCGGGCAATATCAGGCCAGGCGTCCCGCATGTCCACTACGAGCGGCACCCGCCGGAGCCGGGACACCAGGTACCCGGCGCCGAGGATGGGAAGGCTGGGAACCGTGACAATCACGGCGTCCGGGCGGCGTGTCATCAATCCGGCTGCCACGGAGGCCGCCGCGCTGAAGCAGTGGTCAAGCAACCGTCCCAGTCGGGTGGCCCGGTGCCAGAGGTAGGGCACCCGCAGGATGCGTTCCCCGTACCGGCCCGTGTCCCGGCGGAAAGCGCGGCCGGCTTCCCGTTTCGGCAGGGTCCGTCGTCCGTGCGGGGCGTGCGCCACCGGGGTTATTACATCGATGTCCCAGCCAAGGCTCCGGAAGTACCGGTTGAACTGGGTCCAGCGGCGCTGGGGAGGGCTGTGTTCGGGCGAGTAGGAATGCGTCAACAATTGAAGCCGCATTTACCATTCCCCCATTACTCAAATTACTCAAAACTAAAAAGAAAACCCTGCGCTCTATTGACGCAGGAGACCGGCACCTATTCTACGCTTCGTTCCTGCCTGCTTTGAACGGAAGCGATGCCGCGGATCCCCGAAGCTTCAGATAATAGAACACTCCGATGCCCAGAAGAAACAGGATAACGCCGCCCCGCACTATCCAATCCGTGCCGCCGGAACCGGAATTCGTGCTCTCTGCGGCAAGGGCTGAGGGTGTCGGAGTGGGCTTGGACGTGGCCGCAGTGGCTGACGGGGTCGGCGATGTCTTGGGGGTCGGCGACGCTGTCGACGTAGGCGACGGGGACGGAGCCGGTGTAGGAGAAGGCTCGGCGTCCGGGTCAACGATCTGCATGGTCACCGGATCCCAGACGTCTCCCGTGTAGAAGAGGGTGACCGGATCGATGAGACTGCCGGTGCCCGGTTCGATGAGCAGTCCGGTGCCCGGGTGGACCAGGAACCCGGTGCCCGGGTCCACAACGTACCCCGTTACCGGATCGATTCGGTCCGCCTGTGGACTCGGCTCGGGCTCCGGGCTTGGTTCGGGAGCTGGCTCGACAGGGGCTGGAGCAGGCTGAGGGGCAGGAGCCGGTTGAGGGGCAGGCTGGACCGGCACCGGCTGGACTGGGACAGGCTGAACTGGGACAGGCTGAACTGGGACAGGCTGGACCGGGACAGTGGGCGGCTGGGGCTGAGTGGGCTCCGGCTCCACCACTACCGGCGGGGGCGGGGTCCCTTCCACAGCCAGGGCCGGACCCGCAAACACCGTAGCCGCTACCAAGGCACCCATGAGCGCGCCGAGGACACGGGGGGCAGAATTCTGTTGCATGGTGTTAGTTCCCCCGGTCAGCAGCCATGTAGGCCGGCATATTGTCGTCGTCGAGTGCGGCGGCGATTTCACTGATTGCAGCATAGTCGGGCACCACAACGGACTGACCGTCCGCGGATGTCCCCACGCCTTCGTTCGGCAGGGTGGCCATGGAGATGTCCCCGGAACGAACGTTACGAAGGCCGATTGCCAATGCCCCGGCCTCGGACGCGTCCAGGTTCTCGTCAACGCTCAGGTACGGCGATATTTCGCTGACCACGTTGCTGACCTTGACCGGGTTGGTCAGGGTCCCCTTGTTGAGGACACCGGAGATCACGCCGCGGAGGAACGCCTGCTGGTTCTTGACGCGCTGGTAGTCGCCGTCTGTGAAGGCGTATCGCTCCCTGACGTATTTCAGTGCCGACTCGCCTTCAACCGTGATGGGCCCTGCGGCAAAGAACTCACCCTCGGCGCCCTCGGACTGGAAGGCAACGTCATTGGTGAGCGTTACCCCGCCCAAGGCATCCGTCAGCCCCTTGAAGCCTTCAAAATCGATAATCGCCACGTGGTCAATCGGGGCGTCGAAAAGGGTCTGCACGGTGTCCACGGTCAGGGAAACTCCTCCGAGGGCCATGGCGGCGTTGATCTTGGATTCCCCGTACCCCGGAATCTGCACCCAGGTGTCGCGCATAATCGACATCACGTAGACACCGCTTCGGTCCCCCGGCACATGGACGAGCATCATGGTGTCGGACCGTGCGTCGTCGGACGCGGGATCCCGGGTGTCGCTGCCCAGGAGCAGGATGTTCTGCGAATCCTCCGCGGCGGCGGCCTTCTCCGGACTGTTCGCCGGAAACGCATTGGGAATGCTGTTGGTTCCGTTGTCGAACGTCCGTGCCAGATGCCACAGGTAGCCCCCGGCCGCCACCGCGGCCACCACCACAAGGGTCAGCAGCACCAGCAGGACGGCGCGGACCGGATGCCGCTTTCGTGGCGCGGAGTCCGGGGACGGGGAGTACTCGCTCAAGTGTTTTTCCTCAGGTCGGGGGCGGTATGAGTCTATACATTCGGCGGGGCACCTCCGATTCCGGTCCCGGGCTGCGCTGCGGATACGCTGGAATCATGAAGTTCTATGCGTTACCCGCAGTACTCGCACTTTCCGCAGTCGCCGCCACCGGCTGCAGTCCGGTGGCCAATGTCGATTCGGCCCCGGACGCCGCCAACCCCGACTGCGCCGCCGTGATGGTGGCCCTGCCGGACGAGATGGCGGGTTACGCGCTGCGGGACACGGACAGCCAGTCGACGGCGGCCTGGGGCAATCCGTCCCGGGCAATCCTCAAGTGCGGCGTCCCGGTCCCCGGGCCGACCACCGATCCGTGCGCCGAAGTGAACGGCGTTGACTGGATCCTGCGCGAAGGCGAAGACACCTGGACCGCCACCACCTACGGCCGGGAGCCGGCGGTGGAGGTGATGTTCGATCCGAACGAGGTGGCGTCGTCCACCGTCCTGGTCCAGCTGCAGAACGCAGTGTCCAACATCGAACCCACCCGCCAGTGCCTGAGCCCCGAGGACACCCTGGAGCTCGAGCAGCAGGGTTAGCGCAGCCCGGTCTTCCGGGCCAGGGCGAGCGAGATCAGTTCGTCGATCAGCTCGCTGTACGGCAGACCGGACTTGGCCCACATCTGCGGGTACATGCTGATGGGGGTGAACCCGGGCATGGTGTTGATCTCGTTGATGATCAGCTGGCCGTCCGGGGTGTAGAAGAAGTCCACCCGGGACAGGCCTTCGCCGCCCACGGACTCGAATGCGGTGCCGGCGAGACTGCGGACCCGGGCGGTGATATCTGCGGGCAGGTCGGCCGGGCAGCTCAGCTCTGCGGCTGCACCGTCCACGTATTTGGCTTCGAAGTCATACCAGTCATGGCCGCCGTCGCGCACGGCAACTTCGCCGGGCTGGCTGGTGCGCGGGTCCTCGGTCCCCCGCCCCTGCAGGACGGCCACTTCAATTTCCCGACCGGTGATCCCGGCTTCCACCACAACCTTGGGATCGTGCAGGCGTGCGGCTTCAATGGCGGCCGGAAGTTCCGCGGCATCGGTGACGCGGGTGATGCCCATGGAGGAACCGGCGCGTGCCGGCTTCACGAACAGCGGGAAGTCCAGGGCACCGGCGCGGTCCAGGCAGGCCTGCGGATCCCGCAGCCACTGCCGGTCGGTGATGACCTCGTAGGGACCTACGGTCAGGCCCGCGGCTTCGAAGACCACCTTCATATAGTGCTTGTCCATACCCACGGCCGATGCCAGCACGCCGGCACCTACGTACCGCACGTCGGCCATTTCCAGCATGCCCTGCAGGGTGCCGTCCTCGCCGAAAGGTCCGTGCAGCAGCGGCAGCACGACGTCCACCGCGCCGAGGCTCCGGGGCAGGCTGCCGGCAGCGTGGGCCACGAGTTCCCTGTTGCCGTCCTGGGATGAGAGCACCACGGATTCCTCCGACACGGGAACCTCGGGCAGGGTGGCGGCGCGCAGGGACCATTCCGCCGGATCCGCCGAGACGAGGCTCCACTGGCCGTTCTTCGCAATGCCGATGGGCACGACGTCGTACTTTGTCGTATCGATGGCCTGCAGCACTCCTGCTGCAGTCACGCAGCTGACGGCATGCTCGCTGGAACGTCCGCCGAACAGGACGGCCACCCGGGGGCGGGCGCCTCCGGGACGGTCCGTTGCGGCAGCGGCGGGCAGGGGTTCAACAGTCACGGGGCGGACACACCTTCGGATTTCAGTTCTCGGGCCAGCAACCGCGGGCCCAGTTCATCAACAGTAATGACGCCCTGCAGTACGGCGACGACGTTCTCGGTAATCGGCATGTACACGCCGAGCTGGGTGGCACGGTCCAGCACGGCCTGCGCGGACTTGATGCCCTCGGCTGTCTGGGTCATGGACGCGTTGACTTCCGCCAGGCTCAGGCCCTGGGCCAGCAGCGTGCCGGCGGTGTGGTTGCGTGACAGCGGCGAGGAGCAGGTGGCAATCAGGTCACCCATCCCGGCGAGGCCGGCCATGGTCTCGGCGTTGCCGCCCAGGGCCAGGGCGAGGCGGGTGGTTTCCGCCAGGCCGCGGGTCATGACCGACGCCTTGGTGTTGTCGCCCATCTTCCTGCCGTCGCAGATTCCCACCGCGAGGGCAATGACGTTCTTGACGATGCCGCCGATCTCCGTGCCCACCACGTCCACGTTGGTGTAGGGACGGAAGTAAGGCGCAGTGCAGGCCTCGGCGATCCAGGCGGCGGTGTCCAGATCGGTGCACGCCACCACGGACGCGGTGGGCTCCTGCCGGGCAATCTCCATGGCGAGGTTCGGGCCGGAAACCACGGCAATGCGTTCGGCGGGCAGCCCTAGTTCCTCGGCGATCACCTGGCTCATCCGGGCGTCGGTTCCCCGCTCGAGGCCCTTCATCAGCGATACGACGACGGCGTCGGCGGGAATGAGGCCCGCAACGTCTCGAAGCTGGGCGCGCAGGGACTGTGCCGGAACCGCAAGGACGACAATCTCCGCTCCGGCCAGCACCTCGGCAAGGTCCGTGGAGGCGCGCAGATTGGCGGGCAGGACGGTGTCCTTGAGGTACTGGGTGTTGCGGTGCCTGCTGTTGATGTCCTCGGCCACTTCGGGGCGCCGGGCCCAGAGCCGGACATCGGTGCCGCGTTCGGCGCCGGAGTCGGCGGCGATCTTGGCGAAGGCGGTACCCCAGCTTCCGGCACCAAGGACGGCGACGACGGCGGGGTGTTCACTGCGGGCGGTCACTGGCCGGCCTCCGGTTCGGTTGGTGGAGTTTCTGCGCCGGATCCGCCGGTTCGGTTTTCAAACGAGCGGCCTACCTGGCGCTGGCCTTTGGCCACCGGGTTCCACCGCTCGGTGGGCGGCTGGGCGCCGCGGAGCTTGGAGACCATATCCGTCAGGTCGGACATAATCCGCTCCGTAGCGGCATCCAGCACCGCTTTGCTGACGGGCAGGCCCGCGAATTCGGACAGGTCCACCGGCTTGCCGACCACCAGCCGCACCCGCTTGCGCGGGAACAGCTTGGGGAACTTGGCGTAGCGCGGGAACGCGTCCTGCGCACCCCAATGGGCAATAGGGACAACGGGGGCACCGGTCTGCAGGGCCAGCCGCGCCGCCCCGGTCCGGCCCTTCATCGGCCAGAGATCGGGATCCCGGGTGAGCGTGCCTTCCGGGTAGATCACCAGGGTGCGCCCCGCTGCCAGGGCCGCGCGGGCGGCGTCCAGGGAGCCGGCGGCCCCGGTGGTAATCCGTTCCACCGGGACCTGGTTCGTAGCGGACAGCGCCGGTCCCAGCACAGGCACCTTGAAGAGCGACGCCTTCGCCAGGAAGTGCGGCGACCGGCCCTGGTTGTACAGGAAGTGCCCCACCACCACCGGATCGATTTCAGTCACGTGGTTAGGGCAGACAATGAAGCCCGGATCCCGGGGCAGGTTCTCCGCCCCTTGCCACTGCTTTTTCAGGAAGATGTTGAATACCGGCCGGAGAGACCCGGCGAGCAGAGCAAAAACAACCCGTGACTTATTCGATTCCGTCATTCCGTCAGGCTACCGGAGTCCGGCAGATACGCCGGAAGCGACGTCAAAGTCCGCTCCGAGTCCCTCAAGCTTGCCCTGGAAGTGCTCGTAACCGCGGTTGATCAGCTCAATGCCGGTCACCCGCGAGGTGCCCTCGGCTGCCAACGCCGCGATGAGGTGGCTGAAACCGCCGCGCAGGTCCGGGATGTCAATCTCGGCGCCGCGCAGCTGCACGGAGCCGGCGATGACCGCCGAGTGCAGGAAGTTCCGCTGGCCGAAGCGGCACGGGACGCTGCCCAGGCACTCACGGTGCACCTGGATGTTGGCGCCCATCCGGATCAGTGCGTCGGTGAAACCGAAGCGGTTCTCGTACACGGTTTCATGCACGATGGACACACCCTCGGCCTGGGTCAGCGCAACCACCAGGGGCTGCTGCCAGTCGGTCATGAAGCCGGGGTGCACGTCGGTTTCCAGGACGAGCGGGTTCAGGGCGCCGCCCGGGTGGTAGAACCGGATGCCGCCGTCGTCGACGTCGAACGCGCCGCCGATTTTGCGGTAGGTGTTCAGGAACGCGGTGAGGTCCTTCTGCTCCGCACCCTCCACGTAGATGTCGCCCTTGGTGACGAGGGCTGCGGAAGCCCAGGAAGCGGCCTCATTGCGGTCCGGAAGCGCCCGGTGGTTGTAGCCGGTCAGCTCGGAGACGCCCTCGATGCGGATGACGCGGTCCGTCTGCACGGAGATGATGGCGCCCATCTTCTGCAGGATGGCGATCAGGTCCATGATTTCCGGTTCCACGGCTGCACCGCGGAGTTCGGTGATGCCGACGGCCCTCACAGCGGTCAGGAGCACCTGTTCGGTGGCTCCGACGCTCGGGTAGGGCAGCTCCAGCTTGGCGCCGCTGAGGCCCTTGGGGGCGGAGATGGAAATGCCGCCGGGGCGCTTTTCCACCACGGCACCGAAGTTGCGCAGCATCTGCAGGTGGTAGTCGATGGGCCGGTCGCCTATTTTGCAGCCGCCGAGGTCCGGAATGAAGGCTTCACCCAGGCTGTGCATCAGGGGCCCGCAGAGCAGGATCGGGATGCGCGAATCGCCGGCGTGGGCGTCGATGTCCTTGGACGCCGCGGTCTTGGCGTTCGTCGGGTCCATGGTGAGGTCGCCGGTGACGGGGTCCTTGGTGACCTCGACGCCGTGCAGCTGCAGCAGGGACGTCACCACCTCAACGTCCTTGATTTCCGGAACGTTGCGCAGTGTGGACGGGCCGTTGCCAAGCAGGGCCGCAACCATCGCCTTGGGGACCAGATTTTTCGCCCCGCGGACCGGTACCTTCCCGGAGAGAGGAACACCGCCTCGGATGGTGAGGACGCTACCCATGAACACCTGATTTCTTAAAATAGTTTGGCCCCGGAAGCAATAAGAGACTGCACTCAAGCATATGAGCAAGCGTCTGCTTACTGAAATAACTCCGCCTCTCCGGCGGGCAGCGCCGGTGTGATTCCGGTCATGTCCACCGCAGCGGAACGCGGATAGGCCCCGCCCGAAGGGGGGCCCATCCATGATATCGGGGCTGCAGGGAAGGCAGAAAACCGTCCGGAGCGCAAACCGGCAGCGTGCTGATCATCCCGGGGCCGGTCGGCTACGCCGGCGCTGCCTTACTGCAGGGCGGGGAGGGTTGCCGGCTTATAGGACGGGCGCACAGCTTCGAAGGCGGTGATCTCGGACTCGTGGCGCAGCGTCAGGGCAATGTCGTCCAACCCCTCCAGCAGGCGCCAGCGGGTGTACTCGTCAATCTCGAAAGGTGCCGTGACGCTGCCGCAGACGGCCGTCCGGGCCTGCAGGTCAACGGTCACTGCGGTTCCCGGGGAGTTTTCCAGGACCTTCCAGATGAGCTCGATATCGTCCTGTGCCACCTGGGCGGCGACGAGGCCCTGCTTGCCGGCGTTTCCGCGGAAGATATCGGCAAAGCGGGAGGAGAGCACGGCGCGGAAGCCGTAGTCCTTCAGGGCCCAGACGGCATGTTCGCGCGAGGATCCGGTACCGAAGTCGGGGCCGGCCACGAGGACGGAGCCCCGGCGGTAGGGTTCCCGGTTCAGGATGAAGTCCTCGTTCTTCCGCCAGCCGGCGAAGAGTGCGTCCTCGAACCCCGTGCGGGTGATCCGCTTGAGGTAGACCGCGGGAATGATCTGGTCCGTATCGACGTCGCTTTGGCGCAGCGGGACGCCGATACCGGTGTGCGTGGTGATTTTTTCCATAACGGTTCTCCTAGGCTGCGGCGCCGGCGACGGCGCCCGGCAGCGGATCAAGGTCGGAGGGCGAGCTGAGGGTTCCCCGGACGGCCGTGGCGGCTGCCACCACCGGGGACACCAGGTGGGTCCGTCCGCCCTTGCCCTGCCGGCCCTCGAAATTGCGGTTGGAGGTGGAGGCGCAGCGCTCCCCCGGTTCGAGCTGGTCCGGGTTCATGCCCAGGCACATGGAGCAGCCGGCAAACCGCCATTCCGCGCCGAAGTCCTTGAACACCCGGTCCAGTCCTTCCGCCTCGGCCTCCAGCCGAACGCGTGCGGAGCCGGGCACCACCATCATCCGGACGGCGGGGTCCTTCTGCCGGCCGCGGATGATGTCCGCCGCTATCCGCAGGTCCTCGATGCGGCTGTTGGTACAGGACCCCAGGAAGACGGTGTCCACCCGGATGTCCTTCATGGGGGTGCCGGCGGCCAGATCCATGTAGGCCAGCGCGCGTTCGGCCGCGGCGCGTGCGTTCTCGTTGCTGAAGTCTTCGGGGGCAGGAACGGCTTCGGAGAGCGGGACGCCCTGCCCGGGGTTGGTTCCCCAGGTCACGAACGGCTCCAGCGTGTCGGCGTCGAGGAAGACCTCTGCGTCGAACTCGGCGTCTGCGTCCGTGGCCAGGGATTTCCAGTGTTCGACGGCGGCATCCCAGTCCCGGCCCTGCGGGGCGTGCGGGCGGTGCCGCAGGTAGGCGAACGTGGTTTCGTCCGGGGCAACCATTCCGGCACGCGCACCGGCTTCGATGGACATGTTGCAGATGGTCATCCGCGCTTCCATCGACAGCGCACGAATGGCCGAGCCCCGGTATTCCAGTACGTAGCCCTGCCCGCCGCCGGTGCCGATCCGGGCAATCACCGCCAGGATGATGTCCTTGGACGTGACGCCGGGACGCAGCGTGCCTTCGACGTTGATGGCCATGGTCTTAAACGGCTTCAGTGACAGGGTCTGGGTGGCCATCACGTGTTCCACCTCGGAGGTGCCGATACCCATCGCCAGCGCCCCGAACGCCCCGTGCGTGGAGGTGTGCGAATCGCCGCAGACCACGGTGAGTCCGGGCTGGGTCAGGCCCAGCTGCGGGCCCACCACGTGGACAATGCCCTGCTCCGCATCTCCGAGCGAATGCAGCCGCACGCCGAATTCGGCGCAGTTGGCCCGCAGCGTTTCAATCTGGGTCCGGCTCACCGGATCGGCAATGGGCTTATCTATGGCCAGTGTGGGCGTGTTGTGGTCCTCGGTGGCGATGGTCAGGTCCGGCCGGCGCAGTTGGCGGCCGGACAGCCGCAGCCCTTCGAAGGCCTGCGGCGAGGTGACTTCGTGGACGAGGTGGAGGTCGATATAGAGCAGGTCGGGAGCACCGTCCTCCCCCTTGCGGACCACATGCTCGTCCCACACTTTCTGTGCGAGTGTCCTGCCTGCCACGTGCTCACCCATATCAGGTACCCCTCGTTGTGTTTCCCTGTGGCATTAAGAAAACCAGCCGACGAGTGCGCTCCGCCACTTTTCCGATTTGCATCTCAGATAGTGAGACGGCAGTATCAGTTTATGGACACAGCGAGCGGGGTAGGCGTCATTGACAAAGCGGCCATGGTGCTGGATGCACTGGAGGCCGGGCCCACCACGCTGGCGCAGCTGGTTTCCGCCACGGGGCTTGCCCGCCCCACGGTGCACCGGCTGGCGCTTGCCCTGGTGCACCACCGGTTGGTGGGACGCGATATTCAGGGCCGCTTTGTCCTGGGCGGGCGCCTGGTGGAACTTGCCTCTGCGGCCGGCGAAGACCGGCTCATTGCTTCGGCCGGGCCGGTGCTGCTGGCGCTGCGCGACGCTACGGGTGAAAGCTCCCAGGTGTTCCGGCGGCAGGGCGAATGGCGGGTCTGCGTTGCCTCCGCGGAGCGGCCCATCGGACTGCGGGACACCATTCCCGTGGGCACCCAGCTGTCCATGAAAGCCGGTTCCGCGGCGCAGTGCCTGCTCGCCTGGGAGGACCATGACCGGCTCCTTGAAGGCCTGCACAATGCCCGATTCACCCCCACGGTCCTGGCCGGCGTCCGGCGCCGCGGCTGGGCGCAGAGCCTGGGCGAACGCGAACCGGGTGTCGCCTCCGTTTCCGCGCCGGTGCGCGGACCGTCCGGCCGGGTCATTGCCGCCGTCTCGATTTCCGGGCCGATCGAACGCCTCACCCGCCAGCCGGGCCGTGTCCACGCCGAAGTGGTGGCCAAGGCAGGAGCCCAGTTGACCGAGGCACTGCGCAAGAGCGGGGAGTAACCCTATATTGGGAATCTCCAACGCGGGAGGTTCCCATGAAGCGGATGCGGGTGCTGTGGCACGTTGTCCGGATCTCCGGCGCCGACTACATTTTCACCGGCTTCCTGATTGTCCTCGGTGTTGCCAGCTTCCTGCTGCCGCGGCTCGAACCGGAATTCACCGATTTCGGCGACGGCCTCTGGTACCTGTTTGTTTCCTTCACCACCGTCGGTTTCGGCGACTACGTGGCCACCGGTCCGGCCGGACGGATCATCACCGTGGTGGTGACCCTGTACGGAATCCTTGTGGTGGCCCTCATAACCGGCATCATCGTCGGCTTCTACACCGAGCTCCTTAAGGCCCGGGCCACCAACGCACTGGATGACTTCGTCAAAGAGCTCGAGCATCTGCCGGACCTGTCACGCGAACAGCTGCTGGACCTGGCCGAGCGGATCCGGAACCGGCGCATCTTCCCGGACTCCTGAGCAGCTGCGGCTCTGTACCGCTAACCGGCGAAGTGGTCCCAGCCGATGGTCGACGGAGCCTGCCCGCCGACGGTGACGCCCTCCCCTGCGGCCACGTCGCCGATCCGGACAAATCCCTCGGGCAGGACCGCGTCCGGCGGAAAGGCGGCCAGCAGCCCGTGGTCCTCTCCCCCGCCGAGCACCCAGGCCAGCGGGTCGGCTCCCAGCCGGACTGCTGCCGGAGCCAGCACCTCGGCCCGGGACGCGAGATAGCCGGCGTCGAGGTCTATAGCCACGCCCGAGGCACGGGCGATGCGGCCGGCGTCGCGCACGAGGCCGTCGGAGACGTCCAGCATGGCCGTGGCGCCGGCAATTGCCGCCCGCGGACCCAGATGGACCGGCGGATGGGGACGGTTCTGTGACGCAACGAGCCCAGCGAGAACCTGGTTCTCCTCTTCCCGGACTATTGAGTAGTCCAGGCTGCTCTCCAGCACGGCCAGGCCGGCTGCGGCAGCGCCCAATGCGCCGGTGTGTGCCAGCACGTCTCCGGGGCGGGCTCCGGAGCGCAGGACCGGAGCGCGGCCCTCAAGATCGCCAGTCACGGCTGCGGTGACGACAATCTGGCTGCCCCGGCCCAGGTCTCCGCCCACCACCGAGCAGTGGCCGGCGTTCAACGTTAGGGACTGCACCCCTGCCGCAAGTCCGGTCGCCAGGTCCTCCACCCAGGCCACGTCCGTGCTGCCCGGAAGCGTGAGGCTGACCACCAGCGAGGTAGGAACGGCACCCATGGCGTTGATGTCGGACAGGTTCTGCGCAGCGCATTTCCAGCCCACGTTGTATCCGGTAGTGCGGTACCCCGAGGGCCAGAGCAGGCGGAAGTCTGCGTCCTGGACGAGGGTGTCGATGGAGATCACCATCCGGCCGTCCGGCGCAGCGATAACAGCGGCGTCATCGCCCGGGCCCACGAGTGCCGTAGTGGGTCCGAGCCGAGGGAAGATCCGGGCCAGGAGCGCCTTCTCATCGAGCTGGTCCACGGTCAGGGCTTCTGGCGGCACGGGCTGTTCCTCTGGTTATTGTTCTGCGGCTATCGATCGAAATTAGCACGGCAGGAATCGCAGGAGGTTCGTCGGAACTCCCCCGGGCAAAACAAAACCGGCCCCGGACATAATGTCCGGAGCCGGTGAATTGTGACCCCAGCGGGATTCGAACCCGCGTTACCGCCGTGAGAGGGCAGCGTACTAGGCCGCTATACGATGGGGCCGTGTACAGTGCTCCGAGCTTTACAGCTCAGGCACTTCCTTGCCGGTTTCGAAGAACCGGCCTGTAGAGTATTTCATACTCTTTCAGAGGAGACCAATCGGGGCTAAACCACCAATTGATTACCGCTGGGATACCAGGACTCGAACCTAGAATGTCGGTACCAGAAACCGATGTGTTGCCAATTACACCATATCCCAATGCACTTCTTTGGCTGCTTCTCGAGGAGTTATCCCCGGCCGCAGCCCCTCAGCACGAGATATAACTATACACGGCTTCCGGACCAAGTACAAAACGGGCCCGAAGGCCGCGTCAGACCAGCTCCAGCAGCTCCCCGAGCGAGCCGATGGTGTGCACCCCCGAAGGCGCTGCTGCTCCGTCACCGCGCACCGGAGAAGGATTGTCCGTGCGGTCGAGCCAGACGCCCAGCAGGCCGGCGTCGGCCGCTCCCACTCCGTCCACGGTCAGGTTGTCCCCGACGTAGGCAGTGCGTTCCCGCTCGCTGCCGAGCAGGCGCACTCCTTCATGGAAGATCGCCGGCTCCGGTTTGGCCGCGCCCACGGTGTCGATGCCCACCAGGACCTTGATCCGCTGCAGCCCGGCGGCGTCCAGCTTGGCCCGCTGGTAATCGTGGACATTATTGCTCACGGCGCCGTACGCAATGCCGCGGGCCTCCAGCGCGTCCAGGAGGGGAACGACGTCGTCGAACGCCCGGAAGTAGCGAGGCAGGGCCGCTTCGTAGGCCTCGTTCCAGGCGCGGGCGGCGTCACTGTCCAGCGGCGCCAGCCCGGCCCGTTCGCGGGCGTGCTGCAGGCGCAGCACCCGCTGATCGGCAAAGCCCAGCCGGCCGGACAGATAGGCGTCGTAGTGCCCCTGCGGGTCGGCGGCGAACAGGGAGGTATAGGCCTCCCAGTCCGCCGCCGTGAAATGGGTCAGGTCATCGGCGCCGACCGCCTGCAGCGTGCTGCCCATGGCAGCCTGCAGGTCGATGAGCGTTTCGTCGATGTCGAAGAGCACTGCATCGACGGACCTGCCCATGATGGCAGTTCCCTACGCGGCGGCGCGGAAGGCGCGGATCCGTGCGAGGGAGGATTCCCGGCCGAGGATGACCATGGATTCGAACAGGGGCGGTGAGATCCGGCGTCCGGACACAGCTGTGCGGACCGGGCCGAAGGCCAGCCGCGGCTTGATCCCCATGTCCTCCACCAGGGCCTGGCGCAGCGCAGCCTGGATGTTCTCCGCAGTCCAGTCGGACACGGATTCCAAGGCTGCCAGGGCGGCGTCGAGAACCTCGGCCAGGTTCGCCGGCAGGCCCTTCCGGGCGTCGTCGGCAACGTCGACGGCGTCGTCGGTCTTGAACAGGAAGCCGAGCATGTCCGGAGCCTCACCCAGCAGGGTGATGCGTTCCTGTACCAGCGGCGCGGCTTCGGTCAGGATTTCCTCGTCACGCGGGGTCAGGGTCTCCCCTACCAGGCCGGCCTCCTGCAGGTACGGGACCAGACGGTTGCGGAAGTCTTCAGCCTCGAGCATCCGCACGTGGGTGCCGTTGATGGCCTCGGCCTTCTTCAGGTCGAAGCGGGCGGGGTTGGCCAGCACGTTGTGGATGTCGAAGTTTTCCACCAGCTGGTCGACGGTGAAGATGTCCTCGTCCGCGGACAGGGACCAGCCCAGCAGGGAGAGGTAGTTCAGCAGGCCTTCGGGGATGAAGCCGCGTTCCCGGTGCAGGAAGAGGCTGGATTCCGGATCACGCTTGGACAGCTTCTTGTTGCCGGCACCCATGACGTACGGGAGGTGTCCGAACAGGGGCATGTACTTGGCCACGCCGACGTCGATCAGGGCACGGTAGAGGGCCACCTGGCGCGGGGTGGAGGACAACAGGTCCTCGCCGCGCAGGATGTGGGTGATACCCATGAGGGCATCGTCCACCGGGTTGACCAGCGTGTAGAGCGGTGCGCCGTTGGCCCGGACCACCACGAAGTCGGGAACGGTTCCGGCCTTGAAGGTGATCTCGCCGCGGACCAAGTCTGTGAAGGTGATGTCTTCATCCGGCATCCGGACGCGCAGCACGGGTGAGCGGCCTTCGGCCCGGAAGGCTTCAATCTGTTCCGGGGTCAGGTCGCGGTCATAGTTGTCGTAGCCAAGCTTGACGTCACGGCCGGCGGCACGGTGGCGTGCTTCGACTTCCTCCGGGGTGGAGTAGGACTCGTAAACGTAGCCGGCCTCGCGCAGCTTCGCGATGACGTCCTGGTAGATCTCGCCGCGCTGGGACTGCCGGTACGGTTCGTGCGGGCCGCCCACTTCCACGCCTTCGTCCCACGTGATGCCGAGCCATTTCAGCGCGTCGAGGAGCTGGAGGTAGCTCTCCTCACTGTCGCGTGCGGTGTCGGTGTCTTCAATGCGGAACACCATGGTGCCCTTGGTGTGCTTGGCATAGGCCCAGTTGAAGAGGGCGGTCCGGATGAGGCCAACGTGCGGTGTGCCCGTGGGAGACGGGCAGAAGCGCACGCGTACGGGCGTGTCATCGGTAACGGTGGGAAGGTCAGCTAAGGGAGTGGGAGCGTTTGTCATGATGGTTCCCAGTTTAGACTCTTCCGTCAGGTAGCTGCCTTATTAGGCGTAGGACAGCAGCCAGAGGAAGATTCCGCCGCCCGCAGCCGCTCCGGCCGCGCCGGCGGCCAGGTGTCTCGACGGGTTCCCCTGCCGCACCCTAACGGCGAGGACAGCGGCCAGCACGCCCGCAACGAGGATCCCCGCCGCTGTTCCCGGCAGGCCCGGGAGGAGCAGGGCCGCCGTCGTTCCCAGGATTACGGCGCCCGCGCCCAGGGTGAGGTCCAGCCAGGACCAGGAGGTGAAGGCATTGGCGATGAGGAGCACGACGGCGGCAGCCAGCAGGGCGAAGACCGCGGCCGAGAGCGTCAGCGGTCCCTGCAGCCAGAGGATGATCCGCTGGAACATAAACGCCAGCGCCGCAGCACCCAGCACGGCGGGCGGGAGGGACGACGGCGGCAGGCGGCGCAGGTCGTCACGGCGCTGCAGATAGGAGACCAGGACTGCCGGGAAAACACCCATCAGCAGCGCAGCTCCTACGCCCCACGGAAGGGCGGCGCCGGGTGAAAAGCTGAGGAACGGAGCGGCCAGGAGAATGAGGGACCAGATGAGCGAAGCCCCTGCTGTCTTTCGTCCGGTCTCCCGGACCGCTCCGCGCGGCATCAGCTACGGACGGTATTGGCCAGGCGGCCAATGCCTTCGATGTCGACTTCGAAGCGTTCGCCGTCACTGATGATCCCGACGCCTGCCGGGGTGCCGGTGAGGATGACGTCGCCGGGCAGCAGGGTGAAGGCCTGCGAAACGTAGGAAACCAGTTCCTTGACGCCCCAGATCATGGAGTTGGTGTTGCCGTCCTGAACCAGTTCACCGTTGAGGTAGCCGCGGACCGCGGTGTTTTCGGGATCCAGTTCGGTTTCGATCCACGGGCCCAGCGGGCAGGAGGTGTCAAAGCCCTTGGCCCGCGCCCACTGGTCGTCGGTGCGCTGGGCATCGCGGGCGGTGAGGTCGTTGGCGCAGGTGTAGCCGAAGATGACCTCGTCCACGCGTTCAATCGGGACATCCTTGCAGATGCGGCCGATGACGACGGCGAGTTCGGCTTCATAGGAAACCTCGTCCGAGAAGGACGGCAGCACTACCGGATCGTTGGGCCCGATCACCGAGGTGTTGGGCTTGAGGAACATCAGCGGCGCCGGCGGCACGTCGTTGCCCATTTCGCTGGCATGGTCCGCGTAGTTGCGGCCGATGCCGACCACCTTGCTACGCGGGATGATCGGGGCCAGCAGGCGCACATCTTCAAGCTTGTGCCGCTCCCCCGTCAGCTGGACGCCCGAAAAGAACGGGTCACCCTTAATGACGGCGATTTCTTCGCTGCCTTCTTCTCCTCCGACCACGCCGAAGGCGGGGTCGCTGTCCTGTACAAATCGAGCAATACGCATGGGTACAAGCCTAGTGGAGAAACGGACTCCGCCGGCAGGCGGTACCTAGGGCGCCTGGAAGACCCCGAAAACTGTAGGAACGACAACAAAAACCACGAGGAACACTACGACGGCGGCGCGTCCCCTGCGGTTGCCGACATTCACCGTCAGTCCGGTGCCGGTTCCGCTGCGCTTAGGTACCAGGATGTGGGGATCATTCGGGTCGTTGTAGAGGATGCCGCCGACCCACCGCTTATCCTCTTCCTGTTCCTGTTCCTCGACTGTTGGGGAGACACCGTCCCGCTCAGCCGTCCGCCGCGCCCAGCGGGCGGCAGCCGCATAGGAAAGGATCAAGAAGCCAAGGATCAGGGGAATCACCACGAGGGCCGGACCGCCGCGTACATGGTCCGGGCTCCGCCAGCCGGCAACCGTGAGCGCGCCGATCAGCGCCGCTATCAGGACAGAAGTCCCACCCAGGGCAACAACCGTGCCACGGACCATTCCCTCCCGGCGATACAGCTCCCAGTCCGAAGGATTCTTTTCAGGGGGCACCATGGCGGGTACGACGGCGGCCACCAGGGTCAGGAGTGCACTGGCACCGGCCCCCATCAGCAGAGGGAAGAAGGCGGTCCCGAAGGATTTGGCCTCCCAGACGTCCGGGCGGCCGCCGGCTCCCCAGTGGGTGGGAATGGTTTCCGGCAGGGAATCGTAAATCGTTGTTCCGTAGGCAAAGCAGGACGCCAGAACGAGCACTGCAGCGAAATGGATCAGCCAGAGAATACCGCGCCCGCTGGTGATTTTTGTCTCGACTCTGGAATCCATCCATTTAACCTATCCGCATTTGCCGGTTAAACAGGAAGAGCCCGTACCAACACTGGTACGGGCTCAACCTTCAAATATTGTCCGGCGGTGACCTACTCTCCCACATCCTCCCGGATGCAGTACCATCGGCGCTGTGGGTCTTAGCTTCCGGGTTCGGAATGGGACCGGGCGTTTCCCCCACGCTATGACCGCCGTAACCCTTCCACCCGCACCACACACCCAAAACCAACCGGGCATGCGTGGGGAAAACAATGGTTACAACACGTCCCGGAACCACCCCAACAAAGGGGGGTGCCGGCAGTGCGGTAAATTGTGAACCCTCCCCCCCTGGACAAGGAGGAGTGGTTCATGTTCCTGGGCGAACAACCAACGGGTTGTTGTCCGGGAACCACATAGTGGACGCAAGCAGCATGATCTACAACACCCTTTATACTTTGACGGACCGTTTGAAGTCGTGTCCGTCCAGGTGCTGGTGTGGTGTAAGTTATCGGCCTATTAGTACCGGTCAGCTTCACGGGTCTTTAGTCCCCGCTTCCACATCCGGCCTATCAACCCAGTGGTCTGGCTGGGGGCCTCTCACACACAAGGTGTATGGAAATCTCATCTCGAAGCGGGCTTCCCGCTTAGATGCTTTCAGCGGTTATCCCATCCGAACGTAGCTAATCAGCGGTGCACTTGGCAGTACAACTGACACACCAGAGGTTCGTCCGTCCCGGTCCTCTCGTACTAAGGACAGCCCTTCTCAAATTTCCTGCGCGCGCAGCGGATAGGGACCGAACTGTCTCACGACGTTCTAAACCCAGCTCGCGTACCGCTTTAATGGGCGAACAGCCCAACCCTTGGGACCTACTCCAGCCCCAGGATGCGACGAGCCGACATCGAGGTGCCAAACCATGCCGTCGATATGGACTCTTGGGCAAGATCAGCCTGTTATCCCCGAGGTACCTTTTATCCGTTGAGCGACGGCCATTCCACAATGTACCGCCGGATCACTAGTCCCGACTTTCGTCCCTGCTCGAGATGTCTCTCTCACAGTCAAGCTCCCTTGTGCACTTACACTCGACACCTGATTGCCAACCAGGCTGAGGGAACCTTTGGGCGCCTCCGTTACTCTTTAGGAGGCAACCGCCCCAGTTAAACTACCCATCAGGCACTGTCCCTGACCCGGATTACGGGCCGAAGTTAGATATCCAGTATGACCAGAGTGGTATTTCAACGATGACTCCACCCGAACTGGCGTCCGGGTCTCACAGTCTCCCACCTATCCTACACAAGCCACACCGAACACCAATACCAAACTATAGTAAAGGTCTCGGGGTCTTTCCGTCCTGCTGCGCGTAACGAGCATCTTTACTCGTACTGCAATTTCGCCGAGTTTATGGTTGAGACAGCGGGGAAGTCGTTACTCCATTCGTGCAGGTCGGAACTTACCCGACAAGGAATTTCGCTACCTTAGGATGGTTATAGTTACCACCGCCGTTTACTGGGGCTTAAATTCCCAGCTTCGCCCGTAAGGGCTAACCGGTCCTCTTAACCTTCCAGCACCGGGCAGGAGTCAGTCCGTATACATCGTCTTGCGACTTCGCACGGACCTGTGTTTTTAGTAAACAGTCGCTTCCCCCTGGTCTCTGCGGCCCCGATCCCCTCCGGACAGCAAGTGTCCATCAAGGTTGGGGCCCCCCTTCTCCCGAAGTTACGGGGGCATTTTGCCGAGTTCCTTAACCATAATTCTCTCGATCGCCTTAGTATTCTCTACCTGATCACCTGTGTCGGTTTGGGGTACGGGCGGCTGGAACCTCGCGCCGATGCTTTTCTAGGCAGCATAGGATCACCGGATCCCCCCGTGAGGGGGTCCCGTCGGATCTCAGGTTCGTCATCCAAGACACCGTGACGGATTTACCTATCACGGACCCTACGTCCTTAGACCAGGTCTACCATCGCCTGGCCCGGCTACCTTCCTGCGTCACACCTGTTAATACGCTTACCTCCCAGGATCAGGTCCCGTGCTCGGCCAAAACCCTCACACCACAAGGGTGATCGGGCAGGCTCCGGACGGTTAGTGTCCCCTGCTTGGTATGGGCGGTTCTTCGCCGGTACGGGAATATCAACCCGTTGTCCATCGACTACGCCTGTCGGCCTCGCCTTAGGTCCCGACTTACCCAGGGCAGATTAGCTTGACCCTGGAACCCTTGATCATTCGGCGGACGGGTTTCTCACCCGTCTTTCGCTACTCATGCCTGCATTCTCACTCGTGTAGGCTCCACCACTGGTTTACACCGCAGCTTCACTGCCCACACGACGCTCCCCTACCACTCCAGACGACTGAACCACGAAGGCTTATCTATATCTGAAATCCACAACTTCGGCGGTGTACTTGAGCCCCGCTACATTGTCGGCGCGGAATCACTTGACCAGTGAGCTATTACGCACTCTTTCAAGGGTGGCTGCTTCTAAGCCAACCTCCTGGTTGTCTGGGCAACTCCACATCCTTTCCCACTTAGCACACGCTTAGGGGCCTTAGTTGGTGGTCTGGGCTGTTTCCCTCTCGACTATGAAGCTTATCCCCCACAGTCTCACTGCTGCGCTCTCACTTACCGGCATTCGGAGTTTGGCTGACGTCAGTAACCTTGTAGGGCCCATTAGCCATCCAGTAGCTCTACCTCCGGTAAGAAACACGCAACGCTGCACCTAAATGCATTTCGGGGAGAACCAGCTATCACGGAGTTTGATTGGCCTTTCACCCCTACCCACAGCTCATCCCCTCCATTTTCAACTGAAGTGGGTTCGGTCCTCCACGACGTCTTACCGTCGCTTCAACCTGGCCATGGGTAGATCACTCCGCTTCGGGTCTAGATCACGCCACTGCATCGCCCTATTCAGACTCGCTTTCGCTACGGCTTCCCCTCACGGGTTAACCTCGCGACGTAACACTAACTCGCAGGCTCATTCTTCAAAAGGCACGCTGTCACAGCTACAAGGCTGCTCCAACGGTTTGTAGGCACACGGTTTCAGGTACTATTTCACTCCCCTCCCGGGGTACTTTTCACCTTTCCCTCACGGTACTTGTCCGCTATCGGTCATCAGGGAGTATTTAGGCTTACCAGGTGGTCCTGGCAGATTCGCACGGGATTTCTCGGGCCCCGTGCTACTTGGGATCCTCTCCAAGCGGCAGCATACATTCCGGTTACGGGGCTAACACCCTCTACGGCCCGGCTTTCAAACCGGTTCACCTATGCACCTGCACTCACTTCACCGATCCGGCAGAATCGGTACGGAAAGTCCCGCAACCCCAGTGATGCAACGCCCGCCGGCTATCACACACCACTGGTTTAGCCTCTTCCGCGTTCGCTCGCCACTACTAACGGAATCACTGTTGTTTTCTCTTCCTGTGGGTACTGAGATGTTTCACTTCCCCACGTTCCCTCCACGCACCCTATGTGTTCAGATGCGGGTCACCCGGTCACTCGCGCGCCGGGCGGGGTTTCCCCATTCGGACATCCTGGGATCAAAGTTCGGTTATCAACTCCCCCAGGCTTATCGCAGATTCCTACGTCCTTCTTCGGCTCCTGATGCCAAGGCATCCACCGTGTGCCCTTAAAAACTTGACCACAAAGATCAATTTATTATCGCTATCGAGAAAACCACGGTCTCCCCAGGCACCCTTTGAGGGGGCACCCGGATCCACCAGGTTTTTCTGAAATTGCACTTAATATTTTAAGATGCTCGCGTCCACTATGTAGTTCTCAAACAACAACCCCGTCACACCCATCCCCGCACCGAACAACCCCGTCAAGAGGTGTCACATGTGCGGTTCCGGCCTGCGCAGGAACAAACAGAAACAAACCAGTCAACCCGCAGACCCTCCCCCCTTTGACAAGGAGAGGATCACGGGTGCCTGTTGCTTCAGGACCCAACAGTGTGCCAAACGACGAACCGGCCCAACCAGGACTGCAGCAGGTGTTCCAGGAACCCTCCCAGGGGAGGGAACGTACTGACCCGTGCAGCCGGCATGCCGGCGCCTATCCATTGATATTCCACCCTTGAGCACCCACCGGAGAACATATGTCTCCGATATGGGCATCTCCTGCGAAGCACACATCCAACACTGTGGAAGGACATGGTCTTCGAGGTGCTCCTTAGAAAGGAGGTGATCCAGCCGCACCTTCCGGTACGGCTACCTTGTTACGACTTAGTCCCAATCGCCGGTCCCACCTTCGACGGCTCCCTCCCACAAGGGGTTAGGCCACCGGCTTCGGGTGTTACCAACTTTCGTGACTTGACGGGCGGTGTGTACAAGGCCCGGGAACGTATTCACCGCAGCGTTGCTGATCTGCGATTACTAGCGACTCCAACTTCATGAGGTCGAGTTGCAGACCTCAATCCGAACTGAGACCGGCTTTTTGGGATTAGCTCCACCTCACAGTATCGCAACCCTTTGTACCGGCCATTGTAGCATGCGTGAAGCCCAAGACATAAGGGGCATGATGATTTGACGTCGTCCCCACCTTCCTCCGAGTTGACCCCGGCAGTCTCCTATGAGTCCCCGCCATAACGCGCTGGCAACATAGAACGAGGGTTGCGCTCGTTGCGGGACTTAACCCAACATCTCACGACACGAGCTGACGACAACCATGCACCACCTGTAAACCGGCCACAAGTGGGGGACCTGTTTCCAGGCCTTTCCGGTTCATGTCAAGCCTTGGTAAGGTTCTTCGCGTTGCATCGAATTAATCCGCATGCTCCGCCGCTTGTGCGGGCCCCCGTCAATTCCTTTGAGTTTTAGCCTTGCGGCCGTACTCCCCAGGCGGGGCACTTAATGCGTTAGCTACGGCGCGGAAAACGTGGAATGTCCCCCACACCTAGTGCCCAACGTTTACGGCATGGACTACCAGGGTATCTAATCCTGTTCGCTCCCCATGCTTTCGCTCCTCAGCGTCAGTTAATGCCCAGAGACCTGCCTTCGCCATCGGTGTTCCTCCTGATATCTGCGCATTTCACCGCTACACCAGGAATTCCAGTCTCCCCTACATCACTCTAGTCTGCCCGTACCCACTGCAGACCCGGGGTTGAGCCCCGGGCTTTCACAGCAGACGCGACAAACCGCCTACGAGCTCTTTACGCCCAATAATTCCGGATAACGCTTGCGCCCTACGTATTACCGCGGCTGCTGGCACGTAGTTAGCCGGCGCTTCTTCTGCAGGTACCGTCACTTTCGCTTCTTCCCTGCTGAAAGAGGTTTACAACCCGAAGGCATTCGTCCCTCACGCGGCGTCGCTGCATCAGGCTTCCGCCCATTGTGCAATATTCCCCACTGCTGCCTCCCGTAGGAGTCTGGGCCGTGTCTCAGTCCCAGTGTGGCCGGTCACCCTCTCAGGCCGGCTACCCGTCGTCGCCTTGGTGGGCCATTACCCCAACCAACAAGCTGATAGGCCGCGAGTCCATCCAAAACCGCATAAAGCTTTCCACGGACCGCCATGCGGTGGTCCGTTGTATCCGGTATTAGACCCGGTTTCCCAGGCTTATCCCGAAGTCAGGGGCAGGTTACTCACGTGTTACTCACCCGTTCGCCACTAATCATTCTGTGCAAGCACAGAAGTCATCGTTCGACTTGCATGTGTTAAGCACGCCGCCAGCGTTCATCCTGAGCCAGGATCAAACTCTCCGTAAATGTGTTACAGACACAGACCGGGGACCAAGGAAAATTGGTCGACCGTCCTGCACTAAATTCGAAACCGGCTAAAAAAACCGTCCCAATACCCACGGGGTGGGCGGAAACGGCCTGTTCAACCAATCAATATAAATAAATTGGTATCAATAAACTTGGCACACTATTGAGTTCTCAAACAACAGACGCAATCCGAAAATACTCGGGAAAACAATGTTTTCCTTTTCTTCTTCGCTGCAATGTTTTATATCTTATTCCATTCCGGCGTTATTTGCAATTCGCGGTTTCCCTCGTCGGGACCCCGTGAAAAGCGTTTCCGCCGTTCCGGACCCAGCATCAACCGGAGTCTTTCCCGCCGGCCCTGCGAAGGGCACGCACCGGTTGGACTCTGTTTTTTGTTGGGGTTTGGCCGCCATGCTCGGGCGCTTTTCCAGCGTCCCGGCCGCGGCGACTCATGCAACTTTACACATCGGTTCCGGTCCTTGCAAACCGGATCGAAGTGATCCGCCGCACAGGCTTCGGGCCCCTTTTCCGGTCCCGGCCCGGCGGCCGATATGTCCATTTTAGGACTCCCTCGCGTCCTCGATGCAAGCCCGTCGTCGGTTGTCCTCGTCACAGGTTCTTCGGTACTGCAGGTGGAGAGTCCCTAACCCTCGCCGCGGAGATACGCCAGCTGCGCGCCCACCGACAGCTCGGCGGCGGAACGGACGTTTGCCGGCACATCCGAATAGACCAAATCGGCTATCTCGGCGGACCCGGCGTGCGGTCCAATCTGTGCCAACGCTGCCCGGATCTGTTCCAGCCGTTCTTCACGGTGGTCCCGGTAGGTCAGGACCAGGGAGCTGAGGTCCGGCTGGACCGGGCCGTGGCCGGGAAGGACCGTGGCCGGGCCCAGTTCGGAGAGCCTGTCCAGGGTGTCCAGATAATCGCCGAGGGTTCCGTCCGGGTAATCCAGCACGGTGGTCCCCCGGCCCAGGATGGTGTCCCCCGTGAGAATGGAGCCGTTGGGGCCGTCGTCGGGAAGCCAGAAGCAGACCGAATCCGAGGTGTGGCCCGGTGCTGCCAGCACACGGATGGCCACGCCGGCCGCGGAGATTTCCTCATCGGCCGTCAGGGGCGTCCCCGCCACGCAGTAAGCGGGATCGAACGCCCGCACCGGAGCACCGGTCAGTTCGGCGAACCGCCGGCTGGCCTCCGTATGGTCGGAGTGCCGGTGCGTGATGAGGACCAGCTCCACGGTTCCGGCATCCGCCAGGGCTTTCAGGTGCCCTTCATCCTCGGGCCCCGGGTCCACCACCACCGTGCTTCCGGATCCGGGCGCAGCCACAACGTAGCTGTTGGTCCCGTCCAGCGACATGGGACCCGGGTTCGGCGCGAGCCGTACGCGGGTCAGGTCACTGCTGCGGACCAGTCCGGATTCCGGAAGCATGGGCATGGTCTGCCTAGGCCAGGCGGGTCAGCCAGCCGTGGGTATCCTCCACGGTGCCGGTCTGGATGCCGAGCAGCTGCTCGCGGATGGACATGGTCACTTCGCCGGGCTTGGCGTCGGCCGAACCGATGACCTCGTCCTCTGTCTTCAACTGGCCGATCGGAGTGATGACAGCGGCCGTGCCGCAGGCGAACACCTCGGTAATGTCACCGGAGGCAATGCCGTCGCGCCATTCGTCCAGGGTGATCTTGCGTTCCTGGACATCCATGCCGCGGTCGCGGCCCAGCTGCAGCACCGAGGAGCGGGTGATGCCGTGCAGGATGGTGCCGGACAGTGCGGGGGTGACCAGGCGGCCGTCCTTGAAGACGAAGAAGACATTCATGCCGCCCAGCTCTTCCACGGCGTTGTCGTTGAACTCGTCCAGGAACAGTACCTGCTTGCAGCCGTTCGCTTCGCCTTCCATCTGGGCAATGAGCGACGCCGCGTAGTTGCCGCCGCATTTGGCTTCCCCGGTGCCGCCGCGTCCTGCGCGGGCGTACTTGGTGGAGAGCCAGATGGATACGGGCTTCAGTTCCCCGCCGAAGTAGTTCCCGGCCGGGGACGCAATGACCCGGTAGGAAACCTCGCGGGCGGGACGTACGCCGAGGAAGGGCTCGGTGGCGATCATGAACGGGCGCAGGTACAGCGCAGCGCCTTCGCCGTCCGGGATCCAGTCCTGGTCCAGTGCCACCAGCTGGCGGATGGACTCCATGAAGAGCTCCTCGGGCAGCTCCGGCAGGGCTAGCCGGCGGGCCGAGAGGTTCAGGCGGGCGGCGTTGGCCTCCGGACGGAAACTCACCACCGAGCCGTCTGCATGGCGGTAGACCTTCAGGCCCTCGAAAATCTCCTGGCCGTAATGGAGCACTCCGGCGGCCGGGTCAATGGAGATGGGGCCGTAGGGCTCAATGCGGGCGTTCTGCCACTCCTGCTCCCCGGAATCCCCCGCCTTCCAGTCGATGACGGCGGTGTGGTCGGTGAAGTAGTCGCCGAACCCGGGGTTCGCCAGGATGGCTGCGCGCTCGGCGGCGGGCTTGGGATTGGTGGAAAGCTCCTGGCAAAATTCCAGTGCGCTGACGGTCATGATTCCTCCACTGTGAACGGCAAAAACCCGTTCTATGACTACTTGTTGGCTATGAACGAGCTTATGGCACCGCGGCGGCGATGGCATTGCCGACCTCAGCGGTGGTACGCCGCGTTCCGTCCCTGCCGGCAAGATCCTCAGCTACCGCGGACTCCACCCGGCCGGCTTCTTCGTCAAAGCCCAGGTGCCGGAGCAGAAGCGCCGCCGAAAGGATGGCTGCGGTGGGATCGGCCTTTTGCTGCCCGGCAATATCGGGAGCTGACCCGTGGACCGGCTCGAACATCGAGGGGAAGGTGCGGTCCATGTTGATGTTTCCGGAGGCCGCCAGGCCAATGCCGCCGGTGATCGCCGCGGCAAGATCCGTAATGATGTCTCCGAACAGATTGTCGGTGACAATCACGTCGAAGCGTGACGGATCGCTCACCATAAAGATGGTCGCTGCGTCTACGTGCAGATAGTCATGGGTGATGTCGGGGAACTCCTGCGCCACCTTCTCCACCGTGCGCTTCCAGAGCCGGCCGGCGTTCACCAGGACGTTGTGCTTGTGGACCAGGGTGACGTGGCGGCGCGGCCGGGCAGCGGCCCGGACGAAGGCGTCGCGCACCACCCGTTCCACGCCGTACGCAGTGTTCAGGGATACCTCGGTGGCGATTTCCTGCGGGGTGCCCTCCCGCAGCACTCCTCCGTTCCCGGCATAGGGACCTTCGGTTCCCTCCCGGACCACGATGAAGTCCACGTCGCCGGGTGCAGCAAGCGGGCTGTCGACGCCCGGATAGAGACGTGAGGGCCGCAGGTTGACGTAATGGTCCAGGCTGAAGCGCAGCTTCAGCAGCAGTTCCCGTTCGATCAGCCCGGAAGGGATCTGGGTGTCTCCGGGTGCCGCACCTACGGCACCGAACAGGATGGCGTCGTGCCCCTTGAGTGCTTCCAAGGTTTTTTCCGGAAGGGTCTCCCCGGTTGCCAGCCAGTGCTCCGCCCCCAGCGGATACTCCGTCAGATCAAACTCGACGGGGCTGGAACCCGTAACCGCCAGCAGCACCTTTACGGCTTCGGCGGTGACTTCGGGGCCGATCCCGTCTCCGGGGATGACGGCCAGGGAAATAGTTCGGGGTGTTTCGTCGCTCATGCTGCCCATCCTAGGAAGTCGGTCCAGATACCGGGCAACCTGTCCCGCATCGTGGACATCCGGGATTGTCACCCCGGGAGTTCAACCCGCAGTATGACGCGCGGACGTCCGAACACCCCTAAAGTTGGTTTCCATGCTTGTGCACCGACGACTCTATACCTGGCTGCAGGCGAACTCCGGGAAAGTGAACTTCTGGCAGGCAATCGCTGCCACGCTCATCTTCGCCGTCCCCTTTCTGCTCACGCGCGGCGGACAATACGTCGAGTTCGTCCTCTCTGCGGCCATCTGCCTGAGTCTGGCCTGGCGCCGCAGCCGCCCGGTGGGGGCAGCCGCCGTCCAGGCCGCCGCCTGCGTCCTCCAGCTCTTCCTGGTCCCGGTCACCGGCCTGCCGGCAGACATCTTCGTGCTGGTCACCGTGTACTCCCTGGCCGCTTTCGCCCCTCGCTGGGCAAGCATTGCCGGGCTGGCCCTGGCCGTCGTCGGCGGGGCACTCTTCTTGCTCCGGTACATCTTCCCCGACATCGCCGGGGGGAGCATTTCCTTCATCGCCTTCATTGACCTCGTCGCCATCGAAGCGGTGGTCCTGGTGGCATGGACGTTCGGCGACCTGACCCGCACCCGGCGGCTGGCCGTGCAGGCCCTCCAGGACCGCGCGCATCGGCTCGAAGTGGAACGCCAGCAGGAACGTGAGCTCGCTGCCGCCGATGAACGCAGCCACATTGCCCGCGAAATGCACGACATCGTGGCGCACTCACTCTCGGTGATCATCACCCAGGCCGACGGCGCCCGGTATGCGAGCGCTGCGGACCCGGACATCGCGCCAAAGACTCTGGGAGTCATTGCGGAAACCGGCCGCAGTTCCCTGCGGGAGATGCGCCGCCTGCTCGGTGTCCTGCGCGGCGACGAAGCCGCCTCCACCCGTCCTCTCCCTTCCCTGGCCGACGTCGAGGAACTGCTGGGCACGGTTAAGCGCAGCGGATTGGAAGCCGCCTTCAGCGTCACGGGCACGCCGCGGCGCCCCCTGCCGCCCGGCGCAGAGCTGACCGCCTACCGCGTGATCCAGGAATCCCTCACGAACGTGCTCAAACACGCGGGACCGGATGCGAGCGCGAAGATAGCCCTGCAGTGGACGTCGGCGGGCCTGGAACTCGGCGTCAATGACAACGGTCTGGGCGCGGCCTCGGCCCTGCACGACGACGGCGCCGGGCAGGGCATCAAGGGCATGGCCGAGCGGCTGTCCCTCTACGATGGAACGTTGACGGCCGCCCCTGCGGCCGGCGGAGGATTCCGCGTTAAAGCATTCATTCCCTACACGGAGGCCTAGCACCAGTGCCGGATTCCCCCTGGACGGCAGCGTCCGACCCGTCCGCCCAGCCCGCGGAACCTATCCGGGTACTCCTCGTTGATGACCAGCAGCTGGTACGCGGCGGCTTCCGGATGCTGATCAATTCCCAGCCGGACCTCAGGGTTGTTGCCGAAGCCGGCAACGGCCGCGAGGCCCTGGCAGCGCTGGCAGCCGTGTCCGCCGACGTCGTCCTCATGGATGTGCGTATGCCGGGGATGGACGGCATCGAAGCCACCGCCCGGATCCTGGACGGAAGCAGCGGCGGCGGGCCGAAGGTCGTAGTCCTGACCACCTTCGACCTGGACGAATACGCGCTCTCCGCCATCCACGCCGGAGCCAGCGGTTTCCTGCTTAAGGACGCACCCCCCGAGGAACTGCTGGAGGCCATCCGGACGGTGTACCGCGGGGACGCCGTCATCGCTCCCTCCACCACGCGCCGGCTGCTGGAGCACGTCGCTCCCCTGCTGCGCCCGGCCGGCGCCCCGGGCAGCCGGCACGCCGACGCCGTCGCCTCCCTGACCCCGCGCGAACACGAGGTGTTCACCCTGATTGCGCAGGGCCTGTCCAATCCGGAGATAGCGGCGAAGCTGTACCTGTCCGAAGCCACCGTGAAAACCCACGTGGGCCATATCCTGGCCAAGCTGGAGGCCCGGGACCGGGTGCAGGCCGTGGTCATTGCCTACGAGACGGGGATTGTCGCACCCTAGGGACATGGTGACCGTCGACGACGTCCGCTCCATCTGCCTCTCCCTCCCCGGCGTGACGGAACGCCTCAGCTGGAAGCAGCCCGCCTGGTTTGCCCGGACCCTGATGGCACGGATGTGGGAGGACAACGTCCTGACCGTGAAAAGCGCCGAACGCGAGGCGCTGGCGGCGCTGCAGCCGGACCTGTTCTATTGGACGCCGCACCACGACCGGTCCCCGCTGCTCCTCCTGGCTCGGCTGGAGCATCTGCCTCCGGATGAACTGCCCGAACTGCTCCAGGAGTCCTACCGGCTGGCCGGGCCGCTTCCACCCACGGTATGAGACACGGAGGAAAAGACCCGCCTGCCCTCCGATGTGGGCGCCCCTGACTGGTCCATACTCTGGCGGTATGACATCACTTGCACAGCATTCCCCTGCGGCCGGCGCCGGAAAACCGCGTCTCGCCGCCGCCGCCCAGCTCCTGAACAAGACTTACGGAACCGGCGACACCCGCGTCCATGCGCTGAAGGACGTGGACGTCAGCTTCGAAACCGGGACCTTCACCGCCATCATGGGCCCCTCCGGCTCCGGCAAATCCACCTTGATGCACTGCCTCGCCGGCCTGGACACCACCGACTCGGGACGCATCTGGGTGGGCGGGACCGAAATCACCGGGCTGAAGGACGCCGAGCTCACCCGCCTGCGCCGCGACAGCGTCGGGTTCGTTTTCCAGTCCTTCAACCTGGTGCCCACACTGACCGCGGAGCAGAACATTACGCTGCCGGTGTCCCTGGCCAACGGCACCGTGGACCGCGAATGGCTGGACTTCATCACGGAGACCCTCGGCCTCCGGGACCGGCTCCGGCACCGCCCGCATGAGCTTTCCGGCGGACAGCAGCAGCGCGTGGCCGTGGCCCGTGCCCTGCTGACCCGCCCGCACGTGCTCTTCGGCGATGAACCCACCGGCAACCTGGACTCCAAGTCCGGTGCCGAAGTGCTCTCACTCCTTCGCCGCTCCACCAAAGAGTTCGGCCAGAGCATCATCATGGTCACCCACGACCCCGTGGCTGCTTCCTACGCGGACCGCGTGGTCCTGATGAACGACGGCGAGCTGGTCGGAGAACTGGCGCAGCCGACTCCCGAATCCGTGCTCGCCGCCCTCACCCAGCTGGGGGCGTAGGCATGCTGCAGGTAGCCCTGGCGCAGGTGCGCCTGAATGCCCGGCGGTTCATCGCCGTTTCCCTGGCGGTGCTGATTGCCGTCGGCTTCCTCACCGCAACCCTCATCATCAATTCCTCGTCCAAGGCCTCACTGACGCAGAGCGTCGGCGAGGCATACCGGAACGCCGATCTGCTCGTCACCAGCGATATGTACAGCGCGGACTCGGCCGTATTGGATGAAGACACCGCCGCCCTGGTCCGGGACACCCCCGGCGTCGACGGTGTCTATGCGGCCCGGCAGGCCTACGTCACTTTCGGCGAGGGCCGGGACAACGTTTTCGCCCAGCTAGCCAACACCTCCGATCACGCGGACCTCTTTCCCGTGGAAGTGCTGCAGGGCACGCTGCCCGCTGCCGACAACGAAATAGCCGTGGACAAGCAGACGGCCGAGCTCCACGAGCTGTCAGAGGGATCGGTCTTGCCGCTCACCTCCTTTATCGCTGACCCGACAGGTGAACAGCAGACGGCCGAGTTCACAGTCACGGCACTGGTTTCCGACTCCAACGACCCTCAGGCCATGGGCACCCCGCAGCTGTATTCGACCTCTGCCGCGGTGGATCGGTTCGCCGAACCGGAGACCGGTTTCAGGAGCATCCAGGTGGCGCTGGCAGACGGGGCCGCGCTGGAAAACGTCCGCGCGGCACTGCAGGAGGACGTCAGCGGTATGGCAGGTGTCTCCGTCCGGACCGCGCAGGAGCAGACAGACGAAATGGTTGCTTCCATGACCGGCGGGAACGACATCCTCACCACCATCCTGCTCGCCTTCGCCGCCGTGGCCCTGTTGGTCTGCGCCCTGGTGGTCTCCAATACCTTCTCGGTATTGGTGGCCCAGCGCACCCGCGAACTCGCCCTGCTCCGGTGCATTGGTGCAGCCCGCTCACAGATCCGCCGCGCCGTCA
The DNA here is from genome assembly GCF_025244925.1 of Arthrobacter zhaoxinii. Classification (NCBI taxonomy): domain Bacteria; kingdom Bacillati; phylum Actinomycetota; class Actinomycetes; order Micrococcales; family Micrococcaceae; genus Arthrobacter; species Arthrobacter zhaoxinii. Next base: position 2,286,953 of record NZ_CP104275.1, read on the forward strand.
TTGTGGAAGCGCTGGTGGTGGGCATCGTGGCCTCGATTGCGGGAGTCCTTGCGGCCGTCGCACTGATGGGCGGAATAATCGCCTATCTGAAAACCATCCCGGAGAGCGGCTTCGCGACGCTGGCGGTCTCCCCGCTGGCTGTGATAGTCGGCCTGGTGGTGGGCGTCGCGATGACAGTGCTGGCAGCATTGGTTCCGGCACGCGCCGCAACGGCCGTCGCACCCTTGGCAGCCCTGCGTCCCGCCGACGACGTCCGCGCCGGCACAAAACGCGGCCGGGTCCGCCTGTCCATCGGCATGGTGCTGCTGGCCGTCGGTGCCGCCCTGCTGGCCGTCGGCACCGCAACGAACAACTTGCTCGTGGCGTTGCCCGGCGGCATGCTCAGCTTCATCGGTGTGCTGATGTGCGCCACCCTCTTTGTTCCTTCCCTGGTCCGTACCGTCGGCAGGATTGCTGCGCCGCTGGGAGTGCCGGGCAAACTGGCGGCACTCAACGCCGTCCGCAACCCCCAGCGCACCTCCGCTACGTCCTCGGCCCTGCTGATCGGCGTCACCCTGGTCACCATGATGATGACCGGCGCGGCAACCGTCCGGACTTCCCTGGACGGCGTGCTGGCCGCCGGGTACCCGGTGGATGTCAGCATCAGCGGCGCCGGAAACGAGTCGCCGTTCACCTCGGCCGATGCCGACGCAGCGCGTGCCGTGGAGGGTGTGCGGGAAGCTGTGCTGGTACCTTCGGCCGGAATGGCCGAGACCGAAAACGGACCGTACGGTGTTTATGCCCTGACCCCTGAGGACGCCGCGAAGGTAGTGCGGGACTCCGCATTGAAACTGGATGACGGCATCATCCTGATGCCGAAGGGAACCGCAGACAAGACGGTCACGGTACAGGGGGCTTCCGGGAGCGTCGAGCTGAAGGTTGTGGTTTCGGAAAGCCAGGCGCTGCAGCCGCTGATCACTGCCCGGACCGCCGAAACCCTCGGCGGCCTGCCCGCCGCAACGGCGGACACCTACATTCCGCAGCCGGAGCTGTGGCTGTCCGTGGTGGACGGCCTGAACACCAACGAGCTGATGGACCTGCGCACCGACCTCGCCGCGGCGGTGGACGTGGAGGACTACGCCGTCTCGGGCTCGGCCATCGAGCGCGGGGCCTATGAACAGGTCATCGACGTTCTGCTTCTGGTGGTCACCGGCCTGCTGGGAGTGGCAGTGGTTATTGCCCTGGTGGGTGTGGCCAACACACTCTCCCTCTCCGTACTGGAACGCACCCGGGAATCTTCGCTGCTGCGTGCCCTTGGTCTCACCCGCGGCCAACTGCGCGGCATGCTCGCGCTCGAAGCCGTGCTGATTGCCGGTGTGGCGGCCCTGATGGGCAGCGTGCTGGGGTCGCTCTACGGCTGGCTGGGGGTGGAATCAGCGCTGGGGGCCTTCGCTGCCGTGGCGCCGTCGCTCCCCTGGCTGCAGTTGACCGCTGTCCTGGCCGTAGCGATCCTGGCGGGTTTGGGGGCGTCCGTGCTTCCGGCCCGGCGTGCGGCCCGGCTCTCCCCCGTGGCCGGCCTGGCCGCGGACTAGCTCCTCGCGGTCCGGCCGCGGATCTGCAAGGATACTGAACAGGATGAATTACTAAGCAGGCTGATTTCAGCCGGCACTACGAGATGCATCCGGACAACGTGAGGAGAGCACATGCAGCAGTCCCAGACGGAACACGAATCACTGGCCGCCTACCTGGACGACCATCTGGTCGGGGCGGAGACGGGCGTCCGCCTTTTCACCGCCGCGCAGCGCACCTGGGAAGGATCTCCCTATGAGGAAACCTTCGCCCGGCTCGCGGAGGAAATCTCGGACGAACGCGACGAACTGGAATCCCTGATCCATGCGCTGGGCTATTCGCGCAGCAAGGTCAAGGCCGCGGCCGCCATGGTGGGCGCAGCAGCCGGGAAGCTGGGACCGCTCAATCCGCTCAGCACCGGCGGCGGCGCCACGGGGCAGCTGGAACTGGAATCCCTGCAGTCCCTGGTGCGGATGAAGGAATCCCTGTGGCGGACCCTGCTGGTGCTGTCCGCCACGGATCACCGGTTCAACACGGCCCGCCTGCAGGAACTCACCGAAACCGCCCGACGTCAGCAGGAAGAAGTCGCCGGCGTGATGGAACGGACGGCCGCGCAGCGGTTCCTCGGTTCCGCCGAATCCGTCTGACCTACGCAGGATCCAAAAACACCCCCGGCAGTCCGCCGGGGGTGTTTTTTGCTGCCGGGACCTATTCGGCCGGTTCTTCGTACTTCGGGAAGATAGGCGCCGGGGCCGGCAGTTCGGTGCCCGGCACCAGCGGGGTGCCGATGGCGCTGAACAGGCGGGCATCGCCGTCGGGCTGGCCCAGGACAGTAAGCAGCTTGCCCGCGCTCGGGGGCATGACCGGCTGGATCAGGATCGCCACGATGCGCAGCACCTCCAGCGTCACGTAGAGCACGGTGTTCATGCGCTCGACGTCGGTCTTCCGCAGCACCCACGGTGCCTGGTCGGCGAAGTAGGCGTTGGTGTCGCCGAGGACCTTCCACGTGGCTTCCAGTGCGCCGTGGAAATCCTGGACGTCGTAGGCCTCGCGGGAAACCTGCAGCAGGTTCCCGGCCGCTTCCAGCAGCGCACTGTCCTCGGGGGTGAACGCCCCGGGCTGCGGGACCGCAGCGCCGCAGTTCTTGGCCACCATGGACAGCGAACGCTGGGCGAGGTTGCCCAAGTTGTTGGCGAGGTCGGAGTTCATCCGGCCGACGACGGCGTCGTGGTTGTAGGAGCCGTCCGCGCCGAAGGGTACTTCGCGCAGCAGGAAGAACCGGACCGAGTCCAGCCCATACTGTTCGGCCCATGCCTTCGGCGCCACCACGTTGCCCAGGGACTTGGACATCTTGACACCCTTGTTGTGCAGGAAGCCGTGGATCATGATGCGCTTCGGCAGTTCAAGCTTCGCGGACATCAGGAATGCCGGCCAGAAAATGGCGTGGAAACGGGAAATGTCCTTGCCGATCACGTGCACATCGGCCGGCCAGTACTTCTTGAAGGCTTCGCTCTCCGTATCGGGGAAGCCGACGCCGGTGAGGTAGTTGGTCAGGGCGTCCACCCAGACGTACATCACGTGGTCCGGGTTGCCCGGCACCGGGACACCCCAGTCAAAGGTGGTGCGGGAAATGGAGAGGTCTTCCAGGCCGCCCTTGACGAAGCTGATGACTTCGTTGAACCGCGAGCGCGGCGCGGCGAAGTCCGGCTGGGACTCGTACAGGGCCAGCAGCCGGTCCTGGTATGCGGAGAGGCGGAAGAAGTAGCTTTCCTCTTCCGTCCAGGTCACCTCGGTGTCCGTCTCCTTGGAGTAGCGGACGCCGTCCTCGCGGACTTCGGTTTCGTCTTCGGTGTAGTAGGCCTCATCCCGGACGGAGTACCAGCCGGAGTACTTGGAAAGGTAGATGTCACCGTTCTCCTCCATCCGCTTCCAGATGGCCTGCGCGGCGGCGTAGTGGTCCGCGTCGGTGGTGCGGATGAAGCGGTCATAGGAGATATCCAGGTCCCGGCCCATCTGCGCGAAGGCAGCCGAGTTCCGGTCCGCGAGTTCCTTGGCGGTAACGCCTTCCTTATCCGCGGACTGCTGCATCTTCAGGCCGTGCTCATCGGTGCCGGTCATAAAGAAGACGTCGTACCCGTCGAGGCGCTTGAAGCGGGCCATGGCGTCGGTGGCGATGGCCTCGTAGGCGTGGCCGATATGCGGCACGCCGTTGGGGTAGGAGATGGCCGTGGTGATGTAGAACGGGGTCTGGGAATCGGAAGAAGTCACATAAGAAAATTACCCTGTTTTGCCCGCCGGTGTCGCACTGCGACGGCGCCGGCCCCGCTGTTGCGGAACCGGCGCCGGATCGGCGGACTGATCGGCGGAGTGTTCCCGCTAGTCCTGCAGGTCCACTTCCCGGGCCACGGTGGCACCGATTTCGACCTTCAGTGCTTCCAGCACATCCTGCGGCACCGAGGAATCCACGGTCAGCAGGGACAGTGCCTGGCCGCCCTCGGAGTTGCGGGCCACCTGCATGCCGGCAATGTTGATGTCCTTTTCGCCCAGGACCCGGCCCAGGGCGCCGATGACGCCGGGACGGTCCTGGTAGATCAGCACAATGAGGTGCTCGCTGATGGGGATTTCCAGGTCGTACCCGTTCACGCCCACGAGCTTCTGGATCTGCTTCGGGCCGGTGAGGGTGCCGGAGACCTCCAGCCGGGTGCCGTCGGACAGGGCGCCGCGGATGGTCAGCAGGTTGCGGTAGTCATCCACATCCGGGGTGGTCAGCAGCCGGACCTCGATGCCGCGCTGCTCGGCCAGGACCGGAGCATTCACGTAGGAGACCTGCTCGGACACGATGTCGGTGAAGATGCCCTTCAGTGCTGCCAGTTCCAGCGCCTTCACATCGAGGGCGGCAATCTCTCCGGCTACCTCGATGTCGATGGCGGTCACGGAGTCCGAGGCCAGCGCGGTGAAGATCCGGCCCAGCTTTTCGATCAGCGGGATGCCGGGGCGGACGTCCTCGGCGATGACGCCGCCTGCCACGTTCACGGCGTCGGGCACCAGTTCCCCGGCCAGGGCCAGGCGGACGGATTTCGCCACCGAGATGCCGGCCTTTTCCTGGGCTTCGGCGGTGGAAGCGCCCAGGTGCGGGGTCACCACCACGTTGTCCAGGGCGAAGAAGGGCAGGTCGGTGCTGGGTTCCTTCACGAACACGTCGACGCCGGCGCCGGCGATCTTTCCTGCCTGCAGCGCCTCGAACAGGGCTGCTTCATCCACGAGGCCGCCGCGGGCCACGTTCACCACGTAAGCGGTGTCTTTCATCTTCTCGAACGCCTCGGCGCCGAGCATCCCCAGGGTTTCGGGGGTCTTGGGCATGTGGATGGTGACGAAGTCGGACTCCGCCAGCAGCTCATCCAGGGACACCAGCCGGACGTTCAGCTGCGCAGCGCGGGCGGAGGTGACGTACGGGTCATAGGCGAGGATCTCGGTGCCGAAGCCCTGCATGCGTGCGGCCACCAAAGCGCCGATGCGGCCCAGCCCGATGATGCCGATCTTCTTTTCGAACAGTTCGGTGCCGCTGTACTTGGAACGTTTCCATTCACCGTTCTTCAGGGCGGCGCTGGCCTGCGGGATGTTCCGGGCCAGGGACACGATGTGCCCCACCGTCAGTTCCGCCGCGGAGATGATGTTCGACGTCGGCGCGTTGACCACCATCACGCCCGCCTGGGTGGCGGCCTTGATGTCCACGTTGTCCAGGCCCACGCCGGCCCGGGCAATGACCTTGAGGTTCTTCGCTGCGGCAATGGCTTCCCCGTCCACCTGCGTGGCGGAGCGCACGAGGATGGCGTCGACGTCGGCAATCGCGGACAGGAGCTGGGAGCGGTCGGCGCCGTCCGTGGTACGGATGTCAAAGTCGGGGCCCAGGGCCTCGACAGTGGCGGGCGAGAGTTCCTCCGCAAGGAGTACGACTGGTTTGGTGGCAGACACCGGTGACCTCTTCACTTTGGATGTACTGGGGCTTTTCGCGCAGGAGGCCGGACCCGCGGGCCCGGCCTCCTTGCCGATTCGGCTTGCTTTTCGAGCTTATCGCGCAGGTGCGCGGGCCGGTCGAATCGGCGCCGGACGTTACGGTCCGGTTAGCGGGCTACCGAGCCCTCGGTGTAATCGTCGTCGTTCTTGATCCAGGAGAAGAGCTTGCGCAGTTCGCGGCCGGTGCCCTCGATGGGGTGTTCCTCGCCCTTCTTGCGCAGCGCCTTGAATTCCGGTGCACCGGCGTCCTGGTCGTCGATGAAGCGCTTGGCGAAGGCACCGTTCTGGATGTCGGCCAGGACGGCCTTCATGTTTTCCTTCACGTGCTCGTCAATGACGCGCGGGCCGGAAACGTAGTCGCCGTATTCCGCGGTGTCCGAGACGCTCCAGCGCTGCTTGGCGATGCCGCCCTCGACCATCAGGTCCACGATCAGCTTCAGCTCGTGCAGCACCTCGAAGTACGCGACCTCCGGCTGGTAACCGGCCTCGGTGAGGGTTTCGAAGCCGTACTGGATCAGCTGCGAGGCACCGCCGCAGAGCACTGCCTGCTCACCGAAGAGGTCCGTTTCGGTTTCTTCGGTGAAGGTGGTTTCGATGACGCCGGCGCGGGTGCCGCCGATGGCCTTGGCGTAGGACAGGGCCAGTTCCTTGGCGGTGCCGGAGGGATTCTGCTCGACGGCGATCAGGTCCGGCACCCCGCGGCCGGCTTCGAATTCGCGCCGCACAATGTGGCCGGGGCCCTTGGGCGCCACGAGGGCGACGTCGACGTCGGCCGGCGGCTTGATGTAGCCGTAGCGGATGTTGAAGCCGTGGCCGAAGAACAGGGCGTCGCCGGCCTGCAGGTTCGGGGCAATGTCCTCCGCGTACACGAAACGCTGGACCTGGTCCGGGGTCAGGACCATGATCAGGTCCGCTTCGGCGACGGCATCCGCCACGTTCAGCACCCGAAGGCCTTCCGCCTCGGCCTTGGCACGGGAGGCGGAGCCTTCCTTGAGGCCCACGCGGACGTCGACGCCGGAGTCGCGCAGGCTGAGGGCGTGGGCGTGGCCCTGGCTGCCGTAGCCGATGACGGCGACGGTACGCCCCTGGATGATCGACAGGTCTGCGTCGTCGTCGTAATACATGTCAGTCACTTTGGTTATCTCCTACTGGTTTCTAAGGACAAGGGTCGGTGGTGGAAACTCAGGCGCTGCGCAGCGCGCGGTCACTCATGGATTTTGAGCCGCGGGCAACGGCCAGGGTTCCGGATTGGACTATTTCGCGGATGCCGAAGGGCTCAAGCACTGCAAGCAGTGCGGTGAGCTTCTCGGCGGTGCCGGTTGCCTCGACGATGACGGAGTCGGTGGAGACGTCCACTATCGAGGCGCGGAACAGCTCGGCTGCCTGGGTTACCTGCAGCCGTGTTGCGGCGTCCGCGCGGACCTTGACCAGGATGTGGTCCCGCTGCACGGAGGAATCGGGAACCAGCTCGACAATCTTGATGACGTTGACGAGCTTGTTCAGCTGTTTGGTGACCTGTTCGAGCAGGTCACCCTCGGCGTCGACCACCACGGTGATGCGGGACATGCCCGGCACCTCCGAGGGGCCCACAGCCAGGGAGTTGATGTTGAAGGCCCGGCGGGCAAACAGCGAGGCGACCCGGGTGAGCACGCCGGGAACATCTTCTACCAGCACGGAAAGGGTGTGGCGGGCCATGTCCTAGTCCTCCTCTTCCCAGGTGGGAGTCATGTTGCGGGCAATCTGGATCAGGTCGTTGCTGACGCCGGTGGGGACCATCGGCCACACCATGGAGTCGCGGCTGACCACGAAGTCGATGACGACGGGCCGGTCGTTGATTTCCAGTGCCTGCGCGATGGTCGCGTCAATGTCCTCGTCGCGTTCGCAGCGCAGCCCCACGCAGCCGTAGGCTTCGGCGAGCTTCACGAAGTCCGGGATCCGCACGGTGTCATGCCCGGTGTTGAGGTCCGTGTTGGAGTAGCGGGACTCGTAGAAGAGGGTCTGCCACTGCCGGACCATGCCCAGCGAGGAGTTGTTGATGATGGCGACCTTGATCGGGATGTTGTTGATCAGGCAGGTGGCCAGTTCCTGGTTGGTCATCTGGAAGCAGCCGTCGCCGTCGATGGCCCAGACCACCCGGTCCGGTGCGCCGACCTTGGCGCCCATGGCCGCCGGCACCGAATAGCCCATGGTGCCCAGGCCGCCGGAGTTCAACCATGCCCGCGGGCGTTCGTACTTGATGAACTGGGCGGACCACATCTGGTGCTGGCCCACGCCGGCCACGTACACGCCTTCGGGTCCGGTCATTGCACCGATGCGCTCGATGACCTTCTGCGGGGCAATCAGCCCGTCTTCGGGAGTGGCGTAGCCGATGGGGTAGGTTTCGCGCAGCCGGTCCAGCACGGCCCACCACGCGGAGATATCCGGTTTCCCGGCTTCGAACTGTCCGCGCACGGCGTCGGCCAGCTCGGGCATGATTTCCTTCACCGAGCCGACAATCGGCACATCCGCCGGCCGGTTCTTGGAGATCTCCGCCGGGTCGATGTCCGCGTGGATGACCTTCGCGGCGGGCGCGAAGGAGCTCAGCACGCCGGTCACCCGGTCATCGAAGCGGGCGCCGAGGGTGATCAGCAGGTCGGACTGCTGCAGGGCGGTTACGGCGGATACCGAGCCGTGCATCCCCGGCATGCCGACGTGCTGCTGGTGCGAGTCGGGGAAAACGCCGCGGGCCATAAGGGTGGTGACCACCGGAGCGCCCACCAGTTCGGCCAGCTCGAGGAGTTCGGCGGATGCGTTGGCTTTGAGCACGCCGCCGCCCACGTAGAACACCGGCCGGTGTGCGGCCGCGATGAGGCGGGCAGCTTCGCGCACCTGCTTGGAGTGTCCGCGGACCACGGTGCGGTAGCCCTGCAGATCGATCTTCGGCGGCCAGGAGAACGTGGTCTTTGCCTGCTGCGCATCCTTGGCAATGTCGACGAGGACCGGACCGGGCCGTCCCGACGTCGCAATGTGGAAGGCCTCGGCCAACACGCGGGGAATGTCGGCGGCATCCGTCACCAGGTAGGAGTGCTTGGTGATGGGCATCGTGATGCCCACGATGTCGGCTTCCTGGAAGGCATCGGAGCCGATGAAGGCGCTGGACACCTGCCCGGTGATGGCGACCATCGGGACGGAGTCCATGTGGGCGTCGGCAATAGCGGTGACGAGGTTGGTGGCACCGGGCCCCGACGTCACGATGCAGACACCGGCGCGTCCGGTCACCATGGCGTAGCCCTCGGCTGCGTGACCGGCGCCCTGCTCATGGCGCACCAGGATGTGGCGGATCTTCGTGGAATCCATCAGCGGATCATAGGTGGGCAGGATGGCGCCGCCGGGAAGTCCGAAGACTTCGTCGACGCCGAGTTCCTCAAGCGAGCGGACAATGGCCTGCGAGCCTGTCATCTCGGTGGGCGGAACAACGTTGTTGGGCCCCTGGATGCGCTCATCCGCGGCTTCGGTGGAGGCAGACGCGGAACCGGCTACGTCCTTGGTTTTGGCGGCCGCCGCGCGTGCAGCGGCGTGTGCCTTCGAGGCCATCAGCGAAGGGCTGATTGGCGATCCCTTACTCATCGGAACTTCCTTTGCGGATGCTAATCCATGGTCAATGCGGTCATGCGACGGCCGGCCCGGGTGGTGCCCGGTACGGCTTCTGTGTTCAGCGAAGCCAAAACTGACGATGCCAATAAAAAAACCCCTCGTGCCTGTGGGCTCCGTAGGGGTTCGCGCGTGACGTCTTAGACAAGTCGGGCTGTTACGCCACGCGCTTGATAAGGACGACGGGTACGATCTGCATACCGTTCAGTCTCGCGTTCCCCTACAGGGGTGTCAATTACCTGAGACGTCAGTCTCATTATGTGGACTGGGGCACCCCTGGGCGGAAGGCACCCCGGAGCCTTCCGCCTGGGGCAGGGGTATCAGCCGCAATAGGCACCCGTGGACGCGGAGTTGACCAGTTTGGTGTACTTGCCCAGGACCCCGGTGGTGAACTTTCCGGGCAGCGGCTGCCAGCCGATCCTGCGGGCTTCCAGCTCCTCCGGCTCCACCAGCAGGTCGAAGCTGCGCGCGGCGATGTCCACGCGGATCCGGTCACCGTCCTTCACGAAGGCGATGGGGCCGCCGTCGACCGCTTCGGGTGCCACGTGGCCGATGCACAGGCCAGTGGTGCCGCCGGAGAACCGGCCGTCTGTGAGCAGCAGGACGTCCTTGCCCAGGCCGGCTCCCTTGATGGCGCCGGTGATGGCGAGCATTTCGCGCATTCCCGGCCCGCCCTTGGGGCCTTCGTAGCGGATGACGACGACGTCGCCGGCGTGGATTTCTCCGGCGTCGAGGGCATCGAGGGCACCCTGTTCACGCTCGAAGACGCGGGCAGTGCCTTCAAAGATGTCGGCGTCAAAGCCTGCACTCTTTACGACGGCGCCCTCCGGGGCCATCGAGCCGTGCAGGATGGTGATGCCGCCGGTCTTGTGGATGGGGTTGTCCATGGCGCGCAGGACCTTCCCGTCCGGGTCCGGCGGGTTGATGGCGGCCAGGTTCTCCGCCACGGTCTTGCCGGTGACGGTGAGGCAGTCGCCGTGGATCAGGCCGGCGTCGAGCAGGGCCTTCATGATGACCGGCACGCCGCCGATCTTGTCGACGTCGAACATCACGTAGCGGCCGAACGGCTTCAGGTCGCCGAGGTGCGGGATGGTGTCACCGATCCGGTTGAAGTCCTCGAGGGTGAGGTCCACCTCGGCTTCGCGGGCGATGGCGAGCAGGTGCAGCACGGCGTTGGTGGACCCGCCGAAGGCCATGGTCACGGCAATGGCGTTTTCGAAGGCCTTCTTGGTCATGATGTCTCGGGCGGTGATGCCCTTGCGCAGCAGGTTGACCACTGCCTCGCCGGACTTGCGGGCGAACTCGTCGCGGCGCCGGTCGGCGGAGGGCGGGGCGGCCGAGCCCGGCAGAGACATGCCCAGGGCTTCACCGATGCAGGCCATGGTGTTGGCGGTGTACATCCCGCCGCAGGCACCTTCGCCCGGACAGATGGCCCGCTCAATCGAGTCCAGGTCCTTCAGGCTCATCTTGCCGGCGGCGCAGGCGCCCACGGCTTCGAAGGCGTCGATCAGGGTGACTTCCCGTTCGCTGCCGTCCTCCATTTTGGCGAAGCCCGGCATGATCGAGCCGGCGTAGAGGAAGACGCTGGCCAGGTCCAGGCGCGCGGCCGCCATCAGCATGCCGGGCAGGGACTTGTCACAGCCGGCCAGCAGCACCGAGCCGTCCAGGCGCTCGGCCATCATCACCGTCTCCACCGAGTCCGCAATCACCTCGCGGGACACCAGGGAGAAGTGCATGCCCTCGTGGCCCATGGAAATACCGTCCGAGACGGAAATGGTGCCGAACTGCATGGGGAAGCCGCCGCCCGCGTGGATGCCTTCCTTGGCACCGGTGGCGAGGCGGTTCAGGGAAAGGTTGCAGGGAGTGATCTCGTTCCAGGAACTCGCGACTCCGATCTGCGGCTTGGCAAAGTCGTCGTCGCCCATCCCCACGGCGCGGAACATGCCGCGGGCAGGAGCCGCGTGTATGCCGTCCGTGACTACTCGGCTGCGGGGTTTGATGTCCGGTGTGTTGTCTCCGCTCATGGGTTGATCGTAGGACTTAAGCCGTCAGTGTTCGCCCTTATGACGGACATCCGCAGCTCTTGTTACGGCCTGTGAACGGCAGATGAAGTTCTAGCACGGAGCGGGGCCGGGCTTCCCGAATAGGGGGACGGTGTTCATAGACTGGGGGTATGACATCGGATACAGGATTTCCACATCCGGACGCAGCTACTGTCCCGGGCACAGACGCCGGCACCCCCACCAGCGACCAGCTGAAGCGGGTACTGCGGCGCGTCTTCGAATCCCAGATCCCCAATTACGGTGACTACAACCTGGTGCTGGCCACCCCGGGACTCGACGGCGAAACCGGCTTCTATGTGCTGGGTTACCGGTGGCGTCCGGCCGAGGTGGTGTTCGCTCCGTTCGACGCCGTCAGCCTGGCCGGGCTGGAAGTGCCCACGTCCGTGAACACCACCAACCTCAGCCATACGGATGAGCTGGACGCAGACGCCTACGAGGTGGGCACCAGCACCGGGCGTATCTTCCAGTTCGCCGTCGAGCCGCAGGCCGTCCTTCCGGCCGCCGGCGCAGAGGGCGGACGCCTGCTGGAGCAGGCCGCCGACTGGGAGGATTTCCGCTCCTTCGTGGACTCCTACCTGGAACTGGCCTAACGCCCCGGACTCCTGGTTAAGCCCAGGGGCCTGCCTAAGCCCAGGGGCCCGGGCGGACCAGGTTCAAGGGTTCTTTTCCTGCCGCCAGCCGGGCCACCTGCTCGCGCAGCAGGGCCTTGATCCGCGGCTCGAAGGCTGCGGTGTTCCCGCCCCAGTGCGGGGTAATGATCGCTCCGGGCGCTTGCCGCAGGGGGTGTCCGGCGGGCAGCGGTTCCGGATCGAAGACGTCCAGGGCCGCACGCAGCCGGCCGGACACCACTTCCTTGGTCAGGGCCTCGCTGTCCACCACCGCACCCCGGGCGACGTTGACCACCAGCGCCCCGTCCGGCAGCGCGGCGAGGACACGCGCGTCGATCAGGTGTCGGGTCTGCTCGTTCAGCGGAGTGATCACCACCAGGATTTCGGCCCGGGCGGCCAGATCTGCCAGTTCCCCGGTGCCGTGCACGGCGCCGTCGTCGTCTGTCCGGGCCGTGCTGCCCACCCGGGTGAGTTCGACGTCGAACGGCCGCAGCCGTGCGGCAATCTCGCGGCCGATTCCGCCCACCCCCACCAGGAGGACGCGCCGGTCCGCCAGACCGGGGTACCGGACCGCTTCCCACCGGCCCTCATGCTGGGCGCTCAGCGCAGTGTCGATCCCCCGCTGTGCGGCAAGGACCAGGGTGAGGGCCATTTCCGCCGTGGCGGCCGCGTGGACTCCGGCGGCACTGGCGATGGCCGTTTGCTCGCCCACCAGTTCGGGCAGCCCGTCGTAGCCGGTGGACTGTGCCTGCAACAGCAGCAGGTTCGGCACCCGGTCCAGTGCATCTCCGTAGTCGGCGCCGTTGGCGTAGGGCAGCACCACCGCGTCGATCGCCTCGTAAGCCACTCCTTCCGGCTCGCCTATCAGATCCCAGAGGACGGCGTTCATGCCTTCGGGCAGCGGCTGCAGGGCTTCGAGGAGCTCGGGGGTGGGCACGGTCAGGGTGTGCACCGGGACCTTGCGGGAGTCAATGTCGGCCATGGCAGCCAGCGTAACCGGTGTCGCCCCGGGAGGCGGGACGGCAGCGGGACGCCAGCCGGGGTCCGCAACTATGGACAGCGGCAGGTGCCCGCCGTAACGTGAAATGTGCCTTCCGCCGACCGAAGGATGCCGCCGTGACTCGTAAGTCCTTGCTCTTCACAGCCCTCGGGGTGGGATCCGCCGCAGCGGTCCTCGCGGCGGTGGAGCGGATGCTGGGGCACGGCGTGGTCCGGCTCGCGGCAGGGATCGACACCGCCGGCGTGCCGGATCCGGACCTGCCGGTCACCCCGGTCCCCCGCGATGCTGTCACGACCGTGACCACCGGTGACCTGGCGTCGAACCTTCCTTCCCGGACCTGGGTAGTGGACAACGGCAGCGAATGGGAGGGAACTCCGGGTGAACTGGTGGTCCTCCCCTACTCCGGCAGCACCCCGGACCGGGATGCAACGTGAAACGGAACACAAAACCCCGGGGAATTGCGTTCTCCGGCGAAACTGCTGGTAGTGTTTCATGTCGTTGCTGATGGCAACTGCGCAAGAGATACCGCCGGCTTCCATCACCTCGAATGCGCACCTCTAGCTCAATTGGCAGAGCAATTGACTCTTAATCAATGGGTTCCGGGTTCAAGTCCCGGGGGGTGCACCAATCAAAACCCCGCCCGTTCAGGTTCATCGCCTGAACGGGCGGGGTTTTTTGTTGCTTTCAGTGACGCTGCACGTACTCTAGCCCGTATGCCGCCTATCAGGGCGGCCCTTGAACGGGGGTGCTCCATGGCAAAATCGCGGTCAACATCCTGGGGGTACGCCCTGTCAGCAAGCACGGTTCTTCTGCTGGGTGGTGCTGCTGCTTTGCTCCAGGCAGGCATAGCGGCTGACGAAGGCCGTCTCGGTGACGGGATTCTGCCCGCGCTGTGGCTCGTGTTCGGCACCGGACTCCTCGGGCTGGTTATCAGCCTCCCCTCCTACGTGGGGCATCTACGCAACGAACGGATCCGTTGACCGGGGCCGGACCCTCCGGATGGTTCCTGATTCGCTCCCAGTACGGCCCGGATTTCGTACTCCCTGCCGTGACGTGGTAATGTTTCATGTCGTTGCGGAGAACGAACCGCGCCTCACGGCGTAGGTCTTCCTTCCAGCAAAGTGCGCACCTCTAGCTCAATTGGCAGAGCAATTGACTCTTAATCAATGGGTTCCGGGTTCAAGTCCCGGGGGGTGCACAAACCAAAACCCCGTTCGACTCGGCATTATGCCGGGTCGGGCGGGGTTTTCTTTTTTTACATCACAACTACGCGTTCGCTGAGCGGCTAACGTCATCCGAGTCTCTACCCTTAGGGTGGGCGGACGATCGGGGCAAGCCAATAGATATGCGAGTATTCGGACGGATGCTTGCACGCTCTTTTCCTTCGCCGTTGGTAACTTGATTCGGTGAGTGGGCAGCTTCCCGAATCCCTGCGGACAGGTAAATTGCACCCTGAGCGTTCATACCCCCCCCCCCCCCCCGGCTTCGCACGCGCCGAGCCGGACCCGCTATACGCAAGGGATAATTAGCGGGAATACCCGCTATGAATACAGGGACACCAGAGCGAACCTGGCGACCACCGAGAATTAAATCAAGATTGTTCGCCCGTATAGTGTGAAGCGATAATCCAGGACAGCAAAGGGTGCCCATTGGTAGACATAAAAACAACGGAGTCGAGGCGACTGCTCCGCGAAGGCAAATTGGCTGAGCGTGCCGGCAATATGGGTGAAGCGAGGAACCTCTACCGCCAAGGTCTCATACTCGACCCCAGAGCGTCTCAGGCGGACTGGGATCTATTAGAGGAGAACCCCCGCCAGTTCCGGGAGCGCAGGGCGCTCCACGCCCTGCTGGCGATCCGCATTGAAGATATGCACCGCTCGGCTTACGCCGAAGCCAAACGAGCACCTCGGGTCACCGAGAACCCGCTTGTTTTCATGTATTGGGGGCAGGGCTTCGACTCCGCCCCCGAAATAGTGCGGGCCTGCTATGAGCAGGCGAAGCGTCTGCATTCGCCCGACAGCATCGTCTTTTTGGACGACAACAACCTGCATGAGTGGGTGACCCTACCGCAACGCATAATAGATGTGGCAAGCGTAAGCCGGGCGGCGTTCTCAGACGTCCTGCGTTTCGAACTACTAGCCAAACACGGCGGTGTCTGGCTCGATGCGACGTGTATGGTCATGCGGCCTATGCAGGACATTTTCCAGCATCTGGTGACTCCGTCTGGGTTCTTCGCGTTCGACAAGGAAAAGCCGGGTCTAATCTCCAGCTGGTTCCTTGCGAGTAATCCGGGTAGCTACATCACCTGCATGACGAGGGATGCGCTACGGCTGTACTTCGGCGTGTATGACAAGCCGATCACGTACTTCTTCCTGCATCAGATGTTCGTGTTTATGTACAGATTGGACGACAGGTTCGAGAAACTCTGGGACAAGCGGTCAACCCCTCGCGCCGATCCACGTGCTGTGCACCGGGCATTGCTCAGGGATGTTGGAGACGTCAATTTAAACGAGTTGCTTGCTGGCAGCTTCGTCCACAAGTTGACGCACAAGAACAAGCCCGAGCTGGTTAGTGAAACCTCGGTCCAGCAGGCACTTGTCCGCGGCGCCGTCCGTTTCGCTTAGAACTGCCGGATGAGCGCTCTCACCCTTCTGGGCGGGGTCCATCCCCGTTAGATCGCAGGCGGGCAGTATCAAACCTTGAGATCCCGGTCCCAAGCAGTCACGAACGATCCATGCAGGCACAAACCATATGTGCAGGTGACGCGGGCCCGGAACGGTGCATGATCTGACTGAACTCGTCTGCCAGACGCACCGGGGCGGTGACACCTGGCTTTCCTCGAGGTCCAGCAGCCTCGGGAGCGGGAGCGCTCCGGGAACGGCTGATGAATCCCCTAGTTCCCCTTCACATTCACAAGCTGCCGCAGCACGTGCTTCACCGTGACCAGATCCTTCGCATCCGCCATGACGGCGTCGATGTCCTTGTACGCCGCCGGGATCTCGTCAATGAAGGCCGGGGTGTCGCGGAACTCAATCCCCTTCATTGCCTTCCGCAGCTGCTCCTGGCTGAAGGTCTTGCGAGCCCTGGTCCTGGAATACTCCCGACCGGCCCCGTGCGGTGCGGAGTTCAGCGACGGCGCGTACCCCTTGCCTTCCACCACGTACGAAGCCGTGCCCATGGATCCCGGAATCAGTCCGGGCCGTCCCGGCGAGGCGTCGATGGCGCCCTTGCGGGAAAGCCAGACGTCCCTGCCGTAGTGGTGCTCCACCTCGGTGTAGTTGTGGTGGCAGTTGATCCGCTCCCGCTCCTGCACGGGCTCCCCCGTCCACGCGCTGAAGCAGGCCACCACCCGGTCCATCATCTCCTCGCGGTTCAGCAGCGCGAACTTCTGCGCCCACATGAGTTCGGCAATGTACCGGTCAAACTCCGCGGTCCCTTCCTCCAGATAGGCCAGGTCCCGGTCGGGCAGGTCGATGGACCGCTTCCCGCAGTAGTTCTGCGCGGCCCAGATGTGCTGCTGGGCGATCTTGTTTCCGACGCCGCGTGAGCCTGAATGCAGGAACAGCCAGACGGCGTCCTCCTCGTCCAGGGACACTTCGATGAAATGGTTGCCCGAGCCCAGCGTGCCCAGCTGGAGCCGCCAGCCCTTCAGGTAGGCCGCGGGATCAAAGCCGGCGGCAGCGGCGTCGTCGGCCAGCTCCTCGACGCGGAGGCGGGCCGAGTCGGTGAGGCTGCGGTTGTTGTTGCCGGCCGAAAGCGGAATGGCGTGTTCAATCGCTTCGCGGAGCACCCGGCGGTTTTTCCCGGCAATATCCGCGGCGGAATGCTGGGTGCGGACGGCAATCATGCCGCAGCCAATATCGACGCCGACCGCCGCGGGGATAATCGCTCCCAGAGTGGGAATGACGGAGCCCACCGCCGCACCCTTCCCCAGATGGGCATCCGGCATCGAAGCGAGGTGCGGATAAATGAAGGGCATCCGGGAGGTCTTGGTGTTCTGTTCCAGAGTTACTTCGTCAATCACACTGGCGAAATTAATGTACTTTTCGTTGACCTTCTGCTCCACGGCCACCCTTTCTAAGTTCACTTGCCATCGAAGTTAGCGGGCTTAACACAGAAAGAGGCACATCCCGTGGATGTGCCTCTTTCTTACGTTCCTGCGTGCACCGCAGCAGTCAGCGGCTCTCCGATGCGGTTTCCGTTGCTTCCGCCGGCTCCGGCAGGATCATGCTTTCGGGCGGAATCGGAAGGCCCGGCACGTCGACGGCGACCTGCCAGCGCGGGCTGCCCAGCTCGCTGATGACCTTCCGCAGCTGGCTTCGCAGCGCCTCGGACAGCAGCTCACCGCCGTCAAGCAGTGTCCGCTCGATGTTCTGCGCTTCGTGCAGGGCCTCGGTGCCCTGGGCTGTGATGGTCACCATGTGGCTGCGCTTGTCCAGGTCATTACGCACCCGGCTGACGTGCCCGTGGGTTTCGAGGCGGGCCAGGGTTTTGCCCATGGTCTGCGCCTGAACGCGCACAAGCTGGGCCAGGCGGGCCTGCGTCATGGGTCCCTGCGTTTCAAGGACACCCAACGCGATGACGCCTGCGTGGGTCAGTCCAATACTGACCAACCGCTCGTTCCAGGCGTGCTCTACAAGGCGGGCGGCTGTCGACAACAGGCGACCGGTGGGCCAGCGCTCCATATCCGGCATAAAATAAAACTCTTCCTCTAGGCTTCGGATCCCGCGCAAACAGTAAGTTTGCTGATTGCGTGCCGATCCACAGTCTAGGATAGCCACCGCGCGTGGGAATGTCGCGTTTTGACGCACCCGGCCGCGAAATCGAGACCAAGGAGAGACCTTCATGCCCCGCCTTAGCCCAGACGAAACCGCACCGGAATTCGTCCTTCCCGCCGCAGACGGAACCACCGTGTCATTGGCGGATCTGCGCGGCAGCAGCACCATCGTCTACTTCTACCCGGCTGCGGCAACCCCGGGCTGCACCAAGGAGGCCTGCGACTTCCGTGACAACCTGAACAGCCTCAAAGGCGCCGGCTACACCGTCCTGGGCATCTCCCCCGACCCGGTGGAAAAGCTGGAAAAGTTCGCGGCCTCCGAAAACCTGAACTTCCCGCTGCTCTCCGACGCGGACCACGCGGTGGCCGAGGCCTATGGCGCGTGGGGCGAGAAGAAGAACTACGGCCGCACCTATGAAGGACTGATCCGATCCACCGTGGTGGTGGACCCCGAGGGCAAGGTCTCCGTCGCCCAGTACAACGTCAAAGCCACCGGGCACGTGGCCAAGCTCCGTCGTGATCTGGGGCTTGACTAACCTCGGGTAGACTAAAACCGGTTTCCCGCAGCCGGCCGAAAAGCCGGCAGGGAAAACGGCGCGAGTGGCGGAATTGGTAGACGCGCTGGATTTAGGTTCCAGTGTCTTCGGACGTGTGGGTTCAAGTCCCTCCTCGCGCACTGAATAGTAAAAGCCCCGGTCTTCGGACCGGGGCTTTTTTCGTGCCCGGATAAATCACCTCCCGCCCGGGGACGTGACCAAATCGTGACCACGCCGACGGTGATCAATGTCACGTAACAGAAACACTTCCCCATTAGGCTCTGTCCATACGTTTGTGTCCAAAGGACGCATCCGGGCCGGCTTTCCGGCCGCAGGCACCACTCGCTTAGCGTTTATCCGCCCTTGAGGAGTACCCAAAACATGTTCCCAGCAGACAGCGTCCGGAAAGGCCGGTCCGCGAAAAACCGCGCGTCCGCCCTTACCGCCGGCCTTGCCCTGAGCGCACTCGTGCTCTCCGGCTGCGCCCAAAGCAACCGCGAGGAAGGGGCCGACAGCGGCTCCGAGGGCGTGGACGGCACCTTTGTGTTTGCCGCCTCGTCCGACCCGAAGTCCCTTGACCCGGCCTTCGCCTCCGACGGCGAAACCTTCCGCGTCAGCCGCCAGATGTTCGAGGGTCTTGTCGGCACCGAGCCCGGCACCGCGGACCCGGCACCCCTGCTGGCGAAGTCATGGGAGTCTTCCGAAGACGGCATGACCTACACCTTCGAACTCGAAGAAGGCGTCAAGTTCCATGACGGCACCGATTTCAACGCCGAAGCCGTCTGCGCCAACTTCGACCGCTGGTACAACTTCAGCGGCATCCAGCAGGCCGAAAGCCAGGCCTACTACTACGGCATGCTCTTCAAGGGATTCTCCGACAACCCCGAAGCCGCCACCTACAAGTCCTGCGAAGCCTCCTCGGATTCCCAGGCCGTGGTCACCCTGAACAAGCCGTTCGCCGGCTTCGTTGCAGCCCTCTCGCTGCCTGCCTTCAGCATGCAGAGCCCGGCGGCCCTGGAGGAATTCGGCGCCAACGAGTCCTCCGGCACGGCCGAAGCCCCGGAGCTGACCGAATACGCCAAGGGCCACCCGACCGGCACCGGTCCCTACAAGTTCGACGGCTGGGATGTGGGCAACCAGATCACCCTCTCGGCGAACGAGGACTACTGGGGCGGCGGCGAACCCCAGGTCACCGACATCATCTTCCGCGTGATCGACGATCCGCAGGCCCGCCGCCAGTCCCTGGAATCCGGCGACATTGACGGCTACGACCTCGTGGCCCCGGCCGACACCCAGTCCCTGGCCGACGCCGGGTTCAAGGTGGTCCCCCGCGATCCCTTCACCATCCTCTACCTGGGCATGAACCAGCAGGTGAAGGAGCTGGCTGATCCCAAGGTCCGCCAGGCCATCGCCCATGCCATCGACAAGGAAGCCCTGGTCAGCCAGACCCTGCCCGAGGGCACCAAGGTGGCCACCCAGTTCATTCCCGACGTCGTCAACGGCTACAACGAAGACGTCACCACGTATGAGTACGACCCCGAGAAGGCCAAGGCTCTGCTGGCAGAGGCCGGCTACCCGGACGGCTTCAGCGTGGACTTCAACTACCCCACCGGCGTCTCCCGTCCGTACATGCCCACCCCCGAGCAGGTCTTCACCAACCTGAGCGCCCAGCTGGGCGAGGTAGGCATCACGGTCAACGAGCAGCCGAACAAGTGGTCCCCGGATTATCTGGACCGGGTCCAGGCAGGGTCGGACCACGGCCTGCACCTGCTGGGCTGGACGGGTGACTACAACGACACGGACAACTTCGTAGGCGTGTTCTTCGGTCAGGAAAAGCCGGAGTTCGGCTTCAACAACCCGGAGATCTTCGCCGCCCTCGAAGAGGCCCGCCAGGTTTCCACCCTCGAAGAGCAGACCCCGCTCTACGAGCAGATCAATGAGGACATCGCCAAGTTCGTGCCGGCCGTTCCGCTGGCCCACCCGGCACCGTCGCTCGCGTTCTCCGAACGGGTGGAGTCCTACCCGGCCAGCCCGGTGAGCGACGAAGTCTTCAGCGACATCAAGCTCACCAAGTAACACCCCGCTGAGGCCGGGGACCCCGCGGGGTTCCCGGCCTCCTACGCGCCTCGTCTTTTCCTCCCCAGATCCTCCAGCCTCCCGCTGGGAAAGGACACTCGTGCTACGAGTCATCGGCAAACGCCTTCTTATGCTGATCCCCACCCTGATCGGCCTCTCGATCCTGCTGTTCCTGTGGGTCCGCAACCTGCCCGGCGGCCCGGCAACCGCGTTGCTCGGCGACAAGGCGTCCCCGGAAGCCATCGCCAACATCAACAAGGCCTACGGATTCGACCGCCCCCTGATCGAGCAGTACTTCACCTACGTCGGCAAACTCCTCCAGGGAGACTTCGGCACCTCCATCGTCACCGGACGCCCCGTGCTCGAGGAGTTCGCCACCCGCTTCCCCGCCACGGTGGAGCTGGCCGTTGTCGCCCTCATTTTCGCGATCGGCATCGGTATTCCGCTGGGTTATCTCGCAGCCAGCCACTACGGACGCTTCTGGGACCACTCCTCCGTGGTGCTGTCCCTGATCGGCATCACCGTCCCCGTGTTCTTCCTGGCCTTCATCCTCAAGTGGGTACTGGCCATCCAGCTGGGCTGGTTCCCCACCGACGGGCGCCAGGATCCACGCATCAACGCCACACACGTCACCGACTTCTACGTCCTGGACGGGCTCCTCACCCGGGAATGGGACGCGTCCTGGGACGCCATCCTGCACCTGGTGCTTCCCGCCATCGCGCTGGGCACCATTCCGCTGGCAATCATCGTGCGCATCACCCGGGCCTCGGTCCTGGAGGTCCAGGGCGCTGACTACGTCCGCACCGCCCGGGCCAAGGGTCTGATGGAAAAGACCATCCGCGGCCGGTTTGTGCTGCGCAACGCCATGCTGCCGGTGACCACCACTATCGGCCTGCAGACGGGCCTGCTGATTTCCGGTGCAGTGCTGACGGAGACGGTCTTCGCCTTCAGCGGCATCGGGAGGTTCCTGAGGGACGCGATTTTCGCCCTCGACTATCCCGTCCTGCAGGGATTCATTGTCTTCATCGCCGTGGCCTACTCACTGATCAACCTGATCGTTGATGTGTCCTACGGCTTCATCGATCCAAGGGTGCGTGTCCAGTGAGTACTACTCTGCCTCCCGCAGCGGGCGGGTCCGTCCTCCCCGAAGGGGCTCCCACAGCGAAGCCGGCCACCGGCAGCGGCATGTGGAAAGACGCCTTCCGCCGGCTGCGCCGCAACCCGGCGGCCATTGCCGGCGCCGTCATTGTGGGTCTGTTCATCCTGGTCTCCATCCTCGCCCCGCTGCTTGCCCCGTACGGCGGCAACGACCTGCCCGGCCGCACCAACATCACCCCGACCAGCATTCCCGGTCCGGGCGACATTGACGGCTATCCCCTGGGCCTGGACCGGTTCGGCGGCGACGTCCTTTCCAAACTTCTCTGGGGTGCACGGGCGTCCCTGATCATCGGTGTTGTCTCCACCGCTCTCGGCCTGGCCGGCGGCGTGCTGCTCGGCGTCATTGCCGGCGGCCTGGGCGGCTGGGTGGACAGCGTGATCATGCGCTTCGTCGACATCCTGCTCTCGGTTCCGAACCTGCTGCTGGCCGTGAGCATCGCGGCCCTGCTGGGACAGAATGCCGCCGCCGTCATGATCGCCATCGGTGTCTCACAGGTGCCCATCTTTGCCCGGCTCCTGCGCTCGTCGATGATTTCCCAGCGCAGCGCGGACTACATCCTGTCCGCCCAGACGCTGGGGCTGAGCCGGCGCACCATCACCATGAGCCACCTGCTGCCCAACAGCATGGGCCCGGTGATTGTCCAGGCGACCCTGACCCTGGCGACGGCGGTCATTGACGCCGCTGCGCTGTCCTTCCTGGGGCTCGGCGGCGGCCTGCCGCAGACCGCCGAGTGGGGCCGGATGCTGACCTACGCCCAGGCCGAACTGGGTGTGGCTCCGCAGCTAGCCTTCCTGCCGGGTATCTGCATTGCGGTGACCGCGCTTGGCTTCACCCTGCTGGGCGAGTCCCTGCGCGAGGCGCTGGATCCCAAGACCCGGCGGAAGTAACCGGGAGCGGCATGCCGCTGCAAACAGCAGAAGGGCCTTCCCTGGAATTCCAGGGAAGGCCCTTCTGTGTTGGTGCACCGGGCGTTTCCGGCCCGGCAGCAATCCTGTGCGTTCAGGCGCGACCGGTACCGCCGTCGTCGCCGTCCCCGTCGAGTGACGCCAGGTAATCCGCGTTGCCGTGCAGTGCCGGCAGATACCGCTCCAGGTCCTCCGAGGAGACATTCTCCGCGAGCAGGACCAGCAGACCGGCGAGCGCCGTGTTCGCCTTGCCCGCGGCATGCAGGCTCAGTGCCTCGAAGACGCCCAGCGACACCGACCCGGGGAAGGCACGCCGGGCGCCGGCAAACACCGCCAGGGACTCCTCGGTGCGCCCGAGCAGCCGGAGAGTGCTGCCGTACTGGAGGTAGCAGCGCCGCAGCACGTCCCCCTCCAGTCCCAGCGCCAGCGCCTGTTCGTAGAATCCGGCAGCCGTTTCCTCTTCGCCGGCGGTGTCATAGGCGCCGCCGACTTCATAGAGCACCCGGGGGTTGCCCGGGTGCCGGTGATGGACCTCGAGCAGCGCAGCAATGGTCGGCGCCATGTCCTCCCGGTTCCGGACGGACAACAGCTCCCGCAGTTCGGCTTCCAGTTCCGCTTCGGCGCCCGCCTGCACTGAGCCGCCCGTCATTAGGAGGCCAGCTCGCTGTCGATATTGAGCTCGTTGCCCGGGATGGATGCCAGGAGCTTCCGCGTGTAGGGGTGGCGCGGGTTGGAGAAGACTTCCTCCGAGGTAGCGGCCTCCACCAGTTCGCCGTCCTTCATAACGCACACGTAGTCGGAAATCAGCCGGACCACCGCCAGGTCATGGGAGATAAAGAGGTAGCTGAGACCGAACTCGCGCTGCAGGTCCCCGAGCAGCTGGAGGATCTGCGCCTGTACCAGGACGTCCAGGGCCGAGACCGGCTCGTCGCAGACAATCAGCTCCGGCTTCAGCGCCAGGGCACGGGCGATGGCCACACGCTGCCGCTGCCCGCCCGAGAGCTCCGCGGGGTAGCGGTGCAGCATCTCCGTCGGCAGCGCCACCTGCTCCATCAGTTCCAGCACCCGACGGCGGCGCTCTGCCTTGTCGCCGCGGCGGTAGGTCTTGAGCGGCTCCTCCAGGATCCGTTCGATGGTGTACATCGGGTCCAGCGAGGAATACGGGTCCTGGAAGATCGGCTGCACCCGCTGCCGGAACTCGCGCAGCTGGACCTTGTCCAGGGTGGCGACGTCCATGCCGTCAAAGGTCATGGTTCCGCTGGTGGGTTCAATCAGTTTCAGCAGCATCCGCGCGGTGGTGGTCTTGCCGGAACCGGACTCCCCCACAATCGCCACGGTGCGGCCGCGCGGAATGTCCAGGGTGACATTCTTCGCGGCATAGAAATCATCGGAACGGCCGCGGATCTTGAAGACCTTGGTGAGGTCGCGGAACTCCACGATGTTATCCGGCTCCGCCGCGGCGGGCTCGGCAGCCAGGGTCTCCGACGGCCCGGCGGTCGCTCCGCCCTTCGGCGCGGCATGGCCGGCAAAGGCACCGGGGCTGAGCCGCACGGCCGCCACGCTGGGGGCGGCACGGACCAGGGACTGGGTGTACGGGTGCTGCGGATCCTCCAGCAGCTGGCGGGCGGGACCGGTTTCCACCACCTCGCCGCGGTGCATCACCACCAGTTCGGAGGCACGCTCGGCGGCGAGCCCCAGGTCATGGGTAATCAGCAGGACGGAAGACCCGAGCTCCTCGGTCATCCGGTCAATCTGATCCAGGATGGTCCGCTGGACCGTGACGTCCAGGGCACTGGTGGGTTCGTCGGCGATCAGCAGCCGCGGGCGGCACGCCAGGCCAATGGCAATCAGGGCACGCTGGCGCATGCCGCCGGAGAACTCATGCGGGTACTGCTTGGCACGTTCGGCGGCATTGGGCAACCCCGCCGCGGTGAGGACCTCTACGACCTTCCGGTCCACATCCTTGGAGGTCGCCATGCCGTGGACCAGCAGGGTTTCGGCAACCTGGGTGCCGATCTTGGTGACCGGGTTGAGGTTGGACATGGGATCCTGCGGAACCAGTCCGATGGAACGCCCGCGGATGGCCCGCATCTTGGACTCCGGAAGGCCCACCAGTTCCTGCCCGTCGAAGCGGATGCTGCCCGAGGCGACCTTGCCGTTACCCGGCAGCAGCCCGATAACGGCCATTGCGGTAGTGGACTTTCCGGAGCCGGACTCCCCCACAATGGCCAGCGTCTTGCCGGCCGGGAGGGAAAAACCGGCGTTGCGGACGGCGGGGACTTCTCCCTCCATGGTCCGGAAATTAACGGCGAGGTTGCTCACCTCGAGCAGGGGCGAATCAGTGGTCAAATCAGTCATTTCCCCATCCTGCCCCACTCTTGCCCCTTGTGACGCGTGTCTCACGGCTGTTTACCGGTTTTTAATCATTTAGAATGAAGAATCACCGAAAAATGAGGGATGGAGCGTCCCGGAGGAGTATCACCGTGCCCAAGTCCGGCAGAGCCAAATCCGGGACCGTCAAATCCGGCAGCGCCCAGCCCGGCACCGAGACCCCCGCCCTTTCCCGCCGTTCCGTTATCCGTGCGAGCGCCGTGGCCGCGGCCTTTATGCTCGCCGGCTGCACGGCGGAAGCAGCGGATGATTCCCCGTCCCCGGCCCCTGCGGCCACCGGACCGGCCGGTCCCCGGGGCCGGTTCGTCTTTGCGGCGGCGGCACGCCCGGTAACCCTGGACCCCGCCCTGGCCACGGACACCGAGTCCTACCGCGTCACGCGCCAGGTGCTGGAAGGACTGGTGGGCGTGGACCCCCTGACCTCCGCCCCGACGCCGCTGCTGGCGAAGAGCTGGACCAAGTCCGAGGACCGCAGGACCTACACCTTTGAACTGCGCCGCGACGTCACCTTCCACGACGGCGAGCCGTTCAACGCCGAAGCCGTACGCCGGAACTTCGAGCGCTGGTACACCCTGCCGGAATCCGTGCGCAGCGATTCCCTGATGTACCGGTCGGTTTTCCGCGGGTTCTCGGACACCCCGAAGACCGCGGTCTACCGGGAATGCGTGGTTGAGGACGAATACACGGTGCGGGTGGAGCTCACTGAGCCACTGGACAGCTTCATCCCCGCCCTTGCCGCTCCGGCCTTCGCCATGTCGTCGCCGAAGGCCCTCACGGACGCCGCCGCCGATGCCCTGACCCAGGAACGCAACGGGCGGAAGGTTTCCGGCTACGGTGTCGCCCCGGTGGGCACCGGTCCGTTCCGCTTTGTCGGCTGGAACGAGGACACCGTTGAGCTGGCCGCCTACCCGGAGTACTGGGGCGAGGCCGGACAGATCGGAACCGTCGTCTTCCGGACCATCTCCAGCCCCGAAGGCCGGCTTCGTGCCCTGAAGAAGGGGGACGTGGACGGCTACGACCTGGTGACCGTCAACGACGTCGGCGACCTGGCCCGCAACGGCCTGCAGATCCAGCAACGGGACCCGTATTCCATCCTCTATCTGGGCATCAACACCAACTTCCCCGGTCTGGACAACGTCCTGATCCGCCGGGCGGTTGCCCACGCCATCGACAAGCCGGCCGTCCTGGAGGGTCTGTTCCTGAACGGCACCAAGGCCGCCAACCAGTTCCTCCCGGAAAAGCTCGGCCTGACCTCCGACAGCATTACCAGCTACGGGTACGACGTCGACAAGGCCCGCGAGCTGCTCAAGGAAGCCGGCTACGACGGCCGTGAACTGCCGTTCTACTATCCGCGCCGCGTGACCCGCAGCTACCTGCCCACACCGGAAAAGGTCTACGCCCGGCTCAGCAGCCAGCTCACCGCCGCCGGATTCAATATCCGCCCGGTCCCCGTGGACTGGTCCCAGGGCTACCTCGACAGGGTGCAGGGCAAGGAGGACCGGGCCTTCCACCTGCTCGGGCTTGCCGGAAGCTACGAGGCCGGGGACAACTTTGTGGGAACCCTGTTCGGCCGCTATACCGCCGAATTTTCCTACAATGACCCCGAGGTCTTCACTGGCATCGAAAAAGCACGGACCCTCGCCGAAGGCCAGGAACAGACGGACGCCTACCAAGCGATCTCCGATCGGATTTCAGAACGGGTGCCGGCTGTCCCCCTCGCTTTCCCCATCTCCGCCTTGGCGCTCTCCCCCCGGGTGGGCGGCTATCCCACCAGCCCCGTCCTGCACGAAGTCTTCAACCGGATCACCCTGACGGACAGCTGAGGCCGCCCGTCCCCGGTCAGCGGTTGGCAGCTCCCCCTCCCGCCGGGACGCCGGGGCAAGCGATAATTTTAGGAAGACATGTGGTCGGGGATACGCTTCTAGGGCTAGCGCCCACGCGACTGGAGAACAAGTTGACTGCTAATAGCCCGGCGGATAAGTCCGCAACGAAAACTGATGTACTGCTGATCGGCGGCGGCATCATGAGCGCGACCCTCGGGGCGTTCCTGAAGCAGCTCCAGCCAGACTGGGACATCTCCCTCTACGAGCGCCTCGACCGCGCGGGGCTGGAAAGCTCCGACCCGTGGAACAACGCGGGAACCGGCCATGCCGCACTCTGCGAGCTCAACTACAGCCCGGCCGCGGCCGACGGCTCCGTTGACCCGGCGAAGGCGGTGGGCATCAACGAGCAGTTCCAGGTTTCCCGGCAGTTCTGGTCGCATCTGGTGTCTTCCGGCCACATCTCCAACAGCTTCATCAATCCGCTGCCGCACATGAGCTTCGTCTGGGGTGACGCGCATTCGGAGTACCTGCGCCGCCGCTACGAGTCGCTGAGCGCCCAGCCCCTGTTCAAGACCATGGAGTTCTCCGAGGACCCGGCCA
The DNA here is from genome assembly GCF_025244925.1 of Arthrobacter zhaoxinii. NCBI lineage: Bacteria > Bacillati > Actinomycetota > Actinomycetes > Micrococcales > Micrococcaceae > Arthrobacter > Arthrobacter zhaoxinii. The sequence continues at coordinate 2,314,083 of NZ_CP104275.1, forward strand.
AGCTGGCCGAATGGGCCCCCCTGATCATGGAAGGCCGCGACCCGTCCCAGCGCGTTGCCGCCTCGCGCGTTGCCGGCGGCACCGACGTCGACTTCGGTGCGCTGACCCGCGAACTGACCAACTACCTCGGTGCCAACGGCGTGAACATGAACTTCCGCCACGAGGTCGGCAATGTGTCGCGTTCCTCCACCGGCGGCTGGGAGGTTCGGGTCAAGGACCTGGCAGCCGGCACCACCAGCACCGTTTCCGCCCGCTTCGTCTTCATCGGCGGCGGCGGCGGAGCCCTGCACCTACTCCAGGCCTCCGGCATCCCCGAGGGGAAGGGCTTCGGCGGCTTCCCCGTCTCCGGCCAGTTCCTGCGCTCCACGGACGAATCCATCATTTCGCGCCACAACGCGAAGGTGTACGGGCAGGCCTCCGTCGGTGCACCGCCCATGTCGGTCCCGCACCTGGACACCCGATTCGTCAACGGCCAGCGTTCCCTGCTGTTCGGCCCGTACGGCGGCTTCTCCCCGAAGTTCCTGAAGACCGGTTCCTACCTGGACCTGCCGCTTTCGGTCCGCCCGTCCAACCTCGTGCCGATGCTGGGTGTGGCCAAGGACAACATGAGCCTCGTCAAGTACCTCGTCACCGAGGTGATGAAGACCCGTGAAGGCAAAACGCAGGCGCTGCAGGAATTCATGCCGTCCGCGAAGACCGAAGGCTGGGACCTCATCACCGCGGGCCAGCGTGTCCAGGTCATCAAGAAGGACCCGAAGAAGGGCGGCGTGCTGCAGTTCGGCACCGAACTCATCACCGCCGCGGACGGCTCCATCGGCGCCCTGCTCGGGGCCTCCCCCGGCGCTTCCACGGCACCGCCCATCATGATCAACCTGCTCAAGCGCGCCTTCCCCCGCCAGTTCGGCGGCTGGGAACCGAAGATCAAGGAAATGATCCCGGGCTACGGCGTGAAGCTCAACGAGAACGAGCAGCTGGCGGCGGAGATCGAAGCCGACACCACCAAGGTCCTGGGACTTTCCTAGCACCTGCAGTAGCCGCGGCGCATGTTCCCCTTCCGGCGGGCCTGCGCCGCGACAGGCTTTACGACGCCGGCGCTGCGGGCGTCTTCCAACTCCAGTTCGCCCTTCCTAAGGCAGGATCATGGACCGTTTGGCCAAGCTGTCCCTCTCCAACCGGGCGCTCATTGCCCTGATCACGGTTTTCGTGGCGGTTTTCGGGGTCATTTCAATGAGCTCCCTGAAGCAGGAACTGATCCCGTCACTGGAGTTTCCGCAGATCAGCGTCATCACGGCACTGCCCGGGGCTTCCCCCGAGGTGGTGGATGCCCAGATCAGCGAACCGCTGGAAGGCGCCCTCACCGCCGTCGAAGGCCTCGAGTCCTCCTCGGCGACGTCCCGGTCCGGGATCTCCACGATCAGCCTGACCTTCGCCTACGGAACCGACCTGGACCGGGCACGCGGGCAGGTGGACCGGGCCATTTCCAACTCCCGCCAGCTGCTTCCCGACGATGCCAATCCGCAGTCGCTGGCCGGAAGCATCAGCGATTTCCCGATTGTCTACCTTGCGGTGTCCTCGGATGAACCGCTGGCCGAGCTCAACGCGGATCTGCAGCGGCTGACGGTCCCGCGCCTGCAGAAGATCGAAGGTGTCCGCACGGCCGAGGTGACGGGCGGCTCCACCCGCCACGTGGCCATCCTGCCCGACAACGCAGCTCTGGCCGCCGCAGGCGTCACCCCCACGGCCATCGTCGACGCACTGGAAAACAGCGGAGACCTGCTGCCTGCCGGCACGGTCGACGAAGACGGCCGCACCCTCTCGATCCAGGTGGGCGCGCCGCTGGACAGCCTCGAGAAGATCTCCGGCCTGCCGGTCGAATCCAGCCAGTCGACGCCGGGCAGCACTCCGGTCACCATCGGCGACGTGGCATCGGTGGACATCACGGAGGATGAATCCAGCTCCATCACCCGGACCAACGGCGAAGCCACCCTGGCCGTGTCCATCACCAAGACCCCGGCCGGGGACACGGTCGGCATTTCCCACGAAGTCATGGACCTGCTGCCCGCACTCCAGGACGAACTGGGCAACGGCGCAGTTTTCACGGTCATCTTCGACCAGGCCCCCTTCATCGAGAAATCCATTTCCGACCTCACCACGGAGGGACTGCTCGGCCTCGGCTTCGCCGTCCTGGTGATCCTGGTCTTCCTGCTCTCCCTGCGCTCCACCCTGGTCACGGCCGTGTCCATTCCGCTGTCGCTGCTGGTGACCTTCATTGGGCTGCTCGCCTTCGGATACTCCCTGAACATCCTCACCCTCGGTGCGCTGACCATCGCCATCGGCCGCGTCGTGGATGACTCCATTGTGGTGATCGAGAACATCAAGCGGCACCTCGGCTACGGCGAGGACAAACGCAGTGCCATCCTGACGGCCGTCCGCGAGGTCGCCGGCGCCGTAACGGCGTCGACCCTCACCACTGTGGCGGTGTTTGCACCCATCGCCTTTGTCGGCGGCCTGGCGGGCGAGCTGTTCCGCCCCTTCGCGGTGACCACAACGCTCGCCCTGCTGGCCTCCCTGCTGGTGTCGCTGACGATTGTCCCGGTGCTGGCCTACTGGTTCCTGAAGTCCTCCCCGCCGGTCGCCGATCCGGCGGCCTACCGTGCCGAGGCCGAGGAACGCGAGTCGCGGACCCTCCTGCAGCGCGGCTACCTGCCGATCCTGCGCACCACCCAGCGCCACCCCGTCTACACGGTGACCGCCGGGCTGATCATCCTCGTCGCGACCGCGGCAATGACCCCGCTGCTGCCCACCAACCTGCTGGGCGACACGGGACAGAACACCTTCAGCGTGCGGCAGGAGCTGCCCGCGGGCACGTCCCTCGAACGGACGTCCGAGGCCGCCGCCGAGGTGGAGGACATCCTGGGCGGCACCGAGGGCGTCAAGGACGTCCAGGTCACCATGGGCACCTCCACGTCCGGGCTCGGAGCCTTCACCGGCGGCGGCTCCTCGGTGGCCAACTTCACCGTCATCACCGAGGAAGGCGTGGACCAGGTGGCACTGCGGGACACCGTGCGGTCCGCGCTTGAGGACGTCGCCGACGACGCCGGCGAAGTCACCCTGGGCAGCACCGGCGGCGGCTTCGGCACCTCCAACACGGTGGACATTTCCCTCTCTGCCGGGGATCCGGCCGACCTGCAGCCGGCCAGTGACGCCCTGGTGGAGGCCATGTCCGATCTGCCGGGCGTTGCGGAGGCGAGCAGCAACCTGTCCTCCTCCCAGCCCGTGGTGCAGATCAGCATTGACCGCGCCAAGGCAGTTGCCGCCGGCCTGAACGAGCAGCAGATTGCCGGCCTGGTGGCTTCCACCATCAGCCCGCTGCCGGCCGGATCGGTACGGCTGGGCACCGATGACCTCCAGGTACTCATCGGCGAGGGCACCCCCATCACGTCGCTGGAGCAGCTGAACAGCATTTCCGTGCCCGCCGGCACCGGCTCGGTGCCGCTGAGCTCCCTGGCCACGGTGGAAGAGGTGGAGGTGCCGACGTCGGTCTCCTCCTCCGGTGGCGAGCGCACCGCCGTCGTCTCCGTCTCCCCGGACGGGGACAACCTGGGCGCGACCATCACCGAAGTCCAGAACCGGCTGGCCGACGTGGACCTGCCCGCCAGCGTGACCGCCGAACTCAGCGGCGCCGCCACCCAGCAGAACGAGTCCTTCACCCAGCTGGGCCTGGCCCTGCTGGCGGCGATTGCCATTGTCTACGTGATCATGGTCGCCACCTTCAAGTCGCTGCTGCAGCCGCTGATCCTGCTGGTCTCCATTCCGTTCGCGGCCACCGGCGCCATCCTGCTGCTGCTGCTCACCGGCGTTCCGCTGGGCCTGCCGTCCCTGGTCGGCATGCTGATGCTGGTGGGCATTGTGGTGACCAACGCGATTGTCCTGATGGACCTGATCAACCAGTACCGGCAGCCGCGGGGCAGCGAACCGGGCATGAATGTGGAGGACGCCATTTTCCGCGGCGCCCGCCAGCGCCTGCGCCCCATCCTCATGACCGCGCTGGCCACCGTCTTCGCCCTCACCCCGATGGCGCTGGGCGTGACCGGGGAGGGCGGCTTCATCTCCCGCCCGCTGGCCATTGTGGTGATCGGCGGGCTGATCTCCTCCACCGCCCTGACGCTGATCCTGGTACCGGTGCTTTACCGCCTGGTGGAGGGGGCCCGCGAGAAGCGGCAGCAGCGGAAGGAAACCGCCGGGGCGGCTGCCGGGGCCTAGCAGGCCGGGCAGCCGCCGGGAATGAAAGAATGCCGGCGGCCGTTGAGGGGAAGTGCATGCGTATGCATATACTTTAAGAAACACCCGAACATCCGGAGGACACCATGCAGATCGGCGTATTCAGCGTCAGCGACATCACCCGGGACCCCGTCACCGGGAAACTCCCCACCGAAGCTGAGCGGATCAAGGCAGCGGTGGCCATCGCCCGCAAGGTCGAAGAGATCGGCATGGACGTCTACGCCACCGGCGAGCACCACAACCCGCCCTTCTACGCCAGCTCCCCCACCACACTGCTGGGCTACATCGCCGCGCAGACCGAGCGGATCATCCTCTCCACCACCACCACGCTGATCACCACGAATGACCCGGTGAAGATTGCCGAGGACTTCGCCATGCTCCAGCACCTGGCCGACGGCCGGGTGGACCTGGTGCTGGGACGCGGCAATACCGCCCCGGTCTACCCCTGGTTCGGCAAGGATCCGCAGGACTCGGTGGAACTGACCGTGGAGAACTACAACCTCCTGCGCCAGCTCTGGGACAAGGAGACGGTGAACTGGGAGGGCAAATTCCGCACCCCGCTGCACAACTTCACTGCCACGCCCCGGCCGCTCGACGGCGTCGCCCCCTTCGTCTGGCACGGTTCCATCCGCACGCCGCAGGTGGCGGAGATTGCCGCGTACTTCGGGGACGGCTTCTTCGCCAACAACATCTTCTGGCCGAAGGAGCACTACATGCAGCTGATCGGCCTGTACCGCGAGCGCTACGAACACTACGGCCACGGCCGCGCCGACCAGGCCGTTGTGGGACTGGGCGGACAGTTCTTTATGCGGAAGAACTCCCAGGACGCCGTCAACGAGTTCCGCCCGTACTTCGACAATGCGCCCGTCTACGGCCACGGTCCGTCCATGGAGGACTTCACCGCCCAGACACCGCTGACCGTCGGCAGCCCGCAGGAGGTGCTGGAGAAGACCCTGAGTTTCCAGGAGTACTTCGGCGACTACCAGCGCCAGCTGTTCCTGATCGACCATGCCGGGCTGCCGCTGAAGACGGTCCTGGAGCAGCTGGACCTCTTCGGCGAATACGTGCTGCCGGAGCTGCGGAAGGAATTCGATGCCCGCCGCCCGGCGGACGTTCCCGAGGGCCCCACCCACGCCGCGCGCGTGGCGGCCAGGGATGCTGCCGCGTCGGACCCCGCGGTTCAGTAGGCTGGAACAATGCACTCAACGAATGACGCCACGGCGAAACAGGCAGCGGAAGCGTGGGAATCGCTGTTCCGCGTCCAGGTAGGCGTTATGCGTCGGCTGCAGCGGGATCCGGAGTTCCGGGACCTGACCATGCGGGAGTACGACGTCCTGTTCAACCTGACGCGCTGCCCCGGCGGCTGGATCCGGCTCAATGAGCTCAATGAACACCTGCTCATCAGCCAGCCCAGCCTGAGCCGGATGGTGGACCGGCTCCAGGCCCGTGGCCTGGTGCAGCGCCGGCCCGCCGAGAACGACCAGCGCGGTGTGGAACTCTCACTGACCGAGGAGGGACGGGCGGTCCAGCGCCGCCTGGGCCGCATCCACGTGCGCGGGATCCATGAGCTGCTGACCCCCGCCCTGGACAGCACGGAACTGGAACAGCTGAAGGAACTGACGGACAAGGTCCTGGCCAGCCTGGAGGACTAAGCGCGCGGCTCAGATCCCGGTGTCCGCGGCGGCATGCAGCAGCGGCAGCATCCGTCCCTGGAAGTGCGTGTTGAGCACAATCACGGAAGAGGTCCGCAGGACGGTGTTGGTGGAGACAATGGCGTCGATGACCCGCTGCAGATCCGAATTGGACCGCGCTGCCACCCGGGCCAGCAGGTCGCTCTCCCCCGAGACGGTGTGGACCTCCTGGATTTCCGGAATGCGGGACAGCGCGGCGACCACCGCGTCGTGGCCGGTGTCCTGGCGGATGGTGAGCGAGCAGTACGCCACGACGTCGTACCCCAGGGCCTCGGCGTCGATCCGCGGACCCCATCCGGCAATCACTCCGGTCTCCTGCATCCGGTCCAGGCGTGCCTGCACGGTGGCCCGGGCAACCGACAGCCGGCGCGAGGCCTCCAGCACCGACATCCGGGGGTTGTCGGTGAACAGGGTGACAATACGGGCGTCCAGCGCGTCGGTGGGCATGGGGTCCTTTCAGGGGACTAAGCACAGGCAGTGTACAAATTGTATAGCCAGCGGTGCAGCCGGCCGGAACCGGGCAGACACAAAACGGCCTTAAGATGGAATCCGGTATACAGTCCCGCGGCGGCTTACCTGCCAGCCGGCGGCTGTACAGCCAGCCAATCCGTTCGTTCTAAGGCCCCTCCCGCTATGCCCAGTTCCGCCCGCCCGTCCAGCACTGATACTGCACTTCCGGCCGGGGAACCGTCCGGCGCGAAGAAGATGCAGCCCAGGCACCTCGTCCTGATGAGCCTGGGCAGTGCCATCGGCACCGGCCTCTTCGTAGGCTCCGGCGAAGGCATCGCGGCGGCCGGACCCGCGGTGCTGATTTCCTTCCTGATCGCCGGAACCATGGTGATCCTCATCATGCGCATGATGGGCGAAATGGCAGCGGCCGACCCTAGCAGCGGCGCGTTTTCCGTGTATGCGGAGAAAGCCCTGGGGCGCACGGCCGGCACCACGGTGGGCTGGATGTGGTGGTTCCAGATAGTCATCGTCATTGCCGCCGAAGCCACGGCGGCCGCGGCCATCGTGGCCTCCCTGGTTCCCGGCGTCGAGCAGTGGGTGCTGGCGCTGGCGTTCATCATCGTGTTCACCGGGGTCAACCTGGCCGGAGCTGCCAGCCTGGGCGAATTCGAGTACTGGTTCGCCATCCTGAAGGTCGCGGCCATCATCATCTTCCTGGGCGTCGGCGTCGCCTTCGTGGCCGGCCTGCTTCCCGGCGTCGAGTCCCCCGGCACCTCCAACCTCTTCCATAACGGCGGCTTTATGCCCAACGGACTGACCGGCGTGGCCTCCGGACTGCTGCTGGTGGTGTTCGCCTTCGGCGGCACCGAGATCATCACCATCGCCGCCGCGGACACCGAGGAGCCGTCCAAGAACATTGCCGGGGCCATCAACTCGGTGATCTGGCGGATCCTCGTCTTCTACATCGGTTCGGTCCTGGTGATGGTCACCGTCCTGCCCTGGGACAGCGAAGCACTCAGCACCGGGCCGTTCGTGGCCGTCCTGCACGCAGCGCAGGTGCCCGGCGCGGACACCGTCATGGCGGTGGTCATTGTCATCGCCCTGCTGTCCGCCATGAACGCCAACCTGTACGGCGCGTCCCGGATGATCTACTCCCTGGCTGAGCGCGGCCGGGCACCGGGGGCCCTGGGCCGGCTGGGCTCCGGCGGAGTGCCGCGGCGGGCGGTGCTGGCCTCCGTGGTGTTCGGCTTCATTGCCGTGGTGCTGAACTACCTCTACCCCGACACCGTGCTGATGATCCTGCTCAACACGGTCGGCTCCACCTGCCTGGTGGTCTGGGGCATCTCCATCGTTTCCCAGATCATCCTGCGGCGGCGCGCGGAGGCCGCCGGCGTCGAACTCACGTTCAAGATGTGGGCCTTCCCCTGGCTCTCCTACTTCGCGCTGGCGCTGCTGGCGGGCATCGTGGTCCTCGGGTTCTTCGACCCCGACGTCCGCGTCCAGCTGCTGGCGACGGCGGCCCTCAGCACCGTACTGGTGCTGCTGGCCTGGTCCTTCGAGCGGCGCACCGCCGCCAAGGGGCGTGCAGCGTCCGGCACACCGGCCGAATAGGCGCACCGGGTCCCGGCCGGGCCCTTCCCCGGATGCGCAAACTGCGTAGCAGAGAGGGCGGCTGACCGACACATTTGTACAGAATGTGTCATGTTCTGCACGCTGTTTGCCCACTGTGGCGTGAAGCACTAAATTGCGGACTATGGACAATAATCTGCAACCAGCGGCCCTGCCGGCGGAGGAACTCCGGGAGCTGTACCGTCTGGTCACCGCCGTCCGGCAGCTGGACCTCGCCGCGATCGCCTGGCAGCGCCAGGGCATCATCCCCGGTTACGCCCCGGAACTGGGCCAGGAGGCCGCCCAGGTGGGCAGCGCCTTCGCCATGGATCCCGAGCACGACTTCGTTTTCCCCACCTACCGGGAAATGGGCGTGGCGCTGACCATGGGCGTGGACATGACCGCCTACATGTCCACCCACAAGGCCAGCTGGCACGGCGGCCTCTACAACCCGGTGCAGACCCGGCTCGCACCCATCCAGGCAGTGGTCGGCGGGTCCGTGCTGCACGCCGTGGGCTGGGCGCACGGACAGACCCTCGCCGGGAACCCCGGCGTGGCCCTGACCTACTTCGGCGACGGCGCCAGCTCCCAGGGCGACGTCCATGAGGCCATGAACTTCGTCGGAGTCCTCAAGGCGCCGGTCATCTTCTTCGTCCAGAACAACGGCTGGGCCATCTCGCTGCCCACCGAGGCGCAGGTGGCCGGCGGAACCGTCGCCGCCCGTGCAGCCGGGTACGGCATCAAGGCCATCACGGTCGACGGCAACGACGCCGCCGCCGTCGTCCAGGCCACCCGTGAAGCCGCCGCGCACGCCCGGTCCGGACACGGGCCGGTGCTGATCGAGGCCATGACCTACCGCCGCGGCCCGCACTCCACCAGCGACGATCCCGGCAGGTACCGCAGCTTGGCGGAGGAACGGCGGGACGAGGGCGCAGACCCCGTCCGGCTGCTGGCGGACCGGCTGCTCGCCGACGGGATAGCCGACGCCGCGTTCCTGGACTCCGCGCTGCAGGACGCCAACGCCAACGCAGACCGCATCCGCGAGGGGGTTATGGCACTCGGCCCGCGCCCCGGATCCGAAATGTTCGACTTCGTTTTTGCCGAGCCCACCGACGCACTTCAAGCCCAGGCACGCGCCTGGCGGGAGGAATCCGAACATGTCTGAGCAGCTCAGCGACGCCGTGGCGTCCTCCGACCTGGAAGCGGCTGCCCGGAACACCGGCGAAGCCGCCGCGCAGGAACAGTCCGCGGCGGTTTTGTCCCCGGAGGCGGGCGAAGGCCGGGTGGAAAACCTCTCGATGCAGGGTGCCCTGAACCGTGCCTTGGCCGAAACCCTGGCGGAGGATCCCCGGGCGGTGGTCCTGGGCGAGGACGTGGGGCGGCTCGGCGGCGTCTTCCGCATCACGGACGGCCTGCAGCAGCGCTTCGGCGCCGACCGCGTCTTCGATACCCCGCTGGCGGAATCCGGCATCCTCGGCATGTCCGTGGGGCTGGCCATGGCCGGGTTCCGTCCGATCCCCGAGGTGCAGTTTGACGGCTTCGCCTACCCCGCCGTGAACCAGATTGTCACCCAGCTGGCCCGGATGAACTACCGCAGCCGCGGCACCATGCCCATGCCGGTCACCCTGCGCGTACCGAGCTTCGGCGGCATCCGCGCCCCCGAGCACCACGGGGAGTCGCTGGAGGCGCTGTTCGCGCACGTGCCGGGCCTGAAAGTGGTTTCCCCGTCCAGCCCGCACGAGGCCTACCACCTGCTGAAACACGCCGTGGCCGTTCCGGATCCGGTGATTTTCATGGAACCGAAGTCCCGCTACTGGCAGAAGGGCGATGTGTTCCTGGACGACGCCGGCCCCCTGCAGGGCGCCAAGGTGGTCCGTCCGGGCAGGCACGTCACGCTGGTGGCGTGGGGTGCCATGGTGGCCCGCTGCCTGCAGGTGGCCGAGCTGGCCGCTGAGGACGGCATCGAGGTGGAGGTCCTGGACCTGCGCTGGCTCAAGCCGATCGACGCCGAGGGCCTGGCCGCTTCCGTGGCCCGGACCCGGCGCGCCGTCGTCGTCCATGAAGCACCGCTGACCTCCGGCCTCGGCGCCGAAGTGGCCGCCCTGATCACGGAGCGCTGCTTCGATACCCTGCGCGCTCCGGTTGGGCGGGTCACGGGATTCGACGTACCGTATCCCTCAGGCGACCTTGAAGATGAATACATCCCGAACATCGACCGCATCCTGTTCGGGATCCAGCGAGTATTGGAGTACCGGCGTGGCTGAAATCCCCTTCCCCCTTCCCGACCTCGGCGAAGGCCTGATCGAAGCCACCGTGCTGGAGTGGCTGGTGTCCGTGGGCGACCAGGTGGAACGCAACCAGCCGCTGGTCGAGGTGGAAACCACCAAATCAGCGGTGGAGCTGCCCTCCCCGCAGGCCGGACGCGTGGCCCGCACCTACGGCGAGCCGGGTGAAACCATCAACGTGGGCGAACCGCTCATCGTCTTCGAGGTTCCGGACAACACCGCCGGCATCGTGGGCACCGTGCCGCAGGAGGCTCCGGCACGCCGCCGTGTCCGTCTGACCGCTGCACTGGACGAGGACTAAACAGTGGCCGACTACGGCTCCCTGGTGGAGGGCACCGATCCGCGCCTGCAGGTCGAGGTGACCGATCCCGACGGCGGAACGGGCGCCGCCGCGGGCGCCGGAGCGCTGCGCCCGGTGCTGCTGCTGCACGGCTTTGCCTCCAGCTCGCAGCTGAACTGGCACGATTCAGGCTGGATCACGGCGCTGACCGCCGCCGGCCGCCGGGTCATCGCCGTGGACCTGCCCGGCCACGGCGGCAGCGCCGCCCCGGCGGACCGCGACTCCTACCGCCCCAGCCGCATCCGCGCGGACCTGCTGCAGGTCCTCCAGGACGCCGGCGTCGTCCCGCTTGCCGACGGCGACCCGGCCAGTGGCCTGGACATTGTGGGGTATTCCCTCGGTTCCCGCCTCGCCTGGGAATTCGGCGCGACCCAGCCCGAGCTCGTGCACCGCATGGTGCTGGGAGGGCCCGGAAGCGGGGACCCGCTGGCGGAGTTCGACCTCGACGCCGCCCGGCAGGCAGCTGCGGGCGGGGCACCCGTGGAGGACCCGCGCACCGCCGAACTGCTGCGGATGGCACAGCTGGTCCCCGGAAATGACCTGGCCGCCCTGTTCCGGATGATCGAAGCCATCAAGGAGGAGCCCTTCTCCCCCGCGGCTGCGGTTCCGGCCATGCCGCTGCTCCTGGTGGCCGGAGACCGGGACGACCTGGCGGTGACGGCACCGGACCTGGCGGCCCTGAGCGGGCAGGCCGAGCTCCTCTCGCTGCCGGCCCGCACCCACACCAACGCCGTGACGTCGCGGGCGTTCAAGACCGCTGCCGTGGAATTCCTGGGCCGGTAGCCCGCCCTGCACGGGTTACAGCTTCATCACAGAGCCGGACTGTCCCGCCGACATGCATCTGCGCGGGCTACGATGGAAGGGTCGGCGGGCTAGCCTCAGCATAATCAGCCTGCTGATTTATTTCGGCTTGACATCATTTATCCCCCGAGGGAGGACACCCGTGGATGTACTCCTGGGCCACCGCTACCGCACCACCGAACTCATCGGCTCGGGCGGTACTGCCGCGGTCTACCGGGCGGTGGATGAGAACCTTGGCCGGGAAGTAGCCGTCAAGCTTTTCAGCGTGGGGGTCAGCGAGGACGACGAAGACCGCCGCCAGCAGACGGAGATGCAACTGCTGGCTACGCTGAACCATCCCGGACTGGTCACCCTGCTGGATGCCGGTGTCACTGTGGACGACGAGGGACGCAGCTCCAGCTTCCTGGTGATGGAACTCGTGGACGGACCCGACCTGCGCGGGACGCTCAAGGAAGGTCCGCTCTCCTCCTCGGCAACGGCAGCACTGGGTGCCGACCTGGCGGACGCCCTGAACTACATCCACAGCAACGGGGTCATCCACCGCGATGTGAAACCCGCGAACATCCTGCTGTTCCCGCAGGAGGATATGGATACCCGTCTGTATCCGCGGCTCACGGACTTCGGGATTGCCCGGATGATGGAAGCCACCATGGCGACCGCCCACGGTGCCACCATCGGGACCGCGAATTACCTGAGCCCGGAACAGGCCCAGGGCTCCGCCGTGGATCCGCGCACCGATGTCTACTCTCTCGGCCTGGTGCTCCTGGAGTGCCTCACCGGGGAAAAGGCGTTCCCCGGACCGATCGTGGAATCGGCCGTGGCACGGCTGCTCCGCGACCCCGAGATTCCGGAGTGGGTCGGTGCCGACTGGACCGCCGTCCTGCGCGCCATGACCTCCCGCCTGGTGGACGCCCGCCCGGAGGCCCACGAAGTAGCGGTGGCGCTGCGCTCCCTGGCTTCCGAAGCGATGGTGCTGGACGGACCCGGCACCGCGCCGTCGTCGGACGCGTTTACGGCCAATGACCCCGTCACCGGCGAAGGCGTCACCACCGGCAACATCTACATTCCGGCGCCGCCGCAGCACGCGCCCAGCCTCGGCTAAGCAGGCATGGCTTAACCAAAAAGGATCGGTCCCGCGGGACCGACCCTTTTTGGTTAAGCCAGGGAAGGCTACTTGCCGTCGTCGGCCGCTTCATCCTCTTCGGGTTCAAAGTTCGAGGCTTCTTCGGTGCTCGCGGCAGCGATACCGTCCTCGCTCTGGGGGATGGTGCCTTCGGGGCCGCCCTGCGAACCCGTCTTCGACTGGTCCCCCTGGCCGGCTTCCTTTTCGGTATTTCCCATGGTGTATCTCCTTTGTCATGCTCTGGCCTGCTTATTCGATACTAGGCCAACCGTGGCCCAGCCAACACCTGCCAGCCGTTCCGGCGGCCGTCGGTTCAGGCGGCCGTCCGCTTCCGGGCGGCGCGGACGGCGAACAGGCTCAGCAGCAGCAGTGCTGCCGCCGAGGCGGTCGGAACAATGAAGGCGTGGCTGTGGCCGTAGGAGTCCGCCAGCCGGCCGGCGACGGAGGAACCCAGCGCCGTGCCGGTGACGACGCCGCTGGCCAGCATGGTCATCACGGTACCCATCAGTTCGCGCGGGGCCACAATGGCGCCGATGCCGAAAATGCTGACCATGGTCGGCCCCACGGGGAGACCCAGGATCATCAGCACCACAACCATGGTGCCGATGCTGGAGGGCAGGAACAGGAGCAGGGTAAATGCCAGCATCGCTGCGGCGCACAGGACCCAGCGGCCGGCGGTGCCGAAACGCTCGGGCCAGAAGGCAACGGACAGGGCGGCAACGGCGGAACTCAAAGCCATGGCCGCGTAGATCAGGCCAGCGGACGTGGCCATGTCGAAGCTGCCGGCAAACGCCGTGAGGCTGGTCTGGGTGGATCCGAAGAACGAGCCCATGGCCACCATGCCGAGCACCGGAACCATGATCAGCAGCCACTGCGGACGTACCTGCGGGGCCGGTGCTTCCGGTACCGGAGCGCCCTGCACTGCTCCCTTGCGGGAGATCTTCGGGCGGCGTGAGGTGGGGACAACGTGTTCCACGGTGTGGTGGACGGCGAAGGCGGTCACCATGCTCGCGGTCAGCACTGCCGCCAGCGCAAGCGGCAGCCAAGGGGCGACGGCGGCGGCAAGCAGGCCCACGAGGGCCGGGCCGAGCACGAAGGTCAGTTCGTCCGCGGTGCCTTCGTAGGCCAGGGCGGTGTCCATCTCGCGGCCCTGCGGGCGGCGGGAGGTCATGGCCATCCAGCGGACTCGTGCCATGGGGCCGACCTGCGGGCAGGAAGCGCCCATGAACAGTGCGGCCGCAAGCATCCAGAACGGTGCGTCGGACGGGTCCAGGAGCGCCGCGGACAGGAGGAACAGGCCGATGGCGACGGGATTTCCGACGGCGGTGCCCAGGAGAACCGGACGCTGTCCGATCCGGTCCGCCAGGTACCCGAGCAGCGGGGCACCGATCGCGGACCCGATGCCGACGCCGCCGGCGGCGAAGCCGCCCAGCGCGTAGGACCCGGAAACCTCGGTAATGAGGGTGAGCGCCCCGACCGTGAGCATGGCCAGGGGCAGCCGTGCGAGGAAGGCAATGGGGAAGAAGGATTTGCCGGCCAGCGCGAAGATCGCCTGGTAGCGGCCACCGGGGCCCGGACTTTTTGCCGGGTCGGCAGGGATGTGATCAAGGCTTGGCGCCTGAGTGGGGGTGGAGGTGTCTTGGGTCATGGTGCGGTATCCAGGTACGTCGAACCGCACACCGTCCCCCCTCCCGGTGTGCCCAACCCTTGTTCGGAGTCGATTTTACCCACGCCGGGCCGGTGAACCTAACTGGTCAAGACATCACCTGCTGAGGAGGTCCCCGGCGCTGTAGCGGACCGAGGAACCGTTGCGCCCCTTGATGATCTGGAGCTGCGCCGGGATCCGCTGTTTCATTTCCGCCACGTGGCTGACCAGCCCGACCACACGCCCGCCGTCGCGCAGGCCTTCCAGGGCATCCATGACCTCTTCCAGGGACTGCTCGTCAAGGCTGCCGAACCCTTCATCCACGAACAGCGTTTCAATGTTCACGCCGCCGGCCTCCTGCTGGACGACGTCGGCCAGGCCCAGGGCGAGGGCCAACGACGCCATGAAGCTTTCACCGCCGGAGAGGGTGGAGGTGTCCCGGCGCTGGCCGGTCCATTCGTCGGTGACGTGCAGGCCCAGTCCGGCCTTGCGGTTGCCGGACTTCGAATCACTGTGCACCAGGGCGTACCGGCCGCCGGTCATGGCGGCGAGCCGCTCCGTGGCCGCCGCCGCGACCTGTTCCAGCCGGGCGGCCAGGACGTAGGTGCTCAGCGTCATCTTGTATTCGTTCTCGCCTCCGCCGCGGGCAGTATCCGCAACGGACTGCAGCAGGTCCCGGCGGGCGCGCAGGGGCGCGGTGCGTTCGAGCGCCTCTTCCAGTTCGGCGGAGTATTCCGCGAGCCGGACGGCCGAGTCTTCGAGCAGGCGGACCAGCAGCCCCGCTTCCTCCTGGGCCCTGCGCGCCTCCGCCGCCTGCTCTGCGGCCTCTGCCACGTCTTCCTCGTCCGGCACTGCGAGCGGCTCCCCCGCTGCATCTTCCGGACCCGCCGCGGCCTGGGCTTCCCGGCGCACCAGCAGCCGGCGGCCCTGCTCTTCCCAAGCCGAGACCGCCGTGGCGTAGGCGTCGGCGGTGCCGGCATCCAGCAAAGCGTCGGTGACCTCGGCAGCCGTGGCAAAGGCCGTTCCCGCCAGTGCCGCATCCAGTTCCGCACCCACGCGTTCCGATTCGTCGTCGGCCGCGGCTGCGGCACCGGCCGCTTCCCGTGCCGCGGCGGCAAGCTCCGCGAACGCGGTGAGGGACAGGACCCGTTCACCGATGCTGTCAAACCCCTGCAGCGCCGCAGCAATGCGGTCCGAGAGTTCCGCTGCCTGTTCCCGTGCCGCGGCGGCACGGGAATCCGCCTGTGCGGCGGAAATGAGCGCTTCGGAACGTGTGCTCTCCGCTGCTGCCAGCTCCGCCCCGATGGCGGCCAGCCGGCGTTCGGCTTCTGCCAGCGCCCGGACGGCGCCGCGGGCCTGCTCCAAGTCGGCGCGGGCCGCATCCAATTGTTCCTGCGCAGACTCAGGGTCTCCCGCTCCGCCGCGGGCACGCAGCGCCGCAGCTTCCTCGGCAGCTGCGCCGGCCAGGTGCCTTGCCTCGTCGTAGGCGGCCTCCGCCTTGGCTGCACGCTTTTTCGCTTCCTGCTCGGCCTCCCGGGTTGCCGGTGCCTCACCGTCCGGCAGCGCGGCCGGATGCGGGTGCTCCAGTCCCCCGCAGACCGGGCACGGCGCTCCGTCTGCGAGTTCCTGGGCCAGCTCGGCAGCGGCCTGGTCCAGTCTGGCCTGCAGCAGGTCCTGCCACGCCTGGCGGAGGTCCTGGTATTCCTGGCGGGCGTCCGCTGCGGCCTTGCCGGTAGCCTCCGCCCGGGTGCTTGCTGCGGCGTAGCTGCTGATGGTTGCCACCAGCTCTTCGGCCGCGGCCAGGGCAGTTTCGGCCCGGGTTTCCCCCTCCGCCAGCCGTGCCAGCCCGGCTGCTTCCCCGGCCAGCCCGGTCTCCTCCGCCCGCAGTGACGTCAGTGCCGTCACTGCCTCGGCGGCCTGCGCCCGGTACCCCTCGGCAGCTTCCGTCTCCGCCGCGGCGCGGGTGAGCAGCGCGGAAGCGCGTTCCTCGTCTTCCAGGGCCGCACGGGCAGCCGCGAGGTCCGTACCGACTCGTGCCGCCAATCCGTCCGGCAGTGCCTGTCCGGCGTCCGGGAGGACGTTGTAGGCCGGAGCGAGGGTATGGGCGGCCAGATCCTGCAGGGCATCGGCGGCGTCCGCCCGGCGGGCTGCCGCCCGCTGCGCGGCCGTCTCCGCCGTCCGGACGGTGCCGGCCAGCACGGACGCCGCGGCGGAGGTCTGAAGCGCGGCCCGCTGCGGTTCAATCTCCGCTTCAGCCCGGGCATGTTCGGTTTCCTCCCGGATCAGCTGCTGCAGCGCCAGTCCGCGGGCACGCCGGTGCTCGAACTCCTGCAGGTGCTTCTCGGCGTGTTCGCGTGCCGTCCGCAGTTCCGTGAGTTCCTTCCGGGCTGAAACGCTGCGGAATTCCAGCTCCGCCCGGAACTGTTCAAGTTCCGCTTCTCCCTCATCGGGCCCGACGGCGCCGTCACCGGCCCCGCTGCCGGCTGCCAGTTCATCGCGGTAACGGCGGATTTCGTCCCGTGCACGCAGCAGCACATGCTCGGACCGCGACTGCGCTGCCTCAAAGCGGTCGGTGGCTTCGACCAGCTCGGCCTTGAGCCGGCGTTCAATGTCTTCGAACCTGGAGGTCCCGAACAGCTGCTGCAGCAACTGCTCGCGGGAGGCCGCATCGGCACGCAGGAAAGCGGCAAAATCGCCCTGGGGCAGCATCACCACCTTGGTGAACTGCTCCCGGTTCATCCCGAGCAGTTCGGTGATCTCCGCGCCGGCTTCATCATTGCGGGAAGACTTTTCCACCCAGACACCGTCGACGAATTCCCGCAGCAGTGTCTTGGCCTGCTCGGTCACGGTGCTTTTCCCGCCGGCACGCTTGGCGGGTCGTTCCCACTGCGGACTCCGGGCCACGTCAAAGCGCCGGACGCCCGAACTGAATTCCAGGACCACCTCGGGGGCGGTGTCCTGGTCGGCGTGGTCGCTGCGCAGCCGCCGTCCCTGCTGCCGGGCGCCCGGGACACTGCCGTAGAGCGCGAAGCAGATGGCGTCGAGCACGCTGGTCTTGCCGGCGCCCGTGGGTCCGTTCAGCAGGAAGAGCCCGTGGGCGCCGAGCTCGTCGAAGTCGATGGTCTGGCGCTCTGCGAACGGACCGAAAGCCTGCATTTCCAGGCGGTGGATTCTCACTTTGCTGCCTCTGCTTCGCGGACCTTGTCCAGGATTTCGATGAAGAGGTCCTTTTCCTCATCCGCTGCGCTGCGTGACCGGACATGCTCGAGGAAACCGCAGCAGATGTCGAGGTCGTCGGTGGCCTTGGCCAGCCGCTGGCTGTAGGTCTGGGCGGGCCCCCGGGCGCCGCCCTCCGGGTCGAAAGCCAGCACCAGGGTGTCCGGGAACCTGGTCCGGAGCCGTTCCATGGCCTTGGCGGGCCGCTGGCTGTCGGTGAGGGTGACCTGGCAGTAGGCGTCCTGTGCATCGGTGAGCGCCGGGTCCACCAGGAGGTCGTCGAGCTTGCCGCGCAGCACCGCCAGCCGGCGGGGGGCCGGCCAGGTGACCGGCTCCACGGACGCGAGGCCGCCGCCGTCGAACTCCAGCAGCCATCCGCCCTTCGCCTGCCGGGCTTCGGAGAACGAATACGGGAGCGGGGAACCGCTGTAGCGGACCGTGGTGCTGAGCTGCTGGCGGCCGTGCAGGTGGCCCAGGGCCGTGTAGGAAAACTCCTCGAACAGATCCAGCGGAACGGCGCCCAGGCCGCCTACGGCGAGGTCGCGTTCGCTGTCGCTGCTGATGCCGCCGCTGGCAAAGGTGTGCGCCATGACCACGGACGCAACCGGCTGGCCCGCCTCTTCGCGGGCAAGGATGTCCGCGCGGATCCGCTGCAGGGCGGCGTCGGTGACGGTGAAGTGGCTGGGGGTTTGTACCCCCAGGTCCGCGGCGGCGAGCCGCGGCTCCAGGTACGGGATGCCGTAAACGGCCACCGGCCGGCCCTCGACGGGCAGGATCACCGGGCGGTCGATGTCCTCGTAGCGGGTGCGAAGATGCACGCCGGCGCGCTCAAACAATGCACTGCCGAAGCCCAGCCGCGCGGCGGAATCATGGTTGCCGCTGGACAGCACCACCACGGCGCCGGCACCCGTGATGCGCTCCAGCGCCGAATCCAGCAGGCGCACGGTGTCCACTGCCGGCAGCGCACGGTCATAGACATCGCCGGATATCAGCACGGCGTCCACCCCCTGGTCGCGGACGGTGTCCACGAGCCGGTCGATGAAGTCCGCCTGGGCGTCGAGCATTCCCACGCCGTGGAAGGAGCGGCCCAGGTGCCAGTCTGAAGTGTGCAGTAAACGCATGTCTTAAAAAGTACAGGCCGGGTCCGACAGTTAACGGATCGGGGGCAGCGGCGCCTGCCGCTGCCCCCGTGGGGTGTTCGAACTTTATCCGGACTGCACTACGGGCGGCTGCCCGGCGTGCCGTCCTCCGGACGCGTGGTACCGGTGCCGTTGGCGGGCTTGTCGAAGAAGCCGCGGGCTTCCTCGTCCACTACCGGCGCGGTGCTTCCGGCGGCGGAAACCGGCTTGGTGGATGCCGGCTTGGTAGCCGTCTCATCCCCGGCCGCGTGCGTGTCTTCCTCCACGGAGGAAGCTGCGTCACTGCGGTGGGAATCAATGGTCATGTCGACGCTGCGGAAGATGAGGCCGGCAATCACTGCGCCGAGCAGCGGTGCAACCCAGAACAGCCAGAGCTGCTCCAGAGCCCAGCCTTCGGAGAAGATCGCGACGGCGGTGGAACGGGCCGGGTTGATGCCGCCGTTGGTGACGGGGACAAGCACGGTCAGCAGGACCGCGTAGGTCACGCCCACGGCGAACGCGCCCTTGGCCGCGGAGGACCGGTGGGACTGTGCGGTTGCCCGGCGGGATGCTGCGCCCAGGAAGACGGCGGTCAGGAGGGCACCGGCAATGACCTCCATCAGCAGTGCGCTGGCAAGCGGGAACATGGTCGCCGAGTGCTCGCCGTAACCGTTGGCCGTAGCGCTCATGAACTCACGTACCTGCTCACCAAGCTGGTCGTGGCCGGTGATGACCACCCAGAGGATCGCGACGCCGAGCACGGCGCCTACCAGCTGGGTCAGGATGTACGGCAGGACGAGCTTCCAGGCCGTGCGTCCGGCAACTGCGCTGCCGAGGGTGATGGCGGGGTTGAAGTGGCCGCCGGAAATGTAGCCGAACGCCACCATGGCGCCGGCAAGGACCAGGCCGAAGGCCAGCGGTGACGTGATACCGCCGCCGGTGCTGTTGCCGAAGATGGCAATCCCGATGCCGCCGAAGAGCAGCAGGAAGGAGCCGATAGCCTCGGCTACCGTCCGTCCGACCAGCCCGTAGGTGTAGCCACCGTTTACAGGCGTCCGATCGCGGGCGGGCGCTGCGGCGCGGGCTCCGCTGAGTGGTGTGGACTCAGATGACATGAAAGAGGAATTCCTAACGTGTGGGTGGGCGGCACTGGATTCACGGCCGCCGGTACAGAGCAGAAGCGGTACTGCGACATGGCCCGCACCGGAAGTGCCGGTGCCCGGGAGATGCGCGAACTCACTACAAACTACCCCACCGTGTCAGCGCAGCCTGTTAACTTCCTGAATTTGCCCTGTGTACCCCGTGGATCCCGGGTGCCGGGATTCCCGGCGGGAAGGCGTGTGCCGCCCCGCCCCGGACACAGCACACCATCCCATCAGGTGGTGCCCCTGTTGCTGTTGGGGTCCCAGGGAGGAACTCCCGCCCCACCCGGTGGGACACCGTGCAGCCCGGCCTCAGAAACCGCCCGCCGGACCGTCCCGGGACACAGCACAGCATCCCACCAACTGGTGCCCCTGTTGCTGGTGGGGTCACAGAAGAAACTCCCGCACCACCCGGTGGGATGCCGTGCGGAAAAGCCGGCTCCGCGAGGCCCCGGCCTCAGAACCCGCCCGCCGGACCGTCCCGGACCCAGCGCCTATGCTGGAGAAGTGATCCCCGAACCCGATTCCGCCCCTGTTTTCCTTTCCTCCGCTGCCCTCTCGGCCAAGATCCGAGGCTGCCTGCTCGGCGGTGCACTGGGTGATGCTGCCGCCGGCGCTGCCGCGGAAACCCAGTCCGGGTCCGGCATGTCGATCTCCGCGAACACCCAGCTGGCCCTCTACTCGCTGGACGGCCTGCTTGAGGCCATCGAATGGGCAAATGAGGGAGTGGGCGCGGACGAGACGGCCTGCGTCTGGCTGGCCTACCTCCGCTGGATGCGCGGCCAGGGCCTGCCGCTTCCCGAGGCCGGTCCGTCACCGCTGCCCCGGCCCATCGATGCCGAGCCGCTGCTGCGGCCGGAGGGAACCGGGGCCGGCGATCCCGATGTGCTGTCGGCACTCTCGACAGGGGAAATGGGCACCCGGCAGCGCCCGCTCAACACCGGCGTTGACACTCCTGCCGCACTGGTACGCTCGGCTCCGTTCGGCCTGCTCCCCTACGTTGCAACCGAAACGGTCTACAAGCTGGCGCTCGACGCCGCCTCGCTGACCCACGGACATCCTTCGGCCCGGCACAGCGCAGCAGTCTTCGCCTCCATGGTCCACGGTCTGCTCGCACCCGGGGCAACGCTCCGCAGCGCCGCAGAGTCGGCGCTGGCGCAGGCCCGGGAAAACGGGGTCCCCGACTTCAGCGACCGACTGCAGGAACTACTGGCCGACGACGGCGGTACGGACCCGGCAGGGGCGGGCACCGCAGGCCGGACGCCCGCGGCGGAAGAAGCCCTGGCCATCGGGCTGCGCGCCGCTCTGGCTGTGGAAGACGCCGCCACGGAGGATACGGACCTCAGTGCCGCTACGGCTGCTGCCATCCGGGAAGCCGCAGCAGCGGGCGGTACCTCCGCCGCCGTCGTCGCCGGCAGCCTGCTGGGGACCCGGTACGAGGCACTGCCGGACACCGACCTCGAGGCACTGCGGGAAGGCAGCGTCATTGAGAAGCTCGCCGCGGGATTCATCGCCTCCACGATCGCGCCCTAGCTCGGACGGGCTACTGCGAGGCCTTCGGCCAGATCCCGCCCAGGGTCTGCAGGAATTCGGCTTCCGACAGGACTTCGATGCGCTGGCCGCGTTCGTGCAGGTCCAGGACCCGCCGTGCCTTGCCGGTCAGGCGTCCGCTGCGCAGGTCCCCCGGCTCGAAGCCGTCGCCGACCACCAGCACGCTGGTGGCACGCGTGACGTTGCTGGCCGTGCGGGCACCGACGTCGGCTGCCCGGTCCTTGGCGGTCTGCCGTGCCATGCCCAGGTTGCCGGTGAAGACAACGGTCTGGCCGAACAGCGGATGGGCCGGGTCGGCGAACGGATTCGGCGGCGGGTTATCCCCCTCGGACGGCCAGCCCTGCCAGCCGGCGCCGACGCCAGCCGCAGTAGCGCCAGCCGCAGCAGCGGTGCCGGTCCCCCGGGCCAGGGCGTCCCGCGTGGCTTTGGAGAGCGGATGCTGCCCGGGCACATAGGCCGGCAGGTGGGAAGCCGGCCGGCCGTCCCGCAGGAAAAACTCCGGCATGGACCCTGCACCGCTGCGCCGGGCAATATCGATCATGATCCCGGCGCAGGCGCGGGCGTCCTCGGTGGCATCGTGGTGGTTCAGCAGGGGAACCCCGGCGGCCTCGGCAGCGAAGGGCAGCGAATGTGAGGGCAGCTGGTAGGTGCGGCGGGAATGCACCACGGTGCAGGTGTAGTCGTAGGCCGGTCCGGCCAGCTCGGAGACCTCCAGGGCGGAGCGGATGACGCCCAGGTCGAAAGCGGCATTGTGCGCCACCAGCAGGTCGTCGCCGATAAAGGCGCCGATCTCCGGGAAGAGGTCGCCGAACCGCGGCGCACCCGCCACCATCTCCGGTTCGATGCCGTGGATCCGGACGTTGCGCGGGTCGAAGTAGTCGTGTCCCTCCGGGGGCCGCATCAGCCAGGACGCTTCCTCGACAACCTGGCCGCCGCGGACCCTGACCAGTCCCACCGAGCACGGTGAACCGCGGAAACCGTTGGCCGTTTCAAAATCTATTGCGGTAAAGCTGAGTCCTGCATCAGGCATTTTCGCGGGCCGCGCGCTTCCGCCGGGAACTCCGGACCTTGGCCGTCACGAACCAGACGGCCGCAGCAATCACTGCCACGATGACAATCTTCTGGAACACACCGGCGTACTCTTCGACGATGTGCCAGCTTTCGCCCAGGTAGTAGCCGGCGACGATGAAGATCGCGTTCCAGATCAGGCTGCCGGCTGTCGTCAGGGCCAGGAAGGTCGGCAGGTGCATCCGCTCGATCCCCGCGGGAATCGAGATGAGGCTGCGGAACAGCGGAATCATCCGGCCGAAGAACACCGCTTTGTTCCCGTGCCGCTCGAACCAGGCCTCCACCTTGTCCACGTCTTCCAGGTCCACCAGGGGAACCTTGGCGACCACCTTGCGCATCCGGTCCCGGCCCAGCAGGGCGCCGATCCCGTAGAGCGCCAGGGCGCCGACGACGGACCCCAGCGTCGTCCAGAACAGCGCGGCGGCAATGGAGAAGTTGCCTTGGCTGGCAGTGAATCCGGCCAGCGGAAGAATGATTTCGCTCGGCAGCGGGGGGAAGAGGTTCTCCAGGGCGATGGCCAGCCCTGCGCCGGGGGCACCGATGGTTTCCATCATGCCGACCGCCCAGTCCGCCACACCCCCGAGGGCGCTTGGATCACCGGAAGCAGAAGCTTCGGCGACGACGGAGGTGGCTGGGGTAACGGCAGGTGTAATAGTCATCTCGCGCTCAATTCTGCCCTAGGCCCCCCGGCGGGGAAGAATCCGGGAAGCGGCGCCCGGCGCGTTTGGGACACATCACACATACTTCGGTTCGGGTCAGGGAGCCTCCGGAGTGCCGTTGGCGAGGGCGGCAACCAAGGCAGGCAGCAGCGCACGGAAGGCCTGCCCGCGGTGGCTGATCGCGTTCTTTTCCCCGCTGCTCAGTTCCGCACAGCTGCGGTCCTGCCCGGACGGCTGCAGGATCGGATCGTAGCCGAAGCCGCCCGTTCCCCGGGGAGTCTTCAGCAGCGTTCCCCGCAGTTCGCCGCGTTCGACGGTGTCGCCGCCGTCGGGCAGTGCCAGGGCAGCAGCGCAGACAAAGGCGGCTCCCCGGTGCTCGGCGGAAATGTCGCCCAGCTGGGCCAGGAGCAGTTCGAGGTTCGCGGCGTCGTCGCCGTGCCGGCCGGACCAGCGCGCCGAGAAAATGCCCGGCGCTCCCCCAAGCACGTCCACGGCCAGCCCGGAGTCGTCGGCAACGGCGGGCAGGCCGGTGGCAGCAGCTACCGCATGGGCCTTGAGCAGGGCATTCTCTTCAAAGGTCACGCCGGTTTCGGCGACGTCGGGAACACCGGCCGCCGCGGCGTCGATCACCTGCGTGTCGACGTCGAGCCCGGGCACCTGCCCGCGCAGCAGTTCCCGCAGCTCGCGCAGCTTGCCCGGGTTGCGGGTGGCCAGGACCAGACGGGCTGTTGCCTGCGGCATTTAGGCCAGGCCCAGGGTCTGCCGCTGGATGGCAGCCAGGTCTGCGGTGCCGGCCAGGGCCAGGTCGAGCAGGGCATCGAGTTCGGCACGGTCGAACGGAGCGCCCTCGGCCGTGCCCTGCACCTCGACGAACTTGCCCGAGCCGGTGACCACCACGTTCATGTCGGTTTCGGCGCGGACGTCTTCGACGTACGGCAGGTCCAGCATCGGAACCCCGTCGATGATGCCCACGCTGATGGCCGCCACGGTGTCCAGCAGCGGATTGGCGTTGCGGGCAATGAGCTTGTTTTCCTTAGCCCAGGCCACGGCGTCGGCGAGCGCCACATAGGCGCCCGTGATGGCGGCGGTGCGGGTGCCGCCGTCGGCCTGCAGGACGTCGCAGTCCAGGACAATCGTGTTCTCGCCCAGGGCCTTGGTGTCGATGATGGAACGCAGCGACCGGCCGATCAGGCGGGAAATCTCGTGCGTACGCCCGCCCAGCTTGCCCTTGACCGATTCACGGTCGTTGCGGGTGTTGGTGGCCCGCGGGAGCATGGCGTATTCGGCGGTGACCCAGCCCTTGCCCTCGCCCTTGAGCCAGCGCGGCACGCCGGGGGTCAGCGACGCGGTGCACAACACCCGGGTATTGCCGAACTCGATCAGGGCCGAGCCTTCGGCCTGCTTCGACCAGCCGCGCGTAATGGTGATGCTCCGCAGCTGGTCGGGGGTACGGCCATCGGAGCGGACGACGGTGGAAGACGAGGTGGAAACAGGGCTGTTTGCGGCGGTTGTCATAGGCCCAGTCTATCGGCCGCGCGGTTACGTGCCCGGCGGACTGGCCCGCACGTAATGTGCCCCTACCCTTTCTCTCCCGCCGCCCGGCTCCTAGGGTGGCGCCGTACCGTCGGACCCCCTCCCGCGCGTCCCGAACACCGGGTGGGGAAACGACCTCCTGCAATGAGGCAGAAAGGATCGGCACGCACATGCGCAGACTTTCATCTATGGGGGTAGCCGTTTCGCTGGCCCTGGTATCGGCCCCGGCAACGGCAACAGCGGCTGAGCCCGCCGTCACGGAGCTCAGCGGGACGCTTCCCGGCGGAGCAACGTGGGCAGCACAGATGCCGCAGGACTGGAACGGCAAGCTGGTGCTCTACAGCCACGGCTTCCGGCCCGGCCCCGACAATCCGGCGGAGGACCCGGGCTTTGAATCCACTGCCCAGGCGCTGACCGCGCGGGGATTTGCCGTGGCATCCTCGTCCTATGCAGACACCGGCTGGGCACTGGGAACAGCGGTGGAGGACCAGCTGGGCACCCTGGCCGCCTTCTCGGCCGCGGCCGGCGAGCCGGTCCGGACCATCGCCTTCGGCACCTCGATGGGCGGGCTGGTCAGCAGCCTCATAGCCGAAACCCCGGACAGCGGTGTGGACGGAGCGGTGAGCACCTGCGGGCTCCTGGGCGGCGGCATCAACCTGAACAACTACCAGCTGGACGGCATCCACGCGCTCGCCGAACTGCTCCTGCCCGGTGTGGAGCTGCAGTTGACGGGATTCCGCACCGCCGAGGAAGCCGGCGTCACCATCAACGCCCTGATGGGTGCCGTGGAGCAGGCACAGGCGACGCCGGAGGGCCGGGCCCGGCTGGCCCTGGCGGGAGCCCTGATGAACACACCCACCTGGTTCAGCGGAGACACGGAGCCGGGCCGGAACGATTACGCCGCCCAGCAGGAGGCGCAGTACAACTGGCTGCTGCAGACCATCCCGTTTGTGGTCGGCTCGCGTGCCTCGATTGTCAACGCCGCCGACGGCGACAGCGGCTGGAACCAGGGGGTGGACTACCGCGCCCTGCTGCGGGACTCGGAGCAGCGGCAGCAGGTCAAGGCGCTCTACCGCAGTGCCGGCCTGGACCTGCGCCGGGACCTGCGCACCATCACCTCCACCGCAGACATCGCTCCGGATCCGGAAGCCCTGGACTGGATGGACCGCACCTCGACCCCGCACGGGAATCTCCTGATGCCGGTGCTGACCATGCATACCCTGGCCGACATCCTGGCACCGGTGGAGTACATGGAGGAGTACGCGGAGACGGTCCGGGAAGCCGGCGCCGGTCCGCTGCTGCGCCAGTCCTACGTGGAGCGGACCGGGCACTGCACCTTCACCGACGCGGAGCGGGTCGGCGCGGTGCTGGCCATGGACGAACGCCTCGATACCGGACGCTGGGGGAACCTGGCCGAACCCCGGCGGCTTGACCGGGCCGCCGAATCACTGGGGCTGGGCGAAGCCGACTTCATCAGATACCGTCCCGCGGAGTTCGTCAACGACCGCAGCTACCCGCAGGACCCGGGCTACGGCCACGGCCACGGTCACGGCCACGGGCCCGGGAAAGGACACGGCCACGGAAACGGACACGGCCACGGCCCCGGGAAGGGCCGCTGACCGCGGGGCTATCCCGCCGGCCGGACCCCGCCCGGTACTGCGAGCGGCGCGGTGAAGGGGCTGCCGACGTCGTAGGAGACACCGGCGACGGCGACCGCCAGGTCCCCGGCATAGGTTTCGCGTGCCTCGGAAACGCTGACGCTGGCATCGTTCCAGACCGGCAGATGTGTGAGCAGCAGCCGCCGGGCGTTTGCTGCGGTCGACGCTTCTCCGGCGCGGCGGCCGGTCAGGTGCACCCCTTCGATCGCGTCGTCGCGGCCCTCATGGAAGGCGGCTTCGCAGAGGAAGACATCGGTGTCCCGGGCGGCATCCTCCAGCCCGGGGCAGGAATCGGTGTCCCCGGAATAGGCCAGGGTCCGGAGCACGGGCTCGCCGTCGGCGTCCAGGGTGCGGGCTTCCACTCGCAGGGCGTACGCCTCTTCGGCCGGGTGCCGCACCGGGTACGGGATTACGGTGAACGGCCCGATCTGCACCGGACTGCCGGCGGTCCAGTTGGAGAACTCGAAGTCCTCGTGCATGCCCGGATCCAGCTCCAGCCCGTAGGCGGTGGCCATGCGGTCTGCCGTGGCAGCCGGTCCCCAGACCTTGATCCGGTCCCGGTTCCAGCCGGACGGGTCCCAGTGCACGGCCACGTGCAGGCCACACAGGTCCATGCAGTGGTCCGGATGCAGGTGGGTCAGCAGGACCGCGTCAATGTCCCGCAGGTCCATGTAGCGCTGCAGGGCGCCGAGGCTGCCGTTGCCGAGGTCGAGCAGGATCCTCCAGTCGCGGACGCCGTCGTTGGCGGTCACGAGGTAGCACGACGCCGGCGAGGCCGGGCCGGGGAAGGAGCCGCTGCAGCCCACAATGGTCAGTTTCATTCCGTGCCGTTCCGGGAGGCGCCGCTGTGCGCCTCCATCCGTTCAGGGGCGTCCGCCCGGGCGGCGGCAATCATCTGCGGGGTGACCCGGGCCATGCTGCCGGTGGGGTATTGCGCGGAGACGTGCTCCACCTGCTGGACGCTGAGGACCTCGGGGCCCAGGAAGCGCCGGGCGAGCAGTTCGAAGGAGGCCGAGTCTCCGGTGGCAACAAAGGTGTGCTGCGGAGGAGTCTGCAGACGCCGTTCAATCCCGTGGGAAATCAGGGCCCGGTAGACGTCCTTGGCGGTTTCCTCGGCACTGGAGACAAGCGTGACGCCGTCGCCCATGACATACGAAATCACGCCGGTAAGGAGCGGATAGTGGGTGCAGCCCAGGACCAGGGTGTCCACGTCACGGGCCTTCAGCGGAGCCAGGTATTCCTCGGCAGTGGCCAGCACGTCGGGGCCGGACGTGATGCCCGCTTCGACAAACTCCACGAACGCCGGGCAGGCCACCGAGGAGACCTGCAGGTGCGGGGCCGCGGCGAAGGTGTCGTCATAGGCGCGCGAGCCCACCGTGGCGGCCGTGCCGATGACGCCGATCCGTCCGGTGCGGGTAGCGGCGACTGCCCGGCGGACAGCCGGCTGGATGACTTCGATGACCGGGATGCCGTAGCGGCGGGTGTAGCGTTCGCGGGCGTCGCGCAGGACGGCGGCGGAGGCGGAGTTGCATGCAATCACCAGGAGTTTGACGCCGGAATCCACCAGCTCGTCCATCACGCCCAGGGCCTTGGCCCGGACTTCCGCTATCGGCAGGGGTCCGTAGGGTCCGTTGGCGGTATCCCCCACGTACATGATCGCTTCGTTGGGCAGCTGGTCCAGGACGGCGCGGGCGACCGTCAGGCCGCCGACGCCGGAGTCGAAGATGCCGATCGGGGCGTCCGGGTCCTTGACCCGGACTGCTTCAGGCTGTGATGTGCCCAGTGGATGCGGGGAGGTGCTGGCCGGGTGCGAACTCATAATGTAACGACAATAGTCCTCCCCCGGGCGCTGGGACATTCACGGTTCCGTGCCCTTGCTCACAAAGGTATCTGCCGAAGCGGGCTGATGCCCGTCAGTTCAGGGACTCCAGCAGTGCCTGCATCAGCGTCTCCTGCAGCCATGTGACGAAGTTGTACACCAGCGCAAGGTATCCGTCGACGTCCTGGGCCTTGGAGGGATCGGTGATGTCATGCAGCCGCTCGGCGGTTTCGTCGTCCTCAATGCCCAGGCGGTCGCCCAGCACCAGCCGGACGTCGTTGAGCGCCCGGGCGAAAAGCTGCGCCTGCTCGGTGTCCAGCCGCAGCGGAGCCGCTTCAAGCTGCAGCGCGGCGGAACGGAGGGCACCCTGTTTCGATTCCCGCAGCGAGCGTTCCGTGAACCGCCGGAACTCCAGGGCGTCGTCGTCGTTGCCTGTAGTGCCGCTGGGGAGCAGCCGCAGCAGCGCGGAATCTTCGGGGACGGCGGCCGACGGGTCGATGCCGACCATGGCGGCGAGGGGATCAGCGTCCGCTGCCGTGTCCGGTTCGAGGAGCTCCTGCACGTCGGAGAAAAGTTTGCGCAGCAGGTCCCGCTCCCCCGGTTCCAGGTTTGCGGTAATGCCCTTGCGGGTGAGCTTGAAGCCGGTGGCCACGTCTATCCGTTTCTATTCTGGGTCTTGGGGCTGGGTCTTTAGGGGGCGGCGGCGCTAAGCCGCGTCCGCCTTCTGGAAGGTGGCCCACAGCCCGTAGGAGTGCATCGCGAGGGTGTCCCGTTCCGCGGATTCGCGTGATCCGGTGGCCACCACGGATTTCCCGGCCTCGTGCACTTCCAGCATCAGGCGGTGGGATTTGGACTCCGAGT
This sequence comes from Arthrobacter zhaoxinii, assembly GCF_025244925.1. Lineage (NCBI taxonomy): Bacteria > Bacillati > Actinomycetota > Actinomycetes > Micrococcales > Micrococcaceae > Arthrobacter > Arthrobacter zhaoxinii. The sequence continues at coordinate 2,342,932 of NZ_CP104275.1, forward strand.
AGCCGAAGTAGCTCTGGAAAACGTAGCTGACATAGCTCATCAGGTTGACCGGGTCATTCCAGACAATCACGACCCAGGGGATGTCCGCTGCCGTGAGGCCTTGGGTCTCCTCACGTGTCAGGGTGTCCGTTCCGGTCGCAGTGCTGGTAGCCATGGTTCCAATTGTAGTGAGAAATCCGTTTCGGACCTGCGCCCGGCCACCGTCTCCTCATTCGGGATAAGCGGGTTAGAGTTTTGCCTGTGAACAGTCCCGCCTCCTCCCCGAATTCCGCCCTCTACACGGACCACTACGAGCTGACCATGCTCCAGGCCGCCCTCCACGCGGGCACGGCCTCCCGCCGGTCCGTGTTCGAAGTCTTTGCCCGGCGTCTGCCGGACGGCCGCCGCTACGGCGTCACCGCCGGTACGGGCCGCATCCTGGAGGCCCTGGAAAATTTCCGTTTTGACCAGCCGCAGCTGGATTTCCTGGCCGACACCAACGTGGTGGATGAAGGCACCCTCGCGTGGCTGGCGGATTTCCGGTTCTCCGGCAACATCTACGGCTACGCCGAGGGTGAAGCCTACTTCCCGCAGTCCCCGCTGCTGATTGTCGAATCCACCTTCGGTGAGGCCTGCATCCTCGAGACCATGGTCCTGTCCATGCTCAACCACGACAGCGCCATTGCCTCCGCGGCCTCCCGTATGACCTCCGCCGCCGACGGCCGCCCGTGCATTGAAATGGGTTCGCGCCGCACGCACGAGGAAGCAGCCGTTGCCGCAGCCCGCGCCGCGGTGATTGCCGGGTTCAACAGCACCTCCAACCTGGAGGCGGGACGGCGCTACGGCCTGAAGACGGTCGGTACGGCCGCGCATTCCTTCACGCTCCTGCACGATTCCGAGAAGGAAGCCTTCACCGCGCAGACGGCGGCGCTGGGGGCGGGCACGTCCCTGCTGGTGGATACGTACGACGTCGAGCAGGGAGTCCGCACGGCCGTGGAGGTCGCCGGACCGTCCCTGGGCGGCGTGCGGCTGGATTCCGGGGACCTTGTGGCGCAGGCCCGCTGGGTGCGCGATCTGCTTGACGAGCTGGGCAACACAGACACCCGCATCATGGTCACGTCCGACCTGGACGAGTTCGCCATCGCGGCGCTGGCCTCGGCGCCCGTGGATACCTACGGCGTCGGCACCTCCCTGGTCACCGGTTCCGGCGCCCCCACCGCCGGCATGGTCTACAAGCTGGTCAGCCGCGAGGGAGACGACCACGAGTTCGTCTCCGTGGCCAAGGCCGCGAAGAACAAGGTGTCGCTCGGCGGACGGAAGTACGCGCTGCGGCGCCTGGATGACCACGGGACGGCGACCGCCGAGGTGATCGGCATCGGCCACGCCCCGGAGAACGACGGCGATGACCGTACCCTGCTGCACCAGTTCGTGGCCGACGGCCGCGTCCTGCCCGGCTGGACCGGGCCCGAGGCGGTGACGCGTGCTGCGCAGCGGCACGCGGCGTCCCTCGCCGAACTGCCCACCTCGGTGAACCGCCTGCAGCGCGGCGAACCTGCCATCCCCACCGAATACGAGGAGTAAGCATGGCCCGCGCCCTGATTATTGTCGACGTGCAGAACGACTTCTGCGAAGGCGGCTCGCTGGCAGTGGCCGGCGGGGCCGACCTCGCCGGTGTCATCACCGATTACGTGGAGACCTCGGCAGGCCGGTACGACCTGGTCGCGGCAACCCAGGACTGGCACATCGATCCCGGTGCACATTTCTCCGAAACACCGGACTTCGTGGACTCCTGGCCGCGGCACTGCGTGGCAGGGACTCCCGGCGCGCAGCTGCACCCGGACCTGGATACCGAGCTGGTTGATGCCTTCTTCCGCAAGGGCCAGTACGAGGCCGCCTATTCCGGTTTCGAGGGTGTCCTGGCCCCGGACGTGGAGGTGCCCCTGGGCGACCCCGAAGCGGAGCCCGATGCGGACACGGAAACCCTCAGCCTGGACGACTGGCTGCGGGACAATGACGTGGACGAGGTGGTGGTGCTGGGCCTGGCTGCGGACTACTGCGTACGCGCCACCGCCCTGGACGCCCTTGCCGCCGGCTACACCACCGCGGTGATTCCGGAGCTGTGCCGCGGCATCAAGCGGGAGACCACGCTCGCGGCGTGGGCGGAACTGGAAGACGCCGGCGTCGAGATCATCGACCTGTAACCGCCGCACGCCACGCGAAGGGCCGGCCCGCTTCTGCGGGCCGGCCCTTTTGCCTGCCGCTACTTACGGCCGATGAACCAGTCCTGCAGCTTCTTCAGCCGCTTGTTCAGCTGCTCCTCGTTGGCCTGCGCCACGGGCGGCCCGCCGCAGATCCGCCGCAGTTCGCTGTGCACCACCCCGTGGGGCATGCCGGAGCGGGCGGACCAGGCTGAAACGTTCTTCGCCAGCTCTGCCCGCAGCTCGGTGAGCCGGCGGTGGTCCACCACTTCGGGGGCTTCCACCGGGGCTGCCTCCGCGGCGGCGCCGGAGCGGCGGCCCCTGCGGGAGAGCTGCTCATGCTGGCGCTGGCGCAGCAGGGTGCTCATCTGGTCCGCGTCCAGCAGGCCGGGGATGCCGAGGAAGTCCTGTTCCTCCTCGCTGCCCAGCGCGCCTCCTGTGCCGAACTCGCCGCCGTCGAACAGTACCCGGTCAAAGGAGGCCTGGGATTCCAGAGCCTCGAACTTCTGCTTGGTCAGCTCGCCGGAGGCCTTTTCCTCACGGTTGGCCGCCTCCATGAGGCTGTCCTCCAGGCCGAAGCCTTCCTCCTCCAGGTGGTTGTCCGGGCGGTCCAGTGCGTGGTCGCGTTCAACTTCCATCTGGTTGGCCAGCGCCATCAGGTTCGGCACGGACGGCAGGAACACCGACGCCGTTTCGCCGCGCTTGCGGGCACGCACGAAACGCCCCACGGCCTGCGCGAAGAACAGCGGCGTGGCGGTGGAGGTGGCATACACGCCGACGGCGAGGCGGGGCACGTCCACGCCTTCGGACACCATGCGCACCGCAACCATCCAGCGCTGGGTGCCGGCGGAGAACTCCTCGATTTTTTCGGAGGCCTTGGCATCGTCCGAAAGGATCACGGTGGGTGATTCGCCCATGATCTTCTTCAGCCAGCCGGCGTAGGCGCGGGCGTCGTCGTGGTCCGTGGCAATCACCAGCCCGCCGGCGTCGGGCACGGACCGGCGCACCTCGGTGAGGCGGCGGTCCGCGGCGGCCAGCACCGCGGGGATCCACTCGCCGGTGGGGTTCAGGGCGGTGCGCCAGGCCTGCGCGGTGATGTCCTTGGTCACCGCGGCTTCGCCCAGCGACGCGGCCATTTCATCGCCTGCACTGGTCCGCCAGCGCATCTGCCCGGAATAGGCCATAAACATCACCGGGCGGACCACGTGGTCCTTGAGCGCCTGGCCGTAGCCGTAGGTGTAGTCCGCCTTGGACCGGCGGATCCCGTCCCGGTCTTCGACGTACTCCACGAAGGGAATGGCTGCCGTATCGGAGCGGAACGGCGTACCGGTCAGGGAAAGCCGCTTCACGGCCGGTTCGAACGCTTCCCGGATGCCGTCGCCCCAGGACAGGGCGTCGCCGCCGTGGTGGATTTCGTCCAGGATCACCAGGGTGCGGGCAGCCTCGGTCTTGGCGCGGTGCAGCATCGGCTTGGACGCCACCTGCGCGTAGGTGACGGCCACGCCGATGAACCCGTGTCCGTGCCGTCCGTCGGCGTTCTTGAAGTTCGGGTCGATGGCCAGGCCCACCTTGGCGGCGGCGTCGGCCCACTGCCGCTTCAGGTGGTCCGTGGGCGCGACGACGGTGATGCGGTTGACGATGCCGCGTTCCACCAGTTCGTTCGCCACCCGCAGGGCGAAGGTGGTTTTACCGGCGCCGGGGGTTGCCACGGCGAGGAAGTCGCTGGCATTGGACGCAAAGTACTTCTCCAGTGCCTCCGCCTGCCACTGGCGCAGCTTCGGGGCGGTACCCCAGGCGGCACGTTCGGGATACGCGGGCGGCAGGGACGCACCGGCGCCGAACAGGGTTTCGGAACTCACGCGGAAAACGCACCCCTTCCCGGCTCTCGACGGGTGGGCGCAGGCGTAATAACAGTGGTCATGCAGGCATCAGGACTAACTGCCTTCACCGCGGAAGGCTGGGAAACGGAGCGGGCACATCACGGCCGGAAGAACGTACTACTTCTTACCCTTGGGGTCGTCGCCTTCGGGACGCAGGCCGTCGTAGACTTCCTTGCACGTGGGACAGACGGGGAACTTTTTCGGGTCACGTCCGGGTGTCCAGACCTTGCCGCAAAGGGCGATGACGGGCTCGCCCGAAAGCGCGGATTCCATGATCTTTTCCTTGCGGACATAGTGGGCAAAGCGCTCACTGTCGCCGGGTTCCAGCTCTTCGCGGAGTTCTTCGCGCTCGATGGTGGCCGTGGACGTACCGTTGTCATCCAGGCGGCGGGGATCGTTTTCGAAAGGATCGGGAGGCAGGCTCATGCGTTCCATCTTAGTACCCGCAGACTATTTGTTGACGGAGACCTGCTGCAGCAGTTCCGGTCCGCGGGCGTCGAGCCAGCGCCCGCCCAGCCGGATCCCGAGGATCAGCACCGCCGCGCCCAGCACCAGTCCCGCGAGCAGTGTCACAGCACCCCAGAGAGTGCTCTCCAGAACGACGGCGAGCGCTCCGGGAACCAGCACCGGCAGCAGCAGGACAAACAGCAGGAGGCTGAAGGCGCTCTGCACCAGCATCGCCCGTCCGGTGGAGCCTGGCGGAGTCTTGAAGGCGTTCTCCCCGGGCAGCGGCACGTTGTACGTATACCGTGCGGACACCGCGCTGGAGAGACCCAGGCCCATCAACAGGGCGGCCAGGCTCACCCCCAGTACGGGAAGGAGCAGCGCCGGGCGTCCGATCAGCACCGCCGGCAGCACGGAGGCCAAGACGACGGCGGGAACGGCGAACACCGCGCAGGCGAGGACCCTTCCGGCCCGGTCGGCACGGCCGCTGATTCCCGTCGCCAGGTGGAGGGCAAAGGCCGTGTTGTCGTAGGAGACATCCGCGTGGAGCGAGAAGCCCACCAGGAAGCCGATCAGCGGACCCAGCGCCAGGCAGACCAGCAGACCGCCGTCGGGGCCGGCGTTGTTACCGCTGAACACCAGCACCACCGCCAGCAGCGGGACAATGAGCAGTGAAGCGCTGTAGCGGGGGTCCCGCAGCCAGTAGATAAGTGCCCGCGCGGCCACCGCTCCGGTGGGAGTGGCGGGGAAACGCGAGAAGAGTCCGAGCCCGGCGCTCTTCCGGCCCGCTGCAGACTGCGGCGGGCTGACCAGCGCCCGCAGCAGCAGGGCCTTCCAGGCCAGGACCAGGACCGCCAGGAAAACCAGGGCGATAAGTGCCTTGGCACCCGCGGCACCGTAATTGCCGAGGGCAATGTCGCCGGGCACCGCCCAGACCGCACCCAACGGCGTCCACGCGAGCACGTCGGCCAGGCGCGGAAGGAGGTTGCCGCCGGCACTGATCCCGTTTCCCACCGCGGAAATGATGGGGCCCAGCAGCACCAGTGGGATGACCAGCAGCAGCCCGGTAAAGTCGCGGAACCTGCGGGAGCCGGTCAGGGAGACGGCTGCGGCCACGGTGACGCGCGCGGCGATCAGGCAGGTGAAGAGCGCTACCGCGGAAAGCACCAGTGCTGCGGCCAGCGCCCCCGGGAAGCGGTACCAGCTCGCAGCCTGCGCCAGTACGGCCAGCAGCATGGCGGCCCCGGGAATACCGATCAGCCCGCCCGCGGCCAGACCGGTCAGCAGCTGCGGGGTGGGGACGGCATAGGTGGTGAACCGGGCCGGATCCAGGGTCAGGTCCAGGCCCGAAAACACCACCGGTATCAAGGCCCAGCCGGCAACCGCTGCGGCTCCGGCCAGGATGACCGCTGTCCGGGCCGTCGCCGGATCATCCCCCACGACAAACAGGGCCGCGATCAGCACGGCCAGGATACCCAGCGCATAGAGCGCACCGAGGACAATCCCGACCAGCTGCCAGGGGCTGCGGCGCAGGGAATTACGCAGCAGCAGGAACTTTAGCCTTAGAAGGTGCGCAACCATTCCAGCCCCTCCGAGTGGGTCCGGCCGCCGACCAGCGATACAAAGCGGTCCTCCAGCGTGGCGTCACCGCGGACCTCGTCCACTGTTCCTGCGGCCAGCAGGTTACCGCCGGCGACCACTGCAACGTGATCGCACATCCGCTGGACGAGGTCCATGACATGGCTGGAAACAATGACTGTTCCGCCGGAGGAAACGTACCCGGCGAGGATGTCGCGGATATTGGCGGCGGAGACCGGATCCACCGCCTCGAACGGTTCGTCCAGGACCAGCAGGCGCGGGGCATGGATCAGGGCGGACGCCAGGGCTACTTTCTTCGTCATTCCCGCGGAGTAATCCACCACGAGCTTGCCCGCATCAGCACTGAGGTCCATGGCGGCCAGCAGATCCTTGGTCCGCGTCCGGACCGTCTCCCGGTCCATGCCGCGCAGCAGTCCCGCGTACGTCACCAGCTGCTCACCGGTCAGCCGGTCGAAGAGGCGGACGCCGTCCGGCAGGATCCCCATCAGCCGTTTGGCTTCGAGGGGGCGGGCCCACACATCGGTGCCGTGCACCCATGCGGAGCCCGCGTCCGGCCGCAGCAGTCCGGTGGCCAGGGAGAGCAACGTGGTCTTGCCCGCCCCGTTGGGACCCACCAATCCGTAGAAGGAGCCCTGAGGCACATCCAGGGTGATCCCGTTGACGGCCGTTTTGGAACCGAAGCGCTTGGCGAGTCCGCGCACGGACAGTGCCGGGACGGAATCCGGTAGTGATGTCATGGGTTCAGCCTAGCCATCCGGTGCCGGGACGTCCTCGGCACAAAGGACCAATTCAGCACCCGTGCCCGCAGACCGGGTCCCCCGAGGGGACTAGGCCTGCGGGGGAAAGCCCTTCACTAGAACATCCCCCGGCGTGCAGCCCGCTCGTACTGCGGCACCCAGGGCAGCTTGGCATCCAGCTCCACGGCCGCACGCATCCACCAGTGCGGGTCCCGCAGCGCGGCGCGGGCAACGAGGATCGCGTCCGCGGAACCGGCCTGCAGGATCTCCTCCGCCTGGGTGCCCGAGTCGATGAGTCCGACGGCGGCGGTGGGCACGGACGCGCCGCGGCGCACCGCTTCTGCATATTCCACCTGGTAGTTCGGGCCCACCTTGATTGATGCCCCGGGAACCGCGCCGCCGGTGGAGACATCCACCAGGTCCACGCCGCGCTCCCGGGCAGCGCGTGCCAGCACCACTGAGGACTCCGCGTCCACTCCCCCGGGCATCCAGTCCGTCGCGGAAATGCGCAGCAGCAGCGGCATGGAATCGGGAATCACTGCCCGTACCGCGTCGATGACCTCCAGGGTCAGCCGGTTCCTCCCGGCTTCATCCCCGCCCCACGCGTCAGTGCGGGTGTTGACCAGCGGGCTGAGGAACTGGTGCAGCAGGTAGCCGTGCGCACCGTGGATTTCGATCGTGTCGAATCCGGCGTCCACGGAGCGGACGGCGGCGTCGGCGAAGTCGCGGATGACCTGCCGGATACCGGCTTCGTCCAGCTGAGCCGGGGCCGCAAAGCTGCCGAACGGGTCCGCCGTGGGGCCCACGGTCTGCCAGCCGCCGTCGGCCGGCGGCACGCTGCCCTGCCCGGCCGCGAACGGAGCATAGGTGGAGGCCTTGCGTCCGGCGTGCGCCAACTGGATACCGATACGCGCGTCCACGGCACCGTGGCGGTGCACAAAGTCGGTGATGCGCTGCCAGGCACCGGCCTGCCCGTCATTCCAGATGCCGGCGTCCTGCGGGCTGATCCGCCCGGTCGGGTTCACCGCTGCAGCCTCGGTGATGATCAGGGCCGCCCCGCCGGCAGCGAAGGACCCCAGATGCATCAGGTGCCAGTCGTTGGGCACTCCCGGCGCGTTGGCCGGATCCGCGCTGTACTGGCACATCGCGGCAACCCAGCCCCGGTGGGCCAGCTCAAGTCCGCGCAGCGTGATGGGGTCAAAGAGGGAGGGTACGTCCATGGGGATTCCCGCCGTCCTAGAACAATGCCCGGGCGAGGGCGGAGCGGGCCTTGGTAACCCGGGGGTCCGAGACACCCACCACTTCGAAAAGATCCAGCAGCCGGAGCCGGGCAGTCTCACGGTCCTCGCCGTGCACCCTGCCGATCAGGCCGGTGATCCGGCGGAAGGCGTCCTCCACGTGCCCGCCGGCAATGTCCAGGTCCGCGACGGCAAGCTGTGCCTGTACGTTGTCCGGTTCCTCGGCGCCGGCCCGGCGGACGGCATCCGCGTCCGCATCGCGCAGCCGGGCCATGAGTTCCACCTGCGCCAGGCCGGCCTTCGCTTCCGCATCTGCGGGCTGCTCGGCGAGGGCCCGGCGGTATGCTGCTGCCGCGGTGTCGTAGTCCTCGGCGTTGATGGCGTCGAAGGCTTCCTGGTGCAGCGGAGGCAGGGGCGCGTCCTCCGCCGGTGCCTGCTCCGTTCCGCCTTCAAGGGATCCGTTGACGCCGTTGGCGGCGGCCACCTGCATCAGTTCACCAACAAGGGCGCGGATCTGCTCTTCGGGGAGCAGCCGGTCCATCAGCGGCACCGGCTGGCCCTTGATCACGGCGGCAACGGTGGGGACGGCAACCGCGGAGAAGGCCTGGGCAATCTGCGGGTAGGCCTGGGCGTCCACGCGGGCCAGCAGCATTTTGCCGTTCTGTTCCACCGCGATGGCGGCCAGGATGGCGGAGACCTGCTGGGAGTCCGGGCTCGCGTCGGAATACAGGTCAATGACCACCGGCACTTCGGCGGACAGCTGGACCACCTGCGGGAAGGTCTGTTCAGAGACCTGCACCACGAACGGTGACGGTGCAGGAGCGGCGCCGGGTGCGGCACCGGCCGAAGCAGCCGGGGCCGCCTGGGCTGCGGGGGCTGCGGAACGGGCCTTGAGGGCGGAAAGGTCCACTGCCCCCCGCAGGTTCATGGAAGAGGGGGCCGCCGGTGACGGGCGGTGGTTCGGTGTGCTCATTTCTTCACCTTATTACGCCGCGCCCGTGCACCGGCAAGCCCATGCCGTGCCTACTTGAGCTTTGCGGACAGCAGTTCCTGGGCCGCACCCACCACCAGGGCCTGGCTGGTCCCGCCGGACGCCGGCACATAGAGCATCACGGCTTCGCCGTGGGTGACGTCAATGCCCTTGTCGGTGTTCGGCTTGCCGGTCAGTGCCTGGAAGACAGTGCCTTCGAGGTTGACCGAGTCGCCGGCTTCCTTGGGTGTGCTCGAGAACGTGTTGGACAGGTAGCCGAACACGATCGCGCCGCCGTCCTCGGTCCGCAGGGCATACGTTGCCTGCGCGTCGGGGGTATGGCTGAACTCGATGCGCGCGAACTCGTTCCGGGGATCGGTCTGGGTCGTCTTCTGGAACTCCACCACATCGTCGCTGAACCGGTTGCCGGCGAACGTGTCCTTGTGCGTGCCGTCCGGCGTGGTCAGGGAATCCGCCAGCGCTGCCACTGCGTCCTGCGGAGACATCACGAGCCCGTTGTCCGAGGCCGCGGGGATTTGATCGGTGCCGGCATCGGCTTCCGGTGCCTGCGGGAAGGTGCTGGCAGGCAGCATTTCGACTGCTGAAACCAGCTTGTAGTTATCCCGGGCCGATTCCTGGACGAGCAGCAGCACCTGCGGCACCGGGTTTCCCTCGCCCTGGGTGACGGCGACGACCGTGCGGGGCCAGTCCGCTCCGCTGCTGATCGACTGGGTCCGCAGTTCCGCCGCTTCCACAGGCACCGGGGCCTCGTGATCGGCCGACTTTGCCGCCACGGCGTAGTTCGCCTCGCGCATGGCGTAGGCGGGGCCGCTGACGCGCGGCTGAAGCAGTGAGGCATCCTTGGCGGCGTCACCGGCCCGGACCGTGCCGGCCACGGAATCCAGAATGCGGGTCAGCTGGGAATCGAGTATCACCGGACGGCTTCCGGCCGCGGAGTCATCGGCCAGGGCCGCTGCCGGGGCGGAGCCGGCCGCCAGCACGGCAGCTGCGGCAGCAGCCAGGAAGGCCGGACGGCGGCGTCCCGGGCGGATCGCGGTGAAAGCCGACGTCGTTCCCGAGACGCTGGCCTGCTTGGCAGGTGTCCCGGTCTCCGGGCCGGCGCTGCTGCCCCCTCTGCGTCGCGGTCCGCCGCTGCGCAGGAAGGCGAGGGCCAGGCCCAGGACGGCCAGCAGGGCGCCGGCAACGATCAGTGGCACGGCGAACGGACGGGTCTCATCGTTTTCCCAGGTCAGGGTCACGTCAGCGGGGGCGGGAGCAGTGCCGTCCGTGGCCAGCAGGATGCGCCAGTCACCCTCCCCCGGTGCCTTCCAGTCGTAGGACAATTCACCTTCACCGGACTCTTCAACAACCCAGAGGTCGGAACCGGCGGGATTCGGAGCGGTCTTTCCGGTCTTGTCGGTGCCGACGGTCAGGCCAAGGCGGCCTTCACCCGGGCTAAGCCTGGTGGCGGCGGCATCCGCCACCCATGCCTGAACATCGTTGGCCCGGCCGACCGCCAGCGTGAAGGGAGCCTCCGAACGGACGGTAATGTCCACGCCGTCGGAGTATTCGGCCAGCAGTTCCGGTTCCAGCACGGTGACGACGGCCCCCTCGTGGCCTTCGGCATCCATGGCGACCGATTTGGTCTCCGAGGGCGCCCAAAAGGTGCGCTGGCCAATGCCTATCAGCATTAGCAGCACCCCGAGGATGATCAGCGGAACTGCAAATTTGTTTCGCACAACTTACCTATCTTCAGTCTGGGCAAATGACATGGCAGGGCGGCGAATTCCCCTGCCTGCGGGAGGAACGAAGCTCCGTAATGCAGGCGCGAAATCACAGCGGGGCAAATATGTCCTGGCACTTGATAACCCAATGGTAACGAAATCCGTTCAGAGCACCCATTCGTCTTCCGGCCGCGGCAGGTACAGGCAGCCGGGAGCACGGGATAACGGGTCCCGCGGGCGCGCCTGCTGGTAAGGTTTCGGTTCGTACCAGGAGCCCAAAAAGGCAGAGGAGAAACGCGCGAAATGAGCGAAAACGAGGACGTGCCCGTCCACGCGCCGCTCCCCGGCCCGGCGGACAAGAAACCTGCGGATGCTCCCGACCCGAAAGCAGGCCGCACTCCGATGCCGGGGTTCCTGTCCACAGCTGCGGACCGGGTCCGCTACAGCCTGCGCCACGGAGTTCCCGGTGCCCGTCCGAGGCCGCGCTTCGAATTCCCGCCCGAGGACGCCGCCGGTCCGGAAATCACCGTCGACAGTGACGTGCGCCTTCCCGATGAACGGCTGAGCGTCAGCGGCGGCGGGCACGGGCCGGAGGCCGACCCCGGGAGCATGCGCGCCCACCCTATCTACTTCGGTTTTATGCTCACGGTCGGCGTTGGACTGGCCCTGCTGCTGTTCTTCGTCATCACCAATGTCGGCGAGCTCCTCGTCTGGATCGGCGCCGCTCTGTTCATCGCACTGGGGCTGGATCCGGTGGTCCGTTGGCTGGGTGCACGGGGAATCCCCCGCCCCGCCGGCATCGCCGTCACGGTGCTGGTGCTGGCAGGCGTGGTGACGGCTTTCTTTGCCACCCTGATCCCCACCATCGTGAGCCAGACGACGGAAATCATCGCCAGGGCCCCGGGATACATCAACAACTTCCTGGCGTCCGACTTCTTCGTCAACATCGACAAGCAGTTCCAGGTCCGGAGCCGGATCGAGGAAGAAGTAGGCCGTTTCTTCTCCAACAGCGATGCCGTGGGCGGCATTTTCGGCGGTGTGCTCAGTGTGGGCACGGTGATCGCGAACGGCCTGTTCGGCGCCCTGATCATCCTGGTCCTGACCCTGTATTTCCTGGCGTCCCTCCCCTCGATGAAGAAGTGGGCCTACCGGCTGGCGCCGCGCAGCCGCCGCCGCCGGGTGGAAGCCCTGGCCGAGGAAATCACCGGCAGCGTCGGCAACTACGTGATCGGCCAGGGCTTCGTGGCGCTGCTTGATGCCACCTATGCCTTCATCGTGATGACCATCACGGGTGTTCCGTTCTCGGTGCTGCTGGCCTTCCTGGTCGCACTGCTGGCGTTCATTCCGCTGGTCGGCCCGCCCATCGCCCTGGTGCTGGTCTCCCTGGTGGCACTGACCGAGGGCTGGCAGACGGCCGTGGTCTTCGCCATCCTCTACATGGCCTACCTACAGTTCGAGGCGTACTTCGTCTCCCCGCGCGTGATGCAGCGGGCCGTGGCGGTACCCGGCGCCGTCGCCGTGATTGCCGTGATTGCCGGCGGCAGCCTCCTCGGGGTGCTGGGGGCACTGATAGCCATTCCGACGGCGGCCGCCACCCTGCTGCTGCTCAAGGAAGTCTTCATCGCCCGGCAGGACAGGGTCTGACCCGGGCGCAACTTTTGCCCGGGCGGTGAGTCAGTACCGTCGGCGGATCCGCCAACAGTGGTTGTGCCAGTGCCGGCGGCCCTCAACGGCGGTCTGCCGCCCCAGCAGCGAGTCTTCCTGCCACACCACCAAGTGGGCGGTGCCGGGCGGAATGATCTGCGCGCAGCCGGGGCACCGGTAGTCCTTTGCGGCTTTGCCGGCCGTGATTTGCCGCACCGACCATTCGCCGTCGGGACCGCTTTCTCGCATCGGAATACCGGCGCGGGTGCGTTCCAGATCCCGCTCCGGCGGGGGCGATGCCCACTTACGGCGTGCGTTCCGACCGGCGGCGCTGCCGGTGGCGGGCGCGCGGCGGGGATGATTCGAACGGGGCATAGAAGTCATTTTGCCGCAGTTGAGCCGGTAAAGTGCAACTGTGCGTTTAGTAATAGCCCGCTGCTCCGTTGACTACGTCGGCCGCCTCCGTGCCCATCTGCCCCTGGCCGTAAGGCTGCTCATGGTGAAGGCCGACGGTTCCGTCCTGATCCATTCCGACGGCGGATCCTACAAACCGCTGAACTGGATGAGCCCTCCGGCCACCCTGCGCAGCCTGGAACCCGACGAGACGGACGCCGAAGCCGGCGTCACCGAAGTCTGGAACGTCCAGAGCGCCAAGACCGACGACCGCCTCATCATCAGCATCTATGAGCGGTTCTCCGACGTCTCCCACGACCTCGGCACCGATCCCGGCCTGATCAAGGACGGCGTCGAAGCGGACCTGCAGCGGCTGCTGGCTGAACAGATCCACCGGCTCGGCGCGGGCCACACGCTGATCCGCCGCGAATACATGACCGCCATCGGTCCCGTGGACATCCTCGCCCGCGACGCCGCCGGCGCGACGGTGGCCGTGGAGCTGAAGCGCCGCGGAGACATCGACGGCGTGGAGCAGCTGACCCGGTACCTGGAACTCCTCAACCGCGACCCGCTGCTGGCACCGGTGCGGGGCATTTTTGCCGCCCAGCAGATCAAGCCGCAGGCCCGTGTGCTGGCCGAAGACCGCGGGATCACCTGCCTCACGCTCGACTACGACGCCATGCGCGGCGTGGATGACCGGGATTCCCGTCTGTTCTGACTCCCCGTTCCGCTCCCGGCCGCGGGCCCGGCATGCCTAGAATCGGTGCATGAACCCAAGTGCGCGCAGCCGGGACCGCGGCTACCTCCGGGGCACCCTGCTGACCCCGGACGAGCTGGTGCCCGACGGCATCCTGGCCTTCGAGGGGGACCGGATCACGTACGCCGGGCCGGCCGGCGGGTTTGACGACGCCGGCTGGCCTGCCCCCGCGCCCCTCCCCGCGGGGGCGCTTATCCTCCCCGGGCTCGTGGACCTGCATTGCCACGGCGCCGCGGGCGGCGACTTCACCACCTCGGATGCCGACGGAGTGCGCCGTGCGGCAGCTTTCCTGCACGCTGCGGGAACCACCACGATGCTCGCCAGCACAGTGTCGGCGCCGCGGGCGGACCTGCTGGCTGCTGCGGCGCGGCTCGGCGCACTGGCCCGGGAAGGGCTCGTCGCCGGGATCCACGCCGAGGGACCCTTCCTCGCACCGGAGCGGGGCGGCGCGCAGGATCCTGCGTTCCTGCTCCCTCCGGACCCCGCCTTCGTGGACGAACTCATCGAGGCCGCGGACAGCGAACTGGTCACCATGACCTATGCCCCCGAGCTGCCCGGAGCCGATGACCTCGTGGACCGCCTGATCCTGCGCGGCGTGATCCCCTCCCTGGGGCACACCCGCGCCGCCGACGAGGTTGCTGCGGAGGCGCTGGAGGCCGCCCGGGACGAAATGGAGGAGGCCGGCTTCGGCGGCTACGCGCCCCGCCCCACCGTGACGCATCTGTTTAACGGCATGGATCCCCTGCACCACCGCTCCCCCGGGGCGGTCTCCGCGTGCCTGCGGGCCGCCCGCAGCGGGGGCGCAGTGGTCGAACTGATAGCCGACGGGGTGCATGTGGACCCGGCGCTTGTCCGTACCGTCTTTGAGCTCGTCGGCGCCCCGAACGTGGCACTGGTCAGCGACTCCACGTCCGCCACCGGTCTGGGGGACGGCACCTACCGCCTGGGGGCCGCCGACGTCGTCGTCCGGGACGGGGCGGCCCGCCTTGATGACGGCACGCTCGCCGGGAGCACGGCGACGCTGCTGCAGTGCGTGCGTACCGCCGTCGCCGCCGGGGTGCCGCTGGCGGACGCAGTGGGCTCAGCCACCGCGGTGCCGGCCGACGTGCTTCGGCTTGCAGACGAAGTAGGGGCGCTGCGCCGCGGCCTGCGGGCGGATGCCCTGGTGGTGTCTGAAGACCTGGACCTGCAGGCGGTCCTGCGCGGCGGAACCTGGCTCCCGCGCTGAAAAAACACCCGTGGAAAAACTTTCCCAAAAATTTCGTTTTCAGCATTGACCACGCAATTCGGTTATGCGACTCTAATACCAAGTCTTTGTGTAGGTGTTTTTTCATGCTCGCAAGACCGTTGCGAGTGAGAAGCTCCTCAAGGAACTGCTGAACGGCAAGAACTTGGGCTTTCTTGCTTCAGTAACATAACCGGCACGGACCGTGCAGGTAAGTTCCACATTATGAGGAGAAAACAATGGCTCAGGGTACCGTCAAATGGTTTAACGCCGAAAAGGGCTTCGGCTTCATTACCCCGGACGACTCCGACGGCGACGTCTTCGTTCACTACTCCGAAATCCAGACCAACGGATTCAAGACCCTCGACGAAAACCAGCGCGTTTCCTTCGAAATCGGCCA
Organism: Arthrobacter zhaoxinii; assembly: GCF_025244925.1. NCBI lineage: Bacteria > Bacillati > Actinomycetota > Actinomycetes > Micrococcales > Micrococcaceae > Arthrobacter > Arthrobacter zhaoxinii. The sequence goes on from NZ_CP104275.1 coordinate 2,358,120, forward strand.
GGGCGCCAAGGGCCCCCAGGCCACCGGCGTCACCGCCCTCTAAGGCACCGCCCTCCAAGGCACCGCACGCAGTTCCGCGAGGAACATAAGGAAAGTCCCCGGCAGCTGCCGGGGGCTTTCCTTATTGGTACCTTTTTTCGTCAAGGACTTTATCCGCGGCGGCGCACCACGCCGGCGCCGAGCCCCCGCAGGTTTTCCATGAACCGCTCATAGCCGCGGTCAATATGGTCCACGCCGCGTACTTCCGTGGTTCCGTCCGCTGCCAGGCCGGCAATGACCAGGGCAGCGCCGGCACGGATATCGTTGGCAACCACCGGGGCACCGGACAGGAGCTGAACCCCCTGGATCAGGGCGTGGTGCCCGTCGAGCCGCACCACCGCTCCGAGCCGTGCCAGTTCCGAGGTGAAGCCCCACCGGGCCTCGAAGACATTTTCCGTGACCATGCCCGAGCCGGTCGAGACGGCGTTCAGCGCCACCACGAAGGGCTGCAGATCGGTCGGGAACCCGGGATACGGCAGCGTGGATACGTTGATGGGTTCCGGGCGGTCCGGTCCCTTGACCGTGAAGCCGTCCTCCCCCGTGATGACTTCGCAGCCCGCCTGGACCAGCTTGTCCAGCACCACGGCCAGAGCGGAGGCGTCGGCGTGCCGGACCTCAATCTCACCGCCGGTGATGGCTGCGGCGAAGGCCCAGGTACCGGCAACAATCCGGTCCGGCACCACCCGGTGCTCCACCGGATGCAGTTCCTGCACGCCGTCGATGACCAGCGTGTTCGTCCCTACGCCGCTGATTTTCGCACCCATGCCGTTGAGCATCCGGGCAATGTCCGTGATTTCCGGTTCCCGGGCGGCGTTGTCGATGACGGTCCGGCCGCTGGCCAGCGTGGCGGCCATCATCAGGTTTTCCGTGGCGCCCACGGAGGGAAAGTCCAGGATGTGCTCCGCACCGTGCAGCCCTTCGGGCACCGACGCCACCAGGTAGCCGTGGTCGATGCCGATCTCGGCGCCCATGAGCTCCAGCCCGGCACGGTGCATGTCCAGGCCTCGTGAGCCGATGGCGTCACCGCCGGGCAGGGCCACCTCCGCACGGCGGCAGCGGGCCACCAGCGGGCCCAGCACGGAGATGGACGCCCGCATGGCCCGGACCAGGTCATAATCCGCCTGGTGGCCCAGCTCCTGCGGGACGTCCACGGCCACGGAGCCGGCATCGACGTCGTAATCCACGGTGCAGCCCAGCCGGCGCAGCAGCTCGGCCATGATCCACACATCCTGGATGTTCGGCACGTTCGTAATGACCGAGCGGCCCTGTGCGAGCAGGGTTGCCGCCATGAGCTTCAGGACGCTGTTCTTGGCCCCCGGGACTGTGACGGTGCCGCGGAGGGTGGACGGACCGGTAACAACAATGACGTCTTCCATTACTCCATACTAGGCGGACGGAACACGCTCCCCCGGGCAGCAAAAAAGGCACAGGGAGAATCCCTGTGCCTTTTCAGCAGGCGCCTAGCGCCAGGTGCCGATGCCCACAACGGGACCGGCTTCCACCCATGAGGACAGGCCCGTATAGGCCTCGTACTTCATGGCCACCAGGACTTCGCTGCCCTGGTAGTTCAGCCGGACGACGACGGCGCCCGGCTGGATCCGGGCACGCTCAGCCTCGGTGGGCTCCCGCCAGCCTGCCATTTCCAGTGAACTGCGCAGGAAACGGTACGGCGGGCGGGGACTCAGCGACACCAGGCGCAGCCATTCCAGATGGGTGTCCGTATAACGGCAAACCCCCATCCGCCATCCCGCAGGGGGAAGGCAGATGGAGGCATCGAAGGTCCCGAGGGCGCGCCGCAGCTGGCTGCGGCGCACCCCGAAGAGCATTACTGCCAGGACAAGCAGCCCGAAAAGGGCCGCCAACGCAATGAACATATAGGAGCTGTCCATCGGAAGGGGTCAGCGGGTCCCGGCGGTTGCTTCGTTGGTCACCTTGGCATTGTCGGCCACGATGACCACGCGGTTGTTGTCCACGGAGAAGAATCCTCCGTCAACGCTTACCTCAATGCGGGAACCGGACACCGGTTCGATGGCCAGTCCGCCCTCTGCCAGGATGGCCAGCACCGGCGAGTGGCCGGGAAGGATCCCGATCTCGCCGTCGCTGGTGCGGGCCTTGACCATCTTTGCCGCTCCCGACCACACGAAGTGGTCGGCAGCAACAATCTCAACTTCGAGTTCAGCAGCGTCCGCCATGGGGCTCACTTCCCGGTCTGCTCTTGGATCTTCGCCCACTGACGCTCAACGTCATCCATGCCGCCGACGTTGAAGAACGCCTGCTCTGCAATGTGGTCGACGTCGCCGTCGCAGATGGCCCGGAAGCCTTCGATGGTGTCCTTGATGGAAACCGTCGAACCCTCAACACCGGTGAACTGCTTGGCGGTGTAGGTGTTCTGCGAGAGGAACTGCTGGATGCGGCGTGCACGCGACACGACGATCTTGTCCTCTTCGGAGAGCTCGTCCACGCCGAGGATGGCGATGATGTCCTGCAGTTCCTTGTTCTTCTGGAGGATCTGCTTGACGCGGATGGCCGTGTCGTAGTGCGCCTGGCCGACGTACTGCGGGTCGAGGATACGCGACGTCGAGGTCAGCGGATCCACGGCCGGGTACAGGCCACGGGAAGCGATTTCACGGGAAAGTTCCGTGGTCGCGTCCAGGTGGGCGAACGTGGTGGCCGGGGCCGGGTCGGTGTAGTCATCTGCAGGCACGTAAATGGCCTGCATGGACGTGATCGAGTGGCCCTTGGTGGACGTGATGCGCTCCTGCAGCAGACCCATCTCGTCAGCCAGGTTCGGCTGGTAGCCCACGGCGGAAGGCATGCGGCCGAGAAGGGTGGAAACCTCGGAGCCTGCCTGCGTGAAGCGGAAGATGTTGTCGATGAAGAGCAGCACGTCCTGGTTCTGCACATCGCGGAAGTATTCCGCCATGGTCAGAGCCGACAGTGCCACGCGAAGACGCGTTCCCGGCGGCTCATCCATCTGGCCGAATACAAGGGCGGTGTCCTTCAGGACGTTCGCCTCTTCCATTTCAACCCAGAGGTCGTTGCCTTCACGGGTACGCTCGCCGACGCCGGCGAATACCGAGGTACCGCCGAAGTTGCGGGCAACACGGGTGATCATTTCCTGGATCAGCACGGTCTTGCCGACACCGGCACCGCCGAACAGGCCGATCTTGCCGCCCTTGATGTACGGGGTGAGAAGGTCAATCACCTTGATGCCGGTTTCCAGCATCTCGGTGGAGCCTTCAAGGTCAGCGAAGTTCGGAGCCGAACGGTGGATCGGCCAGCGCTCGGAGATCTCCAGCTTGTCTTCGGTAACGTCCAGGGGCTGGCCCAGGACGTTGAAGATGTGACCCTTGACGCCGTCGCCTACGGGGACGGAGATGGGTGCACCGGTGTCAACCACGGCAGCACCGCGGACCAGGCCGTCGGTGGCCTGCAGGGAGATGGCACGGACGAGGTTGTCACCCAGGTGCTGGGAGGTCTCGAACGTGATGGTGCGGGTCTGGCCGTCGAGCGTCAGCTCGGTGGTCAGGGCGTTGTAGATGGTGGGGATTGCGTCAGCCGGGAATTCGACGTCGACAACCGGGCCGATGACACGGGCGATACGGCCGGTGGCACCCGAGGCTACGGATTTAGATCCGTGCTCGACAGTTTGGGCAGTCATCTCTCTCACTTCACTCAGTTAGATGGCGTGTGGACTAAGTTTTTTATGCGTTGGAACTTATCTTCGACTGCAGCAGGTCAGGATGCGCTGAGCGCGTCCGCACCGGCTACGATCTCGGAAAGTTCCTGGGTGATTTCGGCCTGACGGGCGTTATTCCGAAGTCGCGTGTACTTCTTGATCAGGTCCGTGGCGTTGTCCCCTGCGGCCTTCATGGCGCGCTGGCGGGCTGCAAGCTCGGAAGCGGCTGCCTGGAGCATGGCTGCGAAGATGCGCGACTCGATGTAGCGCGGCAGCAGTGCGTCCAGGACCTTTTCGGGCTCGGGCTCGTATTCGTAGAGAGGCAGGAACTCAGCGCTGGACTGGGCTTCTTCCTCGACTACTTCCAGCGGCAGCAGTCGGATGACCGCAGGTTCCTGAATAACCATGGACTTGAAGCGCGTGTAGACGATGTGGATTTCGTCCACGCCGCCGTCTTCGTAGGCCGTGTTGAAGTCATCGAGGAGTGCCTTGCCGATTTCACGGGCTGTTTCGAACTCGGGTGCGTCGGTACCGCCGGTCCAGACCCGTTCCACGGAACGGTTGCGGAATTCGTAGTACGCCTGCCCCTTGCGTCCAACAAGGTAGGTCTTAACTTCCTTGCCCTCGTCACGGAGCAATTCATTGAGTGCTTCGCCCTGCTTGAGGACACCGGCGGAGTAGGATCCGGCAAGACCGCGGTCGGAGGTCATGATGACCACGGCTGCGCGCCGGATCTGCTCCGGTTCGGTGGTCAGCGGATGATCGATCTCCGACTGGGATGCCACAGCAGAAACGGCACGGGTGATCGCATTGGAGTAAGGCAGTGACGCAGCCACACGGGTGCGCGCCTTTCCGATGCGAGAGGCAGCAATCAGCTCCATCGCCTTGAAGATCTTCTGCATCGACGTGGTCGACGCGATCTTCTGGCGGTAGACCCGAATTTGGGCTCCCATACTCTTCCTTTCAGTTCCTAGCGGTGAAGCTAGGGGCTAAGGCAATGGCCGAGGGTTCCGCTGCCGGGCACACGGCCCGGCAGCGGAACTCTTCAACCGCTAGCGCTTCTGCTTGACGATCTTTTCCTGGTCTACGGCTTCCTCATCCAAGGCCGAGGTGGCTTCGTTGCCGGCGGCGACCATGCGGTCGTCACCTTCGCCGAAGAAACCCTGCTTGAAGTTGGTGATGAGGTTCTTCATCTCATCAACCGTGGAATCCTCGAGCTTGTTCGTCTCGGCCAGGACGGTCATGACGGACGAGGAGTGGCGTACGTGCTGCAGGAACTCGGCCTCGAAGCGGCGGACGTCCTCAACGGGAACGTCATCGAGGTAACCGTTGGTACCCATCCAGATGGAGACAACCTGGTCTTCCACCGGGTACGGGGCGTACTGCCCCTGCTTGAGCAGTTCCATCAGGCGTGCACCGCGGGTCAGCTGCTGACGGGAAGCGGCATCCAGGTCCGAGGCAAACATGGCGAATGCCTGCATGTCGCGGTACTGGGCCAGTTCCAGCTTCAACGTACCGGAGACCTTCTTCATGGCCTTCTGCTGTGCGGCACCACCGACGCGCGAGACGGAAATACCGACGTCGACGGCGGGGCGCTGGTTGGCGTTGAAGAGGTCCGACTGCAGGAAGATCTGGCCGTCGGTGATGGAGATGACGTTGGTCGGGATGTAGGCCGAGACGTCATTTGCCTTGGTTTCGATGATCGGCAGGCCGGTCATCGAGCCGGCACCGAGCTCGTCGGAGAGCTTGGCGCAACGCTCCAGCAGGCGGGAGTGCAAGTAGAAGACGTCGCCCGGGTAGGCTTCGCGTCCCGGCGGGCGGCGCAGCAGCAGCGACACGGCGCGGTAGGCTTCAGCCTGCTTCGACAGATCATCAAAGATGATGAGGACGTGCTTGCCGCCGTACATCCAGTGCTGGCCGATGGCCGAGCCGGCGTACGGTGCCAGGTACTTGAAGCCGGCGGGGTCGGATGCCGGGGAGGCCACGATGGTGGTGTACTCCATGGCGCCCTTTTCTTCCAGGGTGCGCTTGATTTCAGCGATCGTGGAAGCCTTCTGGCCGATGGCTACGTAGATGCAGCGAACCTGCTTCTGCACGTCGCCGGAATCCCAGTTGGCCTTCTGGTTCAGGATGGTGTCTACGGCAATGGCGGTCTTACCCGTCTTGCGGTCACCAATGATCAGCTGGCGCTGGCCGCGGCCGATCGGGATCATGGCGTCGATTGCCTTGAGACCGGTCTGAAGCGGTTCGTGGACCGACTTGCGCATCGTAACGCCGGGCGCCTGGAGTTCCAGTGCGCGGCGTGCCTCAGCGGCGATCGGGCCCATGTCATCCATGGGCTCGCCCAGCGGGTCGACTACGCGGCCCAGGAAGGCGTCGCCTACGGGTACGGACAGGACTTCACCGGTGCGGTGTACTTCCTGGCCTTCTTCGATACCGGCGAAATCGCCAAGTACAACGACACCGATTTCACGGGTGTCAAGGTTCTGGGCGAGGCCCAGCGTGCCGTCCTCAAACCGAAGCAGCTCATTCGCCATAACGGAGGGCAGGCCCTCCACACGGGCAATGCCGTCGCTGGCGGTTGTTACGCGGCCAACTTCAACGCGCTCTGCGTTTCCGGGTTCGTAGGACGCCGCGAATTCATTCAACGCATTACGGACGTCGTCGGCGTTGATGGTCAATTCGGCCATCTGCAGTCCCTGCTCTCCTATGTTGTGATCATCGCTTAATTCCCGATGACCGTGATTGGTTCTCAAATGTTCTGAAGGCCGTTTAGGGCCGTCAAGGTGACTAGACAGCGAGCTTTCGGCGAAGTTCAGTCAGGCGCGTCGTAACGGTGGAATCAACTACTTCATCCCCCACTGTGACACGAATGCCGCCGAGAATCGCCGGGTCCACATTGACGTTGATCTTCAGCTCGCGGCCATACAGTCCGTTGAGAGAGGACTGCAGACGCTTTTGCTGTTCCTGCGTCAGCGGACGGCTGGACTGCACTTCTGCAATCCACCGCTGCTGGCGGCCGGCTACCAGTTCCGCGAAACGCGCAACCAGTGCTGCCGGACGCAGCCCGCGCGGGGCGGTTACCGCCTGCGTCACCAGCACCTTGGCTTCGGCTCCCATACCGGGCACGATTTTCTGTGCCAGTGTGGCCTTGGCCGAGGCGGATGCCTGCGGTTCCTGCAGCGCGCGCTGCACCTCGTGGTTGGCTGCAACGGCCTGGTTGAAACGGAACAAATCGTTTTCCAGGGCTTCAAGGCCGGCCAGGCCGGGACCCTTGTTTTCCGCGACAGCGGAAACAACCGTTGCGCCCAGGGTTTCCAGGGCATCGCCGAGGTCGCGCGCAGTGCGCCACCGGGACTCCACCAGAGAAGCAACCAGCTGCTCGGCATCGGTCGAAACCTTGCCGCCGACCAGCTTGGAGACCAGGGCTGCCTTGGCAGAGGCTTCACGAGCCGGATCCGTCAGGGCACGCAGCAGGCCAGCATCGCTGTCCAGCAGGCCCAGAATTCCAAAGAGTTCCTCGGCCAGGGGCAGGGTTGCGCCGGGAAGCATGGCTTCCAGCTTCTCCTGCGCTGCGGCCAGTGACTCGCTCGATATACCTGCCATTACTTAACCGCACCTGCGTTCTGGGTTTCCAGGTCGGCAAGGAAGCGGTCAACCACACGGGCGGCACGCGCATCGTCTGCGAGGGACTCGCCGACGACCTTGCTGGCCAGCTCGGTGGCAAGGGTGCCTACTTCGCTGCGGAGGGAAACGACAGCTGCCTGGCGTTCCGCTTCGATGGCGACGTGGGACTGTTCCATGATGCGGGCGGATTCCGCGCCGGCCTTTGCCTTCAGGTCAGCGAGGATCTGGGCGCCTTCGGCGCGTGCTTCCTCGCGGATCCGGTTAGCCTCGGTACGGGCGTCGATCAGCTGCTGCTTGTATTCATCCAGGGCCGCGCTGGCCTCAGCCTGTGCGGCTTCGGCCTTCTTGAGTCCGCCTTCGATGGCCTCGGTACGCTCTGCATACGTCTTCTCGAACATCGGGACGACAAACTTGACGACGATGTACATCAGCACGGCGAAGCCAAGCAGTGTTACGAGGATCTCCCAGATGTTTGGGACCAGGGGATTCGCGCCTTCTTCGGCGGCGAGGATTAGTGCCTCGTTCATTTCAATCCGTCCTATCTACTTGGTTGGAAAATACGCGCTGACGTTAGAGAACGAACGCGAAAACCAGACCAAGGATAGCCAGTGCTTCAGTCAGGGCCAGGCCCAGGAAGGCGATGGGCTGCAGGACGCGCTGGGCTTCCGGCTGGCGGGCAACGCCGTTGATGTAGGCCGCGAAGACCAGGCCAACGCCGATGGCGCCGCCGATGGCGGACAGACCGTAGCCGACGAGGTTGATGTTGCCGTTGATTTCACCAATCATTATGGCTTTGTTCCTTTCAAGATGCCCGGAGGCAGGTTGTATGGTTCAGGGGGTTCCCCTGGAGAGGGGAGGTTTAGTGTTCCTCGGCCAGGGAGCCTTGGATGTAGATCGCAGTCAGCAGGGTAAAGACGTAGGCCTGCAGGCACTGGATCAAAACTTCGAACAGGAACATGGCGACGCCGCCTGCCAGGGTCAGCAGACCCAGCGGCTTCAGCAGTCCCTCAGCCTCGAGCAGCAGGAACGAGGTTCCGGCGCCCGCCAGCATGATGATCAGGTGGCCCGAGAGCATGGTTGCGAAGAGTCGCAGGCTGTGCGTCACCGGGCGGACCAGGAAGGTGGAGATGATTTCGATCAGCACCACGAGCGGCAGGATCGCCTTCGGAACACCGGACGGAACCACGGCGAACTTGAAGTAAGCCAGTCCGTGCTTCTTGATGCCGAGGATGATCCAGGTGAAGTACACAATCGCGGCCAGGGCGTAGGCGGTACCGACGTGCGACGTCGTCGGCAGCTGTGCCAGCGGAATGCTGCCCCACAGGTTGTTGATCAGGATGAAGAAGAACAGCGAGAACAGCAGCGGAGTGAACGCCCTGAAGTCCTTTTCGCCGATAATGTCGCGGCCGATCGAGTTGCGGACGAGGTTGTAGCTGAACTCGCCCAGGAACTGCATCCGGCCCGGGACCAACTGGCCCTTACGGGCAGCGGCTATGAAAAACCATCCGATAATGGCAACGGAGAGGAGGATAAGCAGCATCTGCTTTCCAAATCCTTCACCACTCTCGGCGCCCCAGGGAAGGATCTCAGGGAGGTGCATGTCTTCGAGGGTGGGTGGAACGAATCCCTCGTCATTGGAGGCGGGAAGCGCAAGCGCGATCAACGCGTTTCCTCTCTGCTGTGTCCATCGTTGGGCATATCATTGGCGGGCACGCATGATGTGCGCCCGTTAATTCGGTTTTGTGAAATCAATTCGATTTATCCGTATCCGGCTGTTTTCCGCCCGTTGCGGGTCGGTCTGCACCCGAGGTGCGCCTGTGTGCGAAGGCGACATAGTAGCCGCAGACCGCACCCAGGACGATACCGGCCGGTAAAATCCAGCGAGTTCCCAGGAGACTATCCAGGCTCCACCCTATCAAACCCAGGGCGATGATTCCCGCAAGCAGATACTGCACGGTTGCGCGGCGGCCGGCGGCGAGAGGCTGGAAGGCCGCTGGTCCTGATACGGGCTGATTCTTAGGCATCTGTGCCTCCTTCACGGGCGGTGTCGGTTCCGTCGCTGTAGATCAGGTGGCGGCTTCGAGAAAAGGCGCGGATCTCGGCAACCTGCCAGAGAACCACTGCGCCCACGGCCGTCAACGCAAACCATTCCCGGTGCAGCCAGACAGGAGTTCCGATGCCGAAAAGAATGACGGCGAACCCGACAACTTTAATGGCATAGGTAACCATGAACATTCCGATTGCCCCGGAGGGGTTGCTGCGTCCGACGACGTGGCCGACCAAAAGGCTGATGCCGAAGAATGCGGCAATAAGGAACCAGCCTGAAAGGGAACTCACAGCGGCACTTATGCCGGCCGTGAGGGCGGCCACAGCCGCTGCGAGGACCGCTGCACCGCCGGTGACGGCGAGGGCTGTCCCGAGGATCCCCAGCCACGGGGCCTTCGTTGGCCCGGAAGGGGTCAGGTACCCGCGGGGGCGGGAACCGTCTGCGGATCTCATGGCGTGGCGGTCTTCCTTGCTGGGTCTTCTGTAGCCGGGGGCTTTGTGACGCCGCGGGCTACCGCGACCCTTGAATTCTACAGTACATAGAAGACGCCCCCTGCTAGGGTGCGCCGGGCCCGGCTAGGCCACCGTACGGCGGGCAAACATCCGCGGCGAAGCGAGGTAGAAAGCCAGTACCGCAACGGCGAAGAGGACCCCGGCACCCGTTGCGCCGGCGCCGGCACCGGCAGTCAGCAGGCCGGTGACTCCCACGGCGAGAGTGCAGCCGGTGACGACCAGGGACACCTGCACATGGCTCAGGCCGGCGTCGGTCAGCCGCTGGTAAACGTGCTGCCGGTGAGCGGTGTACCAGCGCTCCCCCCGGCGCACGCGGCGCAGCAGCGTGGAGAAGGTATCAGCCAAATAGATCAGGATCGGGAACAGCAGGTATTCCACGTAGACGCCGGCGAGGAAGGCTGCCACGGCAATACCCGCGATGGAGGAACCCAGCAGGTAACTGCCCACGTCCCCCAGGAAGACCTGGCCACGGCCGAGGTTCCAGGGCAGGAAGGCAGCGAACGCCGCGGCAACCACTGCTCCCGTCACGGTGAGCCAGACATGGTCCGACAGTACGCCGCTGACGGAATACAGGGCTCCCACCACCAGCCCGTGCAGGCCGGAGATTCCGTTGATGCCGTCCATGAAGTTGGCGACGTTGATGTAGGCGGCTATGGCGAGGCCGCCCACGGGGACCCACCACCAGCTCTGTTCCATGGTCCAGGCCAGGCCGGCCGTTCCTGCCAGGCCGATGGCCAGCTGGGTGGCGGCCCGGGTGCGGACGGAGACGCCCCTGAAGTCCTCGATCCACCCCAGCAGCGAGGCTGCGCCGATGATGGCGATGAGGATGGCGAGCACGGACCGGTCGACGGCAACGAGGCCGGTCAGCAGTGCCAGCAGGAGACCGGCCAGCACCCCGGCGGCAGTCGTGACGCCCACCCCGCGGATGACCGCCTTGGTGTGGGAGGAGCGCTCATTGGGGATGTCCAGGACACCCATCCGGCGCAGCAGCGGAATAAACAGGAACGGCAGCAGCAGGCTGACCAGGAAGGCAGCCCCAACGCAGAGCGCCAGCAGCATCAGCCGGTCCGCCGTTCGCTGTAGGGTTCCCGCGGTCCGTCCGCGCCGTCACCCGGGGTACCGGGGCTGCGGGCCCCCGGGAGGCGCACGATCTCGCCGGCATCCGTTGCGGCCCCGTCCGTCGGAACGCTGCCGGGTTCGATGCCGCAGCGGCGCAGCCAGTCGGCAAGATCCAGGTCATCCGGGTCCAGTACGGCAACGGCTGCGTGGGAGATCTTCGGATGAAGCGGACGCGAGTCCGCTTCGCCGGTGCCGACGAGGATCTCGTGAAGCTTCTCGCCCTGGCGCAGTCCGGTGAAGACAATCTCGATGTCCTTGCCGGACATCGCGATCATGCGGCGGGCGACGTCGAGGATCTTCACGGGCTCGCCCATGTCCAGGATCATCACCTCTCCCCCGCGTCCGATCGCACCGGCCTGGATCACCAGCTGGCAGGCCTCGGGGATGGTCATAAAGAAGCGGGTCACCTCGGGGTCCGTCACGGTGACGGGCCCGCCCTGCCGGATCTGCTCGCTGAAGAGCGGAAGCATCGAACCCCGGCTGCCGATCACGTTGCCGAACCGTACCGAGACGTACTGCTCGCCGGTGGCACGGGCCATCCAGGCGGTCAGCTTCTCTGCGACGCGTTTGGAATGGCCGAGGACGGTGGTCGGGTTGGCCGCCTTGTCCGTGGAGATGTTCACGAAGTGGCGTACGTTCGCCTTGCGGGCCGCGGCCAGGACGTTCGCGGTGCCAATGATGTTGGTCTTCCACGCTTCCTGCGGGTACTGCTCCAGCAGGGAAACATGCTTCAGCGCCGCAGCATGGAAAACGACGTCGGGGCGGCGTTCCCGGAAGATGCGCTCCAGCGCCTCGGGATCACGGATGTCGGCCAGCACGGTGTCCGGGCCGTCCAGCAGGCCGCGGCCGGTGATCGAAAGCTGGGTGAGCTGCAGGCCGGTCTCGTCCCGGTCCAGCATGATCAGCTCGCCGGGGTTGAAAGCGGTGATCTGTCGGCACAGCTCGGAGCCGATGGAGCCGCCGGCACCGGTGACCAGCACCTTCCTGCCGGAAAGGTAACCGGCCACCTCGTCGACGTGGATGTCCACCGGGCGGCGCCCGATGAGGTCTTCAACCGCTACGTCACGGAAGTCGCCCAGGCCGGCGCCGTCGCCCTTGGAGAGCATGTCCTTGAGCGGCGGCAGCACCAGCACGCGCAGGTCCAGGCCTTCGGCCAGGTCGGAGACCTCGCGTACCTGCTTCGCTTCGACGTCGGCAATGGCCACGATCAGCACGGTGGCACGGGTGCGGTGCACCAGGTCGGGGAGGTCTGCGAGCTTGCCGAGGACCGGAACGGTGGCGAGCCTCAGGTGCTTCTTCGCCGGATCGTCGTCGACCAGGCCTACGGGGTAGTACGGGGACTCCGGGTCCTTCATCATCCGGGCCACCAGGGACCCGCCGAGGAAGCCGGCGCCGTACACGAGGGTGCGCTGGGCTTCCTCTCCCGGGCGTGCCTTGCTCTCCACGTACATCCGTTTGAGGTACCGGATGGCCGCCATGAACAGGCAGGCGAAGGGGAAGGCGATCATGCCGGTGCTGCGCGGAATGTCGATCACGAGGCCGAAGAGTGCGCTGGCAAGGACCAGGATGGCGGAGACAATGAGCGTCACCACGGCCAGCAGGCGCATTTCGTGGAAACTGCCGAAGCTGTAGCGGCCGCGGTAGAGGGCAAACGAATAGCCGACGATCAGCTGCGTCAGGACGGCCACGGCACAGAAGACAGCAAGTCCGCCGGGGTTGATCTGCTCAACGGTGAGTTCGTAGCGGAGCACCAGCGCAAGGCAGATGGACACGATCCAGGCCAGGGAGTCCAGCATGTACTGCGACCAGAGCCACAGGACGGGCTTTTCCTCCCGGGGAAGGTGACGGTTGTCCGTAGGTTTTTGCCTCATGGTCCTCAACGGGTAGGTACCCGGCTCTCTCGGTAGTGCGAAGAACAGGTGGAAGAATCCGGTGTAATAGACTGGAATCTATTCAGCATACTAACTGCACACCCACTCCGGTTTCGGTTTTGGCCGATCCCCCGGGTTGCCCGAAAGGACCATCTTGCCGGACACCGTGGCCGTAGCAGCAGTAACCTTCGACCGTCCCGACGACGTCAAGACGCTCCTGGAGGCACTGGCCGCGCAGAGCGGCAACATCACGTCCGTGGCGCTCGTGGACTCGGGCAAGAGCCCTGTGTCGGATATCGCTGAAAACTCATCGGCACCGGTGAACTACATCCGGTCCAACACCAACCTCGGCGGCGCCGGCGGATTCTCGCTGGCGATTCTCTCCGCCATGGCCTCAGGCGCCGAGTGGATCTGGATCATGGACGACGACGCCCATCCCGAAGATCCCGACTGTGTTTCCACCCTGCTGGCTGCGGCAAAGGAACGCGGGCTCGACGTCGTCCTGCCGCTGGTGGTGGCCCCCGGCGCGCCGGACACGCTGTCCTTCCACTTCCGCCTTGACGGGAAGCTGACCCATGACCGGGCCGAGGTTGCCGCCCGCGGCTTCCTGCCAAACGTGGGGCACTTCTTCAACGGTGCCCTGATCCGCGCGGACGTGTTTTACCGCGTAGGGCTGCCGGACCTGAGGCTGTTCATCCGCGGCGACGAGACGGATTTCATGATCCGGCTGCGCCGCGCAGGCATCGAGTTCGGCACCGTCACCACCGTCGCCCTGACGCACCCGGCTGCCTGGGCCGAAGTGCAGCCCGTCCTCGGCGACCGGATGCACGTCCTGGTTCCCGAGACACCGTTCAAGCAGTTCTACTTCTACCGCAACCGCGGCTTCCTCACCCGCCGCTACGGACGGGTGAAGTCCTTCGTGGCCGACGCCGTCGGATACCCCGTGCACTTCGCTCGGACCCGGGATCCCCGGGGCTTCGCGAACTGGCTGCGCGCGTACGCGGCAGGCATGGGCGGCCGCCGCTTCGGGCCGCCGTCGGACTTCGGGTTCTAGCGTGGCTGCCGCTTCGCCCCCGGACCAGCTGACGATCGTCATCACCACCTTCAACCGCTCCGGCTACCTCGCCGGGCTCCTGGAGAGCGTGGCGGCCCTCGACCCGGCCCCGGCTGCGGTGATCGCGGTGGACAACGCCAGCACCGATGCGACGCCGCAGGTCCTGGAAGCAGCCCGTGCAGGGTTCCCCGTTCCGCTGACCGTCCTGCGGCTGGAAACCAACACCGGCGGCGCCGGCGGATTCGCCGCCGGCGTCCAGGCCGCCCTGGACTCCGGTGCGCAGTGGCTGTGGCTGATGGACGACGACGTCGAAGTTATCCCGGATGCCGTGGCGGCACTGCGCAAGTGGACCGGCAGCTATGACTGCATCCACGGCCGGCGCTTCGACGAAACCGGTGCACCGTTTTTCTGGCAGCACCGCTTCGTCCCCTTCCTGGGCGTACACCTGCCCGTGCGGGGCAACGTTTTCCGCGACTCCCCCGTCTTCGAGACCAACGTGGGCTGCTTTGAGGGGATGCTGATCAGTGCCGCGCAGGTGCGCAGGATCGGCCTGCCGGATGCGCGCTACTTCATCAACGGGGACGACCTGATGTACGGCTGGCTGGCGTCCCTGGACCGGCCGGTGGCCTACGTCAACGATTTTGTCCTGCGCAAGGTCCGTGCGCAGAAGCAGATTGACCTCGGCATCCGGCACCTCAACGATTCCAGCGACCTCGGCCGCTTCACTTCCATGCGCAACCGGGGCCATACCGCCAGGTACCTGCAGGTCCACGGAAAGTACCACCGGTACGGATTCGCGCTGGGGACCTTCCTCACCGCCGGGAAGGAGCTGCTGCGGCTGATCGCCGTGGAGCATAAGCTCAGCGGTGCCGCCCGGCTCTGGGCCGGCTGGCGCGGCGCCCGGCGCATCCTCCGCGATCCGGCCTGGTCCCCGATGCCCCCGCTGGCGTCCGGCGAACCGGAACCCTCCACCCGAAAGCAGCAGGTTTGAGCACTCCTTCCGCCCCGCGTTCCTCCGTTCCCTCCCCCGGCCCGGCCCCTGTCTGGGTAGTCCTGGGCGCCACCGGATTCATCGGCTCGGCTGTCCGGTCCGCCCTTGCGGAGCACGGCGTGAGCGTCCGTTCCGTATCCGCACCCCGGCTGCGCGCCGAGGGCACCAGCCCCGCTGCGCTGCATGCCGAGGCCGCGGCGCTGGATACGGAACACAGCCTGCTGGTGAACGCCTTCGCCGGTGCGGACGTAGTGGTCAATGCTGCCGGGCTGGCGACGCCGGGAGCAACGGACTCACCCGAACTCCGGGGCGCCAACTCCCTGCTGCCGGCGCTGGCTGCCGACGCGGCCGATGCCGCCGGCGTCCGCCGCTTCGTGCACCTGAGCAGCGCGGCCGTGCAGGGGCACCGGCCCTTCCTGGACGAAAGCACCCATGTTGAGCCGTTTTCGGCCTACTCCCGCTCCAAGGCCCTCGGCGAACAGGTCCTCTCCGCCCGGGCGGGCGGATCCTGCAGCGTAGCCACAGTTCGGGCCACGTCGGTCCAGGGACCGGGCCGGGCGACGACGGCGAAACTGGCCCGGCTCGCGGCCTCGCCGCTGGCCTCGGTGGCCGGTCCCGGAACCGCACCCAGCCCGGTCAGCTCGGTCCATTCACTGGTCGATTTTGTCCTGCGGGTCGGCTTCCACCGCGGCCCCGTGCCTGCCGTGGTCCTGCAGCCGTGGGAGCAGGCATCGGTGTCCGCCGTGCTGGAAGCCGCCGGCGGCCGGCGTCCGGCGCACCTGCCCGCCTGGTTCTGCCGCGCGGCGCTGCGCTGCGGCTACACGGTCTCGTCCTTGGCCGGAGAGCGGCTGCACGGGGCACTGCGCCGGGTGGAGATGATGTGGTTCGGGCAGCGCCAGGAGCCCGGGTGGGCCGAGTCCACCGGCAATGTTCCCGAACCCCGAGTCCGGGAAGTCCTCGAAGCTTCCCGGAACTGACCGGCCGTTACTCTTTAGCCAGGGTCGGGTTTTTAGCCAGGCTCGGCGCCGTGCCGCCGGCTGTTTCGGCGGGGGTTGCGGCGGGCTCTTCGCCCAGGTCGAGGATCCCCGGCACCACTTCGCGCAGGGCGGCAATGCTGACGGCACCGCTGCGCACCACGCGCATCTGTTCGCCGGTGGCATCCACAATCGTGGAGGGCACTCCGTCGCTGCCGGCCACCGGACGGTGCCCGGCCTCCAGATAGACCTCCACTGATTCGCCCAGCTGCTCGCGGGCCTGGGCTGCGCTCTGCCCGGCGGGGAATCCCGTCCGGTTGGCCGAGGACACGGCCAGCGGTCCGGTGACCGCCAGCAGGTCCAGGGCGACGTCGTCGTCGGGCATCCGCAGTGCAACGGTTCCCAGTGTGTCGCCCAGATCCCAGGTCAGGGACGGCTGCGCATGGAAGATCAGGGTCAGTCCGCCCGGCCAGAAAGCACGTGCCAGAGCGCGCGCATCCTCGGAAATGTCCATGGCCAGCCCGTCCATGGTCTGCAGGCGCGGGATCAGCACGGGCGGAGGCATGCTCCGGCCGCGTCCTTTCGCAGCGAGGAGGGTCGCCACTCCCTGCGGCGAGAACGCGTCGGCGCCGATCCCGTACACGGTGTCGGTGGGAAGGACCACGCAGCTCTTCGCGGCTATCGCCCGCTGGGCCGCCGCCAGGCCTTCGCTGAGTTCCTCGGGGTTGCTGCAGTCAAAACTGGTGCTCACGTCTTCATTCTTTCATTAGGAGAAGCCTCCGGCGCGGGCCGTCGGACCGCCGATGTCGCGCGGGGGCGGTCATTGAGGTCCCGGTGGGATTCTACGTCGATCCACGCGGGATCGGCGGCAAGCAGCCGGGCGATGGCCGGAGCCTGCACTTCGGCGTGCTCCATCACGAAGTAACCGCCGGCAACCAGCAGGCGGGCAGCGGTGCGGGCGGCGGCCAGGGGCAGTTCCAGGCCGTCCGCTCCCCCGCCGTACAGGGCCATGGCCGGATCGTGCTCGGCGGCTTCGGGTTCGTTCGGCACAGCCTCTGCAGGAATGTACGGCGGATTGGACACCACCACGTCAAAGCTCGCGTTGTGGTCCGCCAGTGCGGTCCGCAGATCCTCCAGGACCAGATGGACACCCAGCGGAGCAAGGTTCCGTTCCGCCCAGGCGAACGCGAGGGGGCTGAGCTCCACGGCATGCACCTCGGCGTCGGGGACCTCCGAGGCGACCGCGGCCGCAATGGCGCCGGAGCCCGTACCCAGGTCCGCAACCTTTGCCGGACCCGCGCGGCGGGCGGCATCAATCGCCAGCTGCGCCACCGTTTCGGTCTCGGGCCGGGGCACAAACACCCCGGGGCCGACGGCCAGTTCCAGGTACCGGAAATGGGCCTTTCCCGTCAGGTGCTGCAGCGGCACCCGGGCGGCCCGCTCGGACACCAGTGTGCTGAACCCCTCGGGTGCCGGCACATCGGTGAACGCCAGCGCCCGGACCCGTCCGGGGGTCTCCCCCAGCAGATGCGCTGCCAGCAACTCGGCATCCACCCGCGGGGAAGGCACGCCGGCGGCGGCGAGTTCCGCCGCCGCCTGTTTCAGCGCTTCGGCCAGGGTGGTGCCGGTGCCGGAACCGGTGGGGCTGCTAGCTTTCGTCACCGATGGCGTCCAGCCGTGCCTGCTCATCCATTTCGATGGCGGCCTGCACTACTGCCTCGAGCTCGCCGTTCAGGACGGTGTCCAGGTTGTAGGCCTTGTAGCCGGTGCGGTGGTCCACAATCCGGTTTTCCGGGTAGTTGTAGGTCCGGATCCGCTCGGAACGGTCCATGGTGCGGATCTGCGACTTGCGGATGTCGGAGTTCGCGGCGTCGATCTTCTCCTGCTCGTGGGCGAGGATGCGGGAACGCAGCACACGCATGGCCGCTTCCCGGTTCTGCAGCTGCGACTTTTCGTTCTGCATGGCCACCACAATGCCGGTGGGCAGGTGGGTGATGCGGACGGCCGAGTCGGTGGTGTTGACGGACTGTCCGCCGGGGCCGGAGGAACGGTAGACGTCGATCTTCAGGTCGTTCTGGCTGATCGCGACCTCTTCCGGCTCGTCCACTTCGGGCAGCACCAGGACGCCGGCAGCCGAAGTGTGGATACGGCCCTGGGACTCGGTGACGGGAACACGCTGCACGCGGTGCACGCCGCCTTCGTACTTCAGGCGGGCGTAGACGCCTTCGGCCGGGTCATTGGAGTTGCCCTTGATGGCCATGGAAACATCCTTGTAGCCGCCCAGGTCGGATTCCGTGGCGGAGATGATTTCCGTACGCCAGCCGCGGTGCTCGGCATAGCGGGTGTACATGCGCAGCAGGTCTCCGGCGAACAGGGCTGCTTCGTCGCCGCCTTCGCCGCCCTTGACCTCGATGATGACGTCACGGCCGTCATTGGGGTCGCGCGGGATCAGCAGGCGGCGCAGCTTCTCCTGCGCATCCTCCAGCTGCTCCTTGAGCACGGGCACCTCTGCGGCGAATTCCGGATCCTCGTCGGCCATTTCGGCGGCGGCGGCAAGGTCATCCTCGAGTCCGTGCCAGCGGTTGTAGGCGTCCACAATCCGGCTGAGTTCGGCGTAGCGCCGTCCCAGCCGCCGGGCCAGGCCCTGGTCCGCGTGCACTGCCGGGTCGGACAGGCGCAGCTGAAGTTCAGCGTGCTCATCCAACAGGCCCTGAATGGACTCAAACATGTTCTAGATTCCTCTTTCGGCTGTGTTTCCCACAAGGCGGGATTTCCCGTCGAGCCGGGGTTCGGCGTAAGGCTGTGTTTCCCACAAGGCAGTTTATCGGTTTGTGCGCCCGCCGGTTCCCAGGCGTTAACGCACGAGCCGCCCAGGCGCCCACCCACTGATTCGCGGGAGGGAGCATGAGCGGCTCGTAGGGCAGCTAGTTGTCCTTGGTGCCCAGGGTGGTCTGCTGGACCTGCATCAGGAACTCGACGTTGGACTGCGTCTCCCGGATCTTGCCGGTGAGCAGTTCCAGCGCCTGCTGGGTGTCCAGACCGGACAGGACCCGGCGCAGCTTCCACATGATCTTGACTTCATCCGGGGAGAGCAGGTTCTCTTCGCGGCGGGTACCCGACGCGTTGACATCCACTGCCGGGAAGATGCGCTTGTCCGCCAGGTTGCGGGACAGGCGCAGTTCCATGTTGCCGGTGCCCTTGAATTCCTCGAAGATGACCTCGTCCATCTTGGACCCGGTCTCCACCAGGGCCGTGGCCAGGATGGTCAGCGAGCCGCCGTTTTCGATGTTGCGGGCAGCACCGAAGAAACGCTTGGGCGGGTACAGCGCCGACGAGTCGACACCGCCGGAGAGGATACGGCCCGACGCCGGAGCGGCCAGGTTGTAGGCACGGCCCAGGCGGGTCATGGAGTCAAGCAGCACCACGACGTCGTTGCCCATTTCCACCAGGCGCTTGGCGCGCTCGATGGCGAGCTCGGCAACCGTGGTGTGGTCATCAGCGGGGCGGTCGAAGGTGGAGGCAATAACCTCACCCTTGACCGTGCGCTGCATGTCCGTGACTTCCTCGGGACGTTCGTCCACGAGGACCATCATGAGGTGGACCTCGGGGTTGTTGATCGTGATGGCGTTGGCAATCGCCTGCAGGATCAGCGTCTTACCGGCCTTCGGCGGGGAGACGATCAGGCCGCGCTGGCCCTTGCCGATCGGAGCCACGAGGTCAATGACACGCGGGCCGATCACCTTTGCGGAGGTCTCCAGGCGCAGGCGCTCGGAGGGGTACAGCGGAACCAGCTTGGAGAACTCCACGCGGTCCTTGTTGTCCTCGGCCGGCTTGCCGTTGACGGAGGTCAGACGGACCAGTGCGTTGAACTTCTGGCGCTGGTTTCCGCCCTGGTTTTCACCTTCGCGGGGGGCGCGGATGGCGCCGACGACGGCGTCGCCCTTGCGCAGGTTGTACTTCTTCACCTGGGCGAGGGAAACGTAGACATCGTTCGGGCCCGGCAGGTAGCCGGAGGTCCGGACGAAGGCGTAGTTCTCCAGGACGTCGAGGATGCCGGCTACGGGCAGCAGGACGTCGTCGTCAGTGACCTCGACGTCGTCGACCTCGGGGTTCTGGCTGCGGTTGCGGCGGCGCTCGTTACGGTCGCGGAAACGGTCGTTCCGGTCGCCGCGCTCATTGCGCTCGTTGCGGTTCCGGTTGCGGCGGTTGCGCCCGCGTCCGTTCTCGTCATTGTCATCGCGGTTGTTGTCGCGGTCCCGGTTGTTGTCCCGGTCGCGGTTTCCGCCGTTGTCGCGGTTGTTGTCGCGGTCGCGGTTGTTGTCGCGGTTGTTCTCGCGGTTTCCGCCGTTGTCACGATTGTTGTCGCGGTCACGGTTGTTGTCGCGGTTGTTCTCGCGGTTGCCGCCGTTGTCGCGGTCCGAGCGGCTGCGGCGTTCACGGCGTTCGCCGCGCTCGTCGTCGCCCTGAGAGGTCCGGTTCTCGGAACCGTTGCCTGCGGTGCCGGTGTTCGAAGCGGCGGTGTTCGAAGCACCGTTGTTCGAAGCGGCTTCTTCTGCAGGGGCCTCGGCGGCAGCGGCGGGGGCCGTGCCGTTGCTGGACTCGCTGGAGTCGCTGCGGCGGTTGCGGCTGCGGCGGTTGCCGCGCTCGCGCTGGCCCTCTTCGCGTCCGTTGTCTTCGCGTGCCTCGCGGTTCCGGGCCGGAGCCTCAGTGGTTTCCGCGGCGGGAGCGGCAGCGGGTGCCTCGGCTTCGGCTGCGGCAGCCGGAGCGGAAGTGACGACGCCGTCACTGGCCGCACGGCGGTTGCGGTTGCGGGTACGCGTGGGGCGGGTCGGCTCGGCGGACTGCTCCTCCGGAGCGGCAGCTGCCTTCTCCGGTGCGGACGCACCCTTGGCTGCGTCGTCGCCGGCCTCGCCGCGGGAACCGCGGACGGGGCGGTCGGCTACTGCGCCGCCGCGCTGGTGATTGGAAATTGCCGTCACCAGGTCCTGCTTACGCATACGGGATCCCCCGGTGATGCCGAGCTGGCCGGCAAGCGCCTGGAGCTGCGCGAGCTTAAGGCCTGCAAGGCCTGCGCTCTTGGATGTGTTCTCGCCGGTTGAACCGGCAGATGCCGAATCCACGCCTGCAGTCAGGCTAGTGGTATCTGTCACGAAGGATCCTTCCCCCTCGTCGGGCGGTCCGGCGCAATGCCGGCCGCGGTGATTGGCCCTGGCCCCAAAGATCAGACATTAGGTCAGGGTTCGCTTGGCTACCGGTCCGATGACCGGAGAAAGGCGAATCTGCTGGGTGCCTTGTTAAGAAGAATCTCCGCAGAGTCTGGTCAGCTTCGCTGCCGAACATGCGTTATTCAAGCGGGACACGCCGCTTCTTGGCGGTTCCTTGAAGGCTGCACCGAAGACTGTGCCTCCGCGGGTGGGCGATTGAATCAACGAAGATCACCGCAAGACGGGTGTAGTCACACCTGACGGCGGCAAAGTGTTTTCAACGAAAGCCCGGGGCGGCCCAAAATGGACGGCTACCTGCGGGAGCACAAAACGGGAAAATTACCGCTGGTGCCCTTCCACTCTAGCACCATCTCGCTCCACGCCAAGCCGCAGAACGCGCCAGTTTTCAGCCGATCCCGCCGCCTGCAGCTGTTCGGTCATGGCCTCTTCCGCGTCCCGTGCGGCATCCTCGCCGTCGGCAAGGCACAGCACGGTGGGACCGGCACCGGAAATCACGGCAGCGAAGCCGTCCGACCGCAGCGACTGCAGCAGCCGTGCACTGGGCAGCATCGCGGGGGCACGGAAATCCTGATGCAGCGCATCCCGGGTTCCCTCAAGCAGCAGGGACGGATCCGCGGTCAAAGCATGGATCAGCAGCGCGGCACGTCCCGCATTGGCTGCGGCGGTCCGGTGCGCCACCGTGGCGGGCAGCAGGCCGCGGGCACTCTCGGTGGACAGCTCGACGTCGGGTATCGCGACGACGGGGACCACGCTTGGGTGCACGGCAGCCCGTACCGACCGGAACACGCCGTCGGTCTCCCAGGAAATGGCAAGGTCGCCGGCAAGGGCGGGTGCCACGTTGTCCGGGTGTCCTTCAAGGGCCGAGCAGCTGTGCAGCAGACCGGCGGCATCGAGCCGTGCTTCGGCCGGCAGCAGGGAATTTGCCGCCAGCACGCCCGAGACAATGGCAGAGGCCGAGGAACCCAGACCGCGGCCGTGCGGAATGGCGTTCTCAGCGCTCAGGTGCAGGCCCTGGATGCCGTACCCCGCGTTGTTCAGGGTCCCGAGCAGAGTCCGGACCACCAGGTGCGAGGAATCCAGCGGAACGCTTCCCGCACCCTCCCCCGCCACCTCGACGAAGATGCCCTCGTTCTCGGAGGTACGCACCCGCACCGTGTCATACAGCGTGACGGCGAGGCCGAGGGAGTCGAAGCCCGGGCCGAGGTTGGCACTTGTTGCGGGCACGGACACAGTCACGTCCTGGCCCGGTGCCAGGGTCCGGGGAGCGGTGCGCGGGCCGCCGGCCACCTGCATAACCATGCCCTACTTGCCGGATCCGGCGGACGGTGCCGCTTCCAGGCCCAGCGCTGCCGCGACGCTGACAACGTCGAAGTCCACCTTGGTGGGTTCGACGTCGGAGCCGTCGGCGGTGCGCAGTGCCCACTGCGGGTCCTTGAGGCCGTGGCCGGTGACGGTGATGACGATGGTCTTGCCGGCCGGAACTTCCCCGGCGGCATGCTTCTTGAGCAGCCCGGCCACACCGGCGGCGGAGGCCGGTTCCACAAAGACGCCTTCGCGGGCGGAGAGCCAGCGGTGTGCGTCGAGGATTTCCGTGTCCGTGACGGCTTCGATCAGGCCGCCGGATTCATCGCGGGCGGCAATGGCCTGATCCCAGGAGGCAGGGTTGCCGATGCGGATGGCCGTGGCAATGGTGTCCGGATCGGTGACCGGGTGTCCCTTCACCAGCGGCGAGGCGCCTTCTGCCTGGAAGCCCCACATGTGCGGGGTCTTGGTGGCTACGGGGGCCAGTTCCTCGCCGGCCACGTTGGTCCAGGGCTTCGCGTATTCGGAGTAGCCCTTCCAGTACGCGGTGATGTTTCCGGCGTTGCCGACGGGCAGCACATGGTAGTCGGGGGCGTCGCCGAGGTAATCCACCACTTCGAAGGACGCCGTCTTCTGGCCTTCGATGCGTGCGGGGTTCACCGAGTTCACGAGGAACACCGGGTACGCTTCGGCAAGCTTGCGGGCCACTTCCAGGCAGTTGTCGAAGTTGCCGCGCACCTGGAGCAGCTGCGCCCCGTGGGCGATGGCCTGGCTGAGCTTGCCCATGGAGATCTTGCCGTCCGGCACGAGCACCGCACAGGTGATGCCCGCCTGCGTGGCGTAGGCGGCGGCCGAGGCGCTGGTGTTGCCGGTGGACGCGCAGACCACTGCCTTGGCACCGGATTCGACGGCGGCGGTCATGGCCATGGTCATCCCGCGGTCCTTGAAGGAGCCGGTGGGGTTCATGCCTTCGACCTTGAGGTAAACCTCGGAGCCGGTCAGCTCGGACAGCGCCTTGGCCCGGACCAGCGGCGTGCCGCCCTCACCAAGGGTAATGACCTCGGTGCTGTCGGTGACCGGAAGACGGTCGGCGTATTCGCGGATAACGCCGCGCCATTGGTGAGCCACGGCTCAGACTCCTTCTACCCGCATAACGGATTTGACATTCTTGATGACGTCCAGGCCCTTGATGGCCTCGACGGTTGCCGCGAGGGCGGCTTCGGGGGCACGGTGCGTAACGAAGCGCAGTTCGGCACTGCTGCCTTCACCGTGGATGGTCTGGCGCATGGTTTCGATGGACACGCCGTGTTCGGCGAACACGCGGGCGACGGCGGCCAGGACACCGGGCTGGTCCGCAACATCCAGGCCGATCGAGTAGCTGGTGGTGACCTTCTCCAGCGGCAGCGCGGGCAGGGAGCCGCTGGGCCGGCCGGCGGGAACGGGTCCGCCGAGCACAAGCCGCCGGGCTGCGGTCACAACGTCGCCCATAACGGCCGAGGCCGTGGGGGCCCCGCCTGCGCCCTGGCCGTAGAACATCAGTTCGCCGGCATTTTCGGCCTCGACGAACACGGCGTTGAAGGCCCCGTGCACGGCTGCCAGCGGATGCCGGCGCGGCAGCAGGGTGGGATGCACGCGGACGCTGACGCCTTCGCTTCCGTCGGTGTCCGGGGACTTTTCGGCAATGGCCAGCAGCTTGATGACGAAGCCCGCCTCCTGGGCGGCTTTGATGTCCTCGGCGGTGACGGAGCTGATGCCTTCGCAGGACACGGCCGAGAGGTCGAAGCCGGTGTGGAACGCCAGGGAAGCGAGGATGGCGCCCTTGGCCGCGGCGTCGTGCCCTTCGACGTCGGCGGTGGGATCCGCTTCGGCGTAGCCGAGGCGCTGGGCCTCGGCGAGGGCGTCGGCGAACTGGGCGCCGGTGGAGTCCATGGCGTCGAGGATGTAGTTGGTGGTGCCGTTGACGATGCCCATGACCTTGGTGATCCGGTCTCCGGCGAGGCTGTCCCGGATGGGGCGCAGGATCGGGATCGCCCCGGCCACGGCCGCTTCATAGGAGAGCTGGACGCCCGCGGCGTCGGCCTTTTCGTACAGGGCAGCACCGTCCGCGGCGAGCAGGGCCTTGTTGCCGGTGACGACGGCGGCTCCCGAGCCCAGGGCGTGCAGGATCAGGGTGCGGGCCGGCTCCAGGCCGCCCATCAGCTCAATCACGATGTCCGCGTCCGCCACGAGGGCCTCGGCATCCGTGGTGAACAGTTCCGCCGGCAGGTCCACGTCGCGGGGAGCATCAACGTTGCGCACCGCGATGCCGGACAGCTCCAGCCGCGCCCCGAGGCGGGCGGTGAGGTCCGCGGCGTCGTCAACGAGGATCCGGGCTACCTGCGAACCCACGTTTCCGCACCCCAGCAGGGCTACTTTCAGGGTCTTCATATGTTGTGCCAACTCCTTGCAGAGGTTAGGAAACGTCGCGTGCCAACAGGTCGTCTTCGGTCTCGCCGCGCACAATCAGCCGCGCGGCGCCGTCCCGCACGGCCACTACGGGCGGGCGGGTCAGGTAGTTGTAGTTGCTGGACAGGACCCAGCAGTACGCACCGGTTCCCGGAACGGCCAGCAGGTCCGAAGCAGTGACGTCACCGGGCAGGTAGGCGTCACGGACCACTATGTCGCCGCTTTCGCAGTGTTTGCCAACCACCCGCGAAATAACCGCGTCATTTTCGGACGTCCGCGAGGCCAGCACCGCGGAGTAATCCGCGCCGTACAGCACGGGGCGGGCGTTGTCACTCATTCCGCCGTCCACGCTGACATACCGCCGCGGGGAGGTGCCGCCGTCGGGCGTATCCACCCGCACGGTCTTGGTGGTGCCGGCGCGGTAGAGGGTGAAGGTGCTCGGGCCCGCGATGGCCCGTCCCGGTTCAATGGAGATCCGCGGCACGGCCAGGCCCAGTTCGCTGCAGGTGCTGCCGACGACGGCGGCCATTGCGTTCGCGATCTCGGCGGCCGGGCGCGGCGCGTCGGCCTCGGTGTAGGCAATGCCGTAGCCGCCGCCGAGGTCCAGTTCGGCCAGTTCCACGCCGCACCCCTGCTTCACCTCGGCCAGGAAGCCGAGCAGCCGCCGGGCGGCGAGCTCAAAGCCGGCCGATTCGAAGATCTGCGAACCGATGTGGCAGTGCACGCCCACCAGGTTCACGCCGTCGTGCTTGAGTGCCGTCTCCACTGCAGCCATGGCCGGGGACATGCCGTCCAGGTCCGGGTCAGCAACCATGGAGAGGCCGAACTTCTGGTCCTCATGGGCGGTGGCAATGAACTCGTGGGTGGAGGCGTGCACGCCAGGGGTCAGCCGTAGCATCACGTTGGCCCGCTCACCGCGGGAGGCAGCCAGGTCCCCCAGCATTTCCAGCTCACCGAGGCTGTCCACCACAATCCGGCCCAGCTCCATGTCGAGGGCACGGGTCAGTTCGGCTCGGGACTTGTTGTTGCCGTGCAGGCCGAGCTGGCTTCCGTGCAGTCCGGCGCGGCGGGCCACCGCCAGTTCCCCACCGGAGCAGGTATCCAGGCGCAGCCCCTCGGAGGACACCCAGCGTGCCACTTCGGTGCAGAGGAAGGACTTTCCGGCGTAGTAGACGTCCGCTCCGCCGCACAGCCCGGCGAATGCGGCGTCAAAGGAGTCCTTGAAGTCGCGGGCACGGGCCCGGAAGTCGGTTTCGGACATCACGAACACGGGGGTGCCGAATTCCTCGGCGATCCGGGACACGGGGATGCCGGAGATTTCCAGCTCTCCGCCGGCGCCGCGCGCCACATCCTGCGCCCACAGCTGCGGGCGCAGGGCGTTGGTGTCCTCGGGGTGGCTCAGCCACTGCGGAGCCAGGGGTGAAGCAGTCATGAAAATTACATCCGTTCGGGTGCGGAGACTCCCAGCAGGCCCAGGCCGTTGGCCAGGACCTGGCGTGCGGCCAGGTTCAGCCACAGGCGGGTGCGGTTGGTGTCGGTGATTTCCTCGTCGCCCTGGGGTGCGATGCGGCAGGCGTCGTACCAGCGGTGGTAGGTGCCGGCGATGACCTCGAGGTGGCGGGCCACGCGGTGCGGTTCGCGGAAGGCGCTGGCCTGCGCGACGACGCCGGGGTACTGGCCCAGTGCGGCCAGCAGCGCGCTTTCGGTGGGGTGGATCAGCAGCGACGCGTCGAAGGCGGAATCGTCGACGCCGGCGGCCTCGGCGTTGCGGGCCAGGGCGTAGGTGCGGGCGTGGGCGTACTGGACGTAGAACACGGGGTTCTCGTTGCTGCGCTTGGTCAGCAGGTCAAGGTCAACGTCGATGTTGGAATCGGCGGAGAAGCGGGCCAGCGTGTAGCGGGCGGCGTCCACTCCTACGGCGTCCACCAGGTCTTCGAGGGTGACCACGGTGCCGGCGCGCTTGGACATGCGTACGGGCTTGCCGTCCTTGACCAGGTTCACCATCTGGCCGATCAGTACCTCCACGCATTCCGGGTCGTGGCCCAGTGCTGCTGCGGCGGCCTTCAGACGGGCCACGTAGCCGTGGTGGTCAGCACCCAGCATGTAGACGTTCAGGTCGAAGCCGCGCTCGCGCTTGTTGTGGATGTAGGCAATGTCACCGGCAATGTAGGCGGCGTTGCCGTCCGACTTGATGACCACGCGGTCCTTGTCGTCGCCGAAGGCGGTGGAGTTCAGCCACCAGGCGCCGTCCTTTTCGTACAGGTTCTCCGAGCCCTTGAGCTGCTCGAGGAGCTTGGCCACCTGGCCGTTCTCGTGCAGCGAATCCTCGTGGAAGAAGACATCGAAGTCCACGCCGAAGTTGTGCAGGGATTCCTTGATGTCGCCGAACATGAAGTCCACGCCGACGGCGCGGAAACGTTCCTGGGCCTCGGCGTCGGGCAGTTCGGTGATGTTCGGCTCGGCGGCCAGCACGCGGTTGGCGATGTCGACGATGTACTCGCCGGCGTAGCCGTCTTCCGGGGCGGGATCGCCCTTGGCCGAGGCCAGCAGCGAGCGGGCAAAGCGGTCAATCTGCGCGCCGTGGTCATTGAAGTAGTACTCGCGGGTGACCTCTGCGCCCTGGGACTGGAACACCCGTGCCAGGGCATCGCCGACGGCGGCCCAGCGGGTGCCGCCCAGGTGGATGGGGCCGGTGGGGTTGGCGGAGACGAACTCCAGGTTGATCCGGGTGCCCTTGAGGATTTCCGACGTGCCGTAGGCGGGGCCGGCGTCGACAATCGTCTTGACCAGTTCACCGGCTGCACCGGCGTCGAGGGTGATGTTCAGGAAGCCCGGACCGGCAATGTCGACCTTGGCCACACCGGCGATCTTTTCCAGCCGGCCCTTGAGGATCTCTGCGAACTGGCGGGGGTTCATGCCGGCCTGCTTGGACAGCTGCAGGGCGATGTTGGTGGCCCAGTCACCGTGGTCCCGGTTCTTCGGACGCTCCACGCGCACCTCCCCGGGCAGCTCGATGCTGAAGTCACCGGCATCGATGGCGTCTTGGAGGCAGGCAGTTACGGCGGAGGAAAGTTCTTCAGGAGTCACCGGTTAAGCATAGCCGGGTGCGCACGGGTCCCGTTTTGTATGACAGGCCTTACTCTGTGCGGACACAGCCTCCGCAGTAATGATGCGATGTAATAAAGGGGAACAGTCCCCCATCCCCAAGGAGAACCGTGAACCGAGCGAGCAAGTCCCTGCTGTGTGCCGCTGCCGGCCTGTCCCTGCTCTCGGCGGCCGGCTGCGCTCCGGGCGAGGACACCGCCGACACAGATCCGGCTCCGGCTGAGTCTCCCGCTTCGTCGTCCGCTTCGTCGCCCGCTGAGTCATCCGCCGCTTCCTCCCCGGATGCTGCAGCCGGCTCCGGCAACTACGCCGACGGCGAGTACTCCGGCAACGGAAGCTACATCCCGCCGTCGGGCACCTCGGAGGATGTCGATGTCACGCTGCAGCTGGAAAACGGCGTAGTGACGGAACTGGACGTCGAGACCTCACAGAAGAACCCGACCTCCAAGCAGTACCAGCGTGAGTTCACCTCCGGCGTCAAGGAGCAGGTGGTCGGTAAGAGCCTGGACGAACTCGATGTGGACAAGGTGGCCGGCTCCTCGCTGACCAGCCAGGGCTTCAACCGCGCCCTGGACGCCATCCGTTCCGAAGCTACGTCCTAGGCCAGCACACGTGCACACCCTGGGGTTTGAGGCGATCGGCACGCAGTGGTCCCTGTCCACCGCTGTGCCGCTGGCTCCGGACACCCAGGCTGCCGTGGCGGATCTGGTCGACAGCTATGACCGGACCTATTCGCGCTTCCGGTCCGATTCCACCGTGGCGCGGATGGCCGAAGCAGCAGGAAGCTGGAAGCTCCCCGCCTCGGCCGCACCCCTGCTGACGCTCTTCGATACCCTGCAGCGGCTGACGGGCGGAGCAGTGAACCCGCTGGTGGGGCGCTCGCTGGAGGTGTTGGGGTACGACGCCGCGTACAGCTTCCAGCCATCGGGTCCGCCTGCCCCCGCTGCCGCCTGGGCGGAAACCGTGTCCTGGACCGCCGACGCCCGCGGCACCATGCTGACCACCGCGGCTCCGGTCACGTTCGATATCGGGGCCGCCGGGAAGGGGCAGCTCGTGGACCTCGTCAGCGCGCTTCTGGCTGATGCCGGCCACCGGGAGTATGTGGTGGATGCCGGTTCGGACCTGCGTCATGCCGGTGCTGCTCCCCTGCGTGTTGCCCTGGAGCATCCCTATGACACCACCCGGGCCATCGGGGTGGTGTCCCTTTCGGACCGGGCACTATGCGCCTCGGCCGTCAACCGGAGGCACTGGGGCGACGGCCTGCACCATGTGCTCGATGCCCGCACCGGGTCTCCGGTGGACACCGTGGCAGCCACGTGGGTTCTGGCAGCCGACGCCATGACTGCCGACGGCCTCGCCACGGCCCTGTTCTTTACCGAGCCGCGCGAACTGGTCCGCGAGTTCGCTTTCGACTACGTCCGGATGTTCACTGACGGCCGGGCCGACTATTCCCCTGCGATGGCTGGAGTCCTATTCCCATGAGCGTTTCTGCCCCTGCCGCACCGCGGACCCTGAACACTTTCCTGGGGCGCTGGACCATGTACCGCTTCACGGTCTGGGTCCTGCTGGCATTAGCTGCGTGGTCCTTTGTCCTTTCCTTCGCCGGAGTTCTGTTCTACACACCGGCAGAGCTGGGCGCGACGGCGGCGACGGCGGTGGCGTCCACGCTGATCACCAGCCGGGTGGCGGGCCTGCTGCTGCGCACCCGTCCGCAGACCGATTCCTCGTTGATCACCGGCCTGCTGCTGTATTTCCTGTTCTGGCCCAGTACCGAAGGTGCGCAGCTGGGAGCGGTGGCACTGGCGGGCGCCGTTGCGACGGCGTCGAAGTATCTGCTGGCCTTCCGCCGCCGGCACATTTTTAATCCGGCGGCAGTGGGGGCTTTCGTGGTTGCCCTGACCGGTCTGGGCGGTGCTGTCTGGTGGGTTGCGACTCCCGGCATGCTGATCGCCGTTCTTCCTGCTGCCGTTCTGGTGCTGTACCGGAACCGGCTGCTGCCGATGGCAGGGATCTTTGTTCTTACTGCAGCGGCCGTGACCATGGCCCGATTCCTTGCTGCCGGAGAGTCCCTTCCCGGCGCACTGACGACCATTGCCGTGTCCTACCCTCTGGTGTTCCTGGCCGGTTTCATGCTCACGGAGCCTCTGACCCTGCCTCCGCTTCGCGTTCAGCGCCTGTTGGAGGCCGCCGTCGTCGGTGTGCTTTTCTCCGTGCCGTTGTCTCTGGGCCCCGTGATGATGTCTCCGGAACTGGCCCTGCTGGCGGGGAACCTGCTGGCCTTTGCGATGGGCCAGCGCGGAGCTGTCCGGCTGCGGCTGCTCGAGACCCGCGAGCTGACTCCGACTGCCCGGGAACTGGTGTTCGAGCCGTCCCGTCCTGTCCGTTTCCGTGCCGGCCAGTACGTCGAGCTTGCCGTGCCGCACTTCGAGCCGGACTCGCGGGGATCCCGGCGTATTTTCAGCATCACCACGCCTCCCGCCGAACCCGGCACGGTAGCGGTGGGGCTGCGCGTGGCTGATTCAGGGAGCAGCTTCAAGACTGCCCTGCTGCGGATGCGGCCCGGGGCCGAGGTTGGCGCCACTACTGTCGCCGGAGATTTCCTTCTGCCCCGGGACGCGCACACTCCGGTGCTGATGATTGCGTCGGGTATCGGCATCACCCCGTTCATCAGCCAGTTGCGCCAGATACGCGGCGAGGACCGGGACATAGTGCTGGTGTATGCGGCCTCCTCCGTAGACGAGCTCGCTTATGCCGGGGAACTGCGGGAACTGAACGTTCGGGTACTGGTCTGTACGCCCTCCGATCCCGGCATCTCCGGATGGACCTGGCTGGGTCCGGTGCTGCCTGACGCGGCGGTCCTGAGCCGGGAGATTCCCGACATCAGCGGCCGGGCTGTGTATGTTTCCGGCTCACCCCGTGCCGTGGCTGCGGCACGGAAGGCTGTCCGCGGTGCCGGCGGGCGGCGGATCCGGACGGACCCGTTCCTGGGGTACTAGGCCGGAACTGTGTCGCCTATTGGGCCGCCATAAGCCGGGCTTGCCGGGCTGACCGGCCGGCCACGTCCTTCCGCCGCGGCACCTGCTCCCGCATGGTGGTTCTGCTGTCCCTTCTGTCGCTGCTGCACCTGCACCTGCACCTGCACCCCTCCTGCTCCTGCTCCTGCTCCTGCTGGGATTGCTGTCGCTTCGACCAGCTAACCTCGGAACACCTGTGCGGAACGGAGCAGAATGGCGGTCTCGGATTCCGGCAAGGCCGCGCAGTATGGGTTTGTCAGGCGCGGTCAGAATGGCGGTGCGGTTTCCTGCCGGAGTTCGGTTTCCTTATGGTTCGCCCGTCCCTGATCCTTTCGCGGGTCCTGCGCCGTTTCCGGTGGTCCGAGTTCCAGGAAGGGTTCTGTCCGGTAGACGCGTCCGGTCGGTGAAGTCCACTCGATAACCCCCGGTGTGGGTTGAGAGGCCTTCCAGTAACCGAGTGTCTTGAACCGGTGGTGCCTGCGGCAGAGGTGTTCCAGGTTTCCGTGGTCGGTGGGACCGCCTCGTGCCCAGTCGATGGTGTGGTCAATGTCCGCGTTCGCGGTGCTGACCCGGCAGCCGGGGAACCTGCAGGTTCCGTCCCTTGCGCGCAGCCAGCGTCGGAGCCCGGCCGGTACCTTTCTGCGTCGTCCCACCCCGAGAATTTCTCCTGACCGTGGATCCTGCGAAAGGCCGGTCCAACCGACGGCGTTTCGGGCCAGCCTGCGGGCCGCTTCAGCGCTGATGGGTCCGTAACCGTGCAGTTCGGCCGGCCGATCGTCGACTCCAAAAAGGGTTTCGGCGTTGATCAAGACCATGAGCTCAGCCCGGGGCACGACTCCGGCGTCATCGCAGTCGGTCCTGCTGGCGCTTGCCTTCTCTGCTCTGCCATCGCCGTCAGATGTATTGCTGACACGAGTTGAGCCGAGGCCACCCATCAGCAGCTGCGCGAGAATGTCCGCACGCAGCTGGTCCGTGGACCGGGAATCCCCGGCGGTCTGTTCGCCCCGGGCTGCGGTGCTGAGCGTCGTGTATATCTGCTGGGCTTCTTCGGCCCGCAGGTGGGCGGAGAGACAGGACATGCCGTCCTCTTCCCGGTCCAGGGTGACCTTGCGCTGCTCGAACGCGGTCAAGTGCCGCTTGGTGATGGTCTCCGGATACTGTTTTTCTCGCAGCCGTCGGGCCTTGGCGGAGAACTGGGACCGGGTCTGACCCTCCGCCGCCTTCAACAGGTCCGTTTCGAATTCCGGGAGCTCTTCGGCGGGATCGTTTTGGCACTGATCCAGTACGACCTGAGCGTGCTGGTAGGACAACCGTCCCTCTTCCAGACCTGTCAGTGTGGCGGCATGGGTCCCGCACAGCATTCCCGCTTCGAACATCAGGCGCTGGGCAGTGACCTGCGGGACGTTCAGGATGGCTGCACATTCGGAAGCCGCGAGGGTGAACGCCAGCCCCGGTTCGATCCGCTCGGAAGCGGCATACCTGTCGTCCTGGAAGAGCTCCTGCATCCGGTTGATTAGGCGGGCCTCCTGTGCCTGCACCCAGGACATCGCATGCGCCATCCGGGACAGAGCTTCACCGACCATCTGCTCGTCAAAGGCTTCAAGGTTCTGCAGGGCCAGCGCGCCGGTAAAACCGTCCGGATATCCTTCGGCAGGGCTTTCACCCTCGGAAGGGGCCGCTGTGGCGGCTCCGGAATCGGGGTCGGAGGCTGAAGCTCCGGCAGGGGCAGGGGCGGCAGGTGCAGGCCCTCCCTCAGGAATGGGATTGTCGGCTGACGGGGTGCCGGCCTCGGTGTCCTTCTTGGGAGCGGTGCGAGCTCCGGAATCAGCTGGCCCGGCAACGGATGTGTCCGTGTCAGTAGTTCCGACGGGTTCGGCAGTCAGTTCCGCCCGGTACACCGACAAAGAGCAGGCCCCACGCGGCGTATCTGCTTCACCAGTCTGCCCGGTTGGCTGCTGGTCTTCCCTAGCTGGTTCTTCGGTTGTCCGTCCGGTGTTCCCGAGCTGATCCATACCCACAGGATTTCACCCGGCACTGACATTTCCGGGCCAAAAACAGCCCCAAAACGTCCCCTCGCAAAACCTTAAATACCTGTCTTTCTCACGCCACTACCTGTCCGCATAAACGGGCACCCAGAACCGCTTTTCGGGCGACGCAGTTCAAGGCTTCGGGAAAGGCCCAGGGGGAACACACCAGGTGCACCGCTTGTCCGCCTGCACATGGGTTTTCCCCGCCCGGCCGAAACCTGCTAAGCTTCTTGAGTCCCACAGGACCTGCCGGTTTACCGGTGTCCTTGCCCTCGTAGCTCAGGGGATAGAGCGGTTGCCTCCGGAGCAACAGGCCGTAGGTTCGAATCCTATCGAGGGCACGTCGAGACACCATAAGAACCCCACACCGATTCGTCGGTGCGGGGTTCTTTTGTTTACCCCGTTGTTATCCGGAGTCGCCGGCTCCACGTCGCCGAGTCCGCGTGTCAGCTGTCCGCGACGGTAACGCGCAGCCCAGTCCACCCCTAGCCCGCGGGAGCGGCCCCACCCGCGCCACCCGTGGTAGCACCCGCGCCACCAGCGTTACCCCCGGGAGTGGCACCACCCGCGCCATCGGCACCACCCCCGGAAGCACCGGCGCCACCCGCCCCACCAGCGCCCCCGACACCAGTCGCACCCCCGGAACCGGCAGCGCCCTCGACGGCGGCACGCACCTCTGGCGGGCAAAGGAAAAACCGCGGCTGCAGCTCCTCCCACCCCGGATGCTTGGTTTTCTTTCCGTACTCCAAATGTGCCTGGTCCAGCGGGTTGTCGGGAACGAGCCCGGGACTGGCATCCCCCATCAGCTGGAAGTGGTACATCCACCAGGATCCGTCCGCTTCCTGGTTCAGGAAGGTGGCTTCCAGCGCCATCAGTTCGCGGCCCAGAGTTGCCAGGCATTCGTCATAGCGCGAGTGCAGCATCGCCATCCAGTCGTCGAACAAGGACTCACGGGAATCCAGCAGCCGTGCCCTGCTCAGCTCCATCCGCATGCCCGCAGGCACCGACGCGGGCATGGGCCAGGCGGGGAAATCCGGAGCGGACGGCACGAACGGGAGAGACGGATATGTGGGTGAGGTCATGCCCACGACGGTAGCGGAACCCACGAGAGCCGACTTCCACGCCCCGCCGGAATTCTTTCCGCAAAACCCTTGCGCGGGCTGCCCCCTCCCGGGTTATGGTGTTCGCACATACCAACCGGTCGGTTCCCGCACCGGCTCAGGCTCCACCACGAGAAACCCGGACACCAGCCGCATGAAGACCCTGAACATCAAGGAAGAACTCACACGGACTTCCGTGGAGCTCTTCGCGCGGCAGGGCTACGCAAAGACCAGCGTGCAGCAGATCGTGGATGCAGCCGGCGTGACGAAGGGGGCGCTCTATCACTACTTCAATTCCAAGGATGACCTGCTCTTCGACATCTATGACCGCATCCTGACGCTGCAGCGCGAGCACCTGACCGAGATTATCGGGCGGGGGCTGCCGGCAGTTGAAACCATGCGTCTGGTCTGCGAGGACGTGGTCATGACGTCCATCGACTGGATCCGCGAAGGATCAGTGTTCTTCCGCTCCCAGCACATGCTCAGCGAGGACCGCCAGGAGGAAGTGAAACGCCGGCGACGCGAATACAACGATACGTTCACCGCCCTCCTCGTTCGCGGCCAGAACGACGGCGTCTTCCGCACGGATCTGCCGATCCCCGTGCTGGCTGCCAATTTCTTTTCCGACCCGCACTATCTCTCGTACTGGTACTCCCCCGGCGGGTCGATCAGCCGCGAACAGGCGGCTGCTCAGCTGACCGAGCTCTACCTGGCCGGACTGCAGGCAAAGTAACCACCACCGCACCTCCTTCACTACCCGCACCACCGCACCTCCCGCACTACCGCAATACCGCACCACGCGCCGTATTCAAGGTAAGAGCAGAGACGATGGAGTACTCATGCAGGAGCAACATACCGACCGGTCGGAACCACCACGTCTGCGGCTGGACGGAATCACGGTCCGGTTCGGGGGCCTTACCGCCCTCGATTCCGTGTCCCTGGAGATCCCGGCCGGCGGAATCGTGGGAATCATGGGCCCCAACGGGGCAGGGAAGACCACCCTCTTCAACGTGATCTGCGGAGTCTTCCCGCCCGCGGAGGGAAGACTTCAGCTGGACGGACACGGGTTCACTCCGAAACCGCACCGCCTGACCCGCTCCGGAGTGGCACGCACCCTGCAGGGGCTCGGCCTGTTCCCCGGCCTGACGGTGCTGCAGAACGTCACGGCAGGGTTGGCAGCCGGCTCACGCAGCGGACTCGACCTCCTGGCCCTGCCCGGTTCCGTCCGGAGAGAAGCCCGGCTCGCAGAACGTGCCATGGAAGCGCTGGAGGCACTCGGCGTCGCCCGCTATGCCCCGGCCCTCCCGGACACCCTGCCCTACGGCATCCGCAAGAAGGTGGCCCTGGCCCGTGCCCTGGTGAGCGAACCGAAGCTGCTGCTGCTGGATGAACCGGCCGGCGGACTGGGCCACGACGACATCGAGGAACTGGCAGCGATCATCCGCACCGTACCCGGGGACGGATGCTCGGTGGTGCTGGTGGAACACCACGTGGACCTGGTCATGGAGGTCTGCGACCGCATTGCCGTGCTGGATTTCGGCCGCCTGATCGCCGAAGGCACGCCTGCCGAAATCGGAGCCGATCCCGCCGTCGCTGATGCCTATCTAGGGGTTGAGGTGGCATGACCGGCGGACTGGTACTGGAAGGCGTCACCGCCGGCTACGGAGCCGTCCACGTGCTCCATGACATTGACCTTGCCGTGGCGGACGGATCCATCACCGCGGTAGTCGGAGCCAACGGTGCCGGCAAGACCACCCTCCTGCGCACCATCACCGGCCAGCTGCGGCCCTCGGCCGGAAGCATCCGCCTCACCGGCGGAGCCGGCGGAAAGGGTGGAACGGACGGAACGGACCTGACCCGGGTGCCGGTCGAGGACATGGTGCGCCACGGCGTCGCGCTGGTGCCTGAGGGCCGGGGCGTCATCACCGAACTGACAGTGGAGGAAAACCTGCGCCTGGGCGGACTGTGGCGGAAGGACCGCAGGGCAGCCGCCGAGGTGCTCACCCAGATGTACGAGCTCTTCGAGCCCCTCGCCCGGCGCCGGAAGGCTGCCGGACACCAGCTCTCCGGCGGCGAGCGCCAGATGCTGGCGCTGGGACGGGCCCTGATGGCGGCACCTGCACTCCTGCTCCTCGATGAGCCTTCGCTGGGGCTGGCCCCCAAGGTGACGGCATCGATCCTGGGCATGCTCCGCCGCCTCCGTGACGACACCGGGCTGACCGTCCTGCTGATCGAGCAGAACGTCCGCAGCGCGCTCGCCGTCGCGGACCACGGAGTCGTCCTTAACCTGGGCCGCGTTGTCGCCTCACGTCCGGCGGCCGAGCTGGCCGAAGACACCGACCTCCGCCACACCTACCTGGGGTTCTAATGGACAGATTCCTCTTCCTGACCTTTGACGGCCTCGCCCGCGGCGCCGTCCTCGCGGCCTTCGCGCTTTCGCTGGTCCTGATCTGGCGTGCAGCCCGGATCGTGAACTTCGCGCAGGGCGCGATGGCAGTGGCTGCCACCTACATCGCCTTCACCGTCACCGCACTCACCGGCAGCTACTGGGCAGGACTCGCCGCTGCCCTTGTTGCGGGTTTCCTTATCGGTGCCCTGGTGGAACGCGGCGTGATGCGCTTCGTGGGCAACAGCTCCGCGTTGAACCCGGTGATTGCCGGTCTGGGACTGCTGATGCTGATCCAGGCCGTCCTGGGCATGGTGTTCGGAAACAACTACCGGACC
Source organism: Arthrobacter zhaoxinii (assembly GCF_025244925.1). Classification (NCBI taxonomy): domain Bacteria; kingdom Bacillati; phylum Actinomycetota; class Actinomycetes; order Micrococcales; family Micrococcaceae; genus Arthrobacter; species Arthrobacter zhaoxinii. Next base: position 2,394,975 of record NZ_CP104275.1, read on the forward strand.
ATGGTGACCCCGTTCAGCTCGGACCCGGTGGAAAGCTTCGGCATTACCGTCTTCTCCTCCTATGACCTCTTTGTGTTCGCCTGCATAGCGGTGCTGGTGGGCGGCCTGGTCCTGCTGTTCACGAAGACTCCCCTCGGGCTGCGGCTGCGGGCCTCCGCCTTCGCCCCTGACCTGGCACGGCTCCTCGGGGTGCGGACCTCGCGGATGCTCACCCTGGGCTGGGCTATGTCCTCGGCCCTCGGGGCACTCGCCGCCCTGCTGGTCATCCCCACGGAACTCGGACTCAACCCGCACGCGGCGGACGCGGTCTTTGTCTACGCGTTCACCGTGGCCGTTATCGGCGGTCTGGACTCCCCCGCCGGCGCCGTCCTGGGCGGGCTGGCCGTCGGCGTGCTGCTCAGCTGGGTCAGCGGCTACTGGGGTGCAACCCTGGCGCCGATCGCCATCCTGGTCCTCCTGCTGGCCGTGCTGCTGATCCGCCCCGGTGGAATCTTCTCAATGGCTAAGGAGCGCACGGTATGAGCGTTATGAAGCGGTACCTTCTGGCTGCCGCGGCAGCGGTGATCCTGATCGGCCTCACGTTCGTCGTCCCCTCGTTCACCTCCTACCAGCTGGCGACTGTCTGCGCCTATCTGTGCGGCATTGCCGGACTCACCCTGCTGACGGGCGCCGGCGGCCAGCTCTCCCTCGGACAGGCAGCCCTCATGGCCGCCGGTGCCTACAGCTACGCGCTTACTGCCAATTCGATGGCCGACGCCGGCACGGAAGGAACGCTGCTGCTCCTGGTGCCGCTGGCCGCAGCGGTCCTCGGTGCCGCCGTCCTCGGCCTGGTCATCGGCCTGGCTGCCGGCCGGCTCCACGGGCCCTACCTCGCCGGCTTCACCATGGCACTGGTCGTGGCACTGCCCGCGGTCACCAGCACCTTCTCCTCGGTGCTCGGCGGTGACCAGGGCCTGTGGATCACCGTGGAGAAACGCCCGACGGCGCTGCGCGGCACCGTGTCGAACGAGGCCTGGCAGGCGTGGCTCGCCGTCGTCTGCTCCGTCCTGGTCCTGACCCTGCTGGCGAACCTGCTGCACGGCCGCTTCGGCCGCCACCTGCGGGCCGTACGGGACAACCCCGTGGCGGCAGCACTGGCCGGCATCAACCCCGCCCGGACCAAGGTCACCGCGTTTGTCATCAGCTCGGCCGCGGCGGGCATGGGCGGCGGACTGCTGGCTTACACCACGCAGAGCGCCAGCCCCGGTGCGTATTCCCTGGTGTTCTCCCTGTTCCTGCTGATGGCCGCCGTCGTCGGCGGTATCGGTTCCCTGACCGGCGCCGTCTGGGGAGCCCTGCTCCTGGTTGCGCTGCCGCACCTGATCAGCACCGCCACGGCCCGGCTCGAACTATCCGCGGACCTGGCCCAGCGGCTGGACGGCAACCTTGCCGTGGCCATCTTCGGACTGGTCCTGATCCTCGTGGTGCTGCTTGCGCCGCAGGGCATCCAGGGCCTGCTGGTACGGATCGGCCGCCGGCTGCGGCCGGCCCGTGCCGTCTCCCCTCCGCTTTCGTCCCCGAAACCCGCACCACCGTCAACAGCAACACCACCAACCCGGATACCCGCCCGGCACGGGCAGCTACCGGCAACCCCGAAAGGTCAATGATGATCCGTTCCAAGCTCCGACTGGGTACCGCCGTCCTTGCAGCTGCAGCCCTCGGCCTGGCCTCCTGTGCCGCTCCGGATGAAGGGGGCGAGGCCGCCGCGGAGGATGTACCCGGGATTACCGACACCACCGTCACGGTAGGCACGCACCAGCCGCTGACCGGACCGGCAGCCGCCGGTTACTCCACCATTTCGCCGGCCACCAAGGCGTACTTCGACTACGTCAATGACAACGGCGGCGTCAACGGCCGGACCATCGAGTACATCGTGAAGGACGACGGCTACAACCCGGCCAACACCCAGACCGCAGTCCGCGAAATGGTGCTGCAGGACGAAGTCTTTGCCCTGGTGGGCGGACTCGGCACCCCGCCGCACAGCGCAGTCCTGGATTTCGTCAACGACAACGAGGTGCCGGACCTCTTCGTTGCCTCCGGCAGCCCCACCTGGAACCAGCCGGAGGACTACCCCTACACCTACGGTTTCATGGTGGACTACCCCACCGAATCACGGATCCTGGCCACCTACGCGCAGGAAGAATTCCCGGACAAGACCTACTGCTTCTTCGGCCAGGATGACGACTTCGGCGAGGAGTTCCAGGCCGGCCTGGAAGCGGTGCTCGGGGAAGACGGGCTCGCAGATGCCCAGGTCTACTCCACGGCGAACACCGATATCGCCGCGCAGATCAGCTCCATGAAGGAAGCCGGCTGCGAGGTCAACTTCCTCGCCACCATCAACGGCTTCAGCGCCCAGGCTGTGGGGACCGCCGCGAAACTCGGGTATTTCCCGCAGTGGATGGCGTCCTCCGCCGGCGGCGACTTCAACACCCTGTCCGGCTATCTGGGCGAGAACACCAACAAGCTGCTGCAGGGCTTCGTCAGCGCCAACTACCTCCCCGCCTACTCGGACACGGAGGACGAATGGACCGCACAGTTCTCCGAGATCAACGAGGAATACAACGCCGGAGCACCTTTTGACGGCAACACGATCTTCGGAATGTCCATCGGCTACCTCTTGGTCGAGGCATTGAAGGAAGCCGGGGAGAACCCCACCCGCGAGTCCCTGATGGAAGCACTCGAGTCCGGGAACGTCACCGGCAACGGCCACACACCGCTGGGGTTCGGCGAGGACAGCCACCGCGGATACACCGGAGCCATGCTGACCCGGGTGGACAACGGCGTGCAGTCCTACTTCGGCACCCCGTACGTCGTCACCGGCGAAGAGGTCGAGGAATACACCGAGGAACGGCCGGCCATGCCGGCCGACGGCCTGCCTGAGTAACCTCTGCAGCCCAAACCTGGCCGCTCACAACGAGGGCCCGTCCCACCGGACGGGCCCTTGTTCTGTAGCCGGGGTGTGCAACGGGTTGCGTAGCCGGGTGCCGCTACTCGAACACGTACAGCGAAATGGACTCCGCGACGGCGGCAGGCTTCTCCACACCCTCAATCTCAATGGTGACGAGGAGCGTGACCCGCACTCCCCGGGGCACTGTCTGAACCGACACGATTTCCGACCGTGCACGGACACGGCTGTCCACCGGCACGGGATGGGGGAAACGCACCCGGTCCAGCCCGTAGTTCACTCCCATCACCATGCCGTCCACCCGGAACCGGCCGGAGGCGAGCGCCGGAAGAAGGGCCAGGCTGAGATACCCGTGCGCGATGGTGCCGCCGAACGGGCCCTTCGCGGCCCGTTCGGGGTCCACATGGATCCACTGGTGGTCATCGGTGGCGTCGGCAAACCGGTTGATGCGGTCCTGGTCAATGAGGACCCACTCGCTGGTCTCCACCCGGCCCACAGCACCGGCAAGCTTTTCAACCGAGCTGAAGCGGGCCACCGCTAGGCCTTCGGTCCGCCGGCAACATAGAGCACCTGTCCGGAAACGAACGAGGCCTCCTCCCGGGCGAAGAAGGACGCCGCAGCGGCAATGTCCGCCGGGGTCCCGGCCCGGCCCACGGGAATCTCCTTCGCCGCATGTGCCACGAAGTCCTCGAACGGCACCCCGACGCGTTCCGCCGTCGCCCGCGTCATATCGGTGGAGATGAAGCCGGGCGCAATCGCGTTGACGGTGACGTTGTACCGGCCCAGCTCAATCGCGAGCGTCTTGGTGAAACCCTGGATGCCGGCCTTGGCTGCGGCATAGTTGGCCTGGCCCCGGTTGCCGAGGGCGGAAGTGCTGGACAGGTTGATGATGCGTCCCCACTTCTGCTGCACCTGGTGGGCCTGCACGGCACGGCTCATGAGGAACGCCCCGCGCAGGTGCACACCCATCACGGCGTCCCAGTCCGTGTCCGTCATTTTGAACAGCAGGTTGTCCCGGAGGATGCCGGCGTTGTTGACCAGGATGGTGGGCGCGCCGAGCTCCCCGGCAATCCGGGCCACTGCCTGTTCGACGGCGGCAGCATCGGCTACGTCCGCGCCGACACCCACGGCCTTGCCGCCGGAGTTGTTGATCGCCTCGACGGTGGCGGCCGTGTCCTCCTCCCGCAGGTCAAGGACGGCAACGCGGTGTCCGTCCGCTGCGAGCCGCAGGGCAACCGCGGCGCCGATCCCGCGTCCTGCTCCGGTGACGACGGCGGTGCGCTGGTCATACGGTGCTGGTACCTCGGTCATGTCTCTCCTGCCGGTGGCGGCAGCCCACTGACTGTGTGCTGCGTCTCTGTCGCCGAGGGTACCGACCGGACGGTACGGGCGCAACGAGGGGACGGAAGGTTGCCCCGGGAAGGTACTTAGCGGGACATCCGCGCAGCCCCGCCGCGGAAGGTCCTGCGGTAGGCCGCCGGGCTCGCTCCTACGTCCCGGTGGAAGTGGTGGCGCAGCAGTTCCGCCTGGCCGAATCCGGCGGCCCGTGCCACCTCTTCAATGGTGAGGTCCGTGTCCTCCAGCAGTTCCTGCGCATACAGCACCCGCTGTGCGTTGATCCATGCGGCCGGAGTGGCGCCGGTTTCGGCCCGGAAGCGGCGGGCGAAGGTCCGCGGTGACATGGCGGCCCGGGAGGCGAGGTCCTTCACGCTGTGCTCCTGCGCCAGATGTTCCCCGAGCCATTCCAGCACCGGCTCCAGGGTTCCGTACGCACCGTCCGGCACGGCCCGGTCGATGAACTGGGCCTGTCCGCCGTCCCGGTGGGGCGGTACCACCATGTCGCGGGCAATGGCCGCGGCGGTTTTGGCCCCGAGTTCAACGCGGACCAGATGCAGGGCCGCGTCAATGCCTGCAGCAGTACCCGCACTGGTGATGATCTTCCCGTCCTGGACGTACAGCACATCGGCATCCACCTGGATTGCCGGGTAACGGGCTGCCAGCTCCGCCGAGTACATCCAGTGGGTCGTCGCCCGGCGTCCGTCCAGCAGGCCGGCCTCGGCAAGGCGGAAGGCCCCCGTGCAGATGCTCATCACCCAGGCACCCCGCAGCAGGGCACTGCGCAGCACCTCCAGGACCCGGGGATCGGTTTCCGCCTCGTAGTCCCCCGCGGGAGCCATCACCACAAGGTCCGCATCCGCCGCTGCCTCCAGCCCGGCGCCCACCGTGATGCTGAACCCGGTCTTGGTGGACACCAGGCCGGGCTCCGGAGTGCACAGCCGGAAATCGAAAGCAGGGACTCCCCCGCCCCGCTGCGAGCGGTCGATGCCGAACACCTCGACCAACACGCTGAACTCGAACGGCGCCACACCGTCCAGGACTATGACCGCCACGGATTGAAGCATGCCCCCAGCATGCTCCTCCGGTGGCAGGATTTCTACGGTAATGGGCATTTCTGCCACTTATGCTCCTGCTGGTCCGGCACCAGCATGGAGTCATGATGACTTTGCTCCTGATTCTCGCCGCAGCGGCTCTCTTCACGCTGGTCCTCGGAGCCACCCTCCGTTCCCTGCTCCGTGACGGCCACGGCCATCTGCCCGGCATCCCGTCCCACCGCTCCTGGGACGGATCGGCATTCTGACCCGGCCGGCCGGATTAGTTCCCCATCAGGACAGCTTTCGTCCTGATGGGCGCGTAGCTTGGATTCCATGTTGGAGACATCCGCACGGCTCCTGCAGCTGCTTTCGCTGCTGCAGCTGAGGCGCGAGTGGACCGGCGCGGCGCTCGCGGAGCGGCTCTCCATCACCGAACGGACGGTCCGCCGGGACATCGGCAAGCTGCGCACCCTCGGATATCCCATCTCCGCGTCCCCGGGCATTGCCGGCGGCTACCAGCTCGGTGCCGGCGCACAGCTGCCGCCGCTGCTGCTCGACGACGACGAGGCCCTCGCCGTCGCACTGGGCCTCACCGCGGTGGCCACAGGACCGGTGACGGGAATCGGGGAAGCCTCGGTGCGGGCACTGGCGAAGCTGGAGCAGGTCCTGCCCGGGCGCCTCCGGCCCCAGTTTTCGGCCCTGCGGCAGTCGGTGTCCACCCTGTCCGGCCCGCCGGGGGGCGTGGACCCGGAAATCCTCACCGCGTTTTCTGCCGGCATCACCGAGCACAGGGTGGTGAGTTTCCGTTACACCGCGGCCGACGGCGGCTCCGGCCGGCGCCTGGTGGAGCCCTACCGGCTGGTCAGCACCGGGCGGCGCTGGTACGCCGTCGCGTGGGACCTGGACCGCGCCGACTGGCGGACCTTCCGGGTGGACCGCTGCACCAGCACGCCCGCGCAGCGCGAGCGGTTCACACCCCGGCCCCTGCCGGCCCGGGACCTGGCCGTTTACGTCCAGGAATCCATTACCCGCAACCCCTACCGCTATACCGTGGTGGTGCGGCTGGCCGCCCCGCTGGCTGCGGTTGCCGAACAGGTGCCGCCTGACGTAGCCAGTGTCGAAGCCGACGGCCCCGGGCACACCATCGTGCGCGGCGGCTGGGATTCCCTGGACCTGCCCCTGATCACCCTGACCACCTGGGGCGTGCCCTTCGAAATCATCGACCCCCCGGAAATGCGCGAGCGGGCCCGCCGTGCCGCCTCCCTGCTGCAGCACGCCGTCGAAATCCCGCCCACGGCGGAATCCGGAAAGACCGTCCGGCCAAGCCACTAGACTGGTGGCAATCATGGCACTGACAATTTCCTATCCCGAACAGCTGCCCGTTTCCGAGCGCCGCGAAGACATCATGGCAGCGATTGCCGCCAACCAGGTCACCGTCATCGCCGGCGAAACCGGCTCCGGAAAAACCACGCAGATTCCGAAGATGTGCCTGGAACTCGGTCTGGCCGAAAACGGGCTGATCGGGCACACCCAGCCCCGGCGCCTGGCCGCGCGCACCGTGGCCGAGCGGATCGCCTCCGAGCTCGACGTCGAACTCGGCGAGGAAGTGGGCTTCCAGGTCCGCTTTACCGGGGAAACCGGCCGGAAGACGAAGGTCAAGCTGATGACCGACGGCATCCTGCTGGCGGAAATCCGGCACGATCCGATGCTGAAGAAATACAGCACCATCATCATTGACGAGGCCCACGAGCGCAGCCTGAACATCGACTTCATCCTCGGGTACCTGCGCCGGCTGCTGCCGACGCGCCCGGACCTGAAGGTCATCATCACTTCGGCGACCATCGATCCGCAGCGGTTCGCCGAGCACTTCGCCCTCAACGGCACTCCGGCCCCCATCATCGAGGTGTCCGGCCGGACCTTCCCGGTGGAGATCCGCTACCGTCCGCTGAACCAGCCGGCCGACGGCGGCAGCGACGAAGAGGGCATCGAGGACGAGCTCGAAGAGGACCGGGACCCGGTGGACGCCGTCTGCGACGCCGTCGACGAGCTCTCCCGCGAGGCACCCGGCGACGTCCTCGTGTTCTTCTCCGGCGAACGGGAAATCCGCGACGCCGCCGACGCACTGCGTTCCTCCGTCTCCCGCAACCCGCGGCTGGCCAACACCGAGATCCTGCCGCTGTTCGCCCGGCTCTCCCTTGCCGAACAACACAAGGTCTTCTCCCCCGGCCGCAACCGGCGGATCATCCTCGCCACCAACGTGGCCGAGACCTCCCTGACCGTCCCCGGCATCAAGTACGTCATTGATACCGGTACGGCCCGCATCTCGCGCTATTCGCACCGGACCAAGGTCCAGCGGCTGCCCATTGAGCGGATCTCCCAGGCTTCGGCCAACCAGCGTTCGGGACGCTGCGGCCGTGTCTCCGACGGCATCGCGATCCGGCTGTACTCGGCGGAGGACTTCGAGTCCCGGCCGGAATTCACCGATCCCGAAATCCTGCGCACCAATCTGGCCGCCGTGATCCTGCAGATGGCGGCCATGGGCGTGGCCAAGGGACCCAAGGACGTCGCGGATTTCCCGTTCGTCCAGCCCCCGGATTCCAAGGCAATCAACGACGGCGCCGTGCTGCTGCGCGAACTCGGTGCCCTGCATCCCCAGGGCGGTATCACCGAGGTGGGCCGGAAGCTCTCCCAGCTGCCGGTGGACCCCCGGCTGGGCCGGATGATCGTCGAAGCGGGCAACCGCGGCTGCACCAAGGAAGTCATGGTGCTCACGGCCGCCCTGACCATCCAGGATCCGCGCGAACGCCCCTCCAAGGACGATCCGGCCCGGGCCCAGAAGGCCGCGGAAATGCACAAGCGGTTCGTGGACGAGAACTCGGATTTCACCGGGTACCTGAACCTGTGGCGCTATGTGGAGGAAAAGCAGAAGGAACTATCCTCCTCGGCCTTCCGAAGGATGTGCAAAAACGAGTTCCTGAACTTCCTGCGCATCCGCGAATGGCAGGACCTGTTTGCCCAGCTGCGCCAGCTGGCCAAGCCGCTGGGGATCACGCTTGCCCCCGAGCCGGTGGACCCCGTGGGCAAGTACCGGGAAATCCACATGTCCCTGCTGGCCGGACTGCTCAGCCACATCGGCCTCTACGACCAGCGCAAGCGTGAATACACCGGAGCCCGCGGTACACGCTTCGCGGTCTTCCCCGGCTCGGCCCTGTTCAAGAAGTCCCCGGACTGGGTGATGGCTGCCGAGCTGGTGGAAACCTCCCGCCTGTGGGCGCGGGTGGCGGCGAAGTTCGATCCGCTCTGGGTGGAGGACGTCGCCGGCCATCTGGTGAAGCGCACCTACAGCGAACCGCACTGGTCCAAGAGCCGCGGGGCCGTGATGGCCTATGAGAAAGTCACCCTCTACGGCGTTCCGGTGGTGCCGCAGCGCAGCATCAACTACGGCCGCATCGACCCCGTGCTGTCCCGCGAAATGTTCATCCGGCATGCCCTGGTGGAGGGCGACTGGCGTACCCACCATAAGTTCTTCCACCGCAACCAGGCCCTGCTGGCCGAGGTTGAGGAGCTGGAGAACCGGGTCCGCCGCCGCGGGCTGCGCGTGGATGACGAAACCCTCTTCGAGTTCTACGACGAGCGGGTGGGCGCCGACGTTGTCTCCGAACGCCACTTCGACAAGTGGTGGAAGCATGCCCGGCACGAGGATCCGGCACTGCTGGACTTCGATCCGGACGCGCTGCGCACCGACGACGCCGAGGGACTCGACGAGAAGGACTTCCCGAAGTCCTTCTTCTACGGTTCCTTCGAGCTGCCGCTGACCTACGAGTTCACTCCCGGCGTGCCCACTGCCAACGACGGCGTCACGGTGGAAGTGCCGGTATTGTTCCTGAACCAGCTCACCCCCGGTCCGTTTGCCTGGCAGATCCCGGGCCTGCGCGCCGAGCTCATTACGGCCCTGATCAAGTCCCTGCCCAAGGCGATCCGGAAGAACTTCGTTCCGGCGCCCGACGTCGCCCGCTCGGCGGCCGCGGCACTGGCCGCTGATTTCGACCCGGCCTCGGACGAGCTGGAGCCGTCCCTGGAACTGGTCCTGCGCCGGCTGAAGGGATCGATCATCCCGCCCGGTTCCTGGAACTGGGATGCCGTCCCGGACCACCTCCGGATGACGTTCACCGTGGTGGATTCCTCCGGCCGGGTGCTGGACGAGGGCAAGGACCTCGCCGCACTGCAGGAGTCCCTCGCTCCGGCCACGCGCCGGGCCATCGCGGAATCCCTTGGCGCCACACCGTCCACTGTGCAGCCGCGCGGACCCAAGGGCCCCAAGGGCAAGGCCTCGGCTGCCGCCAACGGCAACGGTTCCGGCGCCGGCAACGGTTCCTCCGTGGCGGAACGGACCGGGCTGACCGAGTGGAGCATCGGCACCCTGGAGAAGCAGGTGCAGCGGCTGGTGGCCGGGCATACGGTGACCGGATACCCGGCGCTGGTGGACGAGGGCAGCACCGCGGGCGTGCGGATCTTCCAGAGCGCCGGCGAGCAGCAGGCCGCCATGCGTGCCGGTGTCATCCGGCTGTTGGTGCTGCGTGTGCCCAGCCCGGCGAAGTATGTGCTGGAACACCTGAGCAACACCGAGAAGCTGACCTTCAGCCAGAACCCGCACGGAAGTGTGGCTGCGCTGATCGAGGACTGCACCCTGGCCGCGGTGGACAAGCTCACGCCGGAGCAGCTCCCGTGGACGCGGGCCGAGTTCGACGCCCTGTATGAAACCGTGCGGGCCGAACTGATCGACACCGTCTTCAGCGTCACCGCGATCGTGGAGAAGATCCTGGCCAGCACCCGGCGGATCAGCAAGGCCCTGAAGGGCACCACGTCGCTGGCCCTGATCAGTGCCCTGAATGACATCCGGGCGCAGCTCGACGCCCTGGTGTATCCCGGGTTCGTGGCCCGCACGGGCTACGCGCAGCTGATGCACCTGCCCCGGTACCTGGCCGGCATTGAACGCCGCCTGGAGAAACTGCCGGGCAACGTGCAGCGGGACGGGCTGTCCATGGCCGTCATCCACCGTCTCGAGGACGAGTACGACGACGCCGTGGCGGCGCTGGCGCCCGGGCGCGGCACTCCCCCCGAACTGGCGGAGGTCCGCTGGATGATCGAGGAGCTGCGGATCAGCTTCTTTGCGCAGGAACTGGGAACGGCCCGGACCGTTTCGGAGAAACGGATCCGGACCGCCCTGAACTCGGCGCTGGCTCCGGCCTAAGCCTCGGGGACGAAGGCCCCGTGCCCGGCGTCGCGCAGGCCCTGGCGCAGCTTTTCCGCGTTGGCCGCCATCCGCTCGGGATCCGGGTTGGATTCGGCCCGGCTGAAGTCGAAGTCCTGCAGCGAGTTGGCAGGCCAGACGTGCAGGTGAAGGTGGTCCACCTCGAAGCCGGCGATGCTGAGGCCGGCGCGCTCCGAGCCGAAGACGGACACCTGCGCCCGGCCGATGGCCTGGGCCACCGTGGTGAGCTTCTGCATCAGGTCCACCGGTGCGTCCGTCCACTTGTTGATCTCCGCGCGCGGAACCACCAGGGTGTGGCCGTCGCTGAGCGGACCGATGCTGAGGAACGCAACGGCGTCGTCGTCTTTCCAGACGAAATGTCCGGGAATTTCGCCGTTGATGATCCGGGTGAAGAGTGTAGGCATGGGTGCTCCTTCAGGTTGTCCCTTTGATGCGGCGGCGGGCAGGGGTGCCCGCAGCGGCGGAGGAACGGGTCGGCCGGTAAACATGATTCGACGCTACCCCTTTTGCGGCGGGTTTTCGGCCCGGCCCGGATCCGCGCCTACGGCCGCCGGCGTGCCCGGCGTGCTGGACCACTGCGACCAGGAGCCCGGATACAGCGCCGCGGACATGCCCGCATGCGCCAGGGCTGCCACCTCGTGGGCGGCGAAGATGCCCGATCCGCAGTAAGCCGCCACCGGCCGGTCCGGCCGGGCACCCAGGGCCTCGAAGGAGGCGCGCAGCTCAGCAGGGCTGCGGAAGGTACCGTCCGCAGCGAGGTTGTCGGTGGAAGGCCGGTTGACGGCGCCCGGGATATGGCCTGCACGGGGATCCACCGGTTCTGTCTCTCCGCGGTAGCGTTCCGGCGCCCGCGCATCGAGGAGCGTTCCCTCGGCCGCCACCCGGCACACCTCGGGCAGGCCGACCACCGGCATGTGTCCCCAGGACAGGTGTGCCGTCCCGGGCTCCGGTGATACCGGACCGTTTTCCAGCGGCAGTCCGGCCTCACGCCACGCGGCGAGGCCGCCGTCGAGCAGGAACACGTCCTTCTCTCCCGCGTGCCGCAGCAGCCACCAGGCACGGGCCGCGGAGGTGCCGGCGGCGTCGTCGTAAACCACCACCGTGTCGCCGTCGTTCAGGCCCCAGCCGCGGGCGGCCTCGGCGAAGGCGGCAGGATCCGGCAGCGGATGCCGTCCTTCCGCCGGAACGGCGGGCGCCGAGAGTTCGGTATCCATCTCCACGTAGACCGCTCCGGGTAGGTGTCCGCGCAGGTACTTCTCCCTCCCGTCGGCGGCGCCCAGGGTCCAGCGCACGTCCAGCAGGACGGGCGGGCGCGGGGACCGGAGGCGTTCGTGCAGCTGCGCTGCGGAGATCAGGACCGCCATTACAGGTCCACGGTTTCCCCGGCGTCCAGGTGCCGGAACTCGGTGCCGTAGATCTTGCCGAACCGGGTCACGTGCCCCTCGACCATGCCCAGGCCGCGGTCGTTCAGGAGCCCCTCGTGGATGGGGTAGGCACGCTCGGCTCCGGTGGCAATAACGAAGTCGATGACCTCCCCCGCCTTGGACCAGGGTGCGTGGATCGGCACCAGCACGGTCCGCGGCTTCAGGCCGTTGGGGACCACGAAGGAATCCCCCGGGTGGTAGACCCGGCCTTCCACCAGGTAGCCGATGTTGGCCACGACGGGAATCAGCGGATGGATCAGGGCGTGCTGGCCGCCGAAGGACTGGATGCCGAACCCGGCAACGGTGAAGCTGGTGTTGGGTTCGACGTCGTGGATGCGGCCGTCCACCTCCGGCGGGGCTTCGCTGCGAAGGAGTGCCGCGAGGCCCGCCGGGGCGTGAAGCTCCAGCGACGGCTGCTCCTGCATCGCGGCAAGCACCCGCGGACGGTCCAGGTGGTCTGCGTGCTCGTGCGTGATCAGGACGGCGTCCGCATCCTTCAGCGCCGTTTCAACTTCGGAAAAGGTGCCGGGATCCAGCACCAGGACGTGCCCGCCCTGCTCGAACCGGACACAGGAGTGCGTGAACTTCGTCATTTTCATAGCGCCACCCTACTCCGGAGGCGTTCGGCCGTGCAGGACGGGCCACCGGTGCTGCTGATAATCTTAGGGGTCTATCCACCTGCAGGCGCTGTGCCGCCCGCCTGCCGTCCCACCCCGCTGGAGGAACATCCGTGTCACCCGAGACATCCCGGACGTCCAAACGCGCACCGGAGCAGCGTGTCACCCGCCAGCGGCTGGCAGTGGGCCGCACCCTGGATGAACTCGATGACTTCGTCAGCACCCAGGAGCTCTTCCGGCTGCTGCAGGAGCGCGGCGAGCGGGTCTCCCTGGCCACCACCTACCGGGTCCTGCAGTCCATGGCGGATGAAAACCTCGTGGACGTGCTGCGGGGCGGCGACGGCGAGGCGCTCTACCGGCGGTGCGCCGTCGAGCACCACCACCATCACCTCGTCTGCCGGGAGTGCGGCAAGGCCGTGGAGGTGGAGGCCCCTGCGGTGGAGAGCTGGGCCGCAGCCCTCGGCGCCAAGTACGGCTTCACCGAGGTGGCGCACACCGTTGAGGTCTTCGGGCTGTGCCCGGAGTGCAGCGCCCGTAAAGGCTAAGCGGCGGCTGTAGGCGTGTTCGCGCTGAGCTCCCGGCGCCGGTGCCCGCCGCGCAAGCGGCGGATGACCCGGCAGACCAGGTAGATCGCGAAGGACACGGTGGTGACGTACGGGCTGATCGGAATCCGGCCGCCCAGCGCCAGCAGGATGCCGCCCACCGAGGAGGCCAGCGCGAAGAGCACGCTGAGGAACACCACCAGGCGCGGCGAGGACGTCACGAGCAGCGCTGCCGCCGCCGGCGTGATCAGCAGCGAGAGCACCAGCAGGGCCCCCACCACCTGAATGGACAGGGCAACGGCCAGGCCCAGCAGGAACATAAAGACAATGGACAGCACCCGCACCGGCACGCCGCGCGCCTCGGCCAGGTCCGGGTCCGCACTGGCGAAGGTCAGCGGCCGCCAAATGAACAGCAGGGCGGCGACGACGACGGCGGCGACCCCGGCAAGCAGGTTCAGCTGCACGGTGTCCACGGCGACGATCTGACCGGTCAGCAGCCCGAACTTGTTGGCGGAACGGCCCTCGTAGAGTCCAAGGAACAGGATGCCCAGGCCCAGCCCGAACGGCATGATGACGCCGATGATCGAGTTCCGGTCCCGCGCCCGCAGCCCCATGACTGCCAGCAGGATGGCCGCGGCCACCGATCCGGCCAGCGAACCGACCACCACGTTCACGCCGATCAGCAGGGCGAAGGACGCCCCGGCGAAAGAGAGCTCGGCAATGCCGTGCACGGCAAAGGCCAGGTCCCGCATCAGCACGAAGGTGCCGATCAGCCCGCCGACCAGGCCGAGGATTGCCGCGGCCCAGATGGAATTGCTGACCAGCGGGAGCAGCTCGCCGTAGTCGCTGAAATCAAAAACCGCATCGAAGAAGCTACGCAGGTCCAAGATCGCCCTCGCTTTCTCCGTGGTGGTGGGTGGTGGCGTCCGGGATGCCCAGGACCACAATCCGGCCGTGGCTGCGCAGGACTTCGACGCGGCTTCCGTACATTTCCGAGAGCACGTCGCTGCGCAGGACTTCGGCGGGGGTGCCGGTGCGGAACTGCCCGCCGGCCAGGTACAGCACGCGGTCCACGTATTCGATGATCGGATTGATTTCGTGCGTCACGAAGACGACGGCGGCGCCGTCGTCATGGCAGCGCCGCTCGATCAGGGAGCTGATGGCCTGCTGGTGGTGCAGGTCCAAAGAGAGCAGCGGCTCGTCGCAGAGCAGCAGATCCGGGTTGGTGGCCAGTGCCTGGGCCGCGCGCAGGCGCTGCAGCTCGCCGCCGGAGAGCCGCCCCACGGGTTCATCCGCGTAGGAGGTGGCTCCCACCTGCTCGAGCAGCCGGTCCACGCGCTGCCGAACCGGCTTTCCGCGCAGCCGCAGACCCCAGCGGTCGCCGTCGACGCCGAGTCCCACCAGGTCCCGGCCGCGCAGCGGTGTGCCGGGGCTGAAGGATTTCTGCTGCGGGATGTACCCGATGTCCTTGCTGCCCCGCTGCACGTTGCGGCCGTTGATGGTGACGGTGCCCCCGGTGAGCGGCTGCAGTCCCAGCAGGACCTTCAGGAAACTCGTTTTGCCTGATCCGTTGGGGCCGAGGACGGCGAGGAATTCACCGGCGTTGATGTCCAGATCCAGGTTCTTCCACAGGGTGCGGTCCCCGTAGGACAGGCCTGCATCGCGCAGGCGCACTACGGGCGTGGGCGGCCCCGAACGGTTCACTGGAGCACGCTTTCCATGGCAGCGGTATTCGCAGCCATCCACTCCAGGTAGTCCAGCCCCTCGGGCAGGGTTTCGGAGAAGTCCACCACGGGGACATCTGCGTCCAGTGCGGTTTGGCGCACTGCCTCGGTCTGGGAGGTGGAGGTCTGTTCGTTGTAGCCAAGGAAGGCGATCGAACCGCCGGCCACCAGGTCCTGCATTTCCTTCAGCACCTGCGGCGGAACGTCCGCGCCTTCCTCCACGGCTTCGGTGAAATCCGAAGGCGTGGCGTTGTGCAGCCCTGCGGCTTCCACCAGGTAGTCGGGCACCGGTTCGGTCAGGGCGACGTCGCGTCCTCCCGAAGCTTCCCGAAGCGCGGCGAGGGAGGCGTTGATGTCCGCGATGCCCTCGTTGAACTCGGCGGTGTTGCTGCGGAACTCCTCGACGGCGCCGGCGTCCAGTTCGCCGAGGCGTTCGGCTGCGGCGTGCGCGAGCCGCTGCATGGCCTCGGGGCTGTACCAGACGTGCTCGTTGAAGGAGCCGTGGCTATGGCCGTGGTGGTCTGCGCCTTCGTCGTGGTGCTCTTCACCTTCGGCGTGGTGCTCTTCGCCCTCGGCGGATCCCGAGTCCTCGAGACCGGAAAGCTCGACGGCGTTGAGGATGTTCTCCGCGGGGATGCCTTCGTCGGCTGCGAGCTTCTCCAGGAAGGTGTCATAGCCGCCGCCGTTGAGCACCACCAGGTCCGCCTTCGACACCGCCAGCCGGTCCCGGGCCGTGGCCTCGTAGGAGTGCGGATCCTGGCTGGGCCGGTCAATCAGGGCCGTCACGTCGACGTTGTCCCCGCCGATCCCGGCAAGGATGTTGCCGTAGACATCGGTGGATGCCACCACGCGGATGACGCCGTCGCTACCCTCGGTTTCGCCGCCGTCGCCGCCGGCACAGCCCGTCAGGGCCAGCGCTGCTGCGGCTAGGAAGGTTCCGGCCAGGCGGACGGGCAAGCGGTGCATAAGGTTCGATCCCAGGTTAGGCGGTTGGTTGCAGAATGCCGCCCCGGCACCGCCGAAGCATTTTCAGCATAGCCTAAACGCGAATCGTTCGCATCTAGAGGCTCTCGCCGGTGCGGCGGAAGCCTTGGGCCTGGGTGGCGTCCCGGATCTCGCCGACAAGCTGTTCGATGATGTCCTCCAGGAACAGCACGCCGCGGGTGGTTCCGTCCGGCCCCAGGACCCGGGCGAGGTGGGATCCGGTCCGCTGCATAACGGCCAGGGCATCTTCGATTTCGTCATCGAGGCGCAGGTTGGCCAGGGTGCGGACCTTGTTCTCCGTGATGGGCCGCTCATAGGCTTCCAGCGGGATGGACATCACGTCCTTCAGGTGCATGTAGCCCGTGAGGTTTCCGGCGTCGTCAACAAGGACGAACCGGGAGAAACCGGTCCGGGCCACCGCCCGCTCGAATTCCGCGGGTGTGGAGTCCGTTCCCAGGCTCACTAGTTCGTCCAGTGGCACCATGACGGTTCCCGCGGTCTGCCCCGAGAATTCGAGGGCACCGGAGATCAGGCCGGAATCGTCGTCCACGGTCCCGTGCTTCGTGGATTCCTCCACAATGGACTGCATCTCCTCGAGCGTGAACGCGGAGGCAACCTCGTCCTTGGGGGTAATGCCCATCAGCCGCAGGGCGTGGTTCGCGAGCCAGTTGAGGCTGCCGATCACCGGCCGGACGAGCTTCGAAATGAAGACCAGGGGCGGGGCCAGCAGCAGCACGGCACGGTCCGCGACGGACACCGAGATGTTCTTCGGGACCATTTCGCCGATGGTGACGTGCAGGAAGGTGACCAGCAGCAGCGCGATCAGGAACCCGGCGCCGTCCGCTGCTTCGGCCGGGAGGCCCACGGCCTTCAGCGGCGTTGACAGCAGGTGGTGGATGGCCGGTTCGGCCACCGACAGGATGAGGAGGGAACAGACCGTGATGCCCAGCTGGGCGCAGGCCAGCATCAGGGAGACGTGCTCCATGGCCCACAGTGTGGTCTTGGCGCGCTTGGACCCTGCTTCGGCGTAGGGCTCGATCTGGCTGCGGCGCGCAGACATCACGGCGAACTCGCTGCCAACGAAGAAGGCGTTGCCGAGCAGCAGGACCACCAGCCAGAAGATTCCAGCCACGTCGCTCATCGGATGCCTTCCCTGCGTGCCGGCCGCTCCGCGGACCGTTCGGCGCTGTCCTCGTCTTCAATGTGTTCTGGCTGCTGCCCCGAGGCGGCACCCTCTTCGGCGGGAATGAAGCTCACGCGGTCAATCCGCCGCCCGTCCATGCGCTCGACTTCCAGCACGCCGCCGGGTACGGGCACACGGTCACCCGCTTCGGCGATGCGGCCCAGTTCGGCCATGATGTATCCGCCCACGGTTTCGTAGCCGGCTTCGTCGGGCATCCGCAGCAGCGGAACCAGGGCGGACACTTCATCCGGCCGCATGATTCCCGGGAAGAACCAGGCACCGGAGGCGCTTTGCAGTACTCCGGGCTTGGCCTTGTCATGCTCGTCGGACACTTCGCCCACGATCTCCTCCACCAGGTCCTCCAAGGTGGCGACGCCGGCCGTGCCGCCGTATTCGTCGAGGACGACGGCGAGCTGCAGGTTGGCATTGCGCAGCTCGGAGAGCAGCGAGTCCAGGTGGACCGTTTCCGGCACCCGGAGAATTTCGCTCATGATCGCAGCCGCGGGCAGCGTTGCCCGCCGGCTGCGGGGTACGGCCACGGCCTTCTTGACGTGGACCACGCCGCGGATGTCGTCGGGGGAATCCCCGAGCACCGGGAAGCGGGAGTAGCCGGTGCGCCGGGCGGCCTCGATGACGTCAGCCACGGGCTGCTCTGCATCGATCGTTTCGAGCCGGATGCGCGGAGTCATCACGTCGGCGGCGGTCCGGCCCGCGAAGGAGAAGGTCCGGGACAGGAAGTCGGCGGTGCCCTTGTCCAGGGTGCCCATTTCCGCGGACCGGCGTGCCATGGAGGACAGTTCCGAGGGGGTGCGCGCTCCGCTGACCTCTTCCTTCGCCTCCAGGCCGAAGAGGTGCAGGATCTTATTGGCGAAACCGTTCAGCAGGAGCACGGCGGGCTTGAAGACCACGGTGAACGCCAGCTGCGGCCGGGCCAGCGCCTTGCCGATGCGGAACGGCATGGCGATGGACATGTTCTTGGGGATCAGTTCACCCAGCAGCATGGACAGGAAAGTAGCCAGGATCATCGCCACGGTCACGGAGACAGACGTGACGGCCACGGGCGGCAGCCCGAGGGCCGCGAGCGGGCCCTCCAGCAGTCGGCCGACGGAGGGCTCCATCACAAAGCCCGTCAGCAGGGTGGTCATGGTGATGCCCAGCTGGCAGCTCGAGAGCTGGGTGGAGAGGGTGGTCAGGCAGCGCAGCAGCGGTTCAGCCGCTTTGTCGCCGTTCTCCACGGCCCGCCGGACGGACGGCTGGTCCAGTGCCACCAAGGCGAATTCCACGGCAACGAAGAATCCGGTACCGAGGATCAGCAGCAGGCCAAAGAGCAGGTAGAGCCACTCCATCTCAGCACTCCCCCGTCATCGGGGCGGGCTGCCGCTGCTTTGGACAAAGGAAAGGAAACCCTGCACGAAACCGTTCAGACGGAGGGTGGTCGGCCGCAGCCGGACTGGAAGGCTCCAATGAAGCGGCACGCTGACGCGGGGCCGTGGGGATGCGGGCGTTGCCGGCTCGGGGCGCAGGGGCTGCGGCAACCGCAGTCCGTGACGCAGGCCGGCGCCTAGAGAAACTGTCCATAGAAAATTCAGTTTACAGGTTTGCTCCCGCCCCGCCACAGCAGCATTTTCCGCCGGTCAGCCGCGCGCACCGCCGGGCAAAGCCTGCCGGGCGCTTCACAGAGGGGTGCGGGATTGGCCACATCTTCGCCTATGTCACTAGACTGGCATGAAGTCTCGGTCACTGCGCACCGGGCCGCACCAGTACTTGAGGCGGAAGCGCTCAGAACATGGTGCCATCACGGCGAACGGCAACTCATGGAAGAGGCGTATATCTAGTGCCAGACCAATCCAACCACCGCCTGCCGGAGGAATTCGGCGGCAACGAGTGGCTTGTCGATGAACTGTACGAACAGTATTTGTCGAACAAGGACTCCGTTGACAAGAAGTGGTGGAGCATCTTCGAATCCTTCAAGGCAGAAGACTCCCAGTCCGGCAACGGATCCAACGGCAAAGCCGCCGCTCCCGAGGACACCCGGCCGGCCACGCGCAAGCTGCCGGTGGTGAAGGCCGAGACAACCGCACCCAACGCACCCAAGGCATCAGGCGAGTCCCCCGCTGCAACGCAGCAGTCGGGCAAGCCGCCGGTAGCCAAGGAACCGGCCAAGGCCGAGCCCGCTCCGGCTGCGAAGACCGAGCCCAAGGCAGTGCCCATTCCTGCGCAGCTGCCCAAGACCCAGCCCAGCGCGGCGGCTGCGGAAGAGGACAAGGTCACCGTGCTCCGCGGTCCGGCCAAGGCGATTGCCACCAACATGGACCTCAGCCTGAGCGTTCCCACGGCAACCACCGTGCGTGCGGTTCCCGCCAAGCTGCTGATCGACAACCGCATTGTCATCAACAGCCACCTGGAGCGTGCACGGGGCGGAAAGATTTCCTTCACCCACCTGCTGGGTTACGCCATCATCCGCGCGGCCGCACAGTTCCCCTCCATGAACGTGTTCTACGACGAGGTGGACGGCAAGCCCGTGGCTGTCCAGCCCGCACACGTGAACTTCGGCCTCGCCATTGACATGCCGAAGCCGGACGGCACCCGCCTGCTGGTGGTGCCGAACATCAAGAAGGCCGAAACGCTGAACTTCTCGGAGTTCTGGCACGCCTACGAAGACCTGGTCAAGCGTGCCCGCAGCGGCAAGCTCGGGGCCGACGACTACCGCGGCACCACCATCTCCCTGACCAACCCCGGCGGCATCGGGACCGTACACTCGGTGCCCCGCCTCTCCAAGGGCCAGGCCGCGATCATCGGCGCCGGTGCCCTCGAGTACCCGGCCGAGTTCCAGGGCGCCAACGAGAAGATCCTGGCCCAAAACGCCATCAGCAAGATCATCACGCTGACCTCCACCTATGACCACCGTGTCATCCAGGGTGCCGGCAGCGGCGAGTTCCTGCGCATCATCCACCAGCTGCTGCTGGGTGAGCAGAACTTCTACGACGAGATCTTCGAATCCCTGCGGATCCCGTACGAGCCGGTCCGCTGGAGCCCCGACATCCAGGTCAACCCGGATGAGCAGATCAACAAGGTTGCCCGCATCCAGCAGCTGATCCACGCCTACCGTGTCCGCGGCCACCTGATGGCGGACACGAACCCGCTGGAGTACGTGCAGCGCCGGCATGCAGACCTGGACATCCTGAACCACGGCCTGACGCTGTGGGATCTGGACCGCGAGTGGCCCACGGGCGGCTTCGGCGGCAAGCCGATGCTCAAACTCCGCAAGATCCTCGGGGTGCTGCGGGACGC
This sequence comes from Arthrobacter zhaoxinii, assembly GCF_025244925.1. Lineage (NCBI taxonomy): Bacteria > Bacillati > Actinomycetota > Actinomycetes > Micrococcales > Micrococcaceae > Arthrobacter > Arthrobacter zhaoxinii. The sequence goes on from NZ_CP104275.1 coordinate 2,415,328, forward strand.
GTACTGCCGCACCTCGGGCATCGAGTACATGCACATCCAGGATCCGGAGGAGCGCCTCTGGTTCCAGGACCGCCTGGAGACCAAGTACACGAAGCCCACCCGCGAAGAGCAGCTGCGCATCCTCAGCAAGCTCAACGCTGCCGAGGCTTTCGAGACGTTCCTGCAGACGAAGTTCGTCGGGCAGAAACGCTTCTCCCTCGAAGGCGGCGAATCCCTGATTCCGCTGCTGGACGCCGTCATTTCCGGTGCTGCCGACGACGGCCTCGAGGAAGTCGGCATCGGCATGGCCCACCGCGGCCGCCTCAACGTCCTGACCAACATCGCCGGCAAGACCTACGCACAGGTCTTCCGTGAATTCGAAGGCACCCAGGACCCGCGCAGCGTGCAGGGCTCCGGTGACGTGAAGTACCACCTCGGCACCGAGGGAACCTTCACTTCGGACAACGGGAAGCAGACCAAGGTCTACCTTGCGGCCAACCCGTCCCACCTCGAAGCCGGAGACTCCGTGCTGGAAGGCATTGTCCGGGCCAAGCAGGACCGCCTGGACAAAGGCGACGAGTTCCCGGTACTCCCGATCCTCGTGCACGGCGACGCCGCGTTCGCAGGCCAGGGCGTGGTGGCGGAAACGCTCAACCTCTCCCAGCTGCGCGGCTACCGCACCGGCGGCACCATCCACGTGGTCGTCAACAACCAGGTGGGCTTCACCACGTCCCCGACTTCCTCGCGGTCCTCGGTCTACTCCACCGACGTCGCGAAGATGGTCCAGGCGCCGATCTTCCATGTCAACGGAGACGATCCCGAAGCGGTTGTACGGGTAGGCCAGATGGCCTACGAATACCGTCAGCGCTTCCACAAGGACGTTGTCATCGACATGGTCTGCTACCGCCGCCGCGGCCACAACGAGGGCGACGACCCGTCGATGACCCAGCCGATGATGTACAGCCTGATCGAAGCAAAGCGCTCCGTCCGCAAGCTGTACACCGAGTCCCTGATCGGACGCGGCGACATCAGCCAGGACGAGGCAGAGCAGGCACTGCGCGACTACCAGGGCCGCCTCGAGCGCGTCTTCGCCGAGACCCACGCTGCCCAGACCTCGCCCATCCCGGTGATCACCAAGGATTCCGAAGCGGTTTCCGACCTGGAGCGCCCTGCTGCGCAGCAGGAAGGCACCACGATCATCAAGCCGGCAAGCACCGCGGTGTCCCCCGAGGTCCTGGCACACATCGGCAAGGCCCACGTGGCCGTGCCGGAAGGCTTCACGGTCCACCCGAAGCTGAAGTCCCTGCTGGAAAAGCGCGAGCAGATGTCCCGCGAGGGCAACATCGACTGGGGCTTTGCCGAAATTGCCGCGTTCGGCTCCCTGCTGATGGAAGGCGTTCCCGTACGGCTCGCCGGGCAGGACTCCCGCCGCGGAACGTTCACCCAGCGCCATGCCGTCTTCCACGACCGTGCCACCGGCGACGAGTGGGTGCCGCTGGCTGAACTGGATCCGAACCAGGCAAAGCTGTGGATCTATGATTCCCTGCTCTCCGAATTCGCAGCCATGGGCTTCGAATACGGCTATTCCGTGGAGCGCCCGGACGCCCTGGTGCTGTGGGAGGCCCAGTTCGGCGACTTCGTCAACGGCGCACAGACCATCATTGACGAGTTCATCTCTTCAGCCGAGCAGAAGTGGGGCCAGCGTTCCTCGCTGGTGCTGATGCTCCCCCACGGCTACGAGGGCCAGGGGCCGGACCACTCGTCCGCCCGGATCGAGCGCTTCCTGCAGATGTGTGCCGAGGACAACATGATTGTTGCCAACCCGACGACGGGTGCCTCGCACTTCCACCTGCTGCGCCGGCAGGCCTACAGCCGTCCGCGCAAGCCCCTGGTGGTCTTCACCCCCAAGCAGCTGCTGCGCCTGAAGGCAGCGGCAACCTCGGTGGAGGAGTTCACGCACGGCGAGTTCCAGCCGGTTATCGGCGAGCACGCTGAACTGGACGCGAACGCCGTCGACCGCGTGCTGCTCGTCTCCGGCCGGCTCTACTACGATCTGCTGGCCAACCGCCAGAAGACCGGCGACGAGAAGACGGCCATCGTCCGCGTGGAGCAGCTCTACCCGCTCCCCGTGGAGGAAATCCGGGCCGCCGTGGCGAAGTACCCCAATGCGGATGTCGTCTGGGCACAGGACGAACCGGCCAACCAGGGGCCCTGGCCCTTCATTGGCCTCAACCTGCCCCAGCACCTGGACGGCCGCCTGCGCCTGGTCTCACGGCCGGCGTCGGCATCCACCGCTACGGGCTCGGCCAAGCGCCACGCAGTGGAGCAGGACATCCTCGTGAAGAAAGCCTTCGAACGTCCGTAGGCTAGGTTTGGGGTGGGGCGCTTCGGCGTCCCACCCTGTTTTTTTGATTTGAGAAGGTGACTAGTGGAACAACGCAGAATTCGGCTTGCTGCTGTAGGTGATGAGCTGCTGGCCGGACACGGGGATCCGCGCGCACTCGGCTGGCTCGGACGTGTCCTGGCGCGGACATCGCCCGAGAACGTCAATCTCCAGGCCTATAGCCTGGCAGCACCCAACGAGGGCACAGAGGCGCTGGCCAACCGCTGGCTCTCCGAGGCAGGACGACGGTTCGAACACGGCTGCGAGAACCGTCTGGTCATCGGCCTGTCGGACCGGGACCTTGACCTTGACCTGAGCACGGCGCGAAGCCGCCTGAACCTGGCAAACATCCTGGACGGTGCTGCGCAGATGAGCATCAAGGTCTTCGTGGTGGGCCCTCCCCCGGGGCTTGACCCCGAACGGAACCGTAAGCTTGCGGATCTTTCCGCAGCCTTCGGAGACGTGACCACGCGGCGGAAGCACGTGTACGTTGACACCCTCAACCCGCTGCTGAACCACGAACAGTGGCGCACCGATCTGGCCTCCAACGGCGGAACCCCCGGCCAGGCCGGCTACGGCCTGATGGCCTGGCTGGTGCTCCACCGCGGCTGGTACCAGTGGCTTGACCTGCCCGACATGAACTAAAACCCGGAGTCATAAAAAGACTCTGCAAAAAACCCTCCCGGCAACAGCCGGGAGGGTTTTTTGCGTATACCGGCGCGGATTAGCCGCGCCGGGCGCCCGAGGCGGCATAACGATCAGTTAACAACGTGTAACTTGTCTCACAGTGGAAACAATATGTGGTTAGTGTTGCTCCACATGTGGCGGTCATCACGGCCGCTTTGGGGGGCCATCATTGGTGGTTCCTGACTCCTCATCACCAGTTAGGACTACAGATGCGTACTAAGCGCACGGCAGCTCTTGCCGCACTCTCCGTGGGGGCCCTGTTCCTGGGTGCCTGCGGCTCCGCCGGGGGCGGAACCGAGACCGAAGAAACCTCGGAGGCAACAACCGAGAACATCGCGTCAACCATCAACATCGCCATCAGCCAGGCACCTGATGCCTACAACTCCAGCACTGCCAACACCAACAGCTCGTACAACAGCTACGTTGACAACCTGGTGCACAGCAACTTTGTCGAGTACAGCCCCAACGGTGTCATCCATGACGAAGAGTTCGGCACTTTCGAAAAGACCAGCGACGATCCGCTGACCGTGCATTACGAGATCAATGAAGACGCCAAGTGGTCCGACGGCACCCCCATTGACTTCGACGACGTCCTGCTGAACTGGGCGGCATTCTCCGGCCAGGTCACGGGCGCCGACGGCGAGAACATCTTCCAGCCGTCCTCCACCAACGGTTTCTCGCAGACCAAGATGATCGAGGGCGAAGCCGGCGACAAAGAGTTCGACATTGTCTTCGATACCCCGTACGCGGACTGGGAAGCCATGATGATCGGTCCGATCATGCCGGCGCACGTCGCGGCAGAGCAGGGCAAGATGAGCACCGACAACGACGGTGAAGCCCTCATCAAGGCCATCCAGGAGAACGACACCGCGGCGCTGGCTCCGATGGCAGAGTTCTGGAACACCGGCTGGAACTACGAAGCCGATCTCACCGCACTGCCGGACGCCGCACTGATCCCGTCCTCCGGTCCGTATGTGCTGGACAACGCCACGGACGGCACCCTGACCCTCAAGCGCAACGAGAACTACTGGGGCGAAGAGCGCAAGGGCAAGACGGAAACCATCGTCTTCAAGGCCATTGCAGACACCGAAGCCGTTCAGGCGCTGGAAAACGGCGAGGTCGATGTCATCGAGCCGTCCGGCCCGACCGTTGACACGAAGACCAGCATCCAGAACATCGGCGAGACCGTCGAAATGCTTACCGGCCCCGAGCTGACCTTCAGCCACATTGACCTGGACCAGTCGGAAAACGGCGTGTTCAAGGATCTGGCCGTTCGCCAGGCCTTCGCCAAGTGTGTTCCCCGCGAGGACATTGTCGAGAAATTCGCCAAGCCCATCGATGAGAACGCCACGGTGGACAACCTGCGCGAATTCCAGCCGGGCCAGGAGGACTACGAAGAGGTCCTCGAGGGTGCTCCGTCCGCCAGCGAGTACGACGAAGTGGACATCGAGGGCGCCAAGAAGCTGCTCGCCGAGGCAGGCAAGACCGAACCTGTGAAGGTCCGCCTCATGTTCTCCGCCACGAGCCAGCTCCGCGCCGACATCGTCACCCTGATCCAGACCTCCTGCAAGGAGGCCGGCTTCGAGATCGTTCCGACCCCGGACGCCGACTGGAGCGCCAAGCTCGCTGAGCCCGGAGCCTGGGACGCCGTCCTGTTCGCCTGGGCCGGTTCCGGCCTGGCCGCCAGCGCACAGTCCATCTACGTCTCCGACGGAGAGCAGAACTACGGCAAGTTCGCCAACGCCGAACTGGACGAGCTCTGGACCCAGATCGCCAGCTCCACTGACGAAGAAGAGGTCAAGGAACTGAAGACCAAGGCAGAGGAAATCCTCGCCGCCGAGGTCTACAACGTGGTCCTTTACGCGAACTCCGCCGTGGTTGCCCACTCCTCCAAGCTGGAGAACGTGGAACTGAACCCGAGCCAGAACGGCATCACCTGGAATGCCTACAAGTGGACAAAGCAGGTCTAGCCGCAGCACCACGCTAGCCGCAGCATAAGCGGGGATGGGCAGACACCAAGTCTGCCCATCCCCCTGCTTGTGTCCGCGGCGTTCTTCAGTCCCACCCCAAGGAGCCCCACGGTGTTCTATTTCATTCTTAAAAGAGCGGTGACGTCGTTCTTTATCCTCCTGGCCGCCACCGCGCTGATGTTTGTCCTGGCTGTCAATTCCGGCGATCCGCTCTGGGACCTGGCGGAGCTGCGCAACGCGGACCGGGAATCCCGGATAGCCGCCCGGACCGAAGCCATGCATCTGGACCAGCCCGTCTACATGCGCTATCTGCTCTGGCTGCAGGAAATCGGCCGCTGCATCATTCCCGGCGGCGCCCAGTGCACCCTGGGCCTGGACCGCGCGGGCAACCCCGTGATCGCCCAGCTGGAATCCGCCGTCGGTTCCACCTTCCGCCTGGTGGTCGTGGCAACGGTGCTCGCGATCGTCCTCGGCGTACTCATCGGCGTCGTCACCGCACTGCGGCAGTACAGCGTGTTCGACTACTCCATCACGTTCGTCGCCTTCCTCCTCTTCTCCATGCCGCTCTTCTGGCTCTCCACGCTCCTCAAGCAGTACCTGGCCATCAGCCTCAACACCTGGCTCGGCAATCCGACCATGTCCTATCTGGGCATAGTGCTGCTGGGGCTGGTCGCCGGATTGATCTGGATGATCATTATCGGCGGGGACCGCCGCCGCCGGCTGCAGGTCTTCGCTGTCGCCTCGGTGGCCACCTCCGTCACTATGCTGCTGCTGCTGATGAGCGGCTGGTTCAAGACCCCCGGCTTCGGTCCTGCCGGCATTCTGGTAAGTGCCTTCGCCATCGCCCTCGGAGTCACGGCATTGTTCGCCGGTTTCCGGCGCCGGCGGATTATCTACGCTGCCCTCGCCACTGCTGCCGCGGGCTTCGTCGGTTACCTGCTCACCATGGGCATCATGAAAGACCCCGACTGGCTGACCATTGCCGGCCTGGCACTGGTGACCGTCGCCGTTTCCGCTGCCATCGGGCACTTCGTGGGCGGACCGTACGCGAAGCAGACCCGGCAGCTTACCGCCGTCGTCGGCCTGCTGATCGGTTCCATCGTGTTCCTGGATTCACTCCTTCACGCCTACCCGACGCTGTCCCGCAAGACCGGAGGCCGGCCCATTCCCACCACCGGTTCCTCAACGCCCAACCTCGAGGGAACCTTCTGGGAAGTGAATCTCGATTACGCGCTGTACCTGGTGCTCCCGACCATCGCGATCATGCTGATTTCGTTTGCCATGTACACCCGCTACACACGCGCCAGCCAGCTGGACGTGATGACCCAGGACTACATCCGCACCGCACGGGCCAAGGGGCTCAGCGAACGGACCGTCGTGGTCAAGCATGCGTTCCGCAACGCAATGATCCCGATCACCACTCTGATGGCCTTCGACTTCGCCGGTGTGCTCGGCGGCGCCGTAGTCACGGAATCGGTGTTCGGCTGGAACGGCATGGGCAAGATGTTCACCGACGGCCTGGAGCACGTGGACCCCAATGTCATCATGGCGTTCTTCCTCGTCACGGGTGTGGCCGCGGTGACCTTCAACATGCTGGCTGACATCGCGTACGCGTTCCTCGATCCGCGCATCAGCCTGAACTGATTGGTAGAACTATGACTGACAACAAGATTTCCGCGGACGGGCCGAAGGAAAGCAGTCCGGAGCTGACGGCCATGACGCTGGAGAGCCAGCGGACCGTCACGGCGGACTCCCCTGCAACCCGGGGGATCGTCGCTGAACCGAAGATCACCGAGGCCAAGAGCCAGTCCAAGCTGGTGCGTGAACGTTTCCTGCGGCACAAGGGCGCCATGGGCGGAATGATCAGCCTGGTCTTCATTGTGGTGCTGGCGTTCTCCTCCATCGGCTTCAACATCGGCCCGCTGCACATTCCGGGCTGGTGGCAGCACACTTTCTCCGAAGTGCAGGAAACCGCCGACGGCGGCAGGCCCACCTTGTCCTGGACCGGGCTGGGCGACCACCCGTTCGGCCAGGACGCCCTGGGCCGGGACTACTTCGCCATGACCATGCGCGGGGCGCAGATCTCGCTGATCATCGCCTTCATTGTCGGCATTGTCGGCACCGTCATCGGTACCGTCGTCGGCGCTCTGGCCGGTTACTACCGAGGCAGGGTCGAAGCCGTCCTGATGCGCTTCACCGACGTCATCATCACCATCCCCCTGCTGGTGGTCGCGGCGGTGCTGTCCACGATCGTGGCCAAGGCCGGCATCGTGGTGTTCGCCGTCTTCCTGGGCATGCTCACCTGGACCGGGCTCGCCCGGATTGTCCGCGGCGAGTTCCTTTCCCTTCGGGAGAAGGAATTCGTCGAGGCGGCCAAGTCCGTGGGTGCAAGCTCGGCCCGGATCATCTTCAAGCACATCCTGCCCAACACCGTAGGCGTCATCATCGTCTCGGCCACGCTGGCCATCTCCGGCGCCATCCTGCTCGAAACCGCCCTGGGCTTCCTGGGCCTGGGCGTGCGGGAACCTGACACCTCGCTGGGCAAGCTGATCAATGAGAACCGCTCCGCCATGACCGTGCGCCCCTGGGTCTTCCTCTGGCCGGGCGTGTTCATTGTGGCCATTGCCCTCGCCGTCAACTTCATCGGCGACGGGCTCCGGGATGCGTTCGATCCCCGACAGACAAGGAACAAGCAATGACCTCCACCCCGGTATACAGCGACGCCCCGGCAACGGGGACCGGCTCCCCCATCCTTGAGGTCACCGGACTCGGCGTAGATTTCAGTGTCGACAACGAATGGGTCATGGCCGCCGAAGACGTTCATTACCGGGTGTACCCCGGGGAAATCCTTGCCATTGTCGGCGAGTCCGGCTCCGGCAAGAGCATGTCCTCCATGGCGCTGCTCGGCCTGCTGCCCGGCAACGGGCGCTCCAAAGGCAGCGCGAAGCTGCTCGGCAAGGAGCTCATCGGTGCCCCGCAGTCGGCACTGCGCAGGATCCGCGGCAACGACATTGCCATGATCTTCCAGGAACCCATGACCGCCCTGAACCCGGTCCTGACAGTGGGTGAACAGGTCAAGGAGATCATCGAGCAGCACACGGACGCCTCCCCGGCCGAGGCGAAGGAACGCGCGATCGAGCTGCTGCGCATGGTGGAGATCCCGGACCCGGAAACCCGGTACGGGAATTACCCCCACCAGTTCTCCGGCGGGCAGCGCCAGCGGGCCATGATCGCCATCGCGATTGCCAATGACCCGATCCTGCTGATCGCCGATGAACCCACCACCGCGCTGGACGTCACCGTGCAGGCGGAAGTCCTTGAGCTGCTGCGCAAGCTCAACAAACGCCTGAACAGCGCCATCCTGCTCATTACGCATGACATGGGTGTGGTGGCCGACCTCGCCGACAACGTCATCGTGATGCAGAACGGCCGGATCGTTGAAGCGGCCTCCGCAGCCGACCTCTTCGGCGCCCCGCAGCAGGACTACACCAAGGCACTGCTCGACGCCGTCCCGCACCTGGGCTCGAAGGTGGGCGGCGTACTGGCAGCGGTCGAGGTGGAGGATGACGGCTCCCTGCAGATTACCGAGGCGCCCCGTGCCGTCCTGAAGGCCTCCGAGGAGGTTGCCGAGCCAACGTCCTCGCAGACGCCTGCCCTGCAGCTCGAGAATGTCGCCATCGAGTATCCGGGACGGTTCCGCCAGCCGGCCTTCCGTGCCGTGTCGGATGTCGCCTTCACCATCATGCCGGGTGAAGTCATGGGCCTGGTGGGCGAATCCGGCTCCGGCAAGTCCACCATCGGCCGCGCCGTCACCGGCCTGCTGCCGGTGGCCGAGGGCAGTGTCCGGATCAACGGGACCGACATCGCCGGCCTCTCTCCGAAAAAGATGCGCCCGCTGCGGCGGAAGTTCGCCATCGTGTTCCAGGACCCGGCGGCCTCATTGAACCCGCGCATGTCCATCGGTGAGAGCATTGGCGAACCGCTGTTCCTGCATGAGAAGCTCTCGAAGTCCGAGCTGGATAAGCGGGTGGAGAACCTGCTGGACGACGTCCAGCTTCCCAAGAGCTTCCGCAACCGGTATCCGCATGAGCTCTCCGGCGGCCAGCGCCAGCGCGTGGGCATCGCCCGGGCCCTGTCACTTCGTCCGTCCCTGCTCGTGGCCGATGAGCCGACGTCGGCGCTGGATGTGTCCGTGCAGGCACGCGTCCTGGCACTGCTGCAGGAACTGCAGCGGGAGTACGGCTTCGCCTGCCTGTTCGTCAGCCACGACCTGGCGGTGGTGGAGATCCTGGCCAGCCACATCGCGGTGCTGAACAAGGGCAGGATGGTGGAGCAGGGCTCCACCGAGCAGGTCCTGAAGTACCCGCAGGATCCGTACACCCGCCGCCTGCTGGCAGCGGCCCCGGTGCCTGACCCGGCGGAGCAGGCCTACCGCCGCGAGCAGCGCAATGCGCTGCTGGCGGCCGGAAACGGCGAATAGGGTAAGCACGAACCGCGGCGGCGGCGTCAGCGGCGGAAGACCTTCTTCCCCGCGGCGCCGCCGTCGTCGTTCCCGGTGTCATGGTAAAGATGCGGCCGGGCCTGCGGTATCCGGCGTACCGGCAGTCTGGAATTTAGTTGGATGTCCGACTATGTTGGGGTGGGAAGACAGTGTCCCGGCTCACACTCAGCCGTGGTGCGGCTTCGAAATTCCACGGTGCAAAGGAGCATTCCATTATGGTTCGCGAGCTATCCCATTACGTTGACGGACAGCATGTTGGGGGTACCTCCGGGCGCTTCAGCGACGTCTACGATCCCTGCACGGGCGAGGTGCAGGCCAGGGTGCCCCTGGCCAGCACCGAGGAAGTCCGCAACGTTGTGTCCAACGCGGAAAAGGGCCAGCGGGAATGGGCGGCCATGAACCCGCAGCGGCGCGGCCGGATCCTGCTGAAGTTCGTGGACCTGGTGAACCAGAACCTGGAGGAACTGGCCACCCTGCTGTCCTCCGAACACGGCAAGACCCTCCCCGACGCGAAGGGCGACATTCAGCGCGGTATCGAGGTGGTGGAATTCGCTGCCGGCGCCCCGCACCTGCTCAAGGGCGAGTTTTCGGACAATGCCGGGGCCGGCATCGATGTCCACTCGCTGCGCTCCCCGCTCGGCGTCGTAGCCGGCATCACGCCGTTCAACTTTCCCGCCATGATTCCGCTCTGGAAGTCCGGCCCCGCCCTGGCCGCCGGCAATTCCTTCATCCTCAAGCCCTCCGAACGGGACCCTTCCGTGCCGCTGCGGCTTGCCGAGCTCTTTACGGAGGCAGGCGTTCCGGCCGGCGTCTTCAATGTGGTCAACGGCGACAAGGAAGCAGTGGATGCACTGCTGGAGGATCCGCGGGTATCTGCCATCGGCTTTGTCGGTTCCACGCCGATTGCGCAGTACATCTATGCCACTGCCGCTGCCCACGGAAAACGCGCCCAGTGTTTCGGCGGCGCGAAGAACCACATGGTCATCATGCCGGACGCCGATCTGGACATGGCCGCTGATGCCCTCATCGGTGCCGGCTTCGGCTCCGCCGGTGAACGCTGCATGGCGATCTCCGTGGCCGTCCCGGTCGGCAGGGCGACCGGCGACGCACTCGTTGCGAAGCTCCAGGAGCGGATCGCGGACCTGAAGGTCGGCCACAGCCTCGCCGGGGATTCGGATTTCGGCCCGGTCGTGGCGGCTTCCGCGAAGGAACGGATCGAAGGGTACATCCAGGTCGGCGTGGATGAGGGCGCCACCCTGCTGGCCGACGGACGCGGCCTGGCGGTAGAGGGTTACGAGGGCGGCTTCTGGGTGGGGCCCACCCTCTTCGACAACGTCACCAAGGACATGACGATTTACAAGGAAGAGATCTTCGGACCCGTGCTCAGCGTGCTCCGGGCAGAGGACTACGACGAGGCCCTGCGGCTGTGCAACGAGCACGAGTTCGGTAACGGCGTGGCCATCTTCACCCGCGACGGCGACTCCGCCCGTGACTTCGCCAGCCGGGTCCAGGTCGGCATGGTGGGCATCAACGTCCCCATTCCCGTCCCCATCGCGTACTACACCTTCGGCGGCTGGAAGGCTTCCGGATTCGGCGACCTCAACCAGCACGGCGCAGACGCTTTCCGCTTCTATACCAAGACCAAGACGGTCACCACCCGCTGGCCGTCGGGGATCCGCACCGGCGCCAGCTTCGTGATGCCGGAAGGCAGCTGATGGCGGCCATGGTCCCGGACAGGCCTGCCGCTGCGGAGGTGCTGTTCGAACGCCGCGGCCGGCTCGGGGTGGTAACGCTCAACCGGCCCCGGGCGGTTAATGCGCTGACGGCCGGCATGGCCTCGGCCATGCTGGAGCAGCTCAGGCTCTGGGCCGACGACGACGCGGTGGCGGCCGTCCTGGTGCGCGGGGCGGGCGACCGGGGGTTGTGTGCCGGGGGCGACATCGTGGCCATCTACCGTGACATGCTCGACGGCGGCAACGCCACAGCCGCTTTCTGGGCGGAGGAATACACGCTCAACCTGCTCATTTCGAACTACCCCAAGCCGTATGTGGCCTTGATGGACGGTCTCGTCCTCGGCGGAGGAGTCGGAATTTCCGCCCACGGATCCGTCCGGATCGTCACGGAACGCACCCGGCTGGGCATGCCGGAGACCACCATCGGCTTCGTGCCCGACGTCGGCGGAACCCTGCTGCTCTCCCGCGCACCCGGGGAGACCGGCACCCATGCAGCACTCACGGGGGCCCACCTCAGCGGCGCCGATGCAGTATTCCTGGGCTTCGCGGACTTCTTCATTCCGTCATCGAAGCTGGCGAGCTTTGCCGTTGCCCTGGAGCACGAGGCGGTGGAGGCCGCCGTCGCGCGCTTCGCAGAGGCGGCACCGCCGTCCGGACTCGCAGGGCAGGACTGGATTGACGCCTGCTACACGGGGAACGACGCCGGGGAGATTGTGCGCCGGCTGCGGGCCTTCGACGGGCAGGGCCGGGAGGAGGCGGCCAAGGCCGCCGAGGCGATAGCAGCCAAGTCACCAACGGCAGTAAAAGTGGCGCTGGAATCCCTGCGCCGGGTGAAGGGACTGACGCTGGAGAAAGCCTTGGAACAGGAGTACCGGGTGGGACTGCGGTTCCTCGCCGGATCCGATTTCAGGGAGGGCATCCGCGCCCAGGTGGTGGACAAGGACTATTCTCCGCGCTGGCAGCCCGCCACGCTGGCAGAGGTCAGCGACGAGGACGTCGAATCCTATTTTGCGCCGCTGGGTAACCGTGAACTGAGACTTTCCAAGGAGCACAACAATGTCTGAACCAGCAACTCCGGCGCGGGGCAACGGGGAGCGGACCGCTCCGATCGCCTTCCTCGGACTGGGCCATATGGGCGGGCCGATGGCCCTTCGCCTCATCAACGCCGGATACTCCGTGACCGGCTTCGACCTGATGCCCGCTGCCCTCGAAACCGCTAAGGCGAACGGCATTGCCACAGCCGCCGGCGCCGCGGAGGCGGTGGCCGGCGCCGGCGTCGTCCTCACCATGCTGCCCAGCGGCAAACACCTGCTGGACGCCTACCGGGGCACCGGCGGCGAGCCGGGCCTGCTCGAGGCTGCCGCCCCCAACACCCTTTTCCTGGACTGCTCTACCATTAACGTGGACGAGGCGCGGGAGGCAGCCGAACTCGCCGTGGCTGCCGGCCACCGGGCGGTGGACGCACCGGTTTCCGGCGGCGTCGTGGGCGCCGAAGCAGGCACTCTGACCTTTATGGTGGGCGCGTTGCCGGAGGATTTCGAAGCAGTTCAGCCGATGCTCGAGGTGATGGGCCGGCGCGTGGTCCACTGCGGGGACCACGGTGCAGGCCAGGCCGCCAAAATCTGCAACAACATGATCCTTGGCATCTCGATGATCGCGGTCAGTGAAGCCTTTGTGCTCGGCGAAAAGCTGGGCCTGACCCACGAGGCCCTGTTCGATGTTGCCTCCGCGGCCTCCGGCCAGTGCTGGGCGCTGACCACCAACTGTCCCGTGCCGGGTCCGGTGCCGGCCAGCCCGGCGAACCGCGACTACCAGCCGGGTTTCGCCGGAGCCCTGATGGCGAAGGACCTGAAGCTGGCCCTCAATGCGCTGGAAAGCACGGGGGTCGCCGCGCAGTTGGGACCGCTCGCTTCTGCCATCTACGATGACTTTGCTGCCGAAGGCGGCGCGGGCCGGGACTTCTCCGGCATCATCACCGATATCCGGGACAAGTCCGCGCACTAGTTCTACTGCACAAACGACTTTGCACACCACGATTCGACCAGCACGATTTGAACCAGCAGCCGAGGGGCCGGACATGACGGAGCAGTACACCAACATTCTCGTAGAGCAGCGCGGCCGGGTGGGGCTCGTAACGCTCAACCGGCCCGAGGCGCTGAACGCACTCAACAAGGCCACCATGGACGAACTCGTGGGCGCCCTGACCGCCATGGACGCCGATCCCGCGGTCGGGGCGGTCGTGATCACCGGATCCGGCAAGGCCTTCGCCGCCGGGGCGGACATCAAGGAAATGCAGTCCAAGGGCTACATGGACATGTATGCGGCGGACTGGTTCCGCGGCTGGGAGGACCTGACCCGCCTGCGCATTCCGGTGATAGCTGCCGTGTCCGGATTCGCCCTGGGCGGCGGCTGTGAGCTCGCGATGATGTGCGATTTCATCATCGCCGGAGACAACGCCAAATTCGGCCAGCCGGAAATCAACCTCGGAGTACTCCCCGGCATGGGCGGCTCCCAGCGGCTCACCCGCGCCGTCGGAAAGTCCAAGGCAATGGACATGATCCTGACCGGGCGCTTCATCGACGCCGCGGAAGCCGAACGTGCCGGCCTGGTGTCCCGCGTGGTGCCGGCTGCGGACGTGGTGGAGGAAGCCCTGAACGCTGCGGCGGTGATCGCCTCCAAATCCAAGCCGGTGGCCATGGTTGCCAAGGAAGCCGTCAACGCGGCGTTCGAGACAGGGCTCGCCCAGGGGGTGCTCTTCGAACGGCGCGTCTTCCACTCGCTGTTCGCCACAGATGACCAGAAGGAAGGCATGGCGGCCTTCGTCGAGAAGCGCAAACCGGACTTTACCCACCGCTGACGCGCACATCCCGCCGCGGGGTCAGCCGCTGAAGTCGCCGGCATTCCTGCGGAAGCTGCCCAGGATCCGGATCAGCTCGTCTATATCCTGCTCGCCGAATCCGGACTGTGCGAACACCGCCGAGTTCAGTGCCAGAGTTGCCTGCCGGGCCAGCGTCCGTCCCTCCCGGGTGAGCTCGATCAGGGTGGTTCGTCCGTCTGTCGGGTGCGGAGACCGGATCACCAGTCCCGCGTCCTGCAGGCGGTCGACGGCGTTCGTCACCGAGGTGGGGTGCACCTGGAGAAGCGCGCTGGCCTTGTTCATGGGCAGCGCCCCGCTGCGGGCAAAGCTCAGCAGAGTGAGGAGTTCGTACCGGGCAAACGTCAGCCCGAACGGCTTCAGGACCCCCTCGATCCGGGCCAGCAGGATCTGCTGGGTCCGCATGATGGCTGTGACGGCAGCCATCGGTGCGGCGACGTCGGACCAGCCGTGCCGTTCCCAGTTTCCTCTGGCGTCCGCTATCGGATCACGCGGCAGCGGCATTGCCACGGCACCTCCGGCTTCCCGTTCTGGCTGTCATGGGCCCCAGCCTAGCTTTCTCAGGGACGGAAGGTCGGCTTCGCCCGCCCGCCGGCCCGCCGCCGTCGTCCGGGCTCCGGACCCCGTCCGAAACCGGCCGGATAGTGATCCCCGTCACTCTGCAATATACTTGGACGTCCAAGGGTTTGGAAGAGCCGGTTCGTTTCTGCCGGGTCATGACGAAGGGATGCTCGCCCGTGCAGCCACAAAGACGTGCCGCCGGTCAGGACCTCATGGAGGAGAACAACGCGCCGGGCCCGCCGTTCCCGGACGTTGACCTCATGTACATCGCCGACCTGCTTCCTCCCGAGGAACAGGTCCGGTACCGGGAGGTCCGGACCTTCCTCCAGTCCCGGATCCGGGCGGCTTCGATCGACTACTGGAACCGGGAGGAATTCCCCTTCGAGCTGGTCGCGGAGCTGGGGAAATACGGCCTCGGCGGGCTGCAGACGGACGGAACCTCGAAGCTGTTCAAGGGACTGATGTACGCGGAGGTCGCGCGGGCCGACGTTTCCCTCTCCGCCCTGGTGGGGATCCACAACGAACTGATCGTCGGCATGGTGAACCAGCTCGGCTCCGAGGAGCAGAAGGCGCGCTGGCTGCCGGGACTCACCGCCCTCACGCAGATCGGAGCCTTCGCCCTGACCGAGCCGGAGCACGGATCGGACATAGCCGGGGGGCTGGCCACCACGGCGCGCCGCGAGGGGGACGAGTGGGTGATCAACGGCGCCAAGCGCTGGATCGGTGCCGGCACCATCGCCGACTTTGCCCTGGTCTGGGCGAGGGACGCCGCCGACCAGCAGATTAAGTGCTTTCTCGTCGAGACGGACCGCCCCGGCTACACCGCAACAAAGATCGCAAACAAGATCGGGCTGCGGATCATGCAGAACGCGGACATCGTGCTCGATGAAATCCGTATTCCGGCAGCCAACCTGCTGCCGGGTGCCACCGATTTTTCCAAAGCCAATGAACTACTGCGCGATTCGCGTGCCTGGGTGGGCTGGCAGGCCGCCGGCATTCAGCTGGCCGCCTTCGACGTCGCCCGTTCCTATGCCCTGAGCCGGAAGCAGTTCGGCAAGGAGCTCGCCCGGTTCCAGCTGATCCAGCAGCAGCTGGCGGAAATTCTGGGCAACGCCTCCGTCTCGCTCGCACTGATGGCCCAGCTGGCCACCATCCAGCAGGACGGGAAGCTCGAGATGGTCCAGGCAGCGATGGCCAAATCCACCACTACCCGGCTGGCCCGGGCATCGGTGGCCATGGGGCGGTCCCTGCTGGGCGGCAACGGGATCAGCACGGACTACGAGATGGGCAAGCTGTTCGGCGATGCCGAAATCCTCTACACCTACGAGGGCAGTTACGAGATCAATTCCCTGATTGTGGCGCGGGCCATGACCGGGAAATCGGCATTCGTCTAGGCGGCCGGGTAATTGCGCCGCCGCACCGGCCGTCCCGGCCCGATGCCGCACTGCCGGCGCGCGTTAGGCGTGCACGTGAGGCATGTGGGACACTGGAGGGCAGAACTTTCAAGAATCGAAGGAGGCAGCTATGAGCAAGCGTGCACGCAAGCGTCGTGACCGTAAGCGCGGCGGCGCTAACCACGGTAAGCGTCCCAACGCCTAAGCAGAGCTTAGGTAGCCGCGTGACCAGTTGGTCAGGCAAAAAGAACCCCCGGAACCAATTGGTGCCGGGGGTTCTTTTACGTCTGCGACTGTTACGCCGCATCGGAATCCTAGTGGTCTGCCGTCTGGATCTGGCTGATGCGCGTGAGAATGCTGGCCTTCAGCGTCTCAGGCGCTGCCTCGGTGCAGGACCGTTTCACGACTGAACGGATCACGCACTCCAGGTCATGTTCCTGGGCGCACTCCGGGCACCCGTCGAGGTGCTCCTTGATTTCCACGAGGTCGTCGTGGGACAGGGCGCCGTCCAGGTATTCATACAGCCGTTCGATGCGGGCGTCGTCGCAATCGCCCAGGCTCTGGCAATCGCTCATAGCTCATTCCCCTGTTTCTTGGTTGATGCGCCGGCGGCTTCGGCTGCGGGCAATTTGCCCTTGATGCCGCGTTCATGTGCGTACTCCGCCAGGAGCTCGCGCAGCATCTTGCGCCCGCGGTGCAACCGCGACATCACGGTGCCGATCGGCGTGTTCATGATTTCTGAAATTTCCTTGTACGCGAACCCCTCCACATCGGAGAAGTACACGGCAAGCCGGAACTCCTCCGGGATGGACTGCAGGGCGTCCTTGACATCGGAATCCGGCAGGTGGTCCAGTGCAACCGCTTCAGCGGACCGGAGCCCGGTGGAGCTGTGCTCCGCCGCGCGGGCCAGCTGCCAGTCCTCAACGCCGTCGGAGTTGGCCTGCAGTGGCTCCCGCTGCCGCTTCCGGTAGAGGTTGATGTACGTGTTGGTCAGGATCCGGTACAGCCAGGCCTTGAGGTTCGTCCCCGGCCGGTACTGGTGAAAAGCGGAGAACGCCTTGGTGTAGGCCTCCTGCACCAGGTCCTCCGCGTCGGAGGGGTTGCGCGCCATGCGCATGGCCGCCGAATAGAGCTGGTCCACATACTGCATGGCGTCCTGCTCAAAGCGAAGCTTGCGTGCCTCATCCGTTTCGGTGGCAACATCGAGCTCGAAGTCTTCCACGTGGGGGCTGCCTTCCGGCGCATCAGTTCTCATCACCTCCCAGTCTACGGTGCGGGCCGGAACCCGTACGTGTAGCTTCGGCCCGCGGACATTCCGCGCTGTAGTCAGCGTGGCGGCTGGCACGATGCATTTCTCCTGACTGTCGACAAAGCACATCCTGATACCCGTTCCAACGACGGCGCCCGGCCCCCTATTCCCGCCCCTCCCCCGGGCAACAGCCAGGAGAACCCGGGCGGCACGCGAACGCGCACGTGTGCGGTGCCGCAAAATGCCAGACTAAGGTGGAAGCAGCACCACATGCCGTTTTTGTACGCGTCACTGATGAATTTCCCAGGAGTGCACTTATGTCGATAGTCCGTTTGATTGCCCGCCCGTTGCTCGCCACCGGTTTCGTAGCCGTAGGCGTTGAGCGCCTTCGGAATGCTGACCAGACCGCTGAACAGCTCACCCCCACGCTGAAGAAGATCGGCAGCACCGTTCCTTCGGCCGCAGCCTTCACGTCCAACCCCGCTCTCGTAGCCAAGGTTGTCGGCTACACGCAGGTAGGCGCTGCCTCGATGCTCGGCATGGGCAAGTTCGCCCGTCTGGCATCCCTCCTGCTGGCCGGGACCGCCGCCCTGAACTCCGTGGTGGAGTACCGCAACGCCGAGGCTTCCACCGCCGCAGAGCGCAAG
The DNA here is from genome assembly GCF_025244925.1 of Arthrobacter zhaoxinii. Lineage (NCBI taxonomy): Bacteria > Bacillati > Actinomycetota > Actinomycetes > Micrococcales > Micrococcaceae > Arthrobacter > Arthrobacter zhaoxinii. The sequence continues at coordinate 2,433,307 of NZ_CP104275.1, forward strand.
GAACGGCGCAACCAGCTGCTCAAGAACCTCTCCCTCATCGGCGGCGTCCTGCTCGCCGCCGTCGACACCAACGGCCGTCCGGGCCTGGCCTGGCGTGCCGGCCACCTGGCCTCGGATACCAGCCGCAGGACCCGGGCAGTATCGAAGTCGGTTTCGAAGGGCACACGCAAGCAGCTCAAGGCCGTGTCCCACGCCGCTTCGGACATCGTCGGTTCCTAGCAGCAATGAGTGCTCCGAATGCCGGGGTGCCGGCCAGCTGGCCGGCACCCTTCGTGACCTCGCCCGTGGACGCAACCGTCTCCGTGCCGGGTTCGAAGTCGCTGACCAACCGATACCTGGTCCTGGCCGCCCTTGCGGACGGCAGGTCCAGGCTGCGGGCACCCCTGCATTCGCGGGATTCGGAGCTGATGGTCTCCGCCCTGCGGAGCCTCGGAGCAACAGTTACGGAGGTCAGCGGCGACGGCGCCTTCGGCCCGGACCTGCTGATTGATCCCCTCCCCGCAGCCGCCCCGGCTACGCGCCGGGTGGACTGCGGCCTGGCCGGAACGGTGATGCGTTTCGTGCCGCCCCTGGCTGCCCTCGCGGGCGGCACCACCGCGTTCGACGGTGATCCCCATGCCCGTACCCGGCCCATGAGCGCCGTCATCGACGCCCTGCGCGCCCTCGGCGTCCGGGTGGACGACGGCGGCACCGGAGCCCTTCCCTTCACCGTCACCGGCTCCGGGCGCATCGCCGGGGGCCGCCTGGAGATCGACGCCGGAGCCTCCTCCCAGTTCGTCTCGGCCCTGCTGCTCGCAGCACCGCGCTTCGATGACGGACTGCATCTCGTCCACCGCGGCAGCACGCTGCCCAGCCCGGACCACATTGCCATGACCGTCTCGGTGCTGCGCGGCGTCGGAGTGGACGTTGATGATTCCGTCCCCAACGAATGGCGTGTGGCTCCCGGTCCCGTGGGCGCTTTCGACACCGTGGTTGAGCCGGACCTGTCCAACGCCGGCCCCTTCCTCGCCGCAGCTCTTGTTACGGGAGGAACGGTCCGGATGACCGGCTGGCCCGCCTCCACCACCCAGGTGGGCGATAAATGGCGGACCATCCTCCCGGCGCTCGGAGCCTCCGTGCATCTGGCGGACGGCACCCTCACCGTCACCGGCACCGGCCGCATCACCGGCGCAGACCTGGCCGACACCAGCGAACTGGCCCCCACGGTTGCCGCCGTCTGCGCCCTGGCCGACTCGCCGTCGACCCTTACCGGCATTGCCCACCTGCGCGGCCACGAAACCGACCGGCTGGCCGCACTCGTCACCGAAATCCGCCGGCTCGGCGGAGACGCGGAGGAAACAGCGGACGGGCTGGTGATCCGGCCCGCGGAACTGCACGCCGGCACCTGGGAAACCTATGCCGACCACCGGATGGCCACCGCCGGCGCACTGATCGGCCTGGCCGTTCCCGGCGTCGTCGTCCGAGACATTGACACCACAGCCAAGACACTGCCCCAGTTCCCCGAACTCTGGCAGCAGCTGACCCGATCGGCGGGAGCCTGACCATGACACGCAGCACCAGCGGCTGGGACGAGTCCGACGTCCGCGTCCGCCCCAATAAAAAGGGCTCCCGGCCCCGCACCAAGGACCGCCCCGCCCATGACGACGCCGTCATCGGCCGGATCATCACCGTCGACCGCGGCCGATATACCGCCGTGGTGGATGAAGACACCGACACCGAACGCACCGTTATTGCCGCCCGTGCCCGCGAACTGCGGCGCACCCCGGTGGTGGCCGGAGACCTGGTGGCACTGGTCGGCGACGTCACCGGCGCCCCGGACACCCTCGCCCGGCTGGTCCGCGTCGAGGAACGCCGAACCCTGCTGCGCCGCAGCGCCGACGACACGGATCCGGTGGAACGCGTGGTGGTGGCCAACGCCGACCAGCTGGTGATCGTGGTGGCCGCAGCCAACCCCGAACCCCGCACCGGCTTCATCGACCGCGCCCTCGTGGCGGCGTACGACGCCGGGATCTCCCCCGTCCTGTGCATCACCAAGGCGGACATCAAGGACCCGGCCGACCTGCTGGCCAACTACGAACACCTGGACATGGACGTCATCATCAGCCGCACCGCTGCAGCGGACGCCTCCGGCATCGATGCGCGCTCCGACGACGGCCTGTCCGCCCGTCTGCAGGGCACCGCGGTCGAGGCCCTCCACGAGGTCCTCAAGGGCAACGTCAGTGTCCTGGTGGGGCCCTCAGGCGTCGGCAAGTCCACCCTCGTCAACGCCCTGACGGGTTCCGCCCGTGCCACCGGCGGCGTCAATGCCGTCACCGGACGCGGCCGGCACACCTCCTCCTCCGCCCTGGCGCTGCGGCTGAGCGATTCACCGGCAGGCAGCTGGATCATCGACACCCCGGGTATCCGCTCCTTCGGCCTGGCCCATGTGGACCCGGACCGGATCCTGCAGGCCTTCCCCGACCTGGAGCCGGGCACCGCGGACTGCGAGCGGGGCTGCCGGCACGATTCGGTCGCCGTCGGCTGCGGGCTGGACCCGTGGGTGGAGGGCGGACACGCCGGCCCCGCCGGACCCGCACGGCTTGCCTCCCTGCGCCGGCTGCTGGGTACCGGTACCCGCACGGAGAACAAGTCCTCCGCCAAGGAGCTAGGCGAGCAATAGCCTCCCCGCCCGGTCGAAGGCCGCGGGATTTACCAGACATCGCCCGCTAACGGGTGTAATGCGGGGATGTGCCCGCCGACTAAGGATAAGTTGGACAGTATGCCGTTCGTTCAGAACTACAACGATGACCTGCGCTTGGCCCACGTGATGGCCGACTCCGTGGATGACCAGACCATGTCCCGCTTCCGGGCCCTGGACCTGAAGATCGAGACCAAGCCGGACTTCACCCCGGTCACCGATGCCGACAAGGCCGCCGAAGACGCCATCCGCGGGCAGCTTTCCCGCGCCCGTCCCCGCGACGCCGTCCTGGGCGAGGAATTCGGTTCCAGCGGCTCCGGCCCGCGGCGGTGGATCATCGATCCGATCGACGGCACCAAGAACTTCATCCGCGGCGTCCCCGTCTGGGCCACCCTGATCTCCCTGGTCGACGACGGCGTGCCCGTTGTCGGCGTCGTGAGTGCCCCCGCGCTGGGCAAGCGCTGGTGGGCAGCCACCGGAACCGGAGCCTATATGGGCCGGTCCCTGGCGGCAGCCACCCGGCTGCGCGTCTCCAACGTGTCCCGGCTGGCGGACGCCTCGCTGTCCTACTCCAGCCTGGGCGGCTGGAAGGACCGCGGCAACCTTGAAGAGTTCCTGGACCTGACCGAGTCCGTGTGGCGTACCCGTGCCTACGGCGACTTCTGGTCCTACTGCATGGTGGCCGAAGGCGCCGTGGACATTGCCTGCGAGCCCGAGCTTAACCTTTATGACATGGCTGCCCTTGTACCGATCATCACCGAGGCCGGCGGCCGTTTCTCCTCACTTGAGGGAGAAGACGGGCCGTTCGGCGGAAACGCTCTGGCCACCAACGGGACGCTCCACAGCGAAGTGCTGCAGCGCCTGAATCCCGATCTGGACGACCTGCTGTAACTGTGGGCACTTCCGGACCCCGGCTCGAGGCTCTGCGCCGCCGGCAGCTGGCGGACAGCTACCAGGCGGGCGGGGAACACTATGACCGCATCCGTCCCGGCTATCCCGCCGAGGCCGTGCGCTGGCTGTTCGACCGTCCCGCCGACCCGGACGCCCCTGCGGTGCGGGACGTGGCCGACATCGGGGCCGGCACCGGCAAATACACCCGGGAACTGCGTGCCGCCGGGTTGAACGTCTGCGCCGTGGACCCGTCCCGGGACATGCTCGAACAGCTGTCCCGGCTGCTGCCGGAGGTTCCGGTAAAGGTCGGCACGGCCGAAGATACGGGCCTGCCCCCGTCCTCCCTGGATGCCGTGACCGTTGCCCAGGCCTGGCACTGGTGCGACCCGGCGGCAGCCGGCCGGGAGTTCGACCGTATCCTGCGGCCGCACGGCGTCGTCGGCCTGGTGTGGAACCAGCTGGACGTCAGCGTCCCGTGGGTGCACCGCTATTCACGCATCATCCATGCCGGCGATGTCCTGCGGCCGGGCTTTCGGCCGGAGCCCGGTCCGGGCTTTCGACTGGACGAGTCCTCCACCGTCGCCTGGACGCAGCCGATGACCCCCGAAGACCTGTTTGAGCTGGCCCGGTCACGGGCGTTCTATCTTTCGGCCAGCCCCGCCACCCGGCAGAAACTCACCACAAACCTGTCCTGGTACCTCTACGAACACCTGGGCCACGCCCCCGGGGACGTGCTGGACCTGCCGTACCTCACGCTGACCTGGCGGGCGGTACGGGCGGCCTGATGCGCCGGCTCCCCCACCTACATACAATTGTCGAAGTCCGGCGTGATTGGTGCAGGGAGAAATGCACATGGTTTTCACCTTCGGCATCGAAGAAGAGTTCCTCCTGATGGACGCCCGGACCGGGCTTCCCACCGGAGCCCAGGAACTGACGCGCGCGCTGATCTCCCCGGGGCAGGGCGCCTTCACCACTTCCGCCGAACTGCTGGACGCACAGGTGGAGAGCTCCACCCGGGTCTGCACCACCAGGCACGAAGCCCTGGACGCGCTGCTGGGGTTCCGCTCCCGGCTGGCAGCGGCCGCGGCAGCTGCGGGGGTACGCGTAGCCGCCACTGGTGCGGCGCCGCGGATCGCCGATGTCCCTCCGGTGCTCAATTCCTCGGACCGGTACCGGCGGATGGGCGTCCTGACCGGCGCCGTCGCACACGAACAATACGTCAACGGCACCCATATCCACGTGGGCATTGACTCCCGTGACACCGGTGTGCGGGTCTTGAACGGACTCCGCCCCTGGCTCGCCCTGCTGGGTGCCGTTGCCGCCAACTCCCCCTATTGGCGCGGACAGGACAGCAGCTTCGCCAGCTGGCGGATGGTCCACTACCGGCGCTGGTCGGTCCAGGGCTGCCCGCCGGTTTTCTCCGATGCCCAGGACTATGCCCGGAGGCTTCAAGGGCTGCTGGACACCGACGTGGTGCTCGACGCCGGGCACGTAGGCTGGGCGGCCCGGCTGTCCGAAAACTTCCCGACGGTGGAGGTCCGGATCGCCGACGCCCAGCTGGAGGCCCGGGACACCCTGCTGCTGGCAGCCCTGGTGCGGGCACTGGTGGATACGCTGGCGTCGGCCGTGCCCGCGTCCGTACCGGCGGCTGTCCCCGATCCGGAGCTGCTCGACGCCGGGCTCTGGCAAGCCGCCCGTTTCGGCATGCACGGGAACCTCGTGTCGCATCCCGGCGGCAGCATTCCCGCGGCCGAGCACCTGTCCGCCCTGCTGGAGTTCGTTGCACCGGCGCTGGAGGACGCCGGCGACTCCGATTTCGTGGCTGCGGGTGTGGCACGGCTGCAGGGCAGGGGAACCGGCGCCGACCGGCAGCGCGCCGCAGTCCGGTCCGGCGGCTATGCGGAGCTGGCGGATCTGTACAGCCGCAGCCTGACCGCCCAGTAACTGCGTTCAGCCGCCCGTGTACGTGGAAACATCCAGAATGCGCGCCTCCCAGGGGCGCAGCAGGTGGCGGTCGCCGGCGTCGGCATAATTCCCCAGGAGAAGGCTGCCGGATTCCAGGTTGGACGGCACCCCCAGCTCCTCGCCGGATACATTGCCCAGGACCAGCAGCGCCCGGTCGCCCCGGGTACGCCGGAAGGCGAACAGGGTGGGATGGGCCGGATCCAGCATCTGGAAATCCCCGAGCGAAACAAGGTCCGACTCGTGCCGGAGCCGGATCAACTCCTGGTAATACCGGAAGACGGACCGGGCCGCGGCGCGGTCCGCTTCCACATTGACCTCGGGATAGGACGCTGCCGGTTCGATCCACGGCGGAACGTCGGAAAAACCCGCATACTCTCCCGCCGTCCACTGCATGGGGGTGCGGGCGTTGTCCCGGCTCATCCGCCGCAACGCTTCCAGGACCCGTTCCCGGTCCTCACCCCGTTCGAGGGCCTCCGCGTAGTAGTTCAGCGATTCCACGTCCCGGTACTGGTCGATCGAGGTGAACCCGGCATTGGTCATGCCGATCTCCTCGCCCTGGTAGATGTAGGGGGTTCCCCGCTGCAGATGCAGCAGGGTGGCCCACAGGGTGGCGGATTCATACCGGTACCGGGTGTCGTCACCGAAACGGGACACGACGCGCGGCTGGTCATGGTTATTCAGGTAGAGGCTGTTCCAGCCGGTGTCTGCGAGCCCGCGCTGCCAGCGGTTCCAGCTTGTCTTCAGATCCGTCAGGTCCAGCTGCCGGTAGTCGAACTTGTCCTTTCCCTGGTCCAGGCTGATGTGTTCAAACTGGAAGACCATATCCAGCTCGCGCCGCCGCGGGTTGGTGAAGAGCAGCGCCTCGTCGACGGTCACTCCCGGAGTCTCCCCCACGGTCAGATATTCTCCGCTGCGTCCGTCAAAGACCTCGCGGTGCATTTCCTGCATAAACTCATGGATGCGCGGCCCGGAAATGAAATAGGGCGACCCGTCACCCCAGATGCCGGAAGGATCCACTACGCCGTCCGGCAATGCTGGGTGCTTGGAGATGAAGTTGATGACGTCCATGCGGAATCCGTCCACGCCCCGGTCCAGCCACCAGTTCATCATGGCGTACACCTTGGCCCGCACCCGGGTGCTTTCCCAGTTCAGGTCCGGCTGCTGCGGCGTGAACAGGTGCAGGTAGTACTGCCGGGTGAGCGGATCGAAGGTCCACGCCGAACCGCCGAAGAAGGACCGCCAGTTGTTCGGCTCGGCACCCGGCTCGCCCGGCTCGAATCCCGGCCGTGCGTCCCGCCACCAGTACCGGTCCCGCTTCGGTGACATCCTGGATGATCTGGAGCTCTGGAAACCCGGATATTCGCTGGATGTGTGGTTGACCACCAGGTCCATGATCAGGCGGATACCGCGTTCATGCAGTCCTGCCAGCAGCCGGTCAAACTGTTCTTCCGTGCCGAACATCTTATCGATCCGGCGGTAGTCACTGATGTCATAGCCGTTGTCGAACTGCGGTGACTGCTGGATCGGTGACAGCCACACCACGTCGATGCCCAGGTCCGCCAGATAGTCCAGATGCTCAATGATGCCGCCGAGGTCGCCGATACCGTCGCTGGTGGAGTCGGCAAAGCTGCGGGGATAGATCTGGTAGACGACGGCGTTGGTCCACCAGGCGGGTCCGTTGGTAGCCGGCATGGACATCCGTCCTTTCAGCATGTGCTCTGCATAATACGTCCGGGCCGGCAGCCCGCACAGGGTCGCCGGGGGTTACTGCGCAGCCTCTGCCCGGGTCGCCCGTTTTCCTTGTCCGCGCCGATACGCGGCACTAACGTTGGCGCTGCCGACAGGTCCCGTGTGCGGACCTGTCCCGAACTCAACCGTTTGGAGTAACTGCCATGGCAACACTGACCGTTTGGAAGTTTTCGGATGCGGATGCTGCGGAACGCGCCACGCAGACACTCGCCAGCCTGCAGTCCCAGGGCCTCATCAATGTCGAGGACGAGGCCATCGTGACGTGGCCCGAAGGGCGGAAGAAGCCCAAGACCATCCAGGAACACAACCTCGTCGGGGCAGGCGCCCTGGGGGGCGGCTTCTGGGGGCTCCTCTTTGGGCTCATTTTCTTTGTTCCGCTCATCGGCGCCGCGGTGGGCGCCGCCATCGGCGCAATGTCGGGATCGATGGTGGACGTCGGCATTAACGACGATTTCATCGCCCGGGTGCGGAACGAAGTAACGCCCGGAACTTCGGCGCTGTTCGTCCTGTCCAGCAACGCGGTCGAGGACCGGGTTGCGGAGGCATTCAAGGACTACTCGGGGGCGAAACTGATCTACACGAACCTCTCGAAGGACCAGGAAGCCAACCTCCGGGAAGCGTTCTTCGAGTCATCTCCCGCCTAGGACGCGTGCGGGGCGGGTATCACCTGAGGACGGCAGCGTTAGTCCGGGTGGTGCCCGCCCCGGTATCGTTTAAGGCGATGATTACACGACGCGAAGCCGCACAGATCCTAGATATTCCGCTCGAAATGGCCACGCGCCACGGCATTCCCCCACGGATGGACGACGCCGACCTGGCGCGGCTGCAGGCCGACCCGCCCGGGTGGCTGGTCCAGTCCCGGGCCAACCGCACCGGAAAGCGGCCGGTATGGGTTCAGCTTTCCTGTTCCGTCTGCGGATACACGGAAGCGGCCCGGCCGAAGAAGTGGTGGCCGGAATTCACCTTCATCGCGTGTGAGGACCACCGTGTGCGGGAACTTCCTGAACTGCCCGCGGGTGCGGTGCGCACCGAGTACCCCGGTGTCGGTTCCCGCTTCATCGGTGTTGTGGACGCGGCAGGTAACTCCTCCGACGCCTAGCCGCGGCGCCGGGACTCATCCCCAACGCTCTGCGGCGGGGACGGTCCCGGGGCAGCCGGCGCAGCTCCGGCCGCGCTAGCGTGCGGCGGTCAGCCCGGTGCGGGCCATCGCATCGGTATACGCGGCGCGCATGTCATCAAGGGCTTCCTGCTGCCGTTCTGCGGTGGCACCGAAAGAACGGCCGGAGAGTGCGCGTGCCTTGTAGACCTTGATGCTGCGGCGGTAGATCATCCGGTTCTCGGTCTTGAGGAACAGTGCTGCCAGGCGCTGGGCCTCGGTGCCGTGCGCCACGATGACGGAGGCGCGGGGCACGAGCGCCAGGAAGCGCAGCAGCGGCCGCAGTCCTTCCTGGACCTGTTCCTTGGTCAGCTTGCCGTTGGGTTCGCCCGGTACGTGCCAGGGATACGCGTTCCACGGCATCACGAACTCAGGCCGCAGCCCCGCCTGCCAGTGCACCCCGAGAAGCCGTGCGACGGCGTCGTTGTCACCCGCGGTGATGAACCCTGATTCGTGGGCGGTGCCGATATTGGAAAACAGGCTGACGATCCGGCACTCCCCGATGTCGTGCATGGGATCGATGTAGGGCACCTGGCTTCCCGGCTTCATTTCAGCCAGGGCGTCGCAAAGCTGGTTCACCTCGGCGACATTGGGGTCATAGCGTCGGTTCCAAAGGTCATCATGCTGGGATTCGAGTGCCGGGCTTTGCATAAAGTGGTGCGTCTCCTACGAGGTCTTGCGACCGGTTATACCGCCCGCTCCGGATCATGCCGGCGCGGGTACTGCCTAAATGAAAGTTTACCAACGCCCCGTGCCCGGGCGTACGGGATTCTGCTCCGTGACGGGTGAAACCCGGCAGGTGTGAGAAACAACTCTCCTGAGGGTTTCCGGATTAAACGACCGAAGCGGGGAGCGTCCGTAGACACTCCCCGCTTCGGCTGGAGATTCTCAGTGGAGATGGGGGGAATCGAACCCCCGTCCGATGTCGCTTTGTCAGGGCTTCTCCGGGCGCAGTCTGCATCGGATTTTCTCGGTCCCAGCCATCACGCAGACAAGTGGCTGATCCGGACCCAGCCGTCTAAAAGTCCCGAACACCCCAACGGCGAAGGTGTTCAGCAGTGGCCCTCTAAATGACGCCAGGCACCGGGGCGAGAGCATCCCCGGGCTGACGGACTATGCCTTACTGCTTAGGCAGCAAGAGCGAAGTCAGTGCGCTTTGATTCGGCACTTATTGGTTTACAGAGATCGTTAACGAGATAACCCTGTATCCTCGGCCCGCTTCCCCTGTCTCAACAAAACATCGTCGAAACCGGTCATCCCCTTATTGAGTTACCAATCCGGCCGAAGCCGGAACACTTATTATAGCGCATGCTGCCGGGACGGACTCAGAGCCGGATTCCAAAGACCACCACGGGGGATCCCCAGACCACCAGCAGGATCCACGAGATCAGGACAAAGAGGACCGAAAGAATACTCAGCGCGGTCATGCCCGGGGCCTTGCTGCGGAAAGCCCATGCGAAGAGGGCAATGTTCGCCAGAACCAGGACAGGCGCAATCCATACCAGCAGCGAGGCGAGGTAGAGGTAGTACGCCGCGAAGAACGGAACCACCACCAGGATCACCACCGGTACTACGGCCAGGACAATCAACAGGTCGACGGCCGTGACGATCCACGTCCATACCGGCTTCCGCGCGGACGCTACCTCAGCTTCTTCTCCCTGCGGTTCCCAGAAGGTTCCACTCATGCGCCGCGGTTCTTCTCCCGCATCGCCCGCAGTGCCTCACGGTTGTCCTGCTTCTCGCGCAGCGTGTGGCGCTTGTCGTACTCCCGCTTACCGCGGGCGACGGCGATCTCCACCTTCGCCCGTCCGTCCAGGAAATACAGCTGCAGCGGCACGATGGTAAAGCCGGATTCGCTGGTCTTGCGCAGGATCTTTTCCAGCTGCTCCCGGTGCAGCAGCAGCTTGCGGCGGCGGCGGGCGGAGTGATTGGTCCAGCTTCCGTTCAGGTACTCCGGGATATACGCGGCCTCAAGCCAGAGTTCGTTGTTGTAGAACGTAGCGAACCCGTCCACCAGCGAGGCCCTGCCCTCACGCAGCGACTTCACCTCGGTGCCCATCAAAACCATGCCGGCCTCGTAGGTATCAAGGATTTCGTAGTCGTGCCGGGCCTTACGATTGGTGGCCACTACCTTACGGCCACTTTCCTTAGGCACGGGGCAACTCCTTAGTAGGTTGAAACGAAAATTCTATTCTAGGCCTACAGCAGCCGCATCGGGTCCACAAGGTCGCCGTTCAGCACGGTCTCGAAGTGCAGGTGGCATCCGGTGGAGTTGCCGGTACTGCCGACGTAGCCGATCAGCTGTCCCTGGTTGACCCACTGCCCGCTGGAGACCGCGAAACTGTTGAGGTGGTAATAGTTTGTCGCCAGGGCATTGCCTTCCACCACACCGTGGTTGAGGACAATCCGGTTGCCGGTGCCGATCATTTCCCCGCCGCCCTGATCTGCCCGCCACACGTGGCCTGCTGCCGGGGCATGGACCGGGGTGCCGCAGGACGGGGCGAAGTCGATGCCGGAATGCAGGTAACCGCCGTTGCCGAGGAAGTCGATGGACCCGGCCGGCGTGGCCCGCCAGCCGAATCCGGAGGAGACCGGGGCACCGTTGACCGGATAACGCAGGCCGAAGGAGGACGGATTGCTGGGCTGCGGAACGGCGGCAGCCGGCGGAGCGGGACGGTTGTTGCGGGCGGCTTCTTCGGCTGCCGCGCGGTTCTCGGCATCGATCCGCGCCTGTTCGCGCTTCCGGTATTCCTCGAGCAGGACCCGCTGCTTCTCCGCAATGTCGGCAGTAACCTGCGCGCTTTCCTTTTCCAGGGTGGCCATCTGGGCCTGGAGCTGCGGTTTCTGTGCTTCCAGCTCCTGGTTCATGGCCGAGGTCTGGGCAACGAGGTCATCCACTTTCTGCTTCTCCGCGGCTGCGGAATCACGGGCGGACTGCTCGGCCATGAGCGCTTCTTCGGCCTGGGCCTTGAGCTTGTTGATCTCGTCCGCGACGGCGACCAGCCGGGCCTCGGAGTTCACATTGTTGGCATTCTGCTCGGACAGCTTTTCCACGGCGGCGTTCTGGCCCTTGAGTGCCTGCTCCGCCATACCGAGGGAATCACTGAGGCTGTCGGCACCCTTGGCGCCGAACATCAGCGAGAGGGTGGACGGGACGCCGCCGTTTTTGTAGGCCTGGGACGCGATCTGCCCGATCGCTTTTTCGGTGGCCGCGATGTCTTCACGGTCCTTCTCGATCTGCGCGGTGATGGTCTCGTGGGTCTCCTGGGCGAGGGCCACGCGTTCGTTCAGGGCGCTGACCTTGCCGGCGGCACTGTCAACCCGTGCTTCGGCGTCGGCGAGCTGCTGCTGGGCGGCCGGGAGCTGGCCCTTATAGACGTTGAGCTTTGCCACCGTTTCGGCAATGTCTTCGCCGAGGTACTCGTAATCCTGGTGGACCTTTTCCTTTTCGGCTTCGATGGCGGCCTTGCGGTCCTCCAGCTCGTCGGCACTGGCTGTGCTGCTGAACGCAACGGAAAGCGTCAGGGTCAGGACGGCGGCAACCGCCGCCAGGGCCCGGGACGCCGGCGCTCGTCCACTACGTTTAGGCACAGCATTATCCATTGACGAGACTCTCCATGATCTTCAGCATTCTCTTCCCAGTGCTCATGACTCTAGACCTTCAGGTATCGGCGGAGTGTCAACAGCGAGGATACTCCGGCCAGCAGCGCCCCGAGAACAAGTAGCAGGGGGGTCAGATACAGGACTTGCTCCGATGAAATAAAGGCCGTGGTGGGGTACTGGCGGGCCAGCGTGCCGATAAAGAAGTGTGCGGTGCTCCAGAGGGCAACGGAGGCCAGGACCGCGCCGATGACGGCGGCTATCACGCCTTCCAGCACGAATGGCAGCTGGATGACGGCCTTGGAAGCGCCGACCAGGCGCATGATGCCGGTTTCCCGCCGCCGGCTGAATGCCGAGAGCCGGATGGTGGTGGCAATCAGCAGGATGGCGCAGACCAGCATGACGCCGGCAATGGACAATGCCGCAACGGAGGCGAGGTTCAGATACGTGAACATCTTTTCGAACAGTTCACGCTGGTCACTGACCGACTCCACGCCCGGCTTGGAGGAAAAGGCCTCGTTGATGACCTCGTATTTTTCCGGATCCACCAGGCTCACGCGGAAGGATTCGGGGAGCATTTCAGCGGTGATGCTGTCCACGATCGGCGAGTTGGCGAACTGTTCACGGAAGTGGGTCAGCGCGGTGTCCTGGTCTTCATACTCGACACTCTCCACGTACCGGTCCGCCTGCAGGTCCGCTTCGATGGCGGCCCGCTGCTCGTCGGTGACGGCACCCGAAGCGCAGGATGCGGACGTGTCGTTGTCCGTGCACAGGTAGACGGCAACCTGCACGCGGTCGTACCAGTAGCCCTTCATCTGGCCGATCTGCAGCTGCAGCAGCCCTGCCGCCCCCACAAAGGTCAGGGACACGAAGGTCACCAGGATCACGGAGACAACCATGGACAGGTTCCGGCGCAGGCCGGAGCCGATTTCGCCCAGGACAAATGCAAGCCTCATTCGGACACCCCGCTCTCCCGGTGGTCGGTCTGCAGGTTATCCGCTTCCCCGGCCGGCTCGGGTTCACCGAGGTAGATGCCCTCCTGCTCGTCACGGATGATCTTGCCGTTGCGCAGTTCCACCACGCGCTTGCGCATCGCATTGACGATGTCGTCGTCGTGCGTAGCCATGACCACCGTGGTGCCGTTCTGGTTGATCCGGTCCAGGACCTTCATGATGCCCAGGGAGGTGGTGGGGTCCAGGTTTCCGGTGGGCTCGTCCGCAAGCAGGATGCCCGGCTTGTTGACGATGGCACGGGCAATGGCCACGCGCTGCTGCTCGCCGCCGGAAAGTTCGTGCGGCAGGCGGTTGTCCTTGCCCTCCAGGCCAACGGTTTTGAGGACTTCGGGAACGGAGTCACGGATCACGGCACGGCTGCGTCCGATCACCTGCATGGCGAAGGCAACATTTGCGAAAACCGTCTTGTTGGGCAGCAGACGGAAATCCTGGAAGACGACGCCGATTCCGCGGCGCAGCCGCGGCACCCTCCAGCTGGGGATCCGCGCAACGTTGGCGCCGGCCACGTAGACCGTTCCCCTGGTGGCGTGCTCCTCTTTCATGATCAACCGGATAAACGTGGATTTACCGGAACCGGAAGCGCCCACGAGAAAAACGAACTCGCCGCGGTCCACATCCAGGCTGACCGAATTGAGCGCAGGCCGGGAGTTCCGGTCATACAGCTTGGTGACATTGTCGAAAGTGATCATCACTACTTTGTGCCCATGGAGCGGCCGGAGACACGGGCCTTGGTTCGGGGTATGGGCACCGGCTTCTCGACTATAGCCAGCTTCTGAAGAGTGAGCCACAACCTAACAGCGCGTGTCGTACTGCACACGCCGGTTATGGACCAGCGGATGCGGTAGAGTCCTGCGGTGCCCACAGATTCCGCCGTAGCAGCCCCCGGTGCCGCCGCCCCCGCGGAGGTTCCGGGTTTCCCGGGCACCTCCGGTGATCCCCTGGCATCCCGCCGGGGACGCCGTGCCCTGCGCAGCGCCCAGGGCGGTTCCGCCCCGGGCATCCGCCGCGACATCCAGGGCCTGCGTGCCCTCGCCGTCGTGCTGGTGCTGGTGTACCACGTCTGGCCCGCAGCCCTGCCGGGCGGCTTTGTCGGCGTCGACGTCTTCTTTGTTATCTCCGGCTATCTGATTGTCGGTTCCCTGGTCCGGGAGCTGAATGCCACCTCGACCATTGCCCTGGCATCGTTTTACGCCCGGCGCATCCGCCGGCTGCTTCCGGCCGCAACGACTGTCCTGCTCGCAACCCTGGGCGCAGCTGTGCTCCTCTTCCCCGAGGGGCGGTGGCAGTCAGTAGCCAGGGACGTTGCGGCCTCAAGCCTCAATGTCCAGAACTGGAACCAGGCCTTCAGCACCACCAGCTATGCCGGGGCCACGGCGGCCGTGTCCCCGCTTCAGCATTACTGGTCCCTCGCGGTGGAGGAACAGTTCTACCTGGTGATGCCCGTGCTCCTGCTCGGCGCCGCCGCCGCCGTCCGTGCCCTCGGAATCCGCGCCGGCCTGCCCGCTACCGCACTGGCGGTGGTCTGCGGCCTCTCCGTGGTGTCTTTCGCCCACTCAGTACAGTTCTCGACGTCGGACCCCGGCCTGGCCTACTTCTTCACCACCACCAGGGTCTGGGAACTCGGCCTCGGCGGAATCCTTGCACTCGCGGCCGCCGGAGGAACCCTGCCGCGGCGGCTTTCCACGGCCTTCGGATGGACCGGAATCCTGGTGATTTTCGCTGCCGCGGCCGGTTTCTCCACCGCGATGTCCTTTCCCGGATGGGTGGCGCTGGTGCCCACCGCAGGAGCCGCGCTGTGCCTGATCGCCGGCCAGGGCGGTGATGCCGCCGCCGCGCCGTGGATCTCGGCCGGCTGGTGGCAGTCACTGCGTCCGGTGGCGTACGTCGGGGACATTTCCTATTCCCTGTACCTGTGGCATTGGCCGGTCACCGTGTTCACCGTGTATTTCCTCGGACACACGCCTGGACTGTTGGAAGGCGCAGCAATCATCGTCTCGAGCGTCCTTTTGGCCGTGCTGTCCACGCGGTTCATCGAGAAACCGTTCCGCCGGTTGCGGGATAAGACCGGGTCCGCGGGCCGTCACGGAGCGAAGAAAGCGACGCCCCGCGGCGCGTATGCACTGGCGGCGGTCCTGATCACGGTTCCGATCGCCGTTGCCGCCGTGCCGTACGGAGTGGTCCAGCAGAAAATCACTGACCTGACCGCGGACTACGATTCCGGCTCCTATCCCGGCGCCATGGCCTTCGATCCCCGGGACCCGGCAGCTGTGCCCGGGGATCAGCCGCTGCGGCCGGCACCCGCGGCCGCGCTGGCGGATGTCCCGGATATCGACAGAGCCTGCACGTCCTACGATCCGGCGAAAACATCCTACGAGGAATGCGTGTTCGGCGATCCCGACGCGACGCGGGCAATCGTCCTGGTGGGTGATTCCCATGCGGCGCAGTACATGGCCCCGCTGGATGCTGTTGCGAGGGACGGCGGCTACCGCCTCTACGTCTTGACCCGCAACGGATGCCCGTTCAATGCCGAACCGCTGCACAGCGACACCTATGTCTACGCGCCGTGCGCCGCCCAGAACCTTGAAACGGTCCGGGACATCCTGGATATCGGGCCCGAACTCGTGGTCACTTCGGCCATGAGGCCGGACAGCTACGAGCACGCCCTCGGCTGGAGCTGGGACTCCGGGCGCCGCGCCGTGGACGGCTATCTGGAGGTGCTCGAGCCGCTGGAGGACGCAGGCATCGGGATCGGCGTCATCGCCGACATTCCCTATCCGAAGTCCAGCATCCCCGACTGCGTGGTGGAAAAGGACAGCGCGGACGACTGCTTCGTGCTCCGCTCCGACCTTGCCGGACAGGACGATCCCCTGGTTGAAGCAGCCGAACAGCTGGACGGAAGCCGAACCGTCGACCTGACGGACTATTTCTGCGACGACGAGCGGTGCCCGGCCGTCATCGGCAACGTCCTGGCCTACCGGGACAACCACATGACGAATACCTTCGCCCGGACCCTGGTCCTCCCGCTGCGGGAGAAGCTGGGCTTCTAGCCGGGCAGTGCGGTCCGGCGGGGCCGGGCAGCCTACTTGCGGGCCGAGACGCTGCCGTGCGCGCGCCAGCGGATGCCGGCGTCGATGAAGTCATCAATCTCGCCGTCGAACACGGCCGAGGTGTTGCCCACCTCGTGCTCGGTGCGCAGGTCCTTGACCATCTGGTACGGGTTGAGCACGTAGGAGCGCATCTGGTCGCCCCAGGACGCCTTGACGTCGCCGGCGAAGGCCTTCTTCTCGGCGTCCTCCTGCTCCTTCTTCAGCAGCAGCAGGCGGGACTGGAGCACGCGCATGGCTGCGGCGCGGTTCTGCAGCTGCGACTTTTCGTTCTGCATGGACACCACCGTTCCGGTGGGAAGGTGGGTGAGCCGCACGGCGGAGTCGGTGGTGTTCACGGACTGGCCGCCGGGGCCGGAAGACCGGAAAACATCCACGCGGATCTCGTTGTCCGGGATGTCGATGTGGTCCGTGGGCGCAATCAGCGGGATGACCTCGACGGCGGCAAAGGAGGTCTGCCGGCGGCCCTGGTTATCGAACGGGCTGATGCGGACCAGGCGGTGCGTGCCGGCCTCCACCACCAGGGTGCCGAAGGCATAGGGGGCCTTGACCTCGAAGGTGGCGGACTTCAGGCCGGCCTCTTCGGCGTAGGACGTATCCAGGACCGTGGTGGGATACCCGTGGCGTTCGGCCCAGCGCAGGTACATCCGCAGCAGCATTTCCGCGAAGTCGGCAGCGTCCACTCCCCCGGCGCCGGAGCGGATGGTGACCACGGCTTCGCGTGCGTCGTACTCGCCGGACAGCAGGGTCACCACTTCCAGCTGCGACAGTGACTTGCGGAGGGACTCCAGCTCCGTGACCGCCTCGGCCCTGGTCTCGGCGTCGGCCTCGTCCTGGGCCAGCTCCACCATGACCTCAAGGTCGTCGATGCGGGACTCGATGGTCTGCAGGCGTTCCAGCTCCGACTGGCGGTGCGAGAGCTTGGAGGTGACCTTCTGCGCCTCGGAGGGGTCGTCCCAGAGATCGGGGACGCCGGCCATCTCGCTGAGCTCTTCGATGTCCTCTTTGATCTTTGCCACGTCCGAGACCTCTTCAATGGAGGCGAAGGTGGAGCGGAGGGCGCGGATTTCTGCGGGAAAATCTATTTCTGCCATGGTGCTTACAGCCTACGCCATGTCCCTGTGCCGCCGCCCGCCGCCGTCGTCGTGCCCGGCACCGGAAGTCCGGGACGCGCCGGGGAGGTGCGGGCCGGGGTGTCGGCGGGCGGCGTTAGATTAAAGGGACGGATACGGAACTGTCTGCCCTTTCGAAGGAGCTAAAGCCTTGACCCATCCCGAGCGCGGACGCATGTACAGCCTGGACGAACTCAACGACCTCGCGGAGCAGGGCGATCCCTGGGCCATGGGGAAGGTCGATGAGTGGGAGCAGCACTTCTCCAACGAGTACGTGGGCAACATGAAGGACAAGTGCCCCGACGGGAACTGCGAACAGTTCGGCGAGCCGGTGACCATTTGCTACGCCGAGGACGGCCGGATCCTGGACGTGGACCACGGCGGCTGGGGGCACGGTCCGGTGCGCGAGGCGGAAGAGCAGCGGAAGGCGTCGTAGCCTTTCCCCGGGATCAGCAGAGCATCACTGCAGCAGCCGGGCACGCGCCTCGCTCACCGCGGTGATGGAGATTCCCTCCGGCACCAGGAAATTCACTATCGGCGGATAGACCCGGGCCGTCAGCACCACGCGGGCTGTCCGGCCATCCGCCGTGCCGGTCTCCTCGGCCACGGCCAAATCCGTGAACCGTCCCTCCGCGCCGGTGTCGACGAGATAGCTGCGTGCGGCATTGCGCACGGCGTCGGCCTGAAGCACCGCAGCGGGACCGGCTCCCGGACCGGCCTCCCCCAGCGCGAAGGTATCGGCTGCAGCCACCGCCGCACCGTCGGCGGCCGAGAGCAGCTTCTTCTGCCCGAGATAGACGCTTGACGCCGCCATCACCACGGTGACGGTCAGCATCGCCAGGACGGCGTACCCGATGATCAGCACCCCCACCTGTCCCCGCTCCCCGTCCTCCCGCTGCCTGCCCGGCGGTCTTCTCCGGAACCCCGGGCGCGCTGCCGGGTTCATCCGAACCGCTCCACAATCTGGGTGGACTCCGAATCCACCACTACCGGTGCCCCGGTGGTCCACGGCAGCCCGGGAAGAGGCACCTCGAACCGGACGCTGACTGTGACTGTCGAGCCGGGCACCAGGCAGGTGTCGGAACAGCTGACGTCCACCAGCATGCTGTCCGTCTCCAGCCCGAAGTCGCTCAGGGCGAGCTCGGCCGCGTCGGCCGCCCGCTGCTCGGCAACGACGGCGTCGGGCGCCGCCGCATAGACTCGGGCCGCCGCATCCGCTGCACCGACCACCGCGAACGATGCCGCCTGCACCTGGCCGACCGTGATCACCAGGTACACCACCGGCACCAGCAGGAGCAGGCCCAGGAAAATGAACTCGACGACGGCGCTGCCGTCTTCCTCCGGCGACTGCCTCTCCGTCCCCTCACCGCAGGACGGCATGTCCCCGGACCTCCATTCCGCCGCCAGGACCAATGAACCCGATAACCGGCAGCGGTGCCCGCACCGTGATTTCGAGCAGGCGTGCCCCGTTCACCGTCTGCTCCGAGTAACTGACGTCACCGGCGTAGTCCTCGCCAAGCGCACCGCCGATCAGGGACACGGCACGCTCGACCCCGTCCGCCGGGGTGCGGTCCGCCAGCGTCCCGTAGCGCGCACCGGTTGCAGCGGCGTCGATCAGCGTATTGCGCACATGCAGCACCAGCGCCAGCTGGACCACGGCTATAAACACCAGGCTCACCAGCGCCCCCACCATCACGAAGTCGACGACGGCGGACCCCCGCTCCCGGCCAGGGCCGCGGCCGGCGCTGCCGTGCCTGCCAGTCCGGACGGCAGCAGCACGGCGCCGTCCACTGCCTATGGCTGCACCTGTTCGATTGCGGATTCGAACAGCCGCTCGAGGGCAGGCTGGACCAGGACCAGCAGCCCGGCGACGAGGATGGCGGACATGAGGGTAATCATTACCCAGCCCGGCACATCGCCGCGCTCCGGATCCCCCGGCATCAGTGCCGTCCGGAACCGCTGCACCAGCGTGTGCCACCATCCCGCGGCCACGGCGATGGCGGCTGCCCATCCGGCTGCCCATGTGCTGCCCCGGTTCCTGCTTGGATTACTGCGGTTCATCATGACTCCATCCCCTCGTAGGGCTTCCATGGCTTCTTCCTCCGTGGTTTTCTCCTTGTTCCCCGGGTTCCCGGGCCCACGGCATCTCACAGCCCCAGCCGCAGCAACGCCAGGCCGGGGAAGACGGCAAACAGCACGGTCAGCGGGAGGATTCCGAAAATGACCGGCACCATCATGGCTATTTCCTTCTTTCCCGCTGTTTCCATCAGGTCGCGCTTAGCGGTATCGCGAACGTCCTGGGCCTGGGCGCGCATCACGTCCGCCAACGGTGTTCCGCGGTCCACTGCAACGGTGACCCCGTCCACGAACCGGGTCAGCGGCGCCAGTCGGATCCGGTCCGCGAAGTCCTGGAGGGCTGCGGTCAGCGGCTGCCCGGAACGGGTCTGGGCCAGGACCCGGTCAAATTCATCCGCCAGCTCTCCCTGGGCCGCGGCACAAACACGTTCCAAGGCTCCGCCGGCGCTCTCCCCCGCACCGACGGCGAGCGCCATCATTTCGGCCAGGCTGGGAAACTCGGCGAGGATCCGGCTGTTGCGGCGCCCTATCTGCTGTGTCAGCAGGTAGTCACGCAGCAGGAACCCTGCAGCCGCACACGCACAGGTGAGCAACGCAACCGACACAACGCCCATGCGGCCGCTCCCGGCAAGGAGCACCCCGGCTGTCCCCCCGGCCAGGAACCCGCCGCCGGCAAACAACACCTGTTCGGCACGGAAGTCCGACACCGTTTTGTTGCCGCCGGCCTGCTGCAGCCGTACAACGAGGGCACGGTTCGCCGGCGACCACCGCGCGAGCCGGCGGACTGCGTCGCGGATCACCGGACGCAGGATCCGCTCCAGCGGACCGAAAGGTGTGAGGTCCGGGGCAGGCAAGAGAAGCCGCGATGCAGGACGGACCGAGCGCAGCTGCGGTTCCACCCGCTCGGCGAAGCTCGTGTGCCGCAGCAGGGGCAGCCGGTGGAACACCAGCACCAGGCCGGTGCCCAGCAGGACTCCCGCCAGCACCGCCGCTGCTGTCCCGGGCGTCACCGCAGCACCCTTACGTCTTCGGGCAAGGCCCCTATCCGCATCATCAGGCGGTAGCAAAGGACGGAGATGCCGATCCCGGCAACGAGGACAGTGGCACCGGCCGCCGAGTTATACGCTGCGGCCGTTTCCGGCCGGGCTGCCAGCAGCAGCAGCACCGCCCAGGGCGCCCCCACGGCCAGCCTCGCCGCGTTCACTGTCCAGGACTGCCGGGCCAGCAGTTCGCTGCGGGTTCGTGCGTTCTCGCGAAGGAACCCGGCCAGTGTGCCAAGGAGCCGGCCCAGATCGGTACCGCCCACCTGGCGGGTAATCCGCAGCGCCTCGATGATCCGGTCCGCGACCGGATCAGCCAGGTTGTCCTTAAGCCGGGTCAGCGAGTCCTCGAAGTTGCCCCCGGCCCGGTAGTCCGCGGCAAACGAACGGAAGTACCCCCGCAGCTCCTCCGGCCCGTTCCCCGCCAATTGGATGAGCGCTTCCGGAAGGGACAGGCCTGCCCGGATTGCCGAGCGCAGGTGGTCGACGACGTCGGGCCACAGTTCCGCCAGGGACGCCCTGCGGCGGCGGGCCTGGAACCGCACCAGTGCGTACGGGACTGCCGATCCAAACAGGCCGAAGCAGGCTGCGATGGGCAGGGAAAGCGTCAGGATGAACAGCAGGAGCATCACACAGCTCCCCGTGACCGCGCAGCTGACGAGGAGCCCCGGAGCCTTGACCCGTTCGATTCCTGCCTGCCGCAGCAGGTCGTCTAGGTACCCGGTGCGACGCCGCCTGGACCGGGGGCGGGCGGGGGTACTCCAGCAGGACTGCCACAGCAGCAACAGCCCCATGCCCAGGATCAACCCGACGGCGGCGCTCATGCCGCGGCACCGAGCAGGGCGGCGATGTTGACACCGGCAGAGGCAAATTTATCGGCCGCCGGCATGGAGGAGGCCGTCACGGTCAGTTTGCCGTCCACCTGCCCGAATACGGGAGATGACTCAATGATCCCGCCCTCGACGCGCCGGCCCAGGGCCAGGATCTCGCTGACCTGCCGGCGCCCGGTGCCTGTCCGGGCGCAGTGAACCACCAGGTCGATGCAGGACGCCACGGTTGGAACCACGAAGGCGCTGGAAATGTTCGCGCCCGCCAACAGCGGCAGCGTACACAGCTTGGTTACCGCGTCCCGTGCACTGTTCGCGTGGATGGTGCACATCCCAGGCAACCCTGCGTTCAGGGCGATCAGCATGTCCAGGCTCTCGGCTTCCCTGACCTCCCCGACGATCAGCCGGTCCGGCCGCATCCGCAGTGCTTCTTTTACCAGCCGGCGGAGGGGAATCTCGCCCTGCCCCTCCAGGTTGGCCTGGCGGCACTGAAGCCCCACCACATCGCGCAGCGGCAGCTGCAGCTCAAAGATCTCCTCCACGGTCACCACCCGTTCCCGCGGACCGATGGATGCACCAAGGCAGTTGAGCATGGTGGTCTTTCCCGCCTGGGTTGCTCCCGAAACCAGGATATTCAGCCCCGCGGCAACGGCGGCTCCGAGGAAGCGTGCGGCATCCGGGGTCAGGGTGCCCAGTTCAACCAAGTGGTCAAGACGGCGGGCCCGGGCCACGAATTTGCGGATATTCACCGCCCAGTGCCGTCTCGTCACATCCGGGATGGCCACGTGCAGGCGGGAACCATCCGGCAGGGCTGCGTCCACGAACGGCGAGGAAAGATCAAGGCGCCTGCCCGAAGACTTCAGCATCCGTTCCACCAGCAGCCGAACCTGCTCCGGTGTCAGGGTCAGCGAGGTCAGTTCGGACCGGCCGTCCCGCGCAAGGTAGATCTCCGAGGGCGAGTTGATCCAGACTTCCTCCACCGTGGGATCGTCCAGCAGCGGCTGGAGCACACCGAAGCCGGCAACCGCGTCGAACACCTGCCGGCGGACCATGTCCGGCCTGCCCAGCGGCGGGAGACTGCCGAGCAGCGACCGTTCGTCATAATCGGAAACCGCTGCGTCCACCAGCCGACGGACTTCGGCGAACTGCTCCTGCGGATCGAGTCCGCGCACGCGGATGAGCTCCCGCACCTCGTCTTCGACGATCTGCACAGCATCCATGGACATCCCCCGCAATCACCGGGCGCAGGGCCCGGGACGAGACTGGCTGGCCTAAGCGGCCACGGGCCACAGAGTAGGGGCAGGATGCTTCAGAAGCGAGAGTAGTTCCGGGCCGCTGTGGATAAGTCAGACGGCCCGGTTCAGTCACCGGAACGGCTGATGGGCGGGCTGGAACATTTCGTTCCAGCGACGGTGTCCTGCAATCCCAGGATGGAAGCGTCAGGCTCCTCCGCAGGCCGGCAGCAGCCTAACCACC
This sequence comes from Arthrobacter zhaoxinii, assembly GCF_025244925.1. Classification (NCBI taxonomy): domain Bacteria; kingdom Bacillati; phylum Actinomycetota; class Actinomycetes; order Micrococcales; family Micrococcaceae; genus Arthrobacter; species Arthrobacter zhaoxinii. Next base: position 2,455,993 of record NZ_CP104275.1, read on the forward strand.
AGCGCGAGCAGGTACCGGCGCGGCCACGCCGGGCTGTTCCGCAGGTGCTTTCCCTCGCCCCTTGAGGCGCATGGCAGGCGCCTCTATCCAGGTGAAGCTCGCCCACGCCAGCGGAACGACGAAGGCAAAGGCAAGCAGCAGATAGGCCGGCAGCGGGAGCTCCGGAAACCGGACTTCCACAAGGTTCTGCACCGGTACCCCGTAAATGTAGATGCCGTAGGACAGGTCCCGTTTCGTGCCTATCCCCCGCAGCGGGAGTACCGCACCCAGGACGAAGACGATCACCGTAAACGGCAGCGGCGCCAGCACAGTTGCGGTCCCGGTGAGGATGCAGACCAGCAGCAGGACGGCGGACGCGGCCAGCACCGGCAGGACCCGGATCCGCTGCGCGTGGACATACAGCAGCGCCCCGCCGATGAAGGCCGCCACGAGCGGAGGTGCCAGAGTCAGTTCGCTCGGCGGAACGAGGCCGGTGTGCGCAGCCAAGGACGCCCCGGTGGCGCCAAGGAAGGCAAGGACCAATAAAATGCTGCGTCGGGCGCGTATTGCCGCAATACCGAGTATGCCAATACCCAGGTAACAGCAGGCTTCCCAGAAGAGGCTCCATAACGCGCCGTTCCAAATCTCCCCCTCGGCCAATGTGGTCCCGATTGTGGGCTGCGAAACGATGGGCGGGTAAAAGAGGAGATTGCGGGCCACATAGCTCAGGGATTCGCCGAAGGCGAAGGACCCGGATGATCCCAGGACAACCGAAAGCGGAGCGAAAGCGAAAGCCACCAAAAGGAGCGCAACCAGGAATCCGGGGTAGATGCGCAGGAAACGGGCCCGGAAGAAACGGGCAGCCGGTTGTCCGTTCAGTCTGCTTCGGGTAATCAGGTAGCCGGAAATACCAAAGAATCCGAGCACTGACCAAGCACCGAGGGTCCTGCCGCCCAGCTCGGGCTCCTCCCCGATCCCCCCGATGACCCAGGCATGGGACACCACCACGAGGCAGGCGAACATCAGGCGGATCGCGTTAAGGGAGTTGTTTTTAGGGTCGAACAGGTCACCCAGGACAATACCCGACCGGCGTTGCCCCTTAAGCGGCGGCTGTAGATAACCGGACATTTAGGCATCTTTCGCTATGGCACCGAAACCCGGTGGAGCGCGGAGATAATTCCCGGCCGCTAATGAGCTGAATTACCTGCAGAACGTCTGCCAGCATAATGCAGCCGGGGTAGCATTCGCTGCATATGACGGGCGCCGGAGGATCCGGGCGGGCCGGCATCCGGGCGCCGAGGCGGATAAAGATCCTGCACCTGCGTCTATAAGGCGCGGCTACTTCCTACCGGAATTCGTGCAGCGGCCGATAGTGTCCAGAGACGCACCCATGCCCTACCTCGGGCAAACACCTGGAGAAACCGTGAATAAAACAACGCTCACCCGCTGGCTTGGGAGTGCGGCCCTAACCGGTGCCCTGGTTTGCAGCATGTCACCTGCGCTGGCCGGGCCCCTGGACCCAACCGCACCGTCCCCGTCCGCTTCCCCGGTACCCGCCACAGCGCCGGCGACCGCCCCGGAGACAACACCGGTACCGGCAGCACCGGCTCCGGAACCTGCCCCGGCAACCGCGCCGGCAACAGACGGCGGCGGTGATCCCGCGCTCAAGGCTCCGCCCGCACCTGCAACCCCCGAACCTGCCCCGGCGGATACAGACTCCGCCAAGGAAACAGCGAAAGAGGAAGCCGGCCTGCTGGGCGCCCACATGGGGCAGGGCCTGGAACGCCTGCTGACCACCGGCGATCCCCAGGTCCCCACCGCTGAGGACGAACAGAAGGAAGCAGAAGCCGAGATCGGCCTGGAAGCGCCGTTGAGCGTTCCCGACACCACTGCAGGCGAACCGCCCGCGGCCACGGCCACGGCCACTTCCTTTGAGGCTAAGCCGGCCTATGCAGCCTCCATGGCAGCTACCTGGATGCCTGCCGGCATCCAGGGCCTGGACGTCAGCAGCCATCAGGAAAACGTTGACTGGGCTGCGGCATGGCGCCAGGGATCCCGCTTTGCCTATACCAAGGCAACCGAGGGCACCTATTACAAAAACCCGTACTACAAGCAGCAGTACAACGGCTCCGCCAATGTCGGCATGGTCCGCGGCGCCTATCACTTCGCCATCCCCGCGGTTGGCTCCGGAGCAGAGGAAGCGAACTTCTTCGTGAACAACGGCGGCGGCTGGTCCGCTGACGGGCGTACGCTCCCGCCACTCCTGGACATCGAGTACAACCCTTACCCCCAACTAGGCAACACCTGCTACAACCTCAGTCCTGCGCAGATGATCACGTGGATCAGGGACTTCTCCAATACCGTCAAGGCCCGCACGGGCCGCGTTCCGATGATCTACACGACCACCGATTGGTGGCGCACCTGCACTGGAAATACGAACGCCTTCTCCAACCACCCACTGCACCTCGCCAACTACCACACGGCCCCCGGGGCTCTTCCGAACGGCTGGTCGGCGTACACGGTCTGGCAGTATTCGAGCACGGGTCCCTTCGTCGGTGATTCCAACGTGTTCAACGGCACCACAGCTGATCTGGCCCGTTTCGTCCGCAACGATTCGCCTGCCGGCAGCGGTTCGCCCGCTGCTTCAGCCATCAGCCGGGTAGCAGCAGCCAACCCGGTGTTGGGAAAGTCCACCAGTTCAGTGAACTGCGGGCTTAAGGACGGCGGGTGTTACCAGAACTTCGACGGCGGAGCCGTGCTGTGGTCTCCCGCGACGGGGGCCCATCCCAGCCGCAACGGTTCGATCCGCAGGGCCTACCAGGCCAGCGGGTTCGAAAACGGAGTACTGGGCTATCCGCGCAGCCCCGAGGTCTGCGGCATCAAGAACAACGGCTGCTACCAGGATTTCCAGGGCGGATCCATCCTATGGTCCTCCGCCACCGGCGCCCATGTCAGTCCGAACGGTGCCATCCGGACCGCGTACCAGAAACAGGGCTTTGAAAGCGGCAGCCTCGGCTATCCGACCAGCGGACAGGTCTGCGGCATCAAGGACAACGGCTGCTACCAGAACTTCTCCGGCGGAGCCATCCTCTGGTCCGCAGCGACCGGTGCCCAGGTCAGCGCCAACCGTGCGATCCGCACTGCCTACCAGGCCGCCGGGTTCGAAAACGGGGTACTGGGCTACCCGAGAGGCCCCGAGGTCTGCGGCATCAAGAACAACGGCTGCTATCAGGATTTCCAGGGCGGAGCCATCCTCTGGTCCTCCGCCACCGGAGCCCAGGTCAGCCCGAACGGTCCCCTCCGGACCGCCTACCAGAAACAGGGCTTCGAAAACGGAACCCTCGGCTATCCCAAGGGAGGACAGGTCTGCGGCATCAAGGACAACGGCTGCTACCAGAACTTCTCCGGCGGAGCCATCCTCTGGTCCGCAGCGACCGGAGCCCAGCCCAGCCCGAATGGCCCTATCCGGACCGCCTACCAGAAACACGGCTTCGAAAACGGCGGCCTCGGCTACCCGACCAGCGGACAGGTCTGCGGCATCAAGGACAACGGCTGCTACCAGAACTACTCCGGCGGAGCCATCACCTGGTCCAAGTCCATTGGAGCACATCCGACGGCAGGGGAAATCCGCAGGAAGTGGCAGTCCACCGGCTTTGAGAAGGGTGTCCTGGGCTACCCCACCGCAGATGAAAGCTGCAAGGCCGGCAAGTGCACCCAGGCCTTCCAGGGCGGACGGATCGACTGGACCAAGGCCGGGGGCGCCGTCGTCACCCGGAAGTGATTGTCCTGCCTGCTGCGGCTATGCGGCCGCAGCAGGCAGAACGCAGAAGAGCCGGCCGGGAGATCTCCCGGCCGGCTCTTTTATGCACCAAATGCAGCTCCGCAGGGAGCTACTTCTGGTTGAGGAGCTCCAGCAGGTACTGGCCGTAGCCGCTCTTTACGAGGGGCTCAGCGCGCTGGCGGAGTTCGTCGTCACTGATGTTGCCCAACCGCCAGGAGATCTCCTCGGGGCAGCCGATGGACAGGCCCTGGCGCTTCTGGACCGTGCGGATGAACTCGGATGCTTCGTTGAGCGAATCGAAAGTGCCCGTATCCAGCCACGCGGTCCCGCGCGGAAGAATCTCCACCTGCAGTTTGCCCTTCTCCAGGTAAATTCGGTTGACGTCGGTGATTTCCAGTTCACCGCGGGGAGACGGCTTCAGATTCCGTGCAATTTCCACAACGTCGTTGTCGTAGAAGTACAGTCCGGGCACTGCGTAATGGCTCTTCGGCTTGGCCGGCTTTTCCTCGAGCGAGATCGCCCGGCCGGACTCGTCGAACTCGACCACGCCGTAAGCCCCGGGATCCGCGACCCAGTACCCGAAGACGGCGCCGCCGTCGATGTTGGCGAACCGGCGCAGCTGGGTGCCCATCCCCTGGCCGTAGAAAATATTGTCACCGAGCACCAGCGCCACCGGGCCGTTGCCGATGTGCTCGGCTCCGAGGACGAAGGCCTGCGCCAGTCCGTCGGGCGAGGGCTGCTGCTTATAGGTGATGCTGACGCCGAAACGGCTGCCGTCACCGAGCAGCCGCTCAAACTGGTCTGCGTCGTGCGGGGTGGTGATGATCAGGATGTCTTTGATGCCCGCGAGGATCAGCGTAGACAGCGGATAATAGATCATCGGTTTGTCGTAGACCGGCACCAGCTGCTTGCTGACGCCGAGTGTGATGGGGTGCAGTCTGGACCCGGTTCCGCCTGCCAATATGATTCCACGCATGCACCACATCATCCCGGCTCGTTGGAGGGACGGCAAATCCGGTAACGTTTACCTACATGCAGAAACTCCTAGTCACCGGCGGCGCCGGCTTTATTGGCTCCAACTTCGTGCACCACGCGCTCACGGGCACAGACTATTCGATCACTGTGCTGGACAAGCTGACGTATGCGGGCAACCTCGCTTCGTTGAAGGGACTGCCGGAAGACCGGTTCACCTTTGTCCAGGGCGACATCTGCGATGCCCCGCTGGTGGACCGGCTGGTCGGCGAAGCAGACGTAGTGGTCCACTTTGCCGCCGAATCCCATAATGACAACTCGCTGCATGACCCCCGTCCGTTCCTGGACACCAACATCATCGGCACGTACACGCTGATTGAAGCGGCCCGCAAGCACGATACCCGGTACCACCACATCTCCACGGATGAGGTTTACGGCGACCTGGAGCTGGATGATCCGCAGCGGTTCACGGAATCGACACCCTACAACCCGTCCAGCCCCTACTCCTCCACCAAGGCGGGCTCGGACCTGCTGGTCCGTGCATGGGTGCGGTCCTTCGGCCTGCGCGCAACCATCAGCAACTGCTCCAACAACTACGGCCCGTACCAGCACGTGGAGAAATTCATCCCGCGCCAGATCACGAACGTGATCGACGGCATCCGTCCCAAGCTGTACGGCGCCGGGGAAAACGTCCGTGACTGGATCCACGCCACCGATCATTCATCAGCCGTGCTGGCAATCATTGAAAAGGGCGAAATCGGCCAGACCTACCTGATCGGCGCCGACGGCGAGAAAAACAACAAGGAAGTTGTTGAACTGATCCTGAAGCACATGGGACAGCCCGCCGACGCGTACGACCAGGTCATCGACCGCCCGGGGCACGACCTGCGCTACGCCATCGACTCCTCCCGCCTGCGCCGCGAGCTGGGCTGGAGCCCCCAGTTCTCCGACTTCGAGCAGGGCATCGAAAACACCATCCGGTGGTACCGGGAAAACGAGGCCTGGTGGCGGCCGCAGAAGGATGCCACGGAAGCCAAGTACAAGGAACAGGGACAGTAACGCAGTGGCACCGGAATTCTCCAAACCGCTTTCGTCCCATCCCACCCCCATCCCCGGCGTTGTCCTGTATGACCTGCCCGTCCACGGCGACAACCGGGGCTGGTTCAAGGAAAACTGGCAGCGCGAAAAAATGCTCGCCCTGGGCCTGCCGGACTTCGGTCCCGTGCAGAACAACATCTCCTTCAATGAAAAAGCCGGAACAACGCGCGGTATCCATGCCGAGCCCTGGGACAAGTACATCTCCGTAGCCACGGGCCGCATCTTCGGTGCCTGGGTGGACCTGCGCGAAGGGCCGTCCTTCGGCGCGGTCTTCACCGCGGAGCTGGATCCCAGCCAGGCCATCTTCATCCCCCGCGGCGTCGGCAACGCCTTCCAGACGCTGGAGGACAACACCGCCTATTCCTATCTGGTCAATGACCACTGGAGTGCCGGCGCGCAGGGTCAGTACACGTTCCTGAACCTGGCCGACGAGGCCTCGGGAATCGACTGGCCCATTCCGCTGGAGCAGGCCGAACTCTCCGAGAAGGACCGGGCGCACCCGCGCCTGGCCGACGTCGTTCCCATGGCTCCGAAGAAGACCCTTGTCCTGGGTGCCGACGGACAGCTGGGCAAGGCGCTTCGAGCGGCCTTCGCCGGCCGGGAACACGTCGAATTCGCCGCCCGCTCCGACTTTGACCTCACCGACCCGGCTGCCTACGCCGGGCGGAACTGGAAGAACTACGCGGCGATCATCAACGCGGCCGCGTACACGGCCGTGGACGACGCCGAGTCCCCCGAAGGCCGGAAGGCCGCCTGGGCCATCAACGTGTCCGCAGTGACCCACCTGGCCCGCGTGGCCACGGAAAACCGCATCACGCTGGTCCATGTCTCCTCCGACTACGTGTTCGACGGAACAGCCGCGGAGCATCCCGAGGACGAACCCTTCTCCCCACTGGGCGTGTACGGGCAGACCAAGGCCGCCGGCGACGCCGTCGTGTCCGCGGTCCCCGCGCACTACATCGTCCGGACCAGCTGGGTCATCGGCGAAGGAAAGAACTTCGTGCGCACCATGGCCTCCCTCGCTGAACGCGGCATCAGCCCCGCCGTCGTCAATGACCAGATAGGCCGGCTCACCTTCACCGAGGACCTGGCGGCCGGGATCATCCATCTGCTGTCATCCGGCGCCCCGTACGGCGTCTACAACCTGACGAACGACGGCGACCCCGCCTCGTGGGCCGACGTTGCCGGCCGCGTCTACGAACTGACCGGCCATGCAGCCGCGGCGGTCACCGGTGTCAGCACCGAAGAGTACTTCAAGGACAAGCAGGCTGCGCCCCGTCCGAAAAACAGCGTGCTTCCCCTGGACAAGATCAAGGCCGCCGGCTTCGCGCCCGCGGATGCCGCGGAACGGCTCAGCGCGTACCTGGGCGGCCCAGGGGCCGGCAACGCAGCCGCTGCACAGGATATGGGATACTGAGACCGTGAGCCGCACATGGATCGTTATTCCGATGTACAACGAAGCAACCGTTGTGGGCTCCGTGATCGAAGACCTCCGGAAGACGTTTCCGCACGTAGTCTGCGTGGACGACGGCAGCCGTGACGGGTCCCAGGCCGCGGCACGCGCAGCGGGGGCGATGGTAGTCCAGCATCCGATCAACCTCGGCCAGGGCGCCGCCCTGCAGACCGGGATCGAATACGCGCTGCAGGACCCCGCCATGACCAGCATCGTCACCTTCGACGCCGACGGCCAGCACCGGGTGGAAGACGCCCAGGCCATGGTTGCCCGGATCGAGTCCGGCGAAGCCGAAGTGGTTCTTGGTTCACGGTTCCTGGACGACAGGACCCAGATCTCGCTGCAGAAACGGATTGTCCTGAAGACGGCCGCGGTGCAGTCGCGGATGGCCACCGGAATGAACCTCACCGACGCGCACAACGGCCTGCGGGCCATCAACCGCGATGTCGCCTCCAGGATTCATCTGACCCAGAACCGGATGGCCCACGCGTCCGAGCTGGTTAACCAGCTCGCGACCATCCGGCCCCGCTGGGTGGAGCATCCGGTGGAGATCATCTATACGGACTACTCCAAGTCCAAGGGGCAGTCGCTGCTCAACTCCGTGAACATCCTGGCCGAACTCTTTTTTAGGTGACCTAATTGCTACTCATCGTCCAGATCGTGCTCGTTGTCGCTGTCATCCTGGTCTCCCTGGTCCTGATGCGCGGCGGGGTCAACGCCAAGCACCTGGCTGTGCGCCGGATCATGCTGATGATCTTCGCCGTGGCCGCTGCGCTGTCCATCTTCTTCCCGGACACGCTGACCCGGTTCGCGGGATTCCTCGGCATCGGACGCGGCACCGACCTGGTGCTTTACGCGACCATCGTGTCCTTCTTCGTGTTCATGGCCACGACCTACCAGCGGTTCCGCAATATGGAGACTTCCATCACGACGCTCTCCCGGCGCATTGCCCTGGATGAGGCACCCCGGCCCTGGACGGCAGACGAGGGCCATAAGGGCGCGGACGACCTGCGGCAGTAGCACCGGCCGTCGCGGCGTTGTTCCGGTAAACAAAAAGCAGGGCGGACCCAACGGGTCCGCCCTGCTTTTTTGATCCGTGTCCGGCAGGCTAGCCGATGACGTGCTTGGCCAGCTTCGGGATGTAACCGAACTTTCCCCCTGCCGCTGAACGGGCAATCAGGGTCACTGCATTAAGGCGGGAGGTGACGTGGAGACGGGCAGCACGGGCGGCGCGGGTCCAGCCGATTCGATCGAACCGGACGGCCTCGCCTTCAAAGAAACGCCGCTCTTCATCGAAGCGCCTTCCGTCGAAGGCCCGAACAGAGGAATCGGAACCGGAGTGGCGTCGGTACAGGAAGGCCAGCTCAGGGGTCAGCACCATCGAGCCGCTGTCGGCGGCGATGTCCAGCAGCAGCGCCAGGTCCTGCACGACGTCGAACTCCGACCGGAAGCCAATGCGCTTCAGCGTCTCGGACTTCCAGGCGATGGACGGGAAATAGTGCCAGCCGGCTCGCAGCAGGCTCGTCGCGAGATCCTCACCGCTCAGCAGGCGACGCTGGTTGCCGCGAGGTGTCGCCGCTTTCTTGACCAGATCCGTGAGCGGCATGGTGGCCCGGCCTGACTCGTCAATGACCTGCACTCCGGGCTGCACGGCACTGGCCTGAGGGAAGGACTCGAAGGACTCGACAACCGCAGTGAGGTAGTTGGGAAGCATGATGTCGTCCGCACCCATGATCACCGCGACAGGAGCTTCGATGAGCTCGACGGCTTTGCGGTAGTTGCCGTTGGCACCGAGGTTGACCTCGTTGCGCTGGTAACTGACGCGCGGATCCGTGATCTCCGCGAACCAGCGGGCCGGCTCGGGATCGGGGTAGCCGTCGTCGATGACTACGAGACGCCAGTCCTGATGCTGCTGGCCCATTACGCTTCGGGCGGCTTGCTTCATGAGTTCAACGTCCCCGTAGTACGGGAACATAACATCTACGGCTGTCAAGGATTGGCTTCTTTCACATCAGGTTCGACGGCGGCAGAGCCGGCGGTGGCGCCGCGGTCAGGAGGCGGCCGGAGGGTCGGGGAACTACTCCACTATATATGGAGGGCCTGCGGCTAAGTCGAAACCGGGGAACCGGTAAGCTGGTTCGGGTATCCCCGCCCTACCGACGAATCACCAGGACAAGAATGAACCCGAGCACCTCCCCGTCCGCCGCGGACCGCGGCCAGGTCAGCGTGTGCATGGCAGCCTACAACGGTGCCGCACACATAGAGGAACAGATCGCCTCGATCCTTCCCCAGCTGGCTCACGGCGATGAACTGGTGATTGTCGACGACGCCTCCACGGACAACACTGCCGCGGTCGTCGAGGCGCTGCAGGACCCCCGAATCAAACTGATCCGGTCTTCCACCAACCGCGGCTACGTCCGGACTTTCGAGGCTGCCCTGGCCGCCAGCACCGGCGAGTACGTGTTCCTTTCGGACCAGGACGACGTCTGGGTCCCCGGCCGCGTGGAGTCAATGGTGGCTGAACTCCAGCACGCAGACGTGGTTGCCAGCAACTTCGGGTACTTCGGCCACCAGCCCCGCAGGATCGAATCCCTCCGGCTGCGCAGCGCGGACAGCAGCCGCCGCTGGGCCAACCTGCTGATGCTCTGGATCGGCGTGCGGCCCTACTACGGCTGCGCCATGGCGTTCCGGGGCAGCATCCGGGACGTGGTTCTGCCGTTCCCTGCCTTCCTGGTGGAGACCCATGACCAGTGGATTGCCCTGGTGGGCAATCTCCGCGGGTCGATGGCCCATCTGGAGGCGGACACCCTGAACCGGCGGCTCCACGACAACAACACCACACCGAAAAAGGCCCGGAGCCTGCTGCTGATCCTGCGTTCGCGGATCATGCTTGCCCGGGCTTTCGTTGTCGCCCTGATGCGGATGCGCGGGCGCCGCAGCGCCCGCCCCTAGGCTGCGGCCTTCTTCTTCCGCGGCGCCACTACGGCGTTTTCCTTCGCGCTGATCCGGCCCATCCGGCCCGTGAGGGCATCCCGTACCCCGAAGGCAATAGCGGCGATCTGACGGAAACGGTGCGGACCGTAGACAACCCGGACGCCGTAGAACACTACTTCGAGTCCGATCCGGCGGAGCACCCAGACCGGCTGCTTGGGAAGGTACCGGCGGTACATGACCAAGCCGTTGCGGGTGATGTAGTACACCCGGAAAGGCGCGTGGGAATGCACAAAGCGTTTCTGCCCGCCCACCGTGACATGCCACGTGCCCAGGCGCATGGGACGGGACTCCCCCACCGCGTGGCTGATATTGCAGCCGGGCGCGATGATCGCTTTCAGTCCCATCTCGCGGATCCGGGCAGTGAACTCGGAATCCACGCAGTCAATGAACAGGTCTTCCTCCAGGAGACCTGCTGCATCGAACGTGGCGGCGGGAATCAGCGTGCCGGACTGCATGGGGTCAAAGGCCTCCGGGAACGGAACGCCGGGTTTCTGCAGCATCACCGGCTGCTTATTGTGCGACTCGGCGCAGACCATGCCCACAGGCACCCCCTGCAGGGTCGCCGCGGTGAAGGCAACGAGTGCCCGGGCAACATAATCCGGATCCAGTTCGGAGTCCTGGTCCAGCGTCAGGAAGAAATCCGGAGCAGATTCGGCCGCGTAGCGGATTCCGGCATTGAGCGCGGCCGCGATTCCGGTGTTCGAGCCCTGCTTGAGGACGACGGCGCCAGCCGCCTCCAGTCCCTGCAGGACGCCGGTGACGTCAGCCGGCGAACCGTCGTCGACCACTATGATGCGCTCAACCTGGCTGGCCAGCCGCTCTACTTTTTCGATGAGGTCGGTAGGCGGGTTGTAGGCGGAAATAACCGCGGCGATGCGTTGCTGGGAGGTCATTTGTATCTCTCTGACTGGAGCGGGGCGGAACGGAAGGGCGCCGGCGTGAAGCCGGTCTGCCGGGGCTTAGCGGCCGAGTCGAACGGACTTCGCCAGCAGCTGGCCGGGCCAGATGGTCCGGGGCGAGCGGGCCAGCCCTTCATACAGTCCCCTGCCGGCTGATCGGAGCCACAGACGCCGGTCCTGCGCCAGCAGCCCCTGGCGGATGGCCAGGACGGCCATTCCGGCCCCCCAGCGGACCGGGTTCTGCAGCAGTGTCCTCGGGCTCGGGTCCTGGCGTCGAAGCCACAGGTTGTTGCGGACGTAGTAGAACAAACGCCCGCCCATGTCCTTCTGGTTCTGCTTTTCCGGGTGGAGGATCCGGCTGGCGGGAAGGAGTACCCCGTAGGCCCCGCGGCTGAGGCGGCGCGTGTATTCGGCGTCGTCAAACCAGATGAAGAAATCGGCGAAGGGCAACGGCATTCGAGCCGCTGCGTGCAAGTCAATCAGCACGCCCACGAAACTGGCGCTGTTCACGGCCATCCCGCCCAGTTCGCTCGCCTTCAACTGCCGGGAGACATCCGAGGACAGATCGGGAAGGTGCCCGTTGTTCGGTTCACCCTCGGGATTGACCACCAGAGAGGTGACGAAACCCGGCCGGTCAGGTGCCTTCTCCATGGCCTCAACCAACGGACCCAGGCTGCCGGGAAGCGGCTCGGCGTCGTCGTCCATCAGCCATGCGGCGTCGTGCCCCGCGGCCAGCGCACGCTCGATGCCCCAGGCGAATCCGCCGGCGCCGCCGAGGTTGGCCCCCGTTTCGAAGACGCTGACCTGAGGAAACTCTTCCTGCACCATGGTGACGCTGCCGTCGGTGGAACCGTTGTCCACGAGGATGATCTCATCCGGCCGCCGGTCCTGGCTTTCGAGGGCGGACAGGCACTTACGGAGCAAATCAACTCGGTTATAGGAGACAACAACCGCTGCTACAGACAAAGAGTTCCCATCGTCGGAGCACGCCTTCGTGGAGCGCCGGAAGGCATGCAGGAGGTGGGCGGCGCTACGTAGATGATATCAACCCGGCCAGGCCCCTAAGTTAGAATCGTCAGGGAGCACGCACCGGCAAACGGCCCGCCGCGTGCCCGCACCCAGCTACGGAGGATATTTCTTGGGTCAGAGTACGGTCCTGCGGCACATCCGACGTCTGGGGGCATTCGGTGCTTCCGTGGTTATCACCACCGTTGTGGGCCTGCTGGCCATTCCCGTGGTCATAGCCAACGCCGGAGGAAACACCTGGGGTGTGATCGCCCTGGGCCAGTCCGCGGCCCTGCTGTTCGGCGTTTTAGTGTCCTTCGGCTGGGGAACAGTAGGACCGGCCATGGTGGCAGGCATGCCGGCAGCGGAGCGGCCCCAGATGTTTATGGATTCCCTGGTCAGCCGCGTGTATCTCTTCGCCGTCACCGCACCTCTGGCCGCCCTGACCGTCTGGCTGATCGCCGGTGACTCCGGCCCGGTGGCTGCACTGGCCAGCCTTACGTATCTCGTTCCTTTCCTGGGTGCCTCCTGGTTCTTTGTAGGTGACGCACGTCCGGGCAGGCTTCTGGTCTTTGACACGCTGCCCGTGACGCTCGGCACGGTTCTGGGGCTGGCAGGGCTGGTCCTGACCGGCGACGTCTTTGTGTACCTGGCCATCCAGCTGGCGATGAACCTCCTTGGCGTCACCGTCAGCGGCCTGCTGATCCGTAACAGGTCCGCCGCGGTTCCCCGCCTGGACCTCCATATCGGCCGGGCGGTGCGGCGCCTGGCGGGCCAGCGGCACGGCGTCGTCACCGCCGCCACCTCCAGCCTCTATGTCAACACCCCGCTCCTGGTCGTCGGGGCGGTCCTGCCGGGCGCGGTGTCGCTGTACGCGATGGCGGAGAAGTTCTTCAAGTACGGCCTGACTGCCGTAGGGCCGGTTGTGCAGGTGCTTCAGGGGTCCATTGCGGATCCGGACCGGGCACGCCAGGAGGCACGCATCCGCATTGCCGCCAGGTGGGCTCCGCTCGCGGCTGCGCTCTGCGCTGTCGTTATGGCGCTATGCATCCCCTGGGCCAGCAATCTGCTGTCCCAGGGTGCCATCCGGGTCGGATTCGACCTCAGCATGCCTATGGGCGTGGTGTTCGGCGCAGTCACGGTGTCCCAGGTGGTGGGGCTGGCCTGCCTCATCCCGCTGGGCGAAGGCAAGGCCCTGGCGGTTTCCACCGTTCTGGGCGCAGCCATCGGGGTTCCCCTCATCGTCACCGGAGCGCTGACCCTGGGGGTGTCCGCGGTGGCGTGGGCTGTGGCCGTCTCCGAACTCGCCGTCGCTGTGTACCAGCTCGGTGTGGTCCGCCGGTACTTCCGCCGGGGCTCCGGTAAAGGGGTGGCGCTGCAGGGCCGCAAGCACACTCCGGTCGAACGGCCCTGAGCCGGTCAGCTACCCGCAGGCAGTGATCCGGTACAGCTTCGCTTCACCCTCGCTGTCCACAAGCTCCACCGCGCCGCTGGACTCGAGGTCCTCCAGTCCCGGATAGGGGTGGGTGCGGCCATGGATTTCCTGGTCGCCGAAGTCCAGGACGTAGCCAACCTGCTCCGCTTCCAGAGCCGGGCAGACCTCCGGATCCGTCAGGGCATTGCGGAGGTCCGCATAGATTTCGTCCTCCTCCGGGCCCAGGGCCGCGATCGTATGAAGCTGCATCGGACGGTGGCCGGCAAGGGCGTAGACCAATGAGCTCCCGGTCCACGGGTTCCCGACAATCCGTGCACCTTCCTCTACCTCCTCGTCCAGCCGTTCCATCAGCTCATACTCGTCCCGCGACACCAAGGGTGCTCCCTCGACCAGCAGATAGTTGGTGGCGGCCGACCTGGCGGCGTTGCGGACGTTTTCCGTCTGGGTCGATGCAGTTGCAGCCAGCACCATCAGCAGGAGTGCAGCAGCGGTGGCGCCGCGGACCATGTCCGCGCGCCAGCCGCGGGCGGACATCCAGGTGACTGCCGGGCGCCACAGCGCCTTATCCAGTCCTTCGACGATCAAAGTACCACCCACGGCCGCCACCGGCAGGATCACGACTGGCAGGAGGGCCGCCAGCCGGCTGTTGTCGGTGTACCACCCGCCGGTGATCAAATCGCGGAAATCTCCATCGGGGGCGCCGGTGGCCACTACGTAGAGGAATCCGCCGATGAGGTAGATCCCCGCAGTCCACCACGGTGCCCGGCGAAGAATCAGGGCGGCGAAACCGAACAGGGACAGCACCAGCACACCCCACGAGACTGCGGACAGCAGCGGGGCGCTGGCCAGCACCTCACCCATGGCCTGCGCCTGGGTCTGGTAGGGCGACCAGATCAGCGTGTCTTCCTCCGGCCGGACCGCATTCCAGAGCATTACGACTCCGACGGCGTAAACCACGAAGGCCAGGATGTAGAGCCAGGCCCGCACGGCGCGTGCATTGGAGTACTCAATGCGGACACGGCGGATAACTGCAGCTATGACAAGGGGAACCGAGAACGCCGTGACGGCCAGGAAAGCGCTCGGATGGCCCAGCCCCAGGCCGGGCACCGCCAGGATCAGAAGGAGCCACATGAGGCGGAGGGAATACGTTCGCCGGGCCAGCCCCAATACGCTGATCAAAATCCCGAGGACGGCAGGAATCAGGCTGACGCCGAGGAAGTTGGGATAGAGGACGCCGAAGTCCACCAGCAGCAGCGGAAAGGCGCCGAAAGCCCCGGACAGGACCGCAGCGATCAATGTGGGGACTGCTTTCCGGCCGGCGATCTGCTGGACCAGGAAGATGCATCCGAGGGGCCAGACCACCGCGCCGATCACCAGGTTGACCGTGTTGACGCTGACCGGAATGGGTGAAGCTGCAAGCGAATTAACCAGGGATACCAGCCCATGCCAGCCCGCTGGGTAGAAACCGATGCCGGTCATTCCGCCGACGCTGAAAGAAGACGCGGACCCGGTTTCCGCAATGTACCGGATGGCATTGAGATGGAAGATGTTGTCAAAGGTCTGGGAGAAGTTCTCCGGATGTCCGAAGGCAAAAATCAGACGCCGGCCAACCAGCCATGCGGCGCCGAGGACCGCCGCCGCCTCCACCAGGTGGATGGCGGGATCCGCGGCTGCGGCCGGTGCGGTTCCTCTGCGGGTCCAGATAAACCGCAGGCCTGCCGTGACTGCCGTTGCCAGCACCGTTAGGACGGCCACCGGGAGCAATGACCACGGGATACCCGCGAGGTCGGCGGCAACCGCGGCAACTGTTACCAGGGATACGGATAAAACCGGCGCGACGGCCAGGGCCGCCAACCATCGGAGACGGAACCCGGCGAATGCCAGCAGCCCGCCGGGGACGAGGATAATGCTAAGGGCGGCGATGATCTGCGGCGTGACGGAAATCCAGGTCACTATGTTCCTTCCGGTGCCGTCAGTCGTAACGGCACACTGTACACGGGGGTAGAGAGAGGCGTGCGGGTGGAGCTACGAGCCGCCGCGCATCCGGTTTACCACCTCTGTCACGGGGGCATCCATGACAATCTGGCCGTGCTCCAGCAGGACCCCACGCTCACAGATGCGTGAAACCAGGTCCAGATCATGGCTGACGACAACGAGCGTCTTACCTTCTCCCGCCAGTTCCTTGATCTTGTCGATGCATTTTTTCTGGAACGGCTCGTCACCTACGGCCAGGATTTCGTCCACCAGGAAGACCTCCGGGTCCGTGTGGACCGCAACAGAGAACGCAAGCCTGAGATACATGCCCGAAGAATAGAACTTCACTTCGGTGTCAATGAACTGCCCGATCTCGGAAAACTCGACGATGGAGTCGAACTTCGCGTTGATCTCTTCCTCGGTCATGCCCAGGATGGCGCCGTTCAGGTACACGTTGTCGCGCCCGCTCAGGTCGTGGTGGAACCCGGCACCAACCTCGATCAGCCCTGCAACCCGTCCCCTGGTGCCGACGGTGCCGGAATCGGGACGCATCACTCCGGAAATATGCTTGAGCAGGGTGGACTTGCCGGAGCCGTTCAGCCCCAGCAGCGCCACGGTCTCCCCCTGCTCAATGTTCAGGGAGACCCCCTTGAGCGCGTGGAACTTCTCGGACAGGTCCCCCTTGCGTCCTTTGACCAGCCAGACAAACGCTTCCTTCATGGAACGCGTATGCCGCAGGACGAACTGCTTGTTGATGTTGCGTACTTCAATGGCGTTGGCCACGGTTCAGAGCTCCTGCGCGAAACGGCCCTCAAGGCGACGGAAGACGAGCTGGCCAATCAGCAGGACCGCTGCCGAGATAGCCAGGGCGATGGGAATCCAAACGGACAACAGGTGCGGAGGGATGGTCTCTGCACCATCGGTGGTCGGCAGCCAGAACGCGTAGTGGAAGGCTTCCACGCCCACGGTGATGGGGTTCAGCTGGTACACGTTGAAGAACGTCTCTCCCAGCTTGTCACTCACCATGTGCCAGGAATACAACACGGGTGACGCCCAGGTTGCGATCATCAACAGCATGTCCACGATGTTTTCCGCGTCCCGGAAATAGACATTCACGGCCCCGAAGAGCAGCCCGAGACCCGTCGCCAACAGCGCCACAATGATGAAACCGGCTACGGCCGCCGCCAGCTGCAGCACCGAGGGCCGCCAGCCGTTGAACAGGCACGCAACGATGAGGATCACCATCTGCGGCACGAAATGCACCCCGGACACCCATACGGAGGCAACGGGGAAGAGCTGCCGCGGCAGGTAGATCTTCTTGATCAATCCCCCGTTGCCCACTATGGAGCGCGAGGCGTTGCCGAGTGCCTCCGTAAAGAAGTTGATCAGCACGATGCCCGAGAACAGGTAGATCGCATAGTTCGGCAACCCGCTGGGATTGCGGTCACTCTGCTCCAGGCCCAGGAACACGCCCAGGGCTATGTAGAAAACGACGAACTGCACGCCGGGTTTTACATAGGACCAGAGGAGCCCCAGGATGGATCCCCGGTAGCGGACCTTAAGTTCCTTGGAAACCAGCAGCTTGAGCAGGAAGCGGGACCGGAGGATATCCGCCAGGCCCGCTCCCCGCCCCGGAGTTTCGAGTGCACCGGTGGACAAGCTTATTTACTCTCTTCCGAATGCTCGGCGAAGGTTTTCTTCCAGGCTTCGAAGGAAGTAATCTCCGGAAGTGCCTCGCGGTACTGGTCGCTGAGCTTCTGCCAGTTCTTCAGGATCTCAGCGTTGAGCTGCACTGCTTCGGCCAGGAGGATCCGCAGCTGCTTCGGATCACGCTTGTACCAGGAGGCCCCGGTACCTTCGGCATTGGAAACCACGGCACTGTCGTACTGGGACATCCGCCACCATTTATTGTCCTGGTGCGCAATATAGGCCTGCGGGTGTTCGAGGCTGGTCGCCGGAACCTTCTTGGTCAGCTGCTTGACCACCGTCTTGGCTGCCCACGGAATCAGCGATGCATATGACGGGGCGGCGAAGCCCTGCCCGCGCCGCGGCGGCTTGTGCATCACCGGCGCAGGGAAGGCCTCCGGCTCGGGCAGCACCTGTGAGTCCGTGAACTTCTTGGTCAGTGCCTTGATTTCCGGCAGCTTGGTGGGAAGCAGGTCATGCAGGTGCTCCGGGCCGCGGAGCAGGTCGCGCAGGGCCATGACGCGGCCCTGGGCCGTGAAGTACTGCATGGAGATCAGGTGCTTGAGGTCCATGTAGCCGGTTTCCCGCACCACGCGCCCGCCGTGTTCATACGGACTGTGGATCAGGGCGGCAATCATGCGGTTGCGGGTGTGGAAGTACGCCTGCCAGCCGACAAGGTCGTCCTTGTCGATCCATGAGACGTGCCAGACGGCTGAGCCGGGCATGGAAACGGTCGGGTAGCCGGCACTCTTGGCGCGGAGTCCGTACTCGGCGTCGTCCCACTTGATGAAGACGGGCAGCGACAGGCCGATGTCCCGGATGACCTTCGTCGGGATCAGGCACATCCACCAACCGTTGTAATCCACGTCCACCCGGCGGTGCATCCAGGACGTGTGGCGCAGATTCGAGCGAACGAAGTCGTGGCCGAGGGTCATCTCGGCATGCGGCTGGTCCGGCTGGAAACGGTAGGGGTTCACTGTCTCGCCGAAGGTGTGCAGCACCGTGCGGTTGTACAGGTCAAACATGTGTCCGCCCACAATGGTGGGCGTCTTGCAGCGGTCAGCGAACATCAACAGACGGGAGATGCTCTCCGGTTCCATCACGACGTCGTCGTCAAGGAGCAGGACGTAGTCGCTGCCGCTCTCGACGGCCTCGTACATGCCGCGGGCGAAACCGCCTGATCCTCCGAGGTTGGCCTGGTTGATGATGCGCAGCTTGCCGCCGAGCATGGCTTCGACTTCGGGGAAACCTTCCGCCTCGGCCACTTTCTCGGTGCCCTGGTCAACGATCAGGACTTCCTTGACGTAGGCCAGCGCTTCCGGGTGGTCCCCCAGGATGCGCAGGTTGTTGATGCAGAAGGAGGTTTTGTTCAGGGTGGTGATTTCAAGGGTCACACTACCCGGGGTGACGGGCTCCCCCGGCGCCTGCCATTCGGCCTTTTCGAGAATCAGCGGCTCGGAACCGGCGACGAGGTCAAACCAGTACCAGCCGCCGTCGCCGAAAGGCTTGAGGCTGAGTTCGAAGGTGGAAGTCGCAGGCGAATTCACCCGCTGGGTCTCGACATGCTGCAGGGCGCCGCGGGCATTGGACTTGTAGACGCTGACGGCGCCTGTCCCCGAGGTGCGGACACTGAGCCGGATGGTGTCCAGATTGGTCCACCGGCGCCAGTAGCTGGCCGGGAAGGCATTGAAGTACGTGCCGAAGGAAACCCGCTCACCGGCGCGGACGGAAGTGGACTGCCGGGACAGGAAGTCCTCTGCGTGTGCTTCCTTGCTGGGAGCTGAGTACGCCGGGGCCGCGGCGGCAGTCTTTGCATCACCGTTCATGGTGGACAGCTGCACTCCTGTAGCACTGCCCGTGTCCATGTACAGCGGCACCGTGTCCAGCTGGTCCAGGGAAGGAAGAACCACCCGCTGGATCGTGGACCACTGGCGTTCTGAATCGTCCGCCTGGATTGACCGCTCTACGGTTGCGTTGCTCACGCGTCGACTCCTCCGCTTTCCAGCTTGGCGCCACCGGTGAAGTGGGGCTTGATTTTGTTGTCGAACATGGACAGCGCCGACCCGATGGCCATATGCATATCCAGGTACTTGTAGGTGCCGAGGCGGCCGCCGAAGAGCACGGACTTCTCACCCCTGGCGAGGTCGCGGTAGGCGAGCAGCTTAGCGCGGTCCTCCGCGGTATTCACGGGGTAGTACGGCTCGTCGCCCTTCTCGGCGAAGCGGGAGTACTCGCGCATGATCACCGTGGCGTCCTTGGTGTACTCACGCTCGGGGTGGAAGTGGCGGAACTCGTGGATCCGGGTGTAGGGAACGTCCTCGTCCGGGTAGTTCATGACCGATGTGCCCTGGAAATCTTCCACCGGGAGCACCTCTTCTTCGAGGTCGATCGTGCGCCAGGACAGGTCACCTTCGGCGTAGTCGAAGTAGCGGTCCACGGCGCCGGTGTAGATGACCGGAACCTGGCCCAGGGTGTTGCTGCGGGAGAACTCGTGGCCCTCATCGAAGAAGTCGGTCTTCAAATGCACCTGGATGTTCGGGTGATCCGCCATCCGTTCGATCCAGGCCGTGTAACCGTCGACGGGCAGACCCTCGTACTTGTCGTTGAAGTACCGGTTGTCGTAGTTGTACCGGACGGGCAGGCGGCTGATGATCTCAGCCGGCAGGTCCTTGGGATCCGTCTGCCACTGCTTGCCGGTGTAGTACTTGATGAACGCCTCGTACAGCGGGCGCCCAATGAGCTGGATCCCCTTGTCATTGAGGTTCGCCGGATCGGTACCCGCGAGTTCGCCGGCCTGTTCCTGGATCAGGGCCTTTGCCTCGGCCGGTCCCATGGACGCGCGGAAGAACTGGTTGATCGTGCCCAGGTTGATGGGCATGGAGTACACCTCGCCCTTATGGCTGGTGTAGACCTTGTGCACGTAATTGGTGAATTCGGTGAACCGGTTGACGTATTCCCAGACCCGCTCGTTGGACGTGTGGAACAGGTGGGCACCGTAACGGTGCACCTCGATTCCGGTCTGGGCTTCGTTCTCACTGTAGGCGTTGCCGCCAATGTGATGGCGGCGGTCCAGGACGGCGACCTTCAGGCCCAGTTCCTTGGCAGCACGCTCGGCTACGGTCAGGCCGAAAAAGCCCGACCCAACGACGACGAGGTCAACGTTCACTTGTTTCTCCTGTTTGGTACGGGATGGCCGAACCGGCGCACACCCGGGTCAAGGGTATCCGACTATTGGCCGGCAGGCACTTTTCGGTCTGGGTGCAGGCCTGCATCAGCGGCCTCGGTGACACCCGCTGTGCAGGGTGTCACCAGCTGACGCTTTGGTGGAACCTTCGGTCGAATTCCCCGGCCAGGGAAGCGGCGTAATCGGTGGTCAGGTGGTTGTCGTCCAGGAAGACGTAGGTGTTCCCCACGACGGGCCGGCAGGTCCCTTCCGGGCAGATCAGATCCGACAGATCGAGGAAGGCCATGCCGCCGTCGTCCTCCGACGGCGGGAAATCCGGAGACTGCTTGTCCATCAGGGGTGTGGTGCACAAGTCAGCGCCGTTGGTCTCTGCACACACCTGCATATTGAAGGGGAACCGGGGATTATCCCGGACACCGACCACATCGATTCCTCCCTCGCCGAGTTTCCGGGCGGCTTCCGGAAGTCCGTCAACCACGGGATCGGCGGCTTCGTCGGACATGGCGGACGTTGCGACCGCGATCACGGCATCGGGCTTCAATTCCAGGGCGTACTCGGTGGCCGCCTCATTGAAGCGGTTGCAGTCCTCCGACCTCCACTCCGCCGCGGCGCCGTAGGTGCACCCGCCCTTCAGCAGCGCTATGACACGGTAGTCGTGTGCCTGCGCCATCGGTTCGACCGCCTCGATCCACTGCTGGGCGTGCGAACTGCCGATGATAAGGATGGTCCGTTCCGGCGAGTCCGTGTTTGTTGTGCTGAAGCAGATGCTCGACAGAGCCGGATCCGTGGGCCCGTCCGGGACCTCCGAGCATGCCAGCGGGAGCCGTCCCCAGCTGTCCGGGTCCGTTGAGGACACTGCCCGGACAGGCACCCCGGTGGGTTCGCCGTCGTAATCCGGTGCCAGAACGCGGGCACCGGGGTAATTGATCTCGGCTTCTGCCAGGAGTCTGTCATCGGCCGCCTTGAGCAGGAATTGGCCGCTGGCAAGCGGCACGGCCACTACGGCCACGCAGGCCGCCATCACCAGTGCGGCCCGTCCCCAGGTTCCGCGCTTTTCCCGTGCACGGAGGGGCTTTTCCACAAAACGCGTTGTCAGGGCAGCGAGGATCAGGGAAAGGCCGAGGATCAGCGCGCCCCCGACAAGCCCTACCTCCTGGCGCCCCCGCCAGGCGAGGTAGATGACGAGTATCGGCCAGTGCCACAGGTAGAGGGCGTAGGACATGTCCCCCATCCGCACCAGCGGCCGCCAGGAGAGGAAGCGGTCCGCACCGAGACGGCTGCCCGTTTGTCCTGCGACTATCACCAGGGCGGCCGCTACGAGCGGCCACAAAGCTACGAAGCCCGGGAACTGCCCCTGGACGTCGAGGATGAATCCGCCGCTGAGGATGGCAGCCAGGCCCAGCCATCCGGCCGCTACCCGGATTCCCCGGACGGGCTTCAGGTAGGGAATGGCCAGGGCGAGAAGGGTTCCGAAGGCGAATTCCCACAGGCGTGTGCGGGTATCGAAGTAGGCGTGGGCCTGGTTGGTGTAGGTCTCGTGAACGGAAAAGGCCAGCGACACGGCAAACACCGTTCCGAACACGCAGAACACAACGCTGCGGAAGCGCTTATGCGCGAGCCGGGCGATGACGGCGGAGAGCGCAAACAGCAGCGGCCACAGGACAAAGACCTGCCCCTGGACCGAAAGCGACCAAAAATGCTGGAACGGGCTGGCGATGCTGTGGTCTGCGGCGTAGTAATCAACCGAATCAGCAGCCAGGGCCCAGTTCTGGACGTACAGCAGCGAGGACCACGCCTGCGAGAAGATCTCGGCCCACCGGCTTCTGGGAACAAACAGGACAGTGGCGGCAAGGGTTCCCACGATCACCACGGCCGCTGCCGGGAGCAGGCGGTTGAACACGTGGGTCCAGTAATGCCCCAACTGCAGGCCACGGCCGGCTTCGCCCTTCCGGATGAAGGACAGCGAAAGCAGGAAGGCGGAAATCAGAAGGAAGACGTCCACGCCGCCGGACACGCGGCCCAACCAGATGTGGTAGCTGGCAACCATCAGTACCGCGAGCGCCCGCAGGCCCTGCACCTCCGGCCGGTAACCGGGTTTGGCTGCCTTTGGTGGCGGGGAGGGGCGGTCCGAAACATGCGGTAGAACCGGGTACGGGTGAGTCACACTTGCCTTTCTAAAGCCAAAATCCCCTCCAGCAGTTTACCGCCGCTGCTCAACCTCCCCCTCTCAGTCCAAGGGGGCAGGAAACTTATCCACAGGGCGGGGCCTCCGGTGCCGGAAGTGATCCGGCGATCCGTAGGCTGATCCCTCCATCGACCGTTTCGCACTCTCTGGGGGATGCTTTGGAGGGACATTGCTGCTTCATGTGACCCTAGCAGCGGGATCCGGGGGTTTCCCCGCGGACCCGCCCGGGCGCCCTGCGCTCCGTGAGGTTGTGATCAACATCTCGGACAAAACGTCCGGAGCCTCAGTGGCCTCGATGCTGGAGGAACGCTACGGGCACGCCCGCTACACCGTGCAGGGTTCGAGCCTGCAGGAGTTGACCCCCGGCAAGGCTCCGCTCGTCAACGGGGCGGTGATCCTGCGCCTCGAAGGATCCGCCGGGTGTGCCGCCGCGGGGATGCCGGCGCGAGGGGGCGCCCCGGCACCCGCCCCCTTACTCCTGGTTGTCTGCTCCGGACCCGACGCCGGAGGCATCACCGACCTGCAGCGGGGAACCTACACCATCGGGCGGAGGGTCCCGGCGGAATGCGGGCCCGGACAGCGAATCGGCATCACCGATCCGGCGCTTTCCCGACACCACACGGAACTTGTCGTGGGAGCTGAATCCGTAACCGTCCGTGATCTTGGCTCAGCCAACGGCACCTGGGTCGACGGCCGTCGTGTGCGCGTGGCCACGGTGGACACCGATTCCCATCTGCGGTTCGGTTACAGCCACTGCCGGTTAGTCATTCCCGGGCCCGTGCGCGAGGTCGAAAGCGCTCCGGCAGATCCCTTCAGCCCCCTCACCGTCAGGTTCCCCGAACAAGGGCAAAAAACCGGCCTGCTCCTGGTCGGTGCGCTGCTGCCGCTCCTGCTCGGAGTGGTGCTGGCCGTGGCGACAGGGATGTGGATGTTCCTGGCTTTCAGCGCACTGTCGGCGGTCACGGCACTGCTGGGCGCCGCGGGATCCCGGCGGCGCCGCCGTGAGCAGGCCGCGGCAATCGCCCTGGCCGCGGAGGAGGACGGAAAGCGGCTCCGCCGGGCCGCACCGGACCCGGGAGCCACGGCTCTGGGAACAGGACCGGCCGGCCCACCGGTGGCGGACGCCAGTGCCGCCGTGTATCCGGTCCGGATCGGGGCGGGCACCTTGCCGGCGAACATCGAAGTGGTGCCGGCACCCCGCCATTTCACGCCCCCGCAGATCTCCGAAGCCCCGGTAATCCTTGCCCTCGGCAGGGACCGGGACATCAGGCTGGAAGGCACCGCCCGGGAGCAGGCGGCGTTGGGCCGGACCATCCTTCTCCAAGCAGCAGCCGCCTTTGTGCCGCACCTTGTCTGCATCGGTACGGCATCGGAGCTGGAACCGAATGCGAGGTTCCTGCCCGGCGTCACTCTGGCTGCCATGCCCGAGGTTTCCCTCCCTGCGGTCGAATCCGCTGTTGCGGCACTGCGGAACGTCCTCACAGCGCTCCCGCAGGCCGCGGGACCGGCCGACCTCGTGCTGTTCGTCCATGCCGCGTGGGCGGAGCACGCCGGGCGGCTGCTCCAGGCGCTTCCCGAAGCGCGTCGTCCGCTGGTGACCGTCATCCGGGCCGGGGGTCTCCCCGCACCGGTGTCCGTGTCGCTTCTTGGAGGCCGGGGAACGCTGGCTGCCGCTGGCCGGAGCGTGGACTTTGTCCCCGACCTGATTCAACCAAAAACCTTCGAACGGTTATCCCGCGCACTTGCCTCCCGCCCGCCGTCCGGCCCGCAGCATGCCGCGCCCGGCGGTACCGGCCAGCCACCACCCGCAGCGGCTTTCGAGGACTGCCATCCCGCTGCGTCCCCGGATCTTCTCCTGCACGGCTGGCGGGACCCTGGATCAGGGGTTGCCGCTGTCGTCGGACTTTCATTTTCCGGCCCGGTGCTCCTGGAACTGGACAAAGACGGTCCGCATTTCCTGGTGGCCGGGACCACGGGGTCCGGAAAATCCGAGTTCCTGCGCACTTTCATCGGTTCTCTGGCAGCCTTGTATCCGCCCACCGACATCACCGCCCTGCTGATCGACTTTAAAGGCGGTTCCGGGCTCGGCCCCCTTGCCGCACTGCCACACACAGTGGGTTTCCTGACCGACTTTTCCGCTGAGAACGTGAGCCGGGCGCTGGTGTCACTGCGTGCGGAAGTCCGACGCCGTGAAGCCTTGCTGGCCGCCGGCCGAGCCGACAATCTTTCCGCCTACAACTTCACCCGTCCTCCGGAGGACAGAGTCCCCAAGCTGCTGGTGGTGGTTGACGAATTCCGCATGCTGGCCGAGGAAGTGCCCACAGCCCTGCCCGAACTGTTGCGGATAGCGGCCATCGGGCGCTCGCTCGGCCTGCATCTGGTGCTGGCAACTCAACGCCCTCAGGGCGCCGTTACCGCCGATATCCGCGCGAATATAGCAACGAGTGTCGCCCTTCGGGTCCAATCCGCCGCAGAGTCCCGCGACGTCATCGACGCCGACGCTGCGTCCACCATCCCGCCCGACCTTCCGGGCCGGGCCTATGTCAGCAAGGGCGGCCGGCTTCCGCTCGCCTTTCAAAGCCTTTCAACGGCCATGCGGAGCGGCACTGACGAAAACCCGCTGAAGGAACTGCACGAGCATTTGTCCGGAGCGGCCGGAGGCGCGCGGGTACGGGCAGAGACTACGGCAGATCCGGATGCCCTCCACCGGATGGTTACGGCTATCCGGGCGGCCGCCGATACCGGAGGCTATCCGGATCCTTTCAACCCGGTCAGGCCGCCGCTGCCTTCTGCACTGACAGCGGATCTGCTGGCCGGCTGCCGCGTCGCCGACGAGGCTGCCCCGGACGGACTGGTCCTGGGATTGATGGATGAGCCTGGACAGCAGCGTCAGAGAATCCTTGCGTGGCAGCCCGGAATCGATTTCCATTTGGCGGTGCTCGGCGCTCCGCGGTCGGGAGCCCCTGATGCGCTCGGACTTATCGCCGCCAAGCACGTCACCGGGTTACCCGGACGACATCTGTATGTCCTTGACTCGGACGGCAGCCTTGCCTGGCTTGCTGCAGCTGAGCAGACCGGCGCCTACGTTGGTCCCCAGGAGGTCGATCGGGCGTCCCGGGTGCTGGCCTACCTCGCCGCGGAAGTCCTGCACCGGCTCGGTCCGGCAGCCCCGGAGGCAGGTATGGACAGGGGCCCGGCCCACACCGGCGGCGCCGTGCCGGCGGCGGCGCAGGTCCACGGACCTGCAGCGGGAGTGACGCTGATCATCACCGGATGGTCCCGTTGGTGTACGGCGTTCCGCACGGGCCGCGGATTGACGGGCGAAGAAGACCTGTCCGACCTCATCCGGGACGGTGAACGCGCGGACATCTGCGTGGTTCTGGCCGGGGACAGGGAGGTTCTTAGCGCCCGTTTCTTTCCCCTGATCCCGAACCGCATGTACTTTCCAGCCGACGCCAGCGCCGAGACACTGCTGATCTGGCCCCGGCTGCCGCCGATGGACCGGATCCGCGGAAGGGCCCTGGTCCAGGGACGGTGCGGAACGGCTGAAGGCCTCTCGACCCAGCTGCTGACGGCTGACATCCCGCCTACACCGGAGCAGCTGGTCCCCCTTCCCTCCGACAGCCCGTCCCCGCACCGAATCGAAAACCTCCCTGCCTTCGTTCCGCCGGCGCAGCTGAAGCCCGCACGCTCCGGAGACTGGCTGCCCGTAGGCGTGTTTGGAGACGAACTGGCCACTGCTGCGGTGCGGGTATTGCCGGGCTCGGTCTTCCTGGTTGCGGGGCCGCGCGGCTCCGGCCGGACCTCCTTCCTCCGCCAGCTGCAGAGGTCTGCAGATATCTCCAGTGAATGCGTGGCTGCGGATCTGGCCGCGGCGCTATCCCTCGTGGAACAGGGGGAAAAAGATCTCCGGCGGTTTCTGGTCCTGGTTGACGACGCTGATTCGCTCTCTTCCTCCACGCACCAGAAACTCGCCAAGATGCAGGCCCTGGGTGCCCGGCTGGTGCTGGCCGCCGTCGCCGGTCACCAGCTCACAGTCCGCGTTCCGCTGGCACAGCAGATCCGGTCGGCACCGCGTGGCGCACTGCTCCAGCCCGTAAGTCCAGTGGACGGAGACATCTTCGGCATCCGGGTCGAACCCGGTAGACGCCGCCCGCCGGGCAGGTGCTACCTCGTCGACGGGGCGGAAGTCCGGGAGGCACAGGCGGCGTATTCCGCCGTGGAATAAGCCGGCAGGAGAGGAGGGATGAACGATTAGAAGGTCTTGCCGCTGTCGCTGGTCCTGCTGGTGTGTGCGAGGACCGGCTTCGTGAACAACAGCAGCAGGACTGCTGCTGCCGGCAGCAGCAGTCCGAGACCGGGCAGGATCAGGCCTGCCTGCAGGGTGGGAACGGCGAGAATGACCACGAAGAGCTGCCAGACCAGTGCAGCCGAGCGGGTCCACCGGTAGCCCCGGAAGAAGAAATGCCCCACAGCGAGCATCCACACAGCGAGGGCCACGGCAAACACCATCGTGAAGACGGCCCCTCCCATGGACAAAGGCGTCGAAGTCGCTAGCTGGTAGCCGTACCAGGCTGCGAAGCCGAGCAGGCATAGCGCTTCGAGGACCAGTACGGCGGAGATGACAAGTACAGCGGGGGCACGCTGCACCGAGCGGGGTTCCTGGGGTGTTGACACACTGGCAGAATACCGGAGATAACCCTGCGGAAAGCCGCCTCGGGAAGCCGGCATTGAGCGGCCGGTGCAGCACCGGAGCCGGAATGCCACAACAATCAGCCATCCCCGGCGGATAACAAATGTGATGCACCCCTCAGCTTTACAGCCATATTGACCGCTTGTTACCCCTTGTCTGCTTTGGCCTGACGTGCCACGCTAGTAAGAGGGAAATCAGGGGCCGAAACCGGCCCCTTTAGTTTGTAGTTGCTCGTGAATGTTTTCACAAACACGTAGGAGTCAACTTTTCAGAGGAGATAGTGATCAACATGGATTGGCGGAGCCGCGCAGCTTGCCTGGATAAAGATCCGGAGCTTTTCTTTCCCGTGGGCAATACCGGCCCGGCTCTTCTTCAGATCGAAGAAGCCAAGAGTGTCTGTCGGCGCTGCCCGGTGATCGACACCTGCCTGCAGTGGGCAATCGAGACCGGCCAGGACGCCGGCGTCTGGGGCGGCATGAGTGAAGATGAGCGCCGTGCGTTGAAGCGCCGCGCAGCCCGCGCCCGCCGCGCCTCCTAAGCAGGACTTACCCGGCCGTTGAGGCCGGACGGCAAAAGGCCGCTGCCCCTGGCAGCGGCCTTTTGCTGTACCCCGTCCGTTCCCGCGGATACGCGGGGACTCAGGTACGGCGGTACTCGGTATCCAGTCCCATCTCGATCCGGACTTCCGTGCCGCCGCCTTCGCCCGCGGACCACTCGATGGTCCCGTCGAGTTCGCTCTGGACCAGGGTCCGGACAATCTGCAGGCCCAGCCCCTCCCGCCGCGGCCCGGGCGGCAGACCCACGCCGTCGTCGGTCACCGTCACGGTTAGCCGTTCCTCCCGGCCGGCTTTGCCGTGCCGCTGCGCGGCCAATCCAACCGTGCCGCGACGCCCCGCCAGCCCGTGCTCGACGGCGTTGGTCACCAGTTCGTTGATCACCAGTGCCAGCGGAGTGGCCAGGTCGCTTGGAAGCTCACCAAAGGATCCGTCACGGCGGGTCCGGACCTCCTGCGTGGGCGAGGCGACCTCGGCAGACAGCCGGAACTGGCGGTCGATCAGCTCGTCAAAGTCCACGTTCTGCGTCAGACCCTGAGACAGGGTCTCGTGTACCAGGGCGATGGTGGACACACGGCGCATGGCCTGGGCAAGACCCAGCTTGCCTTCATCGCTCTCCATCCGCCGTGACTGCATCCGCAGCAGCGCCGCGACGGTCTGGAGGTTGTTCTTCACCCGGTGATGGATTTCGCGGATGGTGGCGTCCTTGGACACCAGTTCCATCTCACGGCGGCGCAGTTCGGAAACATCGCGGCAGAGCACCAGGGCACCGAAACGTTCCTTTTCGTCGCGCAGCGGGATCGCGCGCAGGGAGAGGCTGACGCCCCGGGACTCGATTTCCGTCCGCCACGGCATCCGCCCGGTGACCACCAGCGGCAGCGTTTCGTCGACCATGCGGCGGTCCTTGAGCAGCGCCGTGGTGATCTCCGCCAGCGAACGCCCTTCGAGCGTCTCCATGTCGCCCAGCCGGCGGAAGGCGGAGACTCCGTTGGGACTGGCGTACTGCACAATCCCTTCGGCGTCGAGCCGGATCAACCCGTCCCCCACGCGTGGAGCTCCCCGGCGTGACCCGGTAGGCGTGGCGAAGTCGGGCCAGAGACCCAGCGTTCCCATCCGCAGCAGGTCGTAGGCACACTGCCGGTACGTCAGTTCCAGGCGTGACGGCATCCGCGAACTGGACAGGTCCATGTGCGATGTCACCACGGCCAGGGTCCGGCCGTTGCGGACGAACGGTATCGCCTCCACCCGCATGGCTGTTTCGGCGGTCCAGCTGGTTTCGCTCGACCGCTCGATGTGCTGGCTGTGCCAGGCCGCATCTACCAGCGGGTGCAGGTCAGCGCGGATGCGTTCGCCCACAAAGTCGCTGTGGAACACTGTGTGCGACGTCGACGGCCGGGCATGCGCCAGCGCCACGTAGCCGCCGTCGGGCACGGGGAACCACAGCGCCAGGTCGGCGAAGGCGAGGTCGGCGACCAGCTGCCAGTCGCCCACCAGCAGGTGCAGCCATTCGGCGTCGCCCGGACCGAAGTCCGCGTGGTCCTTGATCGGATCGGTGAAGATTGCCACTGGTACCCCGGGCTAGCGGCGGACGATGGAACGGAGCAGGCGAAGGGCCACTGAAAGCGAGGCCATGTCGTCTTCTTCCAGGCGGTTCACTTCGCTGAACATCTTGGAGGCGCGCTGCAGGTGGTCGGCGTTCTCCTGCTCCCAGGTATGCAGGCGCTCCCCCGGATCCGTGCCGGACCCGTCAGGAGTAGCTTCCAGCACAGCCACCGTCATGTCGGCAACAGTCGAGTACAGGTCATCACGCAGGGCTGCACGGGCCAGCGACTGCCACCTGTCTTCACGGGGCAGCTTGGTGATCCGGTTCAGCAGGTCGTCAATGCCGTACTGGTCGTAAACGGCGTAATACACGCCGGCGACTTCGTCGGCCGGAACGGCGGCTGCCTTGCTGGCCAGCGCGACGTCGAGCAGGCCGAAGGACTCGAACTGCTCGGCCCAGTAGGTGCCCAGGTCCTTCGGGATGTCCAGCTCACGGGCCTTCTGCAGCATGGCTTCCACCCGCTCCGCGTCCGAACCGCGGAGGAACCGTGTCAGGTCGGAAAGCAGCGGCTGGACGACGGGCCGGAACGCCTCGATGTCCTCGGCGATGGTTGTTCCCCGGCCCACGTGGTTGACGAACCAGCGCACGGCGCGGTCCAGCAGCCGGCGCAGGTCCAGGTGCACCATGGACCACGTTTCGGTGGGGAAGTCCGCGGGCAGCGAACCGAGCTCGGCGAGGACCTTGTCGAATCCGTAGATTTCCCTCAGTGCCGTGAAGGCGCGGGCGGCCTCCGCTTCGGTGGCGGAGGTCTCCTCGATCACCCGGAAGGCGAAGGTGATGCCGCCGATATTGAGCATGTCGTTGGCGACCACGGTGGAGATAATCTCGCGGCGCAGCGGATGGGTATCCAGCTGGTCCCCGAAACGCTCGACGATCTGCTTCGGGAAGTACCGGCGCAGGGTCCCCGCAAAGTACGGATCGTCCGCCAGGTTCGAACGCGTCAGCGCCTTGGTCAGCTCGATCTTGGCGTAGGCGGCCAGCACGGCCAGCTCGGGCGAGGTGAGGCCCTCCCCCGCAGCGACGCGTGCGTGCAGTTCGTCGTTGGTGGGCAGCGCCTCCAGCTCGCGGTCGAGGTCTGCGTGTTCCTCGAGCCAGTCCATCAGCCGCTCGAAGCTCGGGTTCGCTTCCAGGACCCGCTGCCGGTCATTGAGCAGCAGCATGTTCTGGTCGATGTTGTCCTGCAGGACCAGGTGGCCCACTTCATCGGTCATCGAGTGCAGGAACTCCGCGCGCTCCTGCGGGTCCAGCCGGCCGGCCGCGACCATCCGGTCCACGAAGATCTTGATGTTCACTTCGTGGTCGGAGCAGTCCACGCCGGCGGAGTTGTCGATCGCGTCGGTGTTGAGGATGACACCGGCTCGGGCCGCCTCGATGCGTCCGTGCTGCGTCATGCCGAGGTTTCCGCCTTCGCCGACCACCTTCACGCGCAGGTCCCGGCCGTCCACGCGGATCGCGTCGTTGGCCTTGTCGCCGACATCGGCAGAGGTCTCGGCCGAGGACTTCACATAGGTGCCGATGCCGCCGTTGTAGAGCAGGTCCACCGGCGCAGTCAGGATGGCTTTAAGCAGCTCCGGCGGGCTCATCTTGGTTGCGGAATCCGGCAGGCCCAGCACCTCGCGGACCTCCGCCGAGAGCGGGATGCTCTTGGACTGGCGCGGGAAGATCCCGCCGCCGGCACTGATCAGGGACTCGTCGTAATCCGCCCAGGACGAGCGCGGAAGTTCGAACAGGCGCCGCCGTTCCGCATGGGAGCGGGCGGCGTCGGGGTTGGGATCCAGGAAAATGTGCCGGTGGTCGAACGCGGCCACGAGCTTGATGTGTTCGGACAACAGCATGCCGTTGCCGAACACGTCGCCGCTCATGTCGCCGACGCCCACCACGGTGAAGTCCTGGCTCTGGGTATCGATGCCCAGCTCACTGAAGTGCCGCTTGACCGATTCCCAGGCACCCCGGGCGGTGATGCCCATGGCCTTGTGGTCATAGCCGACGGACCCGCCGGAGGCGAAGGCGTCACCGAGCCAGAAGCCGTACTCCGCGGAAATGGAGTTCGCGATGTCAGAGAACGACGCCGTGCCCTTGTCCGCTGCAACCACGAGGTAGCTGTCGTCACCGTCGTGCCGGACCACGCGTTCGGGCGGCACTACTTCCTCGCCGGATTCCTTCACCACCAGGTTGTCGGTGAGGTCCAGCAGCCCCCTGATGAAGGTGCGGTAGCTGTTCTTGCCCTCCTCCATCCAGGCGCCGCGGTCCACGGCAGGGTCGGGCAGCTTCTTGGCGTAGAACCCGCCCTTGGCGCCGGTGGGCACGATGACGGCGTTCTTCACCGTCTGTGCCTTGACCAGGCCGAGGACCTCGGTGCGGAAGTCCTCGCGCCGGTCGGACCAGCGCAGCCCGCCGCGGGCCACCTCGCCGAAGCGCAGGTGCACACCTTCGACCCGGGGAGAATAGACCCAGATTTCGTACTTTGGGCGCGGGAACGGAGCACCGTCGATCGCCCCGGTGTTCAGTTTGAAACTGACGTACGGCTTGTCCTGGTAGAAATTCGTGCGCAGCGTGGCGTTGATGAGGGTGGCAAAGGTCCGCAGGACGCGGTCGGCGTCAAGCGTCGGAACCTTCTCGAGGCCCGTCTCCAACGCGGCGCCTGCCTGCTCAACGGCGGCCCGGCGCTCCTCCTCAGTCAGGTCCGGATCGAAGCGCCCTTCGAAGAGCGCTATCAGTGCATGGGCAACATCCGGGTTGGCCAGCAGCGTGCCGGCCACGAAACCGTAGGAGTTTCCCGTGCCGACCTGGCGCATGTACTTGGCGTACGCCCGCAGGATGACGACCTGGCGCCACCGCAGTCCCTGCTGCAGGATCAGCCGGTCAAAGGCATCGGACTCGGCGGTTCCGGACAGGCCGGCGCGGAAGGCTTCGGCCAGCAGGGAACCGGTCTGCAGCGGATCGATGCCGGAGGGATACACCAGGCCCAGGTCGTACAGGTAGAACCCTGTGCCGTCGCCCCGGCGGATTTCGAAGGGGCGTTCGTCGAGCACTTCCAGGCCGAGGTTGTGCAGGAACGGCAGGATCTGGGTCAGCGACTTCGGCTCGGTCAGGTAGAGCTTCAGGCGGGCGTCTTCGGGACCGTCACCGCCGGCCGGGATGTAGACGAACAGTTCCGGAGCGGTGTCCGGACGGGCCAGCCGGGCTTCGAAGCGGGCAATGTCCTCCAGCGCATCCTCGACTTCGTAGGCCACCCGGTACGCAGCCGGGAAGGCGTCGGACCACAGTGCGGACAGCTTTTCCGCCTCCGGGCGGGAGAACTTGGTCCGGACGACCTCTTCGATACCCTCGCTCCAGGACCGGGTGGCCTGCACGAGGCGTGCCTCCAACTCGGCGGCATCGATATCCGCGATTTCCTGGCCGCGGGGCAGCCGGATCCGGAAGAACAGGCGCGCCAGGGCGGACTCCGTCATCCGCGCCTCGAAATCGATGGACTCTCCGTTGAACGTGGAACGCAGCTCGTCCTGGATCCGGAGCCGGACCGGCGTTGTGTAGCGGTCTCGGGGCAGGAAGACGATTGCGGACATAAAACGGCCGTAGATATCCGGCCGGAGGAACAGCCGGGTCCGCCGACGTTCCTGCAGGCGGAGGATAGCCAGCGAGGTGTCCAGCAGCGTGGAGGGGTCAATCTGGAAGAGCTCGTCGCGGGGGTAGGTCTCCAGAATGGAGAGCAGGTCCTTGCCCGAGTGTGAGTCGGCAGGGAAACCGCAGGTGCGCATGACGTCGCGGACCTTGTCCCGGACAATCGGAATGCTGCGGACGGAACCGGTGTACGCGCCGGTGGCGAAGAGCCCGATGAAGCGGCGTTCGCCGTTGACATTGCCCTGCTCGTCAAAGCGCTTGACACCGAGATAGTCAAGGTAGGCGGGCCGGTGCACGGTGGACCGCGAGTTGGCTTTGGTGATGACGAGGGCGCGCTTTTCACGTGCTTTGGCCCGGCCTGCGTCCGTCAGCCGCTGGACCCGCCGGGTGGAATGCAGCCGCAGCAGCCCCAGGCCGCTGTCCTCGGTGGGGAGCAGTGCGTCTTCCCCGTTTTCGGTGACCAGGTCATATTCGCGGTAGCCGAGGAAGGTGAAGTTGCCGTTGTCCAGCCAGGTCAGCAGTTCGCGGGCCTGCTGGAGGTCAGGGATGTCCCGGGCACCGGGGACGGTTTCCAGGGAACGGGCAATCTCGTGGACCTTCATCCGCATGGCGGGCCAGTCCGCCACGGCGATCCGGACATCGCCGAGGACCTTCTGCAGGCCGTCAACAAGTTCGGAGCGTTTGTCCCCGTCGGTGATACGGGCGACCTCGATGGCGATCCAGGATTCCACCTTGGTGGTGCCGCCGTTCCCGCCCAGCAGGTCGGCCAGATTGGGCAGCGCTGCAGTGTCGCCGCTTGAGACGCCGGCAGCGGCGGGAACACGCTGCACCTGCTGCAGTTCACCCGTCCGGGGATCGCGGGTGGCCAGGAAAATGGGGTGCACTACCAGCCGGATCGCGGCGTTGCGGCGTACTACCTCTGCGGTGACGGAGTCGACGAGGAAGGGCATGTCATCGGTCACGATCAGGATGACGCTGGTGTCGCCCTGGTCCACCACGTCGACGGCGGCAGTTCCTTCGGTGCGGCTGAGCGCCAGTTCCATGTGCTTTTGGGCCCGCTCCTTCAGGACCGCCGGAGCATAGGCCTGGGCATCTTCACGCGCCAGATGCTCGTAGTAGTTCCCGATGAATTCATCCAGGGAAGTGTCCGAACTGAAAAGATCCGCGATGCGGGACCCTGACGACAATGTAATACGCCTCCGATAGTACTTACGTCCGCCTGCTCCGTTGCAGCCTCTTCCTATCGAGCCTAGCCGCGAATGCGCCAAAGGTCACTTTGCCCGCGTCCGAGGTGCGCCACGTCGTCGGCCGGGGACCTGCACGCCCGCCAGCTCGGCGATGGAGGCGCGAAGGGCCGAGGCGGGCGCCGTTTCCAGCAGTGCTGTCCCGGAGAGCAGGGAGGCGTCGGCGGCGTCGTAATCGGCCGGCAGGAAGGCAGCGATTTCCCCTCCCGGACCGAACCTTTCCCAGGCCCCGCGCAGCTGGCTTTCCGGCTGCCGTCCGACGGAGGAGGCCCTTACCTTATTCAGCACGACGCGCGGCTCGAGTCCCGGAACCGCTCCTGCCAGGTCGGCGAGGGCACGGACCAGGCGGGGAACTCCGACGGAATCGGCCGTGCCCACGGCGTAGACCGTGTCCGCTGCTTCGAGCACCAGGAGGGTGGAGGCGTTGCGCCGCGGAGCCATCGTGTCGAAGCTGAGTTCCTCGTCTGTTTCCAGCGAGAATCCACAGTCGACGATGATCAGGTCCGCGATTCTCCGCGCCGCGGCGAGGACGCCCGCGAGCGCGGCGGGGCGCAGTTCGACCCACCGGTCGGAGCGGGTGATGCCGGTCAGCACCGACAACCGGTGCCCCCGGAGGGAAACCCCGGCCGAGATCCTGCGCAGCGCGGCGTCGTCGAGCAGTCCCTGGTCGGCAAGGCGGCAGGCCTGGGCCAGTCCGGCGGATTCATCGAGCAGTCCGAGGCTGACGGCCACGCTGGAACCGTACGTGTCGGCGTCGATAAGCAGCACCGCTGTGCCGGCAGCTGCCGCCTCGGCCGCCAGGTTGACGGCGAGCGTGGTCCTGCCCGGAGCTCCGGCCGGCCCCCAGACAGCGGTAACCGTACCCCTGCGCCCCTCCGGCAGCGCAGTGTCGTCGGGTCCCGGGGCGGCGGTGCCCGCACCGAAGGCAGCGGCCGGGTCTGCGAGGCTGTTGCTGCCTCCCGTCCGTGTGTCCTGCACGGGCTGCTCCAGCGCCTGGACCGCCGCGGAAATCAAGTCGGCGAGCGCACCCGGGTCGACACCGCTGGGGGCATTCACGATCCGAAGGGCCTCCAGCCGCTGCCGAAGGATCGGATCATCGGCGAGCGCCACGAGCGCCACTCCGGCAGCCGCGAGGCGTTCGGCCAGTGCTGCGGTGAGCTCACCTGCCTCATCGGCGACGACGGCGGCGCGCACTATTCCGCTTTGCGAGACGGCTATGAGTTCCGTCAGTTCGGTGCACCGCCGGACCACGGTCACGGGACCCTGCAGCCGTTCCAACCCGTCGAGGACACCGGCGGTAGCGGCCCCTACGGTGGCGACGGGGATATTCACGAGCCCGGTGAGGGGTTGTGGACCACGGTGATCTTGGCCTGGTTGGATAAGGCGCTCAGCAGCAGCGGCAGGTCGGAGTCGTCCACCAGGACCAGCAGCTCCGTACTGCGGTTCGCGCCCAGCGCGGACTCGGTGACGGCCAGCTCCGATATCTCTGCGGCTTCGATCAGCTGCTTCGGCTCATCGAACCCGTTGCGGGCGTTGGGCATGGCCGCCCAGATGTCGACACGCGATCCCGCGTCCGTGCTGGCGGGCAGCGGGTCCTCCACCCGCAGTCCGACCGGTTTGCGGTCCAGCTGGTCCGGTTGGACCAGCGAGGACCGGGCAACCAGTTCACCTTTGCGGAGCGCCGCACCGGCGACGGCGTTCTCCGGTATTCCTCCGGCAACGGGGAGATACAGCTCCTCGGCGTTGCCGAGCCGGACCGGCACCGCGAGCAGGTCCTCGGCACGGATGGACGTGCCCGGAGGAACGTCGCGGCTCACGGCATAGACCTCCGTTGTCCGGTCGGCGCTGCTGACCAGGGTGACAACCCCGGCAACGGATCCGAGCACCAGCAGGATTCCCAGCAGGAGGCGGGGATCCCGCCACGACGGTTTGCGCAGCCGTGCCGCTGACGGTTCCGTACCGGTTGCGCGGTCGGTTAGGTGCAGGCTCATGGTCCCCCTTTTCTCCCCTGGCTCACCCTTCACCCCGGACCGGGGCACTGGATGGGCTCATTGTGGAGGAACTGCCGGAGGAAGCAAACGGTGGTTTCGAGGAAAGTCGAATCTGTGGATAACCCCTGAGCATGATCCCGCTGGTGTCACACTGGTGCTGCTGGTATACAACGGGTGCATACCGCGGCAGTGCGGTGCGAAAGGTGAGTGGCGTGGGCGATAAGAGATTTCTGACGCTGGTCGATGTCGCCGAGGTGCTGAACATCTCCTCCTCGCAGACTTACGCCCTGGTCCGCAGCGGAGAACTTCCGGCGATCCAGATCGGAGGCAGGGGGCAGTGGCGGGTCGAGTCGCAGCAGCTTGAAGACTACATTTCCCGTGCCTACCGGAAATCTGCTGCAGCTGTGCGGCAGGGCATTCCCCTGGAGGAAAACGCCGGAAGCTGAGCCCGGGGAGCCGGCCGCGTCACGGTGGCCGAGGTGCCGTGTCACGGCCAGCCGTTCTGTTGTGACAGTAGCGCGGCCACGGTGGCTGTCGGCAGGACGTAGACCCCCGTGACGTTTGTGCTGCGCCGCGGCTGGTCGGACGGCACAACGGCCAGCTCCAGGAAGTCGCTGCCCACCCGGTCGATCGTGCCGTGCAGGGCACTTTCGGCTGCTGCCCCGGCGGAGCGGATCAGCACGGCGCTCCGGTCCCTGGCGATGCTGCGCAGTGCGGACGTCACTCCCAGCCGCACCTGCCCGGCGGGCCGGCTCGCGAAGCGGTCCATCCCCCTGATGGCAACCACGTGGGACAACACCGCCAGGGCGGCGCCCCGGTCCTGCTCCAGCACCACCCACCCTTCCCCCACATGCCGCAGGATTCCCCGCAGCACCCCTGCTGTGCCGAGGTCCAGGAGCAGCTCCTTTCCGTTTTGGCTCCGCAGCCTGTCCTGCAGGCTGATTCCGCGCAGTTCCATCCGGACACGGTCGGAAATCTCGCTTTCCGCGGCCAGCCCGGCAGCCGCGGCAAGCTGTGCCTCCATATCCCTGAACAGGGCGTCCCATCGCATCGCCCAAGGCTAGCGTCCACCACGGCAGCCGACCACTCTGGACAGCGACCAACACGAAGTGTAGACACGGGCATCACCTGGGTCATACGGCACCAAAAAAGCCGAAACCCAGCTAATGACACCAAACAGCACTAAAAGACATCAACCTCACCAAACGGGTCTAACGAACAAAATAAACCGCTCCGTTTCGGCTCATTTCCTGGAGAATGCCATGACTGGAAACGCGTCCCCCCGCCGGCTGGCTGCAGATGCCCTTGCAACCGGCGCCATAGCGGCCGCCGGCCTGTTGCTGCTGTGGTGCGGCGCCCGGATGCTGCCGGGCGCGGTGACCGCGGGTTCCACCCTGTTCTCCCCGGACCCGCTGTCCGGAACCGTGCTTTCCCTGACAACCCTGACTCAGATCGCCGGGTTCGGCGCTGCGGCAGCAGGCCTGCTGCTGACACTCTGGTGGATGGCGGGGCTTGCCTGCGCACTGGCAGGGTGCCTGCTGCACCGCTTCGGCTTCCGGACGGCCGGCAGGCGGACGCTGGCCCTGGCGCCCGGGCCGCTGCGCCGGCTGGCATCGGCTGCACTGGGGATCTCGCTGGCTGCCGGGGGAACACTCGGAGCGGTGCCCGGCGCAGCGGCAGCCGGAACAGCCGTCACCCGGACCTATGCAATGGAAGCGGAGCTGTCCGGAACACGTGTACCGGCAGCCGCTGCGGAAACCGGGCCCCCGGCGTCAGACGCTCCGGCGGATACCGTCTCGCCGCTCTGGCGTCCTTCTCCCCCGCCGTCCGCGGGCGGCGGCCTGCTAACAGGTACCACCCGGCCTGATGAACGGGAAGTTGTGGTCGCGGCGGGAGACACCCTCTGGTCGCTGGCGGCATCCCAGCTTGGACCACAGGCCACGGACGCAGAGACTGCCGCCCACTGGCCCCGCTGGTACGAACTGAACAGGGCGGTGATCGGTCCCGATCCGGGCCTGATTCATCCCGGCCAGGTGCTGGCCGTTCCGCCCCCGTAAGGGGACCCGTTCGAAGCCGGCGGCCCGCCGCTTCCCTCACGTAAGAACAGCACTTCCGCGCTAGGAAAGGACGCACCATGACCAGCGTAATATTCCTACCCGCTCCCGATGCCCCGCCTGCACCTCCGGATGAGCCGGCTGACGGAACCGCCGGTCCCATCGCGGTCTATCTGGCCCCTTCCAGGGAGGCACTCCCGGCCCCGGTGCCGGCCACACCCCGCGAACGTTACAGCCGGGCTGCGGATCTGCCTCCCGGTCCCGCACCCGGAGCCGCCAACTGGGCTTCGGCCCCGGAAGATGACGCGCGGGTGAAAGCCATCTGCCAATCGGTGGCGCTGGCGGCGCTTGAAGTGCTGGGCGGCGTCCGGCCCCTGCAGCAGATGTCCCGCTGGCTGGATCCGG
The DNA here is from genome assembly GCF_025244925.1 of Arthrobacter zhaoxinii. Classification (NCBI taxonomy): domain Bacteria; kingdom Bacillati; phylum Actinomycetota; class Actinomycetes; order Micrococcales; family Micrococcaceae; genus Arthrobacter; species Arthrobacter zhaoxinii. Next base: position 2,494,803 of record NZ_CP104275.1, read on the forward strand.
AGAACTATGAACGGCTGCAGATGCGTGCCAACCTCGTCCGCGGCCTGCAGCAGGATCCCCGGGCACGGTCCGGGAAGGCACCCGATCCGCAGCTGCTGCACCGCGGCGTACGCATCCGCTCCTGCCGGCTCTGCCCGGTGTCGGAGGGAATCTACGAGGCCACCGTGGTGGCCCTGGAACATGACAGAGCCCGCGCCGTCGCGCTGAGGGTTCAGCTGCGGCGCGGGCTCTGGAAGGTTACTGCCCTGGAGATCGGCTAGGTCCTAGCCGGTCCTTTCCGGTTACTTGCGTCGTTTGGCTTTCTTGGCAGCGGACTTGTTACCGGTGGAGGCGGCCTTTCCCGCCGCCGGAGCGGACGGGTCCGCCGGCGCACTGCCGCGGGTCCGTTCCACCCTGGTCTCCACCCCGCCCTGGCTGTTTGGTGCGGTGAACTGCAGGCTGGCCGGCTGCTTCGGAGCTTCCAGGCCTGCCGCCTTGATGACCGGGGTGCCGACGACGCCGCGGGCATCCTTGACGCCGGACAGCGCAGTTGCTGCCGGGGCTGCGGGTTCGCTGACCTGCACGTCGGCGTTGAAGAGGTACCCGACGCTTTCCTCGCGGATGGACTCCATCATTGTCTGGAACATGACGAAACCTTCGCGCTGGTATTCCACCAGGGGATCGCGCTGGGCCATGGCCCTCAGCCCGATGCCTTCCTTGAGGTAGTCCATCTCGTACAGGTGCTCCTGCCACTTGCGTCCGATGACCGAGAGCACGACGCGCCGCTCCAGTTCCCGCATGGTGGCCGAGCCGAGGGCTTCCTCGCGGGCCTGGTAGGCCAGCTTCGCGTCGGACAGGATTTCATTGTGCAGGAACTCGCGGGAGAGCCTGGACCGGCCGCCGGCTTCCTCGACCACCTCGTCGATGGTGAGGCTGATCGGGTACAGCGTCTTGAGGTTGGTCCACAGCTGCTCGAGATCCCAGTCGTCGCCGTGGCCCTCCGCAGTCGCTTCGTTGACGACGGCGGTGACGACGTCTTCCAGGAAGAAACCGATCTTCTCCTGCAGGTCGTCGCCTTCCAGGATGCGGCGGCGGTCGCCGTAGATGGCCTCGCGCTGGCGGTTCAGGACGTCGTCGTACTTCAGGACGTTCTTGCGCTGTTCGGCGTTGCGTCCTTCGACCTGTCCCTGCGCATTCTGGATTGCCTTGGACACCAGCTTCGATTCGAGGGCGACGTCGTCCGGCATGGACGAGCTGTTCATGATCCGCTCGGCGGCACCGGAGTTGAACAGGCGCATCAGGTCGTCGGTCAGCGACAGGTAGAAACGCGATTCGCCCGGATCGCCCTGGCGTCCGGACCGTCCGCGGAGCTGGTTGTCGATGCGGCGGGACTCGTGGCGTTCGGTGCCGAGCACGTAGAGCCCGCCGAGTTCGACCACTTCCTGCTGTTCGGCGGCGACGGCCTGGCGTGCCTTTTCGAGGGCGTCCGGCCAGGCCGCCTCATAATCCTCGGGGTTGTCGTTCGGGTCCAGCCCCCGCCGCTCCAGTTCGGCAATCGCGTTGAACTCCGCGTTGCCGCCGAGCATGATGTCGGTGCCGCGGCCTGCCATGTTGGTGGCTACCGTTACGGCGCCCTTGCGTCCTGCCTGCGCGACGATGGCGGCTTCACGTGCATGGTTCTTCGCGTTGAGGACTTCGTGCCGGATGCCTGCCTTGGCCAGCTGCTTGGAGAGGTACTCGCTCTTTTCCACGCTGGTGGTGCCGACCAGTACGGGCTGGCCGGACGCGTGGCGCTCGGCAATGTCCTTCACGACGGCGTCGAACTTTGCCACTTCGTTCTTGTAGATCAGGTCGGACTGGTCAATCCGGGCCATGGGCTTGTTCGTGGGGATGGGCACCACGCCGAGCTTGTAGGTGCTCATGAACTCGGCGGCCTCGGTTTCGGCCGTGCCGGTCATGCCGGCGAGCTTTTCGTAGAGGCGGAAGTAGTTCTGCAGGGTGACCGTGGCGAGGGTCTGGTTCTCGGCCTTGATGACCACCCCTTCCTTCGCCTCGATCGCCTGGTGCATGCCCTCGTTGTACCGGCGTCCGGCGAGGATACGGCCGGTGTGCTCGTCCACGATCATGACTTCGCCGTTAAGGACCACGTAGTCCTTGTCCCGCTTGAAGAGTTCCTTGGCCTTGATGGCGTTGTTCAGGAAGCCGATCAGCGGGGTGTTCGCTGCCTCGTACAGGTTGGAGATGCCGAGGTAGTCCTCGACCTTCTCGATGCCCGGCTCGAGGATTCCGACGGTGCGCTTCTTCTCGTCCACCTCATAGTCGGTATCCAGCGTGAGCCGCTGGACAACCTTGGAGAACTCCGTGTACCACCGGTTCACGTCGCCGCTCGCCGCACCGGAAATGATCAGCGGGGTACGGGCCTCGTCAATGAGGATGGAGTCGACTTCGTCGACGATGGCGAAGTGGTGGCCGCGCTGCACGAGCTCGGCGGCGCTCCAGGCCATGTTGTCGCGGAGGTAGTCGAAACCGAACTCGTTGTTGGTTCCGTAGGTGATGTCGGCGGCGTACTGTTCACGCCGGGTGGCGGGGTCCTGGTTGGAGAGGATGCAGCCGCTGGTCATCCCGAGGAAGCGGAACACGCGTCCCATCAGATCAGACTGGTACTCGGCCAGGTAGTCGTTGACGGTCACGATGTGGACGCCGCGTCCGGTCAGGGCGTTGAGGTAGGCCGGGGCGGTGGCCACCAGGGTCTTGCCTTCACCCGTTTTCATTTCGGCAATGTTGCCCAGGTGCAGGGCGGCGCCGCCCATCAGCTGGACATCGAAGTGCCGCATGCCGAGGGTTCGTCCGGCTGCCTCGCGGACGGCGGCAAAAGCTTCGGGAAGGAGATCGTCGAGCGACTCACCATTGTTGTAGCGCTCTTTGAGGCGGTCCGTTTCACCCCTGAGTTCGGCATCGGTCATGCCCTTGAACTCGTCCTCGAGCACGTTGATCGCGTCGGCGTAGTTACGCAGTGTCTTCAGCGTCTTCTTGTCGCCGGTACGAAGAACTCGTTCGAGTAGTGATGCCACTGATTTGCTCCCAATCTAGTTGCCGAAATCTGGCGTCCTCAGTCTACGTGAGAGACGTACCGTGACGGTCCGCCGTTCCCTTATGACTGTTATTCCCTGCATACTGCCAGCTTCAGGGCGGGAGCCAGGTCTCCCATGGGCTTCACCATAATCTGCCCGAGCCCCAGCCACTCTGCCATGAGCCGCAGCTCCGCAGCGAGTTGACGCGCCGTATGCGGGGGCGCCCCGGGTTCCGAAAAGGCTGCCTGAACAAGCAGCATACCCGCGGCGCGGTTCGCTTTGAGGTCCACTCTGGCAACGAGTTCCTCCCCCAGCAGGAACGGAAGCACATAGTAGCCGTACCGGCGGGCGGCAAGCGGGGTATAGATTTCGATCCGGTAGTGGAAGCCGAAGAGCTCCTCGAGCCTGCGCCGCTCGAAAATCAGCGAATCGAACGGACTGAGCAGCGCCTGCCCGGACACGGTCCGCGGAACCACTGCTTCCGCGTGCAGATACGCCGGCTGCCGCCAGCCGGCCACTTCCACCCGTTCGAGAATGCCCTTCCCGGCCAGGATCTCGGCGGCGACTGCGGTCTCACGCTGCTGCAGACGGAAATAATCGGCAAGCCCCCGAACCGTCGCGATGCCGTGTGCCCGTGCTGCAACCTCGGTCAGGCGCAGCACGGCCTGCTCGGGATCGGATGGTTCCAGCGCCGCTGCGCCCGCCGGATGGACTGCCGGAGTAGGTGCGTACAACCGCTCGAACTGCGGTGTCCGTCCCGCGGAGCTGATCAGCCCGGCGGCAAAAAGATCCTCCAGGACGCGCTTGGCGGCATTCCAGTTCCAGCCCCAGTCCGAGGTATCCCGTACCTTGCTGTGTCCCAGGAGCTCCACGACCTGGCGGGAGGTCAGGGGCTTGCCCGCGGTCTCGAGATGGCCGAGGATCCGTTCCCGAAGGTCCTCTGCCAGCGCCGGCGGCAGGGAGTGGGCGGTCATCCAGGTGCGTCGTTGGACGGCGCGCAGATCCGCAAAGAGTTCAGGCCGGACAAAGCTTGCCTCATGGGCCCAGTATTCGACCATCCGGCGGGGACGGCGGGTCCCCAGCCGGTCCAGGAGCGCCTGGTCGTACGGCCCCAGCCGGGAAAACAGCGGCAGGTAATGGCTGCGCGCCAGGACGTTCACGGAGTCGATCTGCAGCAGGGCAAGCCGCTCAAAGGTACGGCCCACCTGCCTTGCGCTAACAAGGCCGGCGGGCCGCACCCTGGCCAGTCCCTGCGCCGCCAGCGCTGTACGGCGGGCCTGGCGGAGGGAGAGCTGGGTTTTCATCCCCTCATCCTAGGGGGCGTTGACTGGTCAGGCGGTTGCGCGGTCATCCGTGGGGGTTTCCGCCACACGGTAACCGCGGATTTCCTCCCGGGGTTCTTCTGCGCCGTCGGCGCACTTCGAGTCCAGGGTGATGACCCCGTAGGTCCAGCCGCGGCGGCGGTACACCACCGATGGCGCACCGGTGGCGGAATCCACAAACAGGTAGAAGTCGTGGCCGACCATCTCCATATTGTCCACGGCGTCGTCAAGGCTCATGGGGGCACCCGGGAAAACCTTGCGCCGGATCAATACGGGGCACTCGCCGGTGTCTTCGTCTGCTGCCGCGTCCTCGGCGTCGTTCTCGCGTTCCTCTGCGGCCGCAGCGACCTGCGCGTAGAGCGGTTCGGAGGTGCTCACGGGACCAAGATCAGCGGTGGCAACCCGGACGGGTATCGGTGCGTGGCGCCCGTGGTGCACCTTGCGCCTGTCACTTGCCCGACGCAGCCGTTCCAGCAGCTTCCCGTATGCGAGGTCGAACGCCGCGAACTTGTCTCCGGATGTTGCCTCGGCACGGATGATGGGACCACGTCCGGTGACCGTGATTTCCACGGTGAGGGCGCTGTCTGCGTCCCGGACGTTACCCTGCTTCGTGACCCTGGCCTCCACCCGCTGGACTTTGTCGCCGAGCGCCTCCACTTTGCCGATCTTCTCTTCGGCGTACTCGCGGAACCGGTCTGATACTGCAACGTTACGTCCGCTGATCATGAATTCCATGGTGCCCTCCAATAGATTTCGGTGACACAACAACGGCCGCTGTCAGTTGCCTTCGCGACCGTTGCCGCAGGATAGCCCCGCTACTTGAAGCTATCCATACTCAACACGTTAGATCACCGCCGAACTTTATTCACGTCTCGCGATTCCGTTTCCACCACCCGCGCCGAGCACCCCCGGAACAGCAGGAAAAGCGGGGCCAGTGTTACGCGAGGGGGCCGGTGTGGCTGCTATGACCGCCGCGCCCAGGACCTTTGCCCCTGCCGCGCGCAGCGCCCGAACGGTCTCCGCGATGGTGGCACCCGTGGTCAGCACGTCGTCCAGCACCAGGCAGTGGACCCCGGCAAGCGCTCCGGACGGACCGGCGGTCATGGTGCCGCGCACGTTGCGCCGCCGAGCACTGCGGCCGAGTCCCTTTTGCGGACCCGGAGACCGCGGTGCACCGGGACCGGGCCTGCCCGGCCCCCAGGCCCCTTCGTTCCACAGCCGCTGCAGTGCTCCCGCCGGGCCGTGCCCTTTTGCCGGGGAGACCAGGGACGCTACCGTGCAGCCGGCGGGCAGCAGCCGGCGGTGCCGGACCCGCTTCAGCAGCAGCATCAGCGGAACGTAGCCGCGTTTTCTACGCGAGGCTCCGGTGCCGGGAACCGGAACCAGGACCAGCGGATGAACCACTGCCGTCTGCCGCACCTCCAGCACCGCAGCCTGCAGGACACCCGCCAGCACCGGGGCCAGGAACCCGGCCAGGTCGGTGTGCCCCCGGTTCTTGAAGGCCAGCAGGGTCCGGGCCAGGCCGCCTGAGTACGGTCCCGCCGCCATAACGGGCAGCGGGGTAAAGGAGTCAGTGTCCTCCGGCGCAGGCCGCGGCAGCACCGGCTCCGCCGCAGGAAGGGCGTCCGCACCCTCCTGGGCAGGGTATGGATGCAGCGTGCCGCGGCGGATCCGTACAGCACATGCACTGCACAGCGAACTGTCCGGGGCGCCGCACACCACGCAGGAAACCGGAGCCAGCACGGCGGCCAGCCCGGCCGCTGCTGCGGCGAACCTCTGTCCCGTCCGGGAATACAGCAGCCGGTCCAGCTGCCCTGGCGGTGTGTCCATCTCTCCAGCGTGGACCGGCGGAACCCGGCAGCACACCGGCGCCGCCGGATCCGGGGACTGCTGCTGCCGGCCCGCCGTCGTTGTTCCGTTGTGGAGGAAAGGAACTCCTGCGTCAGCCCGGGAAGGCCGGGTCCCGTGTTCCTTCGGTCCGGAGTGACCAGCTGCTCCCGACTTTGTTGAAGATGCCCTCTTCCGTCTGGATAAAGATGTCCTCAATGCCGTTTCCGGCGCTCAGGCCCGCGATTCCTTCCTTCGGGGAAAGCAGTTCAGATTCACGGCCCGGACCAAGGATCACCGGAGCAGCTTCCTCTGCGCCTGCCTGCACCGCAACCACGGTGTCCTCCGAGACCCACTTGGCCCGGTTCACGACCCCGGCTTTCGAAGGCACCTGGAGTTTCATCGGTACCGTGAGGGAAAGGGGAACCCCTTCGGGTGAACGGACGACGCCGGCAATCATCACTTCACTGCGCCCGTCCTGGTTGGCAACAACCAGTGCCCGGGTGCCGTCCCTGGAAATCCGGAGTTCGGTCACCGTCAGCCCCTCCAGCCAAGGTGCCGTGAGGACCGCGGCGGAACTGCGGTCCCCTCCGAACGGTACGGCGAAGACCTGTGAACCGGTGCCCGAGGGCTGGGAAGTCCAGACCCACCGGCCCGGATCCACGCTCGGCGGCGTAAACTTTTCGGCGTCCGCGGCCACACGGACATCCTGCCCGGTTCCGGTGATCAGCAAAGTGTCCTTCCGATTGTCCAGGAACGCGATCACCGATCCATCCTCAAACATGGCGGGATCCCGGGGACCGTATTCAGCCACTGAAGGAACATCCCCGATGGGCTCGGGACCGTCGGCGTAGTACGCCAGTTCGCCCTCGTTGACCACAATCTGGGTGGCACCGGCGGAGGGATCCGCCACAGCGGACTCCAGCTCCCCGCTGCCCTTGCCGAGGTCCACGTCCCGCTGGTCCACCGTCATCTTCACGGAAGTAACGTTGTTCAGGCGCAGGTTCTGTTTAAGCTGCTGCACCATTTGCTGGCGGTTCAGGTCGCTTGAGTCCAGAAGCGAGTCTGCTACGAAATCCACGACAGCCTCCCCGGACGCCACGGGGACAGCATCGCGGGCCAGGGTTGTCCCGGCCGGAAAGGCACTGACGACGGCGCCCTGCAGGTACGGCGCGGGACCGACGAGCAGCTCCTTGACAATGTTGGCGGCAATGCCGGCGCGCTGGATAAACCATCGGGTATCCGGCACCCAGTACTCGTAATCGCTCGAATAGAAGTAGAGGTTGTGGTCGGTGAAGAGCGCGGGGAAACTTGCCAGGGACACCATGATTCCATCCGGCACCGCGCTAAGCCGCCGCTGTCCCTCTACCTCTTCCAGCCGCACGGGGAACGTTTCGGTAGTGCCGTCCGGAGCGTCCGTGCGGATGCCCCGGGCATCCACGCTGCCGTGCACTTCCAGCTGGATCTGGAACAGGTCCGGTTCCGGCATGGCCACGATGCGCGAGGACCGGTAGATGGTCACCCGTTCCGTAGGCGCCCAGGTGTCCGCCAGTTCCGGAGCCAGGAACTGGCGGGCAACGCTGTAGTCATCCACCGCGCCCTTACCCGCTTCGATGAAACCCTGGATGATGTCCTGCGGCGAGGCATCCTCGGCGGGACCTTCCGGCGAGAAGACGGCGTCTTCCCCGGTGTCCCCGTTGTGCTCGGCCGCGGCTGTGCCGACCGGCCCGACGGTGGGTATCGATGAGCAGCCGGCCAGCACGAGGACGGCGCTGAGCCACAGAACCAGCATCTTCCCGGGACGCCTCATCCGCGGCTTGGCCTGCATGTTCCTTCTAGGCATCAGTTCCCTCTTCCCCGGCCGGTGCAGCCGCGGTGAGCGCGCGGGGTCCGGCAACGATATCGCGGGGTGACAGGGGCACCGGAGACGTCTCGAATCCCGTGCCGTGGCGGCGGGGAAGCGTCAGCCGGAAGCACGAGCCGTTTCCGGGCTCACCCCAGGCCTCAAGCCAGCCGCTGTGCAGGCGCGTGTCTTCGGTGGCGATGGACAGGCCCAGCCCGCTGCCGCCGGTGGTGCGTGCACGCGCCGGATCCGCCCTCCAGAAGCGGTCGAAGACATGCCCGGCGGCCTCCTCGGTCATCCCGATGCCGTGGTCCCGGACCGCTATGCCTACGGCGTCTTCGGAAGCTGCTATGGCAATCTCGATGGGTTCTCCTTCGCCGTGTTCCAGCGCGTTTACCAACAGGTTACGCAGGATCCGTTCGATCCGGCGCGGATCGGCGTCGACCACGCAGCTCGACTCCTTGGACACCACAAGAACCTCGGATCCGCAGTTGTTCGCGAGCGGTTCGGTCGCGTCAATGACGTCACGGACAATATGGAAAACATCGGTGGGTTCCAGATCGAGGACAGCCGCACCGGCGTCGAACCGGGAGATCTCCAGCAGATCGGCCAGCAGCGCCTGGAAGCGTTCCACCTGGTGGTAGAGCAGTTCCGTGGAGCGCCGGTACATGGGATCGAAGCTCTCACGCGCATCGTAGAGAACCTCCGCGGCCATGCGCACCGTGGTGAGCGGGGTACGCAGCTCATGGGAGACGTCGGAAACAAAGACCTGCTGCATCCGGGACAGCGTGGCCAGCTGTGTGATCTGGTCCTGCAGCGTGCCGGCCATGTGGTTGAACGACGCCGCCAGCCGCGCTACTTCGTCCTCGCCCTTGACCTCCATGCGCTCCTGCAGTTCGCCCGCAGCCAGCTTCTCCGAAACGGCTGCTGCGTCGCTGACCGCTCCCAGCCCCGCCTTGGTCACGATCCATGCGATGGTGCCGCTGATGGCGAGCAGGAGGAAGCCTGCAATCCAGAGAATCCGGTGGATATCGTCGAGGGTTTCCTGCATCGAATGCAGGTCATAGATGAGGTAGAGGGCATATTCGGAGCTGTCCGGCGGCAGCGTGACCTTGGTGCCGAAGGCAATGCCGGGTTCCCCGTTGGCGAGTTCCAGCGGCGACCAGAACACGTAATCCGTCTCGGACTCTGAGGCCTCGCTTGCCACCACGGCGTCGCTGAGTGCTACGGGAATGCCGTTTGCAGTGATTTTTCCACTGTTCACCGAGGAGATGTACAGGGGATCCTGCGTCGGCAGCGGGGTGAGCAGGTAGGTCCGCTGGGCATCCGCGCCCTGTCCCTCCAGCAGCGGCAGGGTGTCCATGACCAGCCGGTCGGTGCTTTCCCGGTCGCTGGCGGCGGTGTTCCGGAAATTGTCCTTCACATTGGCCAGGCCCGCCGTCGCTTCGGGCCGGAACTGGGCCAGCCGCTCTTCGTACAGCGAACCGGCAATCTGGTGCGAGAGGAACGCACCGATACCGGCGCCCGCCAGGGCCACGAGCAGGAGCGTGGAAACAATGGTCTTGAACTGCAGCGACCGGCGCCACTGACGGGCTATGCGGTGAAAAGTGGCCCGGCGGAAGGCATCGCGCAGGCGCAGCAGAGCCTGCAGCGACGAGGAGACTTTCGGGTTCCCGGCCATCCCGGCCAGGAACCCCGGCAACTTAGCTCTGGCCGGCTTTATATCCGACACCGCGCACCGTCAGTACAATCTCGGGTGCTTCGGGGTCGCGTTCAATCTTGGAGCGGAGCCTCTGCACATGCACATTCACCAGCCGCGTGTCCGCGGCATGGCGGTATCCCCAGACCTGCTCCAACAGCATCTCGCGGGTGAAAACCTGCCAGGGCTTGCGGGCCAGGGCCACCAGCAGGTCAAATTCCAGCGGCGTCAGTGAAATGCTGTCGCTGCCCCGCGTCACGGAGTGGCCTGCAACGTCGATGGAGACTTCGCCGATCCGCAGGGTTTCCGGCGATTTCTGGTCGCCCGGGCGCAGCCGGGCACGGACCCGCGCCACCAGCTCTGCGGGTTTGAAGGGCTTGGGCACGTAGTCGTCCGCACCCGATTCCAGGCCGCGGACGACGTCGGACGTATCGGATTTGGCGGTGAGCATCACGATGGGGGTGTCGGACTCGCCGCGGATCTGCCGGCACACTTCGATTCCGTCGATGCCGGGAAGCATCAGGTCAAGCAGGACCAGATCCGGCTTGCTGTTGCGGAACACTTCCAGCGCTGAGGAGCCGTCGGCGCAGAACACCGGGTCAAACCCGTCGTTACGCAGCACGATTCCGATCATCTCGGCGAGTGCTTCGTCGTCGTCTACGACCAGTATGCGTGCCTTCATAACTCCCTGTTTTCGCTGCTTGCTTCCACGCCCGCCGCTGCGCGCGTGCCGCAGCAGTCCTGACGGCTGCCGCTCCCCCACGGCGTGCCAATGCCGCCTAAGTTAATCCCTATCATCCTAAGGGACACAAACGGCGCCACGGCTCGCCGGGTGCTGTTTGGGCGGAGCATCACTATAGTCGAGGTAATAAACGCGAGCGCCTGCGGGGGAAACGGGTCAAAATGAGCGAGGAAGAACACAGCGGCCGGGAACATACAGGCCGGGAACACCGGAACGACGGCGCCGGCGAGCCTGCGCCCGGAAGCACCGGGCAGCAGTGGAACCAGGCGTCCGGCTCCGGCCCGTGGAGCCCTGCAGACGGGCAGCCCGGCCCGCCGCCGCCCGGCCCGCAGCAGCCTGTCCCTCCGCCGCCCGGGATACCGCGGCCCGGGACCAACCCGTGGGCGCAGCAGGGCAATCCGTGGGGACAGCAGCCGGCCGCGCAGGGATCCGCCTGGGGCCAGCCGAACCCCTATTCGGGCGGCACCGTCCCTCCGCCCGGCTATACACCGCCGCCCAAGCCGGGCGTCATTCCCCTGCGTCCCCTGGGACTGGGTGAAATCATGGACGGAGCCTTCCAGGCATGCCGCCGCAATGCGCTTGCCGCCTTCGGCAATGCGTTTGTCGTCCAGGCCGTGATCACCCTGCTGATCGTCGTGCTGGGCGTAGGCCTGGTCGCTTCCTTTGAAGGGTGGCTGCAGAGCGGGGCCTCCAGCGGAGAAGTCACCGGTCCCCTGGTGGGAATGGCGGTGGGTTCGGTTTCCACCCTGGGCGGGCTGTCCCTGGCCGGGGTGTTGATTGTTCAGGGCCTCCTGGTGCTGCCCGTGGCGCGGTCCGCCCTGAACCTCAACACCCGCTTCGGCCAGGTCTGGCAGCTGGCCCGCGGCAGCCTCGGCCCGCTGGCGGGCCTCGCCCTGCTGATGCTGGCCGGAGCCGCCGCCGGCGTCACGGTCCTTGTCCTGCTGGGGTACCTGATCCTCGACGCCTTCCAGGCGATGGGGCTTATCGTCGTGATTCCGGCCTTCTTCGCCGTCATTGCCGCCGCTGCCTGGGTCTCGGTCAAACTTTCCCTGGCTCCGGCGGCGCTGGTGCTGGAAGGCATCGGGGTCTTTCCTGCCGTCAGGCGGTCCTGGCAGCTGACGAAAGGCAACTGGTGGCGGACGTTCGGTATCCTGGCCCTCACCAGCCTGACCGTGAACGTCCTGTCCCAGATCCTTTCCGTGCCGCTCACCTTCGGCATCAGCGCCCTCACAGTGGTGGATAACGTCGCCGTGACAGTCCTCAGCGTTGTCCTGCTCTTCGCGGTCAGCCTGCTCGTGGCAGCCCTCACCTGTGCCTTCCAGAGTGCCGTCACCGCGCTGCTGTACATCGACCTGCGGATCCGCCGCGAAGGGTTCGACCTTGCCCTGATGAAGGACCAGGAGAACCCGCAGATCACGGACCCGGGCTTCCTGCCCGGCAGGAAAGCGGTCCCCGTGGTGCACGGGCCGTACGGTCCGCCCGCGGGCACGCAGTAGAGATGCTGTCCTCTGTGCGTTTGCCGGCGGGTCCGGCAGCGGATCGGTTCCCCGGCACGCTGGACCCCGATGCCCCGATCGAACCGGATACGGACCAGGCACGGGAATGGGCCCGGGACGAACTGGCGAAGCGGGTCTACGAAGACGCCAAACCGGGCCTGCTTGACCGGCTCTGGGAGCACGTGAGCGCATGGCTGAACGACATGCTCCAGGATGCGGACGGCCTCGGCGTCGGGCCGGGTGTCCTGGTACTGGTGCTGGCCGCCGTCGTCCTGCTGGCTGTCGCTGTCCTGATCATCCGCCCGCGGCTGAACGCCTCTGTCCGGAAGCGGACCGAGGTCTTTGCCGACGACGTGGTGGAGCGGGCTTCGGACCACCGTGCCCGCGCGGAACGGGCTGCGGCCGGGCGCCGCTGGAACGACGCCGTGGCCGAGCATTTCCGGGCCATGGTCCGTTCGGCGGAGGAACGCGTCATCTTCGATGCCCGGCCCGCCCGGACTGCAGCCGAAGCGGGCGCCCGACTGGCTTCCGCCTTCCCGGAATACCGTCCGGAGATCATGGAGCTGCGGCAGCTCTTTGATGAGGTCCTCTACGGCAAGGGGAACGCGGACGAAGCCGGGTACCTCCGTGCACAGGCCCTCGACACGGCTCTGGAAACCTCCCGTCCCTCGTCCTCCGAAACGGACGAACCCGTGCTGGCGGTGCCGAAATGAGCGTGGCTGCCGGCGAAAAGGAAGGCGTCCCCGAATCGGAGAGCCGGAACGCTGTGAGCGGCGACGGACTGCATCCGCCGGCGGCCCGCGGCCGGATTCCGGGCTGGCTGCGCCGGCACCGGGTCCCGTTTCTGCTTGTCCTGCTGCTGTGCGCGGTGGTCCTTGCCTCGGTCTGGGGGCGCACGGATCAGGACACCAGCGCGCTGTCCCCCGCCAATCCGGCTCCGGACGGTGCCATGGCCGCCGCTGAGATTCTGGCTGGCCAGGGAGTGGACGTGCAGCATTACGAGCAGCTGGCACAGGCACAGGCTGCCCTGGCAGACAATCCCGGGGCCACGTTGCTGTTCCTTGATCCCTCCGGCTTCCTCAGCAGTGAGCAGCGGGAGGATCTGGCCGACGACGCCGGCCGGGTGGTGCTGGTGGAACCGTCCTTTGAGCAGCTGGCGGATCTGGCCCCGCAGATCCTTTCCGCCGGGCTCCTTCCCCAGGATCCCGCCCTCCACCGGCTCGACGCCGACTGCACCAACGACGACGCGGAGGCCGCCGGCACCATCGAGGCCGGCGGGAAGACCTACCGGGGGCCCGTCACCTGCTTCCCGGCACCCGGCAGCCAGGGGGCCGGCGCCGCAGGTTCCTACGCGGCTACCAAGGGTGGGTCCACTGTGGTGCTGGGCAGCGCGGACCTGCTCGCCAACGAAACCCTTGACCTCAAGGGCAACGCTGCGCTGGCCCTCCGCACCCTCGGCGCGGACGAAACCCTGGTGTGGTACCAGGCCGGCCCCTTCGACGTTCCCCCGTCCGAAGCACCCGTCGATCCCTTCTCCTTCCTGCCCCCGTGGGTGAATCCGCTCCTCTTCTGGTTCCTGCTGGTCGCCGTTTTAGCAGCGTTCTGGCGCGGCCGCAGGCTTGGCCCGCTGGTGGAGGAGCCCCTGCCCGTGATCGTCCATGCCGCGGAAACCGCCGAGGGCCGGGCCCGCCTGTACCAGGACAGCAAGGCCGTCGGCCATGCGGCCGCAACCCTGCGTGCTTCGGCCATGACCCGGCTGGCCGCACATCTGCGCCTGGGCCCGGGAGCCACTGCCGGCGACGTGACGCGTGCGGCGGCAGGCGCCTCCGGCCGGAGCTATCCCGCGACCGATTATCTGCTCAACCAACGACTACCCGGAACCGGCGCGGAACTCGTGCACTGGGCCCAGGACCTGAAAGACCTAGAGGAAGAGGCCACTTCATCATGAGCCAGCAGTACGAACCGTATGCACCCGCGCCCGCCGGAGCCGCCAACGGCACCGCGCCGGTCCCGCCGCTTCCCCCGGAAGAGGACCCCGTCCGTGCAGCCCTCGCACAGGTCCGCCGGGAAGTGGCCAAGGCCGTGGTTGGCCAGGATGCGGCCGTCACCGGGCTGATTATCGCCCTGCTGGCCAGGGGGCACGTGCTGCTCGAAGGGGTGCCCGGCGTGGCCAAGACGCTGCTGGTCCGGAGCCTTTCCGCGGCACTGGATCTGGACACCAAGCGGGTCCAGTTCACTCCGGACCTGATGCCCGGCGACGTCACCGGTTCCCTGATCTATGACAACCGTTCCTCTGAATTCTCCTTCCGGGAGGGGCCGGTGTTCACCAACATCCTGCTCGCGGATGAAATCAACCGCACCCCGCCCAAGACCCAGGCGTCCCTGCTGGAAGCCATGGAGGAACGCCAGGTGACCGTGGACGGCGTCACCCGTCCCCTGCCGGAACCGTTCATTGTTGCGGCAACGCAGAACCCGGTGGAGTACGAGGGTACCTATCCGCTCCCCGAAGCCCAGCTGGACCGCTTCCTGCTGAAAATGACGCTTGACCTTCCGAGCCGGGACGACGAGATCGAAGTGATCCGCAGGCACAGCAGCGGTTTTGATCCCCGGAACCTGGCCGCAGCGGGCGTCCGTCCGGTGGCTTCCGCCCGGGACCTGGAGCTGGCCCGCGAAGCAGTCGCCCGCGTCGCTGTGGCCCCCGAGGTCCTTGCCTACATCGTGGACGTCGTGCGCGCGACGCGTGCGGCGCCGTCGTTCCAGCTGGGGGTGTCACCGCGCGGAGCCACGGCCCTCCTGAATACTGCCCGGGCCTGGGCTTGGCTCTCGGGGCGGGCTTTCGTCACCCCCGACGACGTCAAGGCGCTGACCCTTCCCGCCCTGCGGCACCGCGTGGCGCTTCGCCCCGAAGCCCAGATGGACGGGGTCAATGTGGACAACGTGCTGGGAAGCATTCTCGCCACCGTGCCGGTTCCGCGGTAGCGCTGATGGCTGTTTCGGGCCGGTTTGTCCTGCTGGCGCTCCTGGGCTCCGTCGCCGTCGTCCTGTATCCCGGTGCCGTGTCCATCCTGCTGTGGCTGGCTTTCCTGGCCGCCGCTGCCGGGCTGGACCTGCTGCTGGCTGCGTCGCCGCGGCGGCTGAGGGTGGAGCGCAGGCTGCCGGACAGCGTGCGGCTGAGCGAAACCGCGGTGGGAACCCTGGTCCTGCGCAATGATGCCGGGCGCCGTCTGCGGGCCGTGGTCCGCGACGGCTGGCAGCCCTCCGCCGGCGCCCGGAACCCGCAGCAGCGCACAGCGGTCCCCGCCGGTGAAGCCCGGACCATGGACGTCCTGCTGGAACCTGCCCGCCGCGGAATCCTGACGAGCGGGCATGTGGCGGTGCGCAGTTTCGGGCCGATGGGGCTGGCGGCGCGCCAGCGGACCCTCCCGGTGCCGGGGGAAATCCGCGTACTGCCTCCCTTCCATTCCAAACGGCATCTGCCCTCCAAACTGCGCCGGCTGAGGGAGCTGGACGGCAACACGTCGGTGCAGCTCCGCGGGGCCGGAACCGAATTCGACTCCCTGCGTGAATACATCCGCGGAGACGATGTCCGTTCCATCGACTGGCGTGCCACCGCCCGGCGCCAGGACACTGTGGTGCGGACCTGGCGTCCGGAACGCGACCGCCGGGTGGTCATTGCGCTGGATACCTCCCGGACGTCGGCTGCCCGGATCGAGGACGAACCCCGCCTGGACACCGGCATCGAGGCCACCCTGCTTCTGGCAGTGCTGGCCCGCAGCGGCGGGGACCGGGTGGATTTCCTGGCCTTCGACCGGCGGATCCGGGCACGCGTGGACTCCGGCGGCCGGGAAAACCTGCTGAGCCGGCTCGTTTCGGCCGTGGCTCCGCTGGAGCCCGAACTCATTGAGGCGGACTTCTCCCTGCTGCCCGGAGCAGTGCAGGCCGTGACTGCGCGCCGCTCGCTGGTGGTCCTCATCTCCGCGCTGGATTCCGGCGCTGTCGAGGAAGGGCTGGTGCAGGTCCTGCCCCGGCTGCTGGAAAAGCATGTGGTGGTGGTTGCCTCCGTCCGGGATCCGGGCCTGGATGAGCTGCGCAGCGGCGGCGGAACCACGCCGGCGGTCTTCCGTGCCGCTGCCGCCGAGCGGGCACTCCTGGACCGGGCTGCCGTCAGCGCGCAGCTGCGTTCCATGGGCGCGGAAGTCGTGGACGAGCCGCCGCATGAACTGGCCCCGAAGCTGGCAGACATGTATCTGCGGCTCAAGGCCACCGGAAGGCTGTAGCCGTGGACTCCGTGTACCGGCAGGTCCTGGGGTCCCGTTTTCAACGCCTGCAGCCGGAGCTGCAGCAGTATTTCAGCCTGGGGGCGGACAGCGGCCGGTTCGGGGAAGGCACCGGCGTCTTCCTCCGGGCCGGCTGTCCGCGGCCCTGGCTGCGGCCGCTGCTGCCGCTGGTTCCGGTGTCCAACGCGTTCTTCCCGGAGTTCGGAACCTCGGTCCCCTTCTCCATCCGCAACTTTCCGCACCGGGACCCGTGGGGCAGGCCGGCGCTGACCGCCGTCCGCAGCTTTGATTTTCCCGGCCGGCGCCGGATCTTCGAAGACACCACGGTGCTGACCGGCCCCGGAACGCTGACCGACTATCTCGGACGGCGGCGCAACCTCGCAACGGACCTGGTCCTGCGGGTCACGGAGGACGGGCATCTGCACATGAATTCGCCGGGCAGCCGGCTCTTCCTGGGTCCGCTGCGGCTGCCCCTCCCCCGCGTCACGGGTGCCGACGCGCAGGTGGAACAGTGGTGGGACCCGCAGCAGCAACAGTTCCGGATCCGTACCCGGGTGATCCAGCGCCAGGTCGGCACCGTCTTCGAATACGACGGCGCCTTTAGCTACACATACCGCGGATTCGACGGCACCCTGCCGCCCGGCGTCGAACCGGAACGCTGGCAGCACCGAACCTAGTGCGGTGATCCGGCTATGCCTCGGCGACCACCTGGTCCAGGGCGGAAGCCGTCTGTGTAAGGCGTGCCAGGACCTTCCGCGCTGCCTCCGGAGGCAGCTCCGCGAGGCCAGCTGACGGTGTGAGCCGAAGCGCGGGCAGGTCCTGCAGCGACAGCCCCAGTTTCCGCCAGGGCCGCAGCACCCGCTCCACCAGGGCACTCACCTGGGGCAGTTCGGTTCCGGCTGCCGGCACGGGCAGGATACCCAGCCAGATCCGCCGGCCGCTTTCGACGGCCTCGGCAATGCCTTCCCAGTCCCGGGCATCCAGCCCGTCCGCTGCCAGGGCCGCGCCCTGCGCACCGGCCCCCAGCGCCAGTTCAAACGGAGACTGCGTGCCGGACCGGAGCGGACCGAAGCCTTCTGCCCGGGGCAGGGAAAAGACTGCGTCCGCGCCCACCGCCTCAACTGCGTCACAGACCTGGTGCCAGGCGCCGGAGACCTCGGAGGAGGGTACGGACCGGAGGGTGCGGTACCCGCTGGCCGTGGGGATTCCGCCGGCCAGGACGGCGGCAATGTCCGGTTCCTCGATCTGCACCGTGATCCGTGCCCCGGGTGCCGACGACGCCGCACGGGCCACGTAGTCCCCGATCCCGGCGGTGAACGACTGGACCATGTCCCGGCGGGCTCCGGCGTCGGACAGCGCCCGCTCACCGTTGTGCAGATACAGGTTCGCGGCAAGCGAGAGCGGCCCGCGGAGGGAGATTTTCAATGCCTCGCCGGTACGTTCCTCTGCGCCGATGACGTCCGCCAGGACGTTCAGGTCCTGGGTCAGCAGGGAAACCGCGCGGCGGTGGTCCTTGCCGGGGCGTTCCACCAGGCGCCAACCGTGCGGCTGGATGTCCACGAAAAGATCCACCAGCAGGGAGGCACTGCGTCCCAGCGCGTCCGCGCCGGGACCGCGCTGCGGCAGTTCCACCAGGAAGGGCAGGTGCGGATCGCCCAGCTCGCCGCGGACCACCCGGCTGGATTCGACCGGATCGGTCCCCGGCCAGCTGCCCGCCGCCGTCGCGGTGACCAGGCCGTTGCGCGCTTCGGGGCGGGAGGGGACGTCCGGAGCTGCCGGGCCCTGTTCCGGTTCAGGCCTCTGCGGCATCTGTTCCACCGTTGCGGGTCTGGGAAATCGCCTGATGGTGGCGGATTACCTCGCTGATGATGAAGTTCAGGAACTTCTCCGCGAAGGCAGGGTCGAGGTGCGCGTCCTCGGCGAGGCGGCGCAGACGGGCAATCTGGGCTACTTCCCGTCCCGGGTCGGCCGGCGGCAGATGGTGCTCCGCCTTCAGGTGGCCCACCCGCTGGGTTGCCTTGAAGCGTTCGGCAAGGAGGTACACCAGGGTCGCGTCGATATTGTCGATGCTGCTGCGCATGGCAAGCAGCTCTTCCATGACGCCCTCGGCGACCTTCCCGGAAAGGGAACTTGCCCGCGGATCAAAGTCTTCGTCGGGTGATTCACTCATTGGTCCTGTATGGCTCATTGGTCCAGTTTAGGTGGACCCGGAGCTAGGCGACGGCGGCCGGGTTCCATTCCAGGGAACGCGCCGAGTCGATGGTCGCCTGGCCCAGCACGCGGGTGCCCTGGTAGAGCACCATGGACTGGCCGGGGGCAACTCCGCGCATGGGTTCCGTCAGGCGGACCACAAGCTCTTCACGGAGGTCTCCGGTGGCGTCATCGGTGACGTCTTCCATCCAGCCGGTGGCTGCCACGGGGTCTCCGTGCGCCCGCACCTGGACCTTGCAGTCAAACTTCGTCCGGGCAGCGATCTCGGGGATGGGACGTCCCGCCCAGGAGATTTTGATGCCGCGCATCTGGTCGATGTTCAACAGCTGCTCGGGCCCGACCACAACCTTGTTTTCCTTGGGCCGGATCTCCAGGACGAAGCGGGGCTTGCCGTCCGCGGCGGGCGTGCCGAGCTTCAGGCCGCGGCGCTGGCCCACGGTGAACGCATTGGCGCCGGGATGGGTGCCGAGCTTCTCGCCCGTCTCGTCGACAATGTCGCCCTCGGTCATGTCGATGCGCTCTTCGAGCCAGCCGCGGGTGTCGCCGTCGGGAATGAAGCAGATGTCGTGGCTGTCCGGCTTGTTGGCCACGGACAGGCCGCGGCGCTCGGCCTCGGCCCGGACCTCGGCCTTGGACGGCGTCTCGGCGAGCGGGAACATGCAGTGGCGCAGCTGTTCTTCGGTCAGCACACCCAGCACGTAGGACTGGTCCTTGGCCCAGTCGGCGGCCCGGTGCAGCTCCGGATCGCCCTCGGCGTTGGTGATCACCTTGGCGTAGTGGCCGGTGCATACGGCGTCGAAGCCCAGCGCCAGCGCCTTTTCCAGCAGGGCGGCGAACTTGATCCGTTCGTTGCAGCGCATGCAGGGGTTGGGGGTGCGGCCGGCGGCGTATTCGGCCACGAAGTCGTCCACCACGTCTTCCTTGAACCGCTCGGAGAAGTCCCAGACGTAGTAGGGAATGCCCAGGATGTCGCAGGCACGCCAGGCGTCCCGGGAGTCCTCAATGGTGCAGCAGCCGCGGCTGCCGGTACGCAGGGTGCCCGGCATCCGGGACAGCGCCAGGTGGACGCCGACGACGTCGTGTCCGGCCTCAACTGCCCGTGCCGCGGCCACGGCGGAGTCGACTCCGCCACTCATTGCTGCCAAAACCTTCATGAAGTAAAACCTGTTCCTGCTGTCTGGATGCTGCTTACGTGTCCGGCCATGCCGGCTTTCTTGGCCCGCTCATATGCTTCTGGAAGTGCCTGCAACAAAATGTCAACGTCTTCGGCGGTCGTTGTATGCCCGAGGCTGAACCGCTGGGCCCCGCGGGCCTCGGTTTCGGTCAGTCCCATCGCCAGGAGTACGTGCGAGGGGCGCGGGACACCGGCCGTGCAGGCGGACCCCGTCGAGGACTCGACGCCGGCCAGATCCAGCAGGAAGAGCAGCGAATCGCCCTCGCAGCCCGGGAACGTGAAGTGGGCGTTGCCCGGCAGGCGGCGCCCTCCGCCGTCGTCGTCACGTGCCCCGCGCAGGACGGCCTCCGGAATGGCCCGCTCGACGCCGGTGATGAGGTAGTTCCGCAGGGTTCGCAGGCGTTCGGACTCGTCCGCAAGGTGCTCGGCGGCGTCCTGCGCTGCGGCAGCGAAGGCTGCGATTCCTGCAGTGTCCAGGGTTCCGGAGCGGATATCGCGTTCCTGCCCGCCGCCGTGCTGCACGGGAGTCAGCTTCACTGACCGGCCCACCACGAGCGCCCCTACGCCCACCGGACCGCCGATCTTATGGGCGCTGAGGGCCATCGTGTCCAGGCCGGCGGCACGGAAGCCGATCGGCAGCGCGCCGAAAGCCTGGACCGCATCCGAGTGCACGGGCACACCGTATTCGTGGGCCAGGGAAGCGATCGCGCGGATGTCCTGGACGGTACCGACTTCGTTGTTCGCCCACATGGCGGTGAGCAGCGCCGTACTGTCCGCATTGGCCTCGAGTTCCCGGCGGATGGCCTCGAGGGAAATGACGCCGTCGCTGTCCACCGGGATCCAGACCGGCACCGCGCCTTCGTGTTTCTCCAGCCATTCGACGGCGTCCAGCACGGCATGGTGTTCGATGCCTGAGACCAGGATCCGGTTGCGCACCGGATCGGCGTCGCGCCGGGCCCAGAAAAGACCCTTGACGGCGAGGTTGTCCGCTTCGGTGCCGCCGGAGGTGAAAATGATCTCGGAGGGATGGCAGCCTGCAGCAGCGGCCAGGATTTCCCGGGAGTCTTCCACCACCATTCGGGCGCGGCGGCCCGAACCGTGCAGCGACGAAGGGTTGCCGCTGCGGCTGAGTTCTGAAGTGAGTGCGGCGAGGGCCGAAGCCGAAATCGGCGTGGTCGCCGCGTGATCTAGATACACGGGCACCAGCCAATTCTAGCCGCCTCGGCTCCGGTAACCGATTCGGGTGGCTGCGATTTTCCTGACCCTCAGCCTGGGCGCGGCAGCGCAGGCCCCTGGCTGCTCCCGAGACCCGCTTATTCCGTGACCCTTCCGGGACGGGGAGTCGTGGCAGACTGACCCGATGCAGCCTCATGACCCGGTGACCCGGCAGGTTCTGCACCCGCACCCTGCGCGGAAACGGAACGCAGTGATGTCGGATCTGGCCGTGCTGTTGCTGTCCCGGCGGCCCGGCAGGCGTCTGCTGGTAGCAGTCGACGGTGTGGACGGAGCAGGTAAAACCACCTTCGCGGATGAACTTGCGGTTGCCCTTAGTTCCGCCGGCGGTGCTGCTGGCCGGCAAATTCTGCGGGTCGGCATGGATGACTTCCACCATGTACGTGCGGTCCGGCACCGGCGTGGACGCTGCTCGCCGGAAGGTTTCTGGCTGGATTCCTACAACCTGGACCAGTTCACGGAGTACGTCCTGGCGCCCCTGGCCTCCGGCGCCGCCGCGTTCCGGGACCGCGGCCACGACCTCTCTACGGACGCGGTCCTGGCGCCCGAACCCGTGATGGCCGCCAAGGATGCCGTAGTGCTTATCGACGGGCTTTTCCTGCACCGGGAGGAGCTCCGACACTATTGGGACTTCTCCGTGTTCCTGGACGTGCCGTTCGATGTGACGGCTGCACGTATGGCAGCCAGGGACGGCACAGGGACGGGTCCCCGGCAGGCCGGGGTACTGACTCCGGGCAAGGACCGGTATGTCGGCGGACAACAGCTCTATTTCGCTGCGGCGGACCCCGCCGCACGGGCGGACCTGGTGCTGGACAACAGCCGCGCGGACACGCTGCGGGTGATCAACGGGAGCGGCGCCGGCTACCGGAAGCAAGGGTGACCGCACGCCTGGAAAGCTCCTCACGGACGGCCGTCCCGGACACTCATTGGCGCGGAGAATTCATCTGCCCGAATAGCCCTCCCCGCCCAGGCCGCGGCGCAGGGACGACCGGTAGACTTGCCTCACGCAGCCGAACCCGCCCTCGAGAGGAACCGCTTTGAGCCCGTCAGACCCGACGCTCTACGAGGTCCTGGGCCTGACGCCCGCGGCATCGGCGGTCGAAATCAAGACCGCCTACCGGAAGGCAGCCCGCAACGCCCACCCGGATCAGGGCGGCACAAGCGAGCGCTTCCACCGGGTCACGGAAGCCTACCGGGTGCTCTCGGACCCGCGGCAAAAGGCCTCGTACGATCAGCGGCTTGGCCGGAGCGCGGGTGCCACGGACGGCGGCACAGGCAGCGGCACCAGCGCAGGCCGTCCGGCCAGCCGTGCCGCGGGGCCCCGGTCCGCGCCGGAACGGACCGCCGCGGATCTGGACCGGCCGCCGGTCTTCGTCCCCGACTTCTCCCCGAAGAATCCTCCCCTCATCCCCCTCACCCTGGCCGGGCAGCAGGTCCACGGCGTACCGCGCCGTCCGGGTTTCCTCGCGCGGATAGGTTCCAATGCCGCCGGACGCTTCGACGCGGAAAACCGGACCATCCGCCTGCTGGAGCGTGAGCTCCTGGATGAATACCCGGCCGGGCGCCTGGTCAACGGCCTCCATATTCCGGACGCGGGCCCGCGCGGCGGCAACCTCGACGTCGGCCACGTACTGCTGGGCGGCTACCGCATGGCCGTCCTGGGGTCACTGATGGCTTCACCCGGCAACTACCGGTGGGACGGACAGCATCTGCTGCACCGGGGCCGGGAGGTTTCCACCCTGCGGCTGGCCGATGCAGTGCGTACCCTCCAGACCCGTTTTCCCGAGTGCAACGCCACCGGCTGGCTTGTCCTCCACAGCCCCAACGGCAACCCCTTCGAGCCCATCGTCGATTACCCGCCGACGCTGAGCCGGTCAGCACCCGCCACGCTGCACATCGCGAACCCGGGCGGCCTGCTGCGGGAACTGCGCCGGTTCTTTGCCGAAGGCCCCTCACCGAACACCGTCCAGCTGCCGGTGCTGGCACCGTTGATCGACGCGTCCACCCGGTGACGGATGCTCCCGGGCACCGGCGCCGGGCATAGGATGGGGGTGTGTTCCGTATCCTTTTCCACTCCCCTGAAATCCCCGGTAACACCGGAAACGCCATTCGCCTTGCCGCCATCACGGGCGCCGAACTCCATCTGGTTGAGCCCCTCGGCTTCAGCCTGGAGGATTCCAAACTGCGCCGCGCCGGCCTGGACTACCACGACCTTGCCGTCCTGCATGTCCACGCAAGCCTGCAGGATGCCTGGGAGGCCCTGCAGCCCGAACGCGTATATGCCTTCACCTCGGACGGCGATACGTCCTACACGGATGTCGAGTATCGTGCCGGAGACGTCCTTATGTTCGGCCGCGAGTCGGTCGGGCTTTCGGACGAGGTGAAGAAGGATCCGCATGTCACCGCCCGGGTCCGGCTGCCCATGCTGCCGACCCTGCGCTCCCTGAACCTGGCAAATTCCGCCTCCATAGCCGTCTACGAAGCCTGGCGCCAGCACGGCTTCGCCGGTGCCCAGCTCTAGCGAAGGACACTTCCCATGCCTGAACTCCACCTCGGCAACGCGTTCGACGACGGCGCCGCCGACTTCGAGCGGCTCGCACCTTCGCTCTGGAATCCCATGGGAAACGCCCTCGTGGCGGCGGCGGACATCGCCCTCGGTGACCGGGTCCTGGACGCCGGCTGCGGCAGCGGTGCCACCACCATTCCGGCCGCCCAGTTCGCCGGCCCCGACGGCCTCGTCGACGGCGTGGATCTCAGCGCCCGGATGCTGTCCCTGACCCAGGCCAAGGCAGACACCCTCGCACTCAGTAACGTCTATCTGGCGCAGGCCGACATCACGGCATGGACGGCCGAGGCGCCCTACGACGCGGTGGTCTGCGCTTACTCCCTGTTTTTCCTTCCGGATATGGATGCCGGCGCCGCCCACCTCGCGTCGCTGCTCCGCAGCGGGGGGCGCTTCGCCCTCAGCACCTGGGCGGAAGGATCCTGGGAGCCCTTCAGGGAGCTGCTGTGGAAAGCCTGCCTGCAGGAACGACCCGAGCTTGAGACCCTTCCCCAGCCGGGTGCGGACAACGTGCAGCGGCTTCAGACACCGGAGAAACTCGCGTCCTGGCTCGAGTCCCTGGGCCTGACCGACATCACCGTGGCGGCCACGCCCGGGCGCGTCCAGCTCAGTCCGTCCCTCGCCTGGTCGCTGGTGCTCGGCGGCGGCTACCGGATGCTGCTGCCCGAGGACCCGGCAGCCGTGGACCGGGTCCGCACTGCTTTCCTCGCAGAGCTGGGCGATGACTTCGAACTCAATGCCGACACCCTGATCGCCACCGCCGTACGCCCCTAGTCCGCCCGATCACGGTCCGGGGGCCGGGGCGGCCGGCGGCCCCGAAGGCCGCTAGAACCCGGCGATGGTCTCCGGGGTATTCACACCGACCGCGTGGAACGTCTCCGCACTGGCACCCTCGGGCAGGCCGTGACGGCGGGCGTTGTCCTGCAGGAACCGGCGGACCGAGGCGTCCATGCCCTCAAGGTCCGGATGCTGGCTCGCGTGGACCCGGATGGCAGCGAGTTTGACTTCCACCGTGGAGCTGACGTCCACGGCAATGTTCTCCCGCTCCCGCGGCGCACCGTAAAACACCAGCCACGGCACCTTGTACGCTTCCAGCCCCTGCTCCGCGAGTTCCGGGTAGGCAAAGGGGTTCTCGGCGGCAGGGTAAACCGCGCGGGTGACGATTTCGCCGCAGGCCAGATGGTCCGGATGGCTCGCCTGGAGGCGGTCCCAGTTCCGCTCGGGATGCAGGGAGAGTACGACGTCGGGACGCACCCGGCGGATCTGCTCCACCACACGGGCGATCACCGCGTGGTTAACCTCCAGATAGCCGTCCCGCTCCCCCAGGAACACAATGTCCTGCACCCCCACCTGGCGGGCTGCTTCGCGCTGTTCCGCGCTGCGGAGCGCACTGACACCGGAGCGGTCGGCAGGGTCGAAGCCGCCGGCATCGCCGGCGGTCATGATGCAGTAGGTGATTTCCGTACCCTCGCGTGCCCAGCGGGCCAAAGTCCCCGCAGCGCCGAAGTCGATGTCGTCCGGGTGCGCGGCGAAGGCCAGGACCCGGGCGGGAGCCGACGTCGGAAACATGTCAGGCCCTGCGCTTCCGGATTTCGTCGGCGGCCTGGGGCAGCACGGAGAACACATCGCCGACAATGCCGAAGTCTGCGATCTCGAACACCGGAGCGTCGGCGTCCTTGTTTACCGCAACGATGACCTTGGCGGTCTGCATGCCGGCCTTCTGCTGGATGGCGCCGGAGATGCCGGCGGATATGTACAGCTGCGGGGAGACCGTCTTGCCGGTCTGTCCCACCTGGGCGGAATGTTCGATCCAGCCGGCGTCCGTGGCGGCACGCGAGGCGCCCACGGCTCCGCCGAGCAGGTCCGCCAGATCCTCCACGGGACCGAAGTTCCCGTCCATGCCGCGTCCCCCGGCAACGATGACCCGGGCCTCGGCCAGTTCCGGACGTCCGCTGACGCGCTTTCCGGAACGGCCGGTCACCCGTGCGGCAGGGCCGGCGTCGGAAAGCGGCACCTCGACGCGCTGCGGAGCCGCGGCAGCCGGATCAGCCGGCGCGGGCTCGACGCTGTTGGCCTTGACCGTGATGACGGGCGTGCCCGTCCGTACCCGGCACGTTGACGTGTAGGACCCGGCCAGCACCGACTTGGTGACGGCGAGATCGGGCGCCACGGCAACTGCATCGGTGATGACGCCGGACCCCAGCTTGATGCCGGTGCGGGCAGCGATCTCCCGGTCTTCGAAGGAATTGCCCAGGAGGATGGCTGCGGGCTGTTCGGTCTTCGCAGCGTCGGCCAGGAAGGCAGCCTTGGCGGCCACCAGGACGGTATCCAGTTCCCCTGCCGGCTCGTAGACCTTTACCGCGCCGTGGGAGGCAAGCGCATCGAGCATGGCCTGATCCGCACGGTGTGCCGCGGCGACCACCGGTTCGCCGACGGTGCCGGCAAGGGTCAGCAGTTCACGGGCAGCCCGCGGCAGGGGCAGGGCTGGGACATCAAGAAAAACCAGGACGGACGCCATGATGCGCTCCTTCGGGACGTAGGCGGCGGCGCCTGCGGAGCGCCGGAAAGCAAAGCAGGGAGAAGTCTTAGATGAGTTTCTGGGCGGCGAGGTATTCCACCAGCTGCACGCCGGCGGTGCCGTCGTCGGTGATGATGGTTCCCTGCGAGCGCGGCGGCCGCGGCGCAGAGGCGGCTACGGCTGTCCAGGCGCCGTCGTGCCCCACCTGGGCGGGGTCCACGCCGATGTCGGCGAGCGTCAGCACGGTGACGGGCTTCTTCTTGGCCGCCATGATCCCCTTGAAGTTCGGGTAGCGCGGGCTGTTGGCCTGGTCGGTCACCGAGACGAGGGCCGGCAGCGGTGCCTCGACGGTCTCGGTGAAGGAGTCGCCGTCGCGGCGGGCCTTGACCACCGGGGCGCCGTCGACGTCGGCCACTTCGAGTTCGGAGGCAAAGGTCACCTGTGCCAGCTGCAGCCGTTCGGCGAGCTGGGCGGGAACCAGCGAGGTTTCACCGTCGGTGGACGCCATGCCCGTGATGACCAGATCCACCGGCCCGTTGGACTCTGCGACGGCACGCACGGCGGCGGCAAGAGCCAGTGAGGTACCGGCCGCATCGGAGCCGGCGAGGGCGTCGTCGGCCAAATGCACGCCGGCGTAGGCGCCGATCTGCAGGGACTTCTTCACCGCGTTCACTGCCGCCGCCGGCCCCATGGCCAGGGCGGTCACCCGGTTCCCGGCACTCTCCCCGCCGCGTGCTTCGGCCAGCTGCAGCGCGGCTTCGAGGGCATACTCGTCCAGCTCGGAGAGAATGCTCTCGGCGCGGTCCAGGGTGTGCCCGGGTCCGGTGAGGTGCCGGTCAAACTGCGCGTCCGGGACGTGCTTGACCAAGACAACAATGTTCAGCGGACGGGTGGCTGACTCCTGCATTCGGCGCCTTTCCGGTAGGAAAATCGATTCCGGCGGCCTGGAAATCCTCCCGCCGACGCGCACCGCCCTATGGAGCGGTGCGTTTAAAGCTAATCACACACTGGCGGGGCTTTCCCGTCGGTGCAAATGGAAGGCCTGCAGACAGCCGAAGGGCCGCCTCCGGATACTTCCGGAGGCGGCCCTTCCTGTCCTGCTGGATGCAGCGCTGCTAACCGCTGCCCTGCCGAAACAGCGCCGCTACTGCTTCGCCGAATCGCCGAGGGTAACGTCCGTACTGTCCGCGTTGCCGCCGCGGGTGTAGTCGATGGTCGCCTTGCCGCCGGCCGGCTGCATGCGGATTGCAGCGGTGAGTGACTGGGCATCGGTTACCGGGATGCCGTTCACCGAAGTGATCACGTCCCCTTCGCGCAGGCCAGCCTTTTCACCGGGCGAACCGGACACCACCTCGGCTACTTCGGCCCCTACCGTGAAGGTCGACGCCGAGTCGGACGCGGTTGCCGGGGTGACGGACACGCCGAGGTAGCCGTGCGTAGCGGAACCGTTGTCGATGATTTCCTCGGCAACCCGCTCGGCGTAGCTCATCGGGACGGCAAATCCGACACCGATGTTGCCGCTGTCCTCACCGGCGGAGCCCGATGCTGCGGAGGCGATAGCAACGTTCACGCCGATAACTTCACCCTCGCTGTTCACCAGTGCGCCGCCGGAATTGCCGTGGTTGATGGCGGCGTCTGTCTGGATGACGTTGAGGAAGATCGAGCTTTCCGCGGCGCTCTGGTTCTGCGACGATCCGTCCGGCGGAGCGAAGCGGAAGCCGAAACCGTTGTCCTCGGGTTCATCGGAGCTTTCCGATTCCTCCGGTGCCGCGGAGGACTGGACACTGATCGTGCGGTTCAGCGTGGAGACGATACCGTCCGTGACGGTTCCGGACAGGCCAAGGGGTGCGCCGATGGCAATCACGGTGTCCCCGACGTTCAGCTTCCCGGAGTCCCCCAGGGCGGCCGGCGTGAGGTCGTCGGCATCCACCTTGATCACGGCGAGGTCCGATACGGGATCCGTGCCGACGATGGTGGCGGTCAGTACCCGCCCGTCGGATGTCTGGACTTCAACCACGGGGTCCCCCGCGGTGCCTCCGAGCGTCACCACGTGCGTGTTCGTGAGGATGTGGCCGTCGTCGTCGAGGATGATCCCGGACCCGGTGCCGGTGCTGCCCGAAGCGGCGACTTCAATGGTCACTACGCTCGGAGCCGCCTTCACTGCCGCGGCCGTGACTGCGTTGACGCTGTCTTCGTTGTTCACCACAACCGTCTGCGGCTGGGTGGCCGAGCCGGCGGTGTCACTGTCCTCCATGAGGGCGCCGGCGCCCACGGCCACTCCGCCGCCGAACAGCCCTGCCAGCAGCATGCCCGCCACCAGCGTTCCGGCCCCGAACTTCTTTGACCGGGACTCGCCGGCCGGTGCGGTGCCGGCCGGGGCGGTGAACGCCGTACCCGGGTCCGCCGACCCGTACGGGGACGATCCGTGAGCCGCTCCGTGGGCGGCGGGGCCGTTGCCGGTGGAGGCCTGGTCCCCCTGCGCTGCGCCAGGGAACGACGACGGCGGAGCGGGCGGCCGGGGAGGCAGCGGACGCTCGTCGGCTCCCCCGTGTTGCTCAGTCATGTGGGTTGTCCTTTCAAGGTTCGTTTACCCATGGTCTAGCCACAACGTGTTGTTACCACTATGACAGTGCAAGCTGGGACATACGAGGACGGTTGCTGGACATCAGCTGTGAACATCCCGAATGCCGTTGTAGCGGCAGCATGCGCGAGGGAAGCGGCAAAAGCGCAGGTCAGACGGCCATGCCCGACGTCGACGGAGCGTTGGGCCGCCTGGTACGCGGTGGACGCGGCATTGGACGGCCCCTAGAATCGGTACCAAGGTCCGTGGCCGCATGTGCTGCCCCCTACGGCCCCTGGAACCGAGCAGGACAAACCAAAGGATATTTTATGCGGTCACGGAACAGGTTGGGGGCCGTACTAGGCCTGAGTGCAGTGACGGTCCTGGTCCCGGCCGCTGCCTTCGCCGGGCCCGTGGACCCCTCCCGGTCCGCAGTCGGATCGGTGCTCCAGGTTCCGGTTGAGTCCCCCGTGCGGATACCGCCCGGCGAATACGTGGTGGACCCGGCCAACGTGCTGGGCGGCGATGCTTCCGAGGTGGATGCGGCCATTTCCGAGGTGCAGCGGAACACCGGGTACACCCTCTACGTCGTCTACGTGGATTCCTTCACCAGCCCCTCGGACCCGGCCGCCTGGTCGGAGCAGGTGGTCCGGGGCAAAGGGATGGGCGCCAAGGAAGCCCTTCTGAGCATTGCTACCGAGGACCGTAAAATCCAGGTTTCCACCGGGGACCAGAGCGTCCTGAACCAGGCACGCCGCAATGCCATCCTCGCCGCGGCCACCGACCCCCTGCTGGGGTCCTCCGACATTTCGTCCGCACAGTGGGCCAACAGCGCGGTGAACGCCGCTGAGTCGCTGGAAGATATTGCCCGCGGCGGAAACGGAGAAGTTGCCGCCGCGGAAGAATCCGGCGGAGCGGACATTGCGCCCCTGCTGGTCGGCGGCGTTGTGGTTGCCGGCGGACTGGGAACAGCCCTGCTGGTCCGCAGCCGCCGCCGCAAGTCCGTTGCTGCCGCTCCCGTTCAGCAGCAGGGACCGGCTGCACCGGTGGATCCGCTGGACACCATGAGCGTTCCCGACCTGCGCAAGCGTGCCGGAAGCCTGCTCGTCGCTGCCGACGATGCCATCAAGTCCAGCGAGCAGGAGCTCGGTTTTGCGATGGCCGCCTACGGCGAGGACGCCGTCACCACCTTCTCCGAGGACCTGGCCGCGGCACGCGCCCACATGGGCGAGTCCTTCAAACTGCAGCAGCAGCTCGATGACCACATTCCGGACACCGAACAGCAGCAGCGCACCTGGCTGAAGGAAATCATCCGCCGGTGCGAGGCGGTCAACGATTCCCTGCAGGCGCACAAGGAAGAGTTCGATTCCCTCCGGGAACTGGAGAAGAATGCCCCTGCCGCACTGGCGGCGGCACGGGCAGCTGCGGATCAGACCTCCTCACGTCTGAGCACCTCGGCGGCAACACTTGATTCGCTCCGCTCCCGTTATGCCGCCTCGGCTGTCAGCCAGGTCAGTGACAACATCGACCAGGCCCATGAGCGCCTGGCGTTCGTGACCAATGCGGCCGCAACAGCAAACGAGAAGCTGTCCGAAGGTGACACGTCCTCGGCGGTGGTTTCCGTCCGCGCGGCCGAAGAAGCCGTCCATCAGGCGGACGTGCTGCTGGATGCCATCGACAAGCGCAGCCAGGAACTCGACAGTGCCCGGCAGGAGCTCCAGCGCGCCGTAGCGGATGCCAACCAGGACCTGGCCCAGGCCGGCGCCATCGCGGCGGGGGGAACCACCCCGGGCCTCGCCGGCCCGGCGGCAGGCGTCCGTGCCGCCCTTGACGCAGTTCACCAGGCGACGCAGGCCGGGCCGATTGACCCGGTGGATCTGCTGCGTCGGCTGGAGGCGGCCAACAGCCAGCTGGATGCAGCGCTGGAAGGGATCCGTGACCGCCAGGAACAGGAGCGGAGGGCACGCGATTCCCTGCAGCACGCCATCATGGCCGCGCAGGCCCAGATCTCCGGTACCTCCGACTACATCCGCGCACGCCGCGGCGGCGTGGGCAGCGAGGCACGCACGCGCCTGGCCGAGGCGGAACGGAACCTGCAGCAGGCCGTGGCCATGCAGGCCGGCGATCCGGTGAGTGCCCTGGCCTATGCCCAGCAGGCCAATGCCCTGGCCGCCCAGGCTGCGGAAATGGCGCAGCAGGACGTTGACGGTTTCGGCGGCGGCGGCTTTGGCGGCGGGTTCGGCGGCGGAGGCGGCGGCAACGGGCTGGGAGGTGCCCTCCTGGGCGGTATCCTCATTGATTCCATCCTGCGCGGCGGCTCACACGGCGGCGGATGGGGCGGCGGCGGGTTCGGCGGCTTCGGCGGCGGCGGTTTCGGCGGAGGCGGAGGGTTCGGCGGGGGCGGCGGCTTCGGCTCCTCCGGAGGAAACTTCTAGACGGTACGAGCCAAACACGCGAAAGTACACCAAGATGTACCCGTAACGTCCCATGGCGGAGACGGGATTTTTCCGAACACAGCAGATTGAAAGGCAGACACCGTGGTTAAGCAGTCGATTTTCGGACGTATCACCCAATTGGCCAAGGCCAACATCAATGCCATCCTCGACCAGGCCGAGGACCCGCAGAAGATGCTCGACCAGATGGTGCGCGATTACAGCAACAACATCGCCGAAGCCGAGAGCGCCGTAGCGCAGACCATCGGCAACCTGCGGATGCTCCAGGACGACTACAACGAGGACATCCAGAATGCCCAGAACTGGGGCAACAAGGCCCTGGCTGCGTCCCGCAAGGCCGATGAATTCCGCGCCGCCGGCAACACAGCGGATGCCGAGAAATTCGACAACCTTGCCAAGGTGGCCCTCCAGCGGCAGATTGCCTCCGAAAACGAAGCCAAGGGCGCCCAGCCGACCATCGCTTCCCAGGAAGAAATCGTAGAGCGCCTCAAGACCGGGCTGAACCAGATGAAGGGCAAGCTGGACCAGCTCCAAAGCAAGCGCGATGAACTGATTGCGCGCGCCCGCAACGCCTCGGCCCAGACGCAGATGCACGATGCCATGAAGAGCATCGACGTAATGGACTCCACGTCCGAGGTCGGCCGCTTTGAAGAGAAGATCCGCCGCGAAGAAGCACGCGTCCGCGGCGCCAACGAGCTCGCGTCCTCTTCCCTGGACGCACAGTTCGAGTCGCTCGAGGATCTCGGCGAGCAGACCGAGGTGGAAGCCCGCCTGGCGGCCCTGAAGTCTTCGGGCACGAAGTCCGCCATCGAGGACTAGCCGCTCCGCTGCAACCAGTACTGCCCGAAGGGCGGGCACCGCTTCCGGTGCCCGCCCTTCGTCTGTCTGTCCCCGTCCCCGGCTGCCGGCGCTTCGGCTATCCGTCCTTTGGCTCTCCGTCCCGGTGCCGCCGGTGCCGGGACTGCCAGGCGCGGCGCCGCAGCGCACGCCGCCGCAGGAGGAGGGGAAGCAGCAGCCAGAGCAGCGCCACCAGCACCGCGACCGACACTGCGGCAACGGCACCCGCGGCACCGGAGAGCACCAGGTCGAACACCAGGCCGATGGTGCCGACCAGGATCAGGCCAACCAGGACCAGCGTGACCCGCAGCAGCAGGTCCGCGCTGTCCACCAGGTCCCGTTTGATCCGCCGCTGAAAGAAGGTGCGGTGCATCACCACCGTGGACAGCAGCAGTGCAGTGACAAGGACCGACAGCACTACCAGGGACAGGTAAATGCCCACCTGGGCCGGATTCAGCGCCGTGAACCGCTGCTGGAACGGCAGCGTCAGGAGGAAACCGGTCAGGATCTGGATGCCGGTCTGAAGCACCCGCAGTTCCTGCAGCAGGTCCGTCCAGTTCCGGTCCTGTTTCTGCAGCGGGGTCTCGCCGCGGTCCGGGTCCCGTTCCGCCGGGGTATCGCCCATACGGGGAGTCTAGTTTGTCCTCCGGAGGACAAAACAGAAGTCCCCCGAGGTTCCTTGCGGATCCTCGGGGGACTTCCTTTTGTTGCGGGGGCAAGATTTGAACTTGCGACCTCTGGGTTATGAGCCCAGCGAGCTACCGAACTGCTCCACCCCGCGGCGCAATATCTAACTCTACCCGCCGCAGGTCGAGGGTGCAAACCGGATGCCGGCCGGCGGCGGAGCACGGGGTGCTCCGCCGCGGCGGGTTAGCTGCCTTCGCCGTCCTCCGCCGGTGCGGTGGCGTCGTCGGCCGGCGCTTCGGCGTCGTCCCCGCCGGCGTCGCCCTCCATCCGCTCCTGCGCTGCGGTTGCGCGGGCGATGGCGTCCTGGAGCCGGGTCTGCGCCTCGCCGTACGCGGCGAAGTCGCCGCTGCCGAGGGCTGCCTGGCCGTCCTGGATGGCCTGTCCGGCGTCGGAAAGCGCCGTTGCCAGTTCTGACTGGGCCGTGACGTCCGCCCCGTCTTCCGGAGCCGGCGGTGTGGCTCCGACGTTGCCGGCGTCGCCGGTGGCCGCACCGGAGTCGCCGCCGAAGATCTGGTTCAGCGCTTCATCCAGGGTCGGAGCGAAGCCGACCTTCTCGCCGAAGTTGACCAGCACGCGCTGAAGCGTCGGGTACGAGGCCTCGCCGGAGGACTGGACATAGACCGGCTGGACATACAGGATGCCGTCGCCGACCGGCAGGGTCAGCAGGTTGCCGTTGATGACTTCCGATGCACCCTGGCGCAGCAGGTTCAGGGCGTTGGAAACGGTGGGATCGGAGTTGAACGTGTTCTGTGCCTGGCCGGGGCCGGGCACAGCCGTGTCCGTGGGCAGTGCCAGCAGCCGGAGCTTGCCGTAGTCCTCGCTCCTGACACCGGGTTCACCGGTGCCTGCGTCCGCCTCTGCGGAGAGGAAGCCGTAAAGGACGTTGCGGGGGTCGCCGCCTTCGCTCACGAAGGGGATAAACGGCGTCGTCAGGGAGAAGGTCGCTTCGTCCTGTCCGGGCATCTGCAGCGACAGGTAGTACGGAGGCTGCTTGATGTTGCCGTTGCCGCCCGTGGGGTCGGCAGGAACGCTCCACGCGTCGTCGTTCTGGTAGAAGGAATCCGGGTCGGTGACGTGGTACTTGCCGAGCAGTTCACGCTGGACCTTGAACTGGTCCTCCGGGTAGCGGACGTGGGCCATCAGTTCGGCGGACATGTCGCTGTACTTCTTCAGGGTGGAGGGGAAGACACTCTGCCAGGACTGAAGCAGCGGATCCTCATCATCCCAGGCGTACAGCTCGACGGAACCGTCGTAGGCGTCAACCGTGGCCTTCACCGCGTTGCGGATGTAGTTCACCTGCTCCTGCGGGAGGGCCGCGGCGCCGGGGGTCAGCGAGTCAGTGGTGGCGTCCTGCAGCTCCTGCTGGGTGGAGTACGGGAAGTACTTGCTTGTGGTGTATCCGTCCACGATCCACTTCACACGGCCGTCAATGACCGCCGGGTAGGCGTTGCTGTCCACCGTCAGGTACGGCGCAACCTTCTCGACCCGCTCGCGGGGGTCGCGGTCATACAGGATCTGCGATTCCTCGTTGATCGCGTCCGCAAGAAGCAGCTCGGTGGACTGGAACTTGATCGCGTAGACCAGCTGGTTGAAGAGGTTCCCGACACTGGGTCCGCCGTCGCCGCTGAAGGTGGTCTGCGATTCCTCTTCCGAGTTGCCCGTCTGCGGACGGTCGATTTCCACCGGAGCGGTGCCCTCGGGGGCGCCGACCACGGAGTACGCCGGGGAGTTCTCCCCGAAGTAGATCCGCGGTTCGTATGCGCCGCCGTCGGTGAGGACGCCGGTGGAGGGGATGCCGGATTCCATGAAGCTCGGCTTGCCGTCCGGCCCGACGGTCGAGCCGCGTGCCGCCACCACGCCGTAGCCGTGGGTGTAGAGGATGTGTTCGTTGACCCAGCCGGTGGGTACGCCGCCGACATTGAGTTCACGGACGGCAATAACGGTGTCCTGCACCTCGCCGTCGATCTCGTAGCGGTCCACGTTCAGGGTCTGCGGGAACTGGTAGTACTGGCGGAACTGCTGCAGCTGGCCGAACGCGTCGGAGACGACGTTCGGGTCCAGGAGCCGGATATTGGCGGTGGTGCCGGCGTCCTGCGCGAGGGCTCCGGCATTTGCGTTCACCGTGGCGTCGTAGGGGATGACCTCGGTGTCGGTCAGCCCGTAGGCCTCCCTGGTCAGGTCGATGTTGCGCTGGATGTATTCCCGTTCCAGGCTCAGCTCCGAGGGCTGCACCTGGTAGCGCTGGACAATCCAGGGGTAGACGCCGCCGGCCACGATGGCCGTAATGATCAGCATCGCGGTGCCGATGATGGGCAGGCGCCAGCGGCCGATAACGGCGGAAAGGATGAACAGGACGGCAACAATCACGGAGGCGACGGCCAGGATGGCCTTCGTCGGGATGACGGCTTCCACATCGGTGTAAAGCGCGCCGGTCCAGGTTCCGGAGGTGCTCAGCAGGGTGTCGTAGCGGTCAAGCCAGAAGTTGATGCCCTGCAGGATGAGGAAGGCTGCGGCGATGATGGCCAGGTGCAGGCGGGCCGGGCGGCTCACGAACACGCCCTTCTCCTCCAGCCGGATGCCGCCGTAAAGGTAGTGGGTCAGCAGGCCGGCAATTCCGGCAATAACGACGACGCTGATCAGGAAGCCTACGAGGAACCCGATAAACGGCAGGGTGTTCAGGTAGAAGCTGAAGTCCATGTTGAACTGCGGATCGGTCTGGCCGAAGTCGCGCCGGTTGAAGAAGAGCAGCGCCTGCTGCCACATGGACATGGCAGCGGTGCCGGCGAAGCCGCCGACCAAAACCGGGATGCCGATCATCAGCAGTTTGCGGACCGGCTCCAGCTGGGCCTGGTAGCGGTTCAGGTTGTCCTGCAGCGCACTGTCCGGCGCGTAGATGGGCCGCGAGGTGTAGGCCACCCGGATGCTCGCGAACACGCCGGCGGCCATCACGAGGAACGCCGCCAGGAACATGGAGATCCGGGTCAGGTTCTCCTTGACGAAGACTTCCAGATAGCCCAGCTGGTTGTACCAAAGGACGTTTGCGTAGACCTGGGAGAAATACACAAAGCCAATGACCAGTACGGCAACAACGATCAGCGTCGCGATCAGCGGGCTGCGCCGTCGTCGCCTGCCGACGGCCGTGGCCGTGCCGGGTCGGGAAAATGGGCCGTTTGGTCCGGAAGTCACAGTTACCTCATCGTTCGGTGCGTCGGCTCGCGGCCTCCCCGGGGTTCACCGGCGGGAATGACTTCGGGCCGTGTCTTCCGCCCTGTGTCCCCGCCGGACGGCCGGGAAGCCGTCCGTAAGTCATTCTGCCTTGGATTGCTCTGTGGCTGCCACTTCGATCCGGTGCCGCAAACAACCTTGTCCCGATCGTAACTAGGGCGGGCCATCCACCACTAGGGGGTGCACTGAGGCAGGTCCGCCGCGCTTCCACCGGCGGCGAGCTTTTCCACCGCCTGGACAGCTTCATCCAGGGTGGACACCTTCACCACCTCGAGGCCGTCAGGGATGTGCCCGACAACTTCGCCGCAGTTGTCCGCAGGGGCAAGGAAATACTCCGCGCCGGCGTCGGACGCCCCGATGAGTTTCTGCCGGATTCCACCGATGGGACCTACGTTGCCGGCCGCGTCGATGGTCCCGGTTCCGGCGAAGTGCCTGCCGCCCGTGAGCGGTTCCGGGGTGAGCCGGTCCACGATCCCCAGGGCGAACATCATTCCGGCGGACGGTCCGCCCACCTGTTCCATTCCCGCGCCGATGCTGACCTCGAAGGGGAACTCGAAGGACGTCGCCAGCTCAATGCCGAGCTGATAGACACCCGAGTCGGACTGCCGCGGCGTCACGGATTCGGTGACTTCGTTCCCGTCCCGGCGCACCGTGATCTCCGCAGCCGAGCCGCCGCCGTCGTTCAGTACCGCACGCAGGCTGTCGATGCCGTCAATCAGGGTGTCCCCCACCGCGGTCACGGTGTCTCCCGCCTGCAGCACGCCTTCGGCCGGCGAGCCTTCAACCACGGCGGCGACGGTGAGTTCCTGTGTAAAGGGGATGTCCAGCTGCGTCAGGGCAGCGGCGACGGCGGATTCCTGCGACGACGTCATGGCAGCGGCGTTTTCCTCGTCCACCTCGTCGCTGGTGGTTCCCGGCGCGTAGAGGAATTCGGTGGGGTACACAACGTCGTCGTTGTTCGCCCAGCCCCCCACAGCCTGGAAGATGCTGATATTGGTGCTGGGTCCGCCGGAAACGTACACCGTGGTCAGGTCCAGTTCACCCTTCGTGGGATAACTCCGGCGCCCCTCGATTTCAATGATCTCCGAGTCTCCGGCGCTGCCCAGCGTGTTGAACGTGGGCCCCGGGGACTCCACCACGTACTGGGCGGGCAGCAGCACGGCGGCGGCACCAAGTACGACGGCGAGCGCTCCCGAGACGATCATTGCGCGGGAGCGGACGGTGCGTTTCGCCGGTGCCGGGCGTCCCGGGCCCAGGCCCTGATAGGGGTACACGGAGTAGCTGCCGTCCGGCTGCGGGGCCGGGACGGGGAACTCCCCGGGTGCGGGACTGACCGGCCCGCCCTGCGCCGCGGTCCTGCTGTCGTCATGAGAGGGGCGCAACTGACCAACCTTTTCCTGCGCTCGTGTGCTGTGCTCGTGCTGTGCGTCTGCGGTAACGTGCCGGTGCCCGCTGTCAGGCTGCCAACCCTGCAAGCCTACGCCCGGCTCCGTACCCGGGTGTGCAGGGCAGGCTTTGCCTACAGCGAACGAAAACAGGCTGTGCGGGACAGGGGTTGGCCGCTGCCGGTAACGTGGTGGGAATATGCTCGGCCGGTGTCGGGCACCGCAAGCCGAACTTTCCGCTTTATTTTCTTCCACAGGACCGGTGGTTATCCCATGAGCTCCAATCCATCCGACCGCGGCGACGACCCGCAGGATCCGCTGTCCGAAATGCTCGCGCGCCTGTTCGGCGCCGGCGGAGCAGGGGGCATGGATCCCTCCGAGCTGGCGAAGGCCGCCGGACTGCCCTCGGACCCCAACGCGATGGCGATGATCTTCCAGCAGGTCCAGGCCATGTTCAGCTCATCCTCGGACGGTCCGGTGAACTGGCAGCTCGCCAAGGACAACGCCAGGCGGGTCGCGGCAACCGGCAGCGACCCCTCCACCAGCCCGGCCCAGGCCCGCGAGGTTGACGAAGCCCTGCACCTGGCCGAGCTCTGGCTGGACCCTGCCACCGATTTTGCGTCCACCGCCAGCCTCGGCCGCGCCTGGTCGCGGGCGGAATGGGTGGAAGCCACCATGGATTCCTGGCGCCGCCTGACCGAGCCCGTGGCCGTGAGTATTTCGGAGGCGCTGTCCAACGCCATCACGGCGCAGATGCCCGAGGAAATGAAGTCCATGATGGGCGGAGCATCCTCCATGCTCGCCAATATGGGCGGGGCGATGTTCGGCATCCAGCTCGGCCAAGCGGTGGGAGCACTGTCCAAGGAAGTGGTCAGCTCCACCGATATCGGCCTGCCGCTGGCCGCCGGAACCATGGCGCTGCTGCCCGCCAACGTTGCCGCCTTCGGCGAAGGCCTGGACGTACCCGAGGCGGAGATCCGCCTGTACCTGGCCGTCCGCGAAGCCGCGCATGCACGCCTCTTCGCGCGGGCTCC
Source organism: Arthrobacter zhaoxinii (assembly GCF_025244925.1). NCBI lineage: Bacteria > Bacillati > Actinomycetota > Actinomycetes > Micrococcales > Micrococcaceae > Arthrobacter > Arthrobacter zhaoxinii. The sequence goes on from NZ_CP104275.1 coordinate 2,532,939, forward strand.
GTGGCTCGCATCGCATCTCTTCGGCACCATTGAAAGCTATGCCCGCGGCATCCACATCGATATGTCCAAGATCGAGGAAGCCGCCCGGGACATCGATCCTTCCAATCCGGAATCCATCCAGTCCGCCCTTTCCGGCGGCGTTTTCCAGCCCCAGCGCACGCCGGCGCAGGACGCAGCCCTGGAACGGCTCGAGACCGCACTGGCACTGGTGGAAGGCTGGGTGGACGAAGTCACCGCAGCAGCCACAGCGAACCTTCCCTCGGCAGGCGCCCTGCGCGAAATGATCCGCCGGCGCCGTGCCAGCGGCGGCCCGGCAGAGCACACCTTCGCCTCCCTGGTGGGGCTTGAGCTCCGTCCGCGGCGGCTGCGCGATGCCGCCGCTCTCTGGGCGCACCTGACGGAGGAACGCGGCATCGAAGGCCGCGACGCCGTCTGGGAGCACCCGGACCTGATGCCCACTTCCGAGGACCTGGACGATCCGAAGGGCTTCGGCCGGCGGCGCGAGCTGCTGGAGGCTGCCGACTCCGACGTCGATGCCGCCCTTAAGCGCCTGCTCGAGGGCGGATTCGATACCCCTGCAGAGGGATCGGAGGAGGCTGCTCCGGACGCCCCGGACGCAGGAACCGAGACCCCGGACGCAGGATCCACCGACGGCGGCGCCGACCAGGCCGGCGGCGAAGGCGACACCGATAACGGAAACGGCGGGGACGGCAAGCCCGGAGCCAGCTGACGCGAACCGCTCCACCACAGTTACTCCAGAGGCAGCAGTCTCTGGAGTAACTGCGTTAAAGGGCCGCTCAGTCCTCCCCCATCTCCCCCTTCAGGCCGCGGGCGCTGGCGAAAGCGGCGCCGGAGAGGAAGGCCTTGGCGGTCTCTGTCTGCGGATAACCTTCCAGCAGACGCCAGAAGGCCGGACCGTGCGAGGGTACGAGCAGGTGGGCGAGTTCATGCAGCAGCACGTAGTCCACCACCCACTGCGGCATGCCCTGCAGCTTGTCTGACAGCCGGATGGTTCCCCTGCCCGGCGTGGCCGACCCCCAGCGCGAGTTCTGGTTGCTGACCCAGCGGACGGACTCCGGACGGGCCCGGCCGGAGAGATAGGTCCGGGACAGTTCCGCGGCACGCAGCATCAGGTCATCTTCCCCGGTTCCGGAATCCGACGCACCGGCCACGCGCTCTTCCAGCCGCACCACCATCCTCCGCACCCATTCGGCTTCCTGGGCGGCGGAGAAATGTGCAGGGATGGAAATCAGGGCGACCCCGTCACGGAAAACAGCGTTGACGGTCCGCTTCCGACGGGCGGACCGGCGCACCTGGATGGGTGTTCCATTGCTGGTGGTGGCCGGGATGGAGGCATCAACGGTCTGGTGCGGGGAAGGCATATTCCAAGCGTAGCCGCCGCCGCTGACACCCCTGCTGCCTGTGGATAACGCCGCCCCCCGGGGTCCGGCGTGCCAGCATGGTTCCCTGCCCGGATGAGCGGGCAGTGCTGCCGGTGCGGAGAATACGTTCCGGAACCGGGCAGGAAGAACCAGACCACGGGAGCAGACCATGCGGATCAATCCGGGAATTCACGTGCTCGAGGTTTCGCCGGGGGCCCGTCAGCTGGGGATCGGTCCGGGGTCCCTGCTGCTGCGCAACCTCCAGGACGCGGATGTCGCGTTTCTGGCGGTCCTGCGGCAGGGTGTTCCGGACGGAACGGAGCAGGAGGCGGCAGCGGCCCTGTTCCTGCTTCCGGACCGCGCAGCTTCGCTGCTGCAGGTGCTGGGCCCGCTGCTGGTACCGCACGAAGGAACAGCGGACCCCATCCCCTCCCTGCGTTCGGAACGGCTGCTTCCCGACGCGCAGCGTCTCTCGTCCGCTTACCGGGTCAACGGCGAGGAATCCATCCGGCGGCGCGCCACGGCAGCCGTGTCCGTGGACGGACTGGGACGGGCAGGGGCCCTGCTGGCACGGACCCTTGCCTCCGCAGGTATCGGAACCCTGCTGCTGACGGACCCGGCAGTGGTGTCCCCCGCGGATGTCGGCAGCGCCTATGCCATGACGGACATCGGGATGAACCGCGCAGCTGCCGTGAAGCGCCACCTGTTCCGGGTGGATCCCACCGTCCAGGTGCTGACCATGTCCTCCGGCCGTGGCCGGCAGGTCCCCGCCGCGGTGGACCTCGCCGTCGCCGTCCGTGCGGTGGGCGCGGTTCCGCCGGACCGGCCGCCGGAGCTTCCCGGAGGCGACGGCAGCGTTCCGCGCCTGATACTGACTGCACAGGAAGGCGGATGGGACGTCGGCCCGCTGGTGGTCCCGGGACTCACGCCGTGCCTGGAATGCCTGGACCGGCACCGGGCAGACACCGATCCGGGGTGGTACGCCGCCATAGGAGCCCTCGCGAAGGGCAGCCGGGAGGTGCCCGTCCCCTCCGGAAACCCGTTCGGTCCCGAGGGCGAGGAACTTGCCGGGTCAGTGCTCGCCGCCGGGGCTGCAGCCATGGCAGCACTGGTGTTTCTGGACGGCATCAATCAGCCGGCCGTGCTTTCCGCGGTCCTGCGGCTGCGGACCTCCGACGGGTACCCGCAGCTGAGGAAGCTGGACTACCACCCGGCCTGCGGCTGCCGGCTGCAGCGCAGGGGCACCCGGGTGGCCTAGAACAGCCGCCCGGCTAGGCCTCGGTGCTCTCCGAAAGCACCTTCAGGACTGCCTCGCCGTAGCGCTCCAGCTTGGACGGCCCCACCCCGGGGAGGGTGGCCAGCCGGTTCAGGGACGGCGGGCGGTCTTCGGCAATGGCAACCAGCGTGGCATCGGTAAACACCACAAAAGCCGGAATGCCTGCCTCGGCGGCCGTCGCACGGCGCCATTCGCGCAACGCGTCGAAGGTAGCCTCCTCGTACGTCACAGGGCAGTCCCCGCAGCGTCCGACCTTGCGTTCGGCCCCGGTGGTCAGCAGGGCACCGCAGCTGCGGCACTTTGCCGGCCCGGTGACCTTGCGCCGGGTCTGCCGGGCCGGTCCTGCGGTACGCCCGGCGTCCCGCTCGGTCCGGGGCCGCAGCCCGTCCAGGAACCGCGACGGTTTCCGGTTGGCACGCCCGCCCGGCGTCCGGGCCGTGGACCAGGACAGGGCCAGGTGCTCCCGGGCACGGGTAATGCCGACGTACAGCAGCCGCCGTTCCTCATCGACGGCTTCAGGCGTGTCGGCAAACGAGATCGGCATGAGGCCTTCGCTCAGCCCTACCAGGAAGACGGCATCCCACTCGAGGCCTTTCGCGGAGTGCAGGGACGCGAGGGTCACCCCTTGGACCCGGGGCGCGTGCTGGGCTGCAGCACGTTCCTCAAGTTCCGCCACGAAGTCCTGCATCGTGAAGATGCTGTCCGGGTCGCGGGTCCGGGTGACCTGCAGCTCTTCGGCCAGGGACACCAGGGCGGCCAGCGATTCCCACCGCTCGCGGGTGGCTCCGCCGCCGGCCGGCGCCTCGGGGGTGTAGCCCAGGGAAGCCAGGATGTCCCGCACCAGCTGCGGCACAGGTTCGTTGCCCACGGACCGGGACGCCGCGCGCAGCTGGAGCACGGCGTCGCGGACCTCGCGGCGGGCGAAGAACCGTTCTCCGCCGCGCAGCTGATAGCCGACGCCGGCCGACGCCAGCGCCTGTTCGTAGGCCTGCGACTGCCCGTTGGTGCGGAAGAGGACAGCTATCTCGCTGGCCTGGACTCCCTGTTCGATCAGTGCCTTGATGGACGAGGCTACGTGCGCGGCCTCTGCCTCGTCGTCGGCGCATTCGGTGAACGTCGGCTCCGGGCCGGCGGGCCGCTGGGCCACCAGCTCCAGCGGAGTGGGCCAGGCCGGTGCCGTCCGGTTCCGCTCCCCTTCGGCCGTGCGGGCGGCGAGGATCCGGTTCGCCAAGCCGACCACCTGAGGGGTGGAACGGTAGTCGCGGACCAGTTTGACGACGTCGGCGTTCGGGAACCGCTTGGTGAAGTCGAGCAGGTGCCGCGGCGTGGCACCCGTAAAGGAGTAGATGGTCTGGCTGGAATCGCCCACCACGCACAGTTCGTCCCGCGGCCCCAGCCACAGGTCCAGGAGCCGCTGCTGCAGCGGCGAAACGTCCTGGTACTCGTCCACGACGAAGTGCCGGTACTGGTCCCGGACCATGGCCGCCACCCGCTCGTCTTCCTGCAGGATTCCCACCATGATGAGCAGGACATCCTCGAAGTCGATGATGTTGCGGTCCACCTTGACGTCCTCGTAGGACTGGAAGATCCGCGAAATAGCAGTCAGGTCAAAGCCTGCCGGTGGCTCCCGGTCCCCGGCTGCCTTCACGTAGCTGTCCGGGGTGAGCATGGAGACCTTCGCCCACTCGATCTCCGCTGCGACATCGCGGATGGCGGCGCGGTCGGTGGACAGCCGGAGTCGGCGCGCGGCTTCGGCGATGATTTGGGCCTTGTGGTCCAGCAGCCCGGGCATCGCTCCGCCCACGGTGTGCGGCCAGAAGTACTGCAGCTGCTTCAGAGCGGCAGCGTGGAAGGTCCGCGCCTGCACACCGCCGGAGCCGAGGTCCCGCAGCCGGGTCCGCATTTCCGCTGCGGCCCGGGCCGTGAACGTCACCGCCAGCACCTGCTGCGGCTTGTAGACGCCGGTGGCCACGCCGTACGCCATCCGGTGCGTGATGGCACGGGTTTTACCGGTGCCGGCACCGGCCAGGACGCAGAGCGGGCCGGTGAGGGTGGTGGCTACTGCGCGCTGCTCGTCGTCAAGCCCTGCCAGGATTCGTGCTTCGGGTGATCCACTGCTCATGGGCGGGCGTTGGCCTCCGGTTCAATAATGGTCCCGCCGTACCAGCGCTCGATCAGGTTCCGGGCGATGGAAATGGGTCCCGCGATGGTGATTTCGCCGCTGGACACGGCGTCGGTGAGTTCCGCGCGGCTGAACCAGCGGACGTCGGACATTTCGACGCCGTCGGCCCGTGCCTCGGCGTTTACAGCCCGGGCGGTGAAACCCAGCATCAGTGAACACGGGAACGGCCACGGCTGCGACCCGAGGTACTGCGGGCTGTGGACAACCACCCCGGACTCTTCGGCCACTTCGCGGATGACCGCGGCCTCCAGCGACTCCCCCGGTTCCACGAAGCCGGCGAGCGTGGAATACCGGTTTCCGGCCCAGGCTGCGGCCGAGCCCAGCAGGATGCGGTCCTCCTCGTCAACAACGGCGACGATGATGGCGGGGTCGGTGCGCGGGAAGTGGGAGCTGTCATCCTCGGGACAGCGGCGGACCCAGCCGCCCTGTTCCGGAACGGTCTGCGCCCCGCAGCGCGGGCAGTGGGTATGCACGGCGTGCCAGTTGGCTATTGCGGCTGCCTCGACGAACAGTCCGGCATCCAGCGCGCCCAGATGCGTGGCAGATTCGCGCAGGCTCACCCAGGCGGCGCCGTCCACGGCGAGCGCGGGATCCGGTTCGGGCAGCGTCATCAGGACGACGTCGGTGCCCAGCGGCACCTGTGCATCCTCCAGGGTCCGGCCGAGGTAGACGGGGACATCACCGAAGCCCGACGCCGGCGGGTTCAGGAGCACCAGCGCGCCGTCGCGGACCAGGGCGCGGCCGCCGGCCAGGTACATCACGCGGGTCCCGCCGTCGGCGCGGATGGTGTCGAACAGATCCGGGGCGACACGGCGGTCGGACCCCCGGTCCACGGCCGTCCGGGCCAGCGGTAACAAACCCAGGGGAAAAACTTCTGCTGCCGGTGCCGGGATACTCATACCACCTACCGTACTGACTACCTCCCCCCAAACTGTAGTTGGCCCCCTGCGCCCTACCCGGTCTGAGGTTTTCCTCACGGTTTAGGCGACTCGCCGCCCGGCAATGGTTATCCGGAGCACATCTGCCCCTACGGTTGAACATGTGAAACGGACCCCCATGGAATTGGCTGCAATGGCCAGCGCTGCCGTCCCAGGGCTGACCCCCACCGGCGTTGCCGGTTCCCCGGACGACGCTGCGGATTTTGACGCGGCACTGCTGATTGACGATGCCGGCCGCAGGTGGCGCGTCCGGTCCCCCAAACATCTCGAGGCCAGCATGCGACTGGAGACCGAGCTACTGGTCCTGCGCACGTTTGTGCCTGCGGTCCGGGCCGAGCTGCCGTTTGCCCTGCCGTACGTGGCGGGCACCGTCCGCCAGGGTGATCTGTGCACGTTTGTCTACTCGCACCTCCCCGGCGCCCTCCGCAGCATCGACTCCCTGATGACGGCCGGAAGTTCCGTAGCAGCGGAGATCGGCCGCGCCATGGCCGCTATCCATGCCATCCCCCGCGACCTGGTCACTTCCGCGGACCTGCCCAGCTACAGCGCGAACGAGTTCCGCCAGCGGCGTTTGAATGAACTGGACCAGGCAGCCACCACCGGAAAGATCCCCTCCGTCCTGCTGCGACGCTGGGAACACGCGCTGGAGGACGTCTCACTCTGGCGTTTCAAGCCCACCGTGGTCCACGGCGACCTGCATGAAGACAACATCCTGCTCACCGGCGAACGGGTCAGCGCGGTGACCGGCTGGACCGATCTTCGGGTCGGCGACCCGGCGGATGATTTTGCCTGGCTGATCGCCGCCAACGATCCCCGCTTCACGGAGGCCGTACACGGCGCCTACCTGGCGGCGAGCAAGGATCCCGAAGACCCGCATCTGATCCGCCGTGCAGCCCTGTCCGCGGAATTCGCCCTCGCCCAGTGGCTGGTGCGCGGCGTCGCCGCCGAGAACTCCACCATGGTGGACGAAGCCGTGGAGATGCTCGGCACCCTCGAAGAGGATGTACGGGCGCAGGAAGCATCTGACCGGCGGGACAGCGAGGCCCGCGCTGCCGATGCCCGGGCCGAAGCTGCTGCCGGTGCCCAGGCCGAAGCCGCAGCCCGAGCCGCAGCCACAGTCCGACCGGCGGCTGCCAAGGTTACCGTCGTCCCCATGGCCCCGGCCACGGCTCCTGCCGTGTCGGGCGCGGACGACGCCGGCGTTGCCGATACCGGAACAGAGCCGGCCACGGAAAACGGCACGGATTCCTCAACGGCAACGGAGAACCGCGGACCCGATGGGACTGCGCAGGGAATGGCCGCACCCGACGCGGGAAGGCCCGGAGAACCCGGCCCGGCTGAAGCTGCAGCCCCCGCCGCGGACGCCCCTGCCGGGAAACCGGACGCCGGCACCAACGAAGACAGTGCCTCCGGCGACACCGCTCCGCGCGACAGTGACGGTGACGGTGACGGCAACAAGCCGGGCACCGAAACCACAGCCCTCCCGCTGACCCCGGTCCCGGAGAAATAGCCCCGCACGCCCGCACTCCGGTGCCCCGCCGATTTCGGCGGGGCACCGTTTTTCTTTTAAAGCTGTTGCAATGCCCCGGTTCCTGCCTTAGGTTAGTTACATCAGTAATGAACCAAGGAAGTAGTGAACCGGGGTCTCCGGCACGAAAACACAGGAGCCGCTTTGATAGATGACAGCAGGCCGATCTTTCAGCAGATCGCCGAACGCGTCGAAGGCGACATCCTTGACGAAACCCTCAAGGAGGAAAGTCAGGTGCCTTCCACCAATGAATTCGCGGCCTTCTACCGGATCAACCCGGCAACGGCGGCCAAGGGCATCAATCTCCTCGTGGATGAGGGCATCCTCTATAAGCGCAGGGGCATCGGCATGTTTGTGGCGCCAGGAGCCAGGGAAGCCGTCCTCAAAAAGCGGCGGGAACAGTTCTACGAGCAGTACGTCCGACCGCTGACAATCGAAGCGCGGAAGCTGGGTATTGACGGCACCCAGCTCGCCGGATTGATTCAGCGCAGCGCCGTCGACACCGAAGGGAGCATGGCGCCATGACTGCCGGCACCACGAACGTGATAGAAACCCGGAACCTCACACGCCGTTACCGGGACCAGCTAGCGCTCGACAACGTTGACCTGGATATCTCCGGCGGCCGCATTTATGGGCTGCTCGGACGCAACGGGGCGGGCAAGACAACCCTGATGTCCATCCTCACGGCCCAGGGCTTTGAGTCTTCCGGTGAGGTACGGGTTTTCGGAGAACACCCCTTCGAGAATGACCGGGTGCTGCGACGGCTGTGCTTCGTCCGCGAATCGCAGAAGTACCCGGACGATTTCACCGCTGCCAACGCCTTCGCATCCGCCGGGCTCCTTTATCCCAACTGGGATGCCGGGTTCGCCGCCTCGCTCGCGGAGGAATTCCACCTCCCGGTCAAGCGCCGGTTGAAGAAACTTTCCCGCGGCCAGCTGTCCGCCGTCGGAGTGGTTCTCGGACTGGCATCGCGTGCCGACATCACCTTCTTTGACGAACCCTACCTGGGGCTCGACGCCGTGGCCCGGCAGATCTTCTACGACCGGCTGGTCGAAGACTTCGCCGAGCATCCGCGCACCATCATGCTCTCCTCGCATCTGATCGACGAGGTCGCCCTCCTCCTGGAGCATGTGATCGTGATCGACAACGGCAGGATTGTCCTGAATGACGACGCAGAGAACATCAGGGGCAGTGCCGTGACCATCAGCGGCACGGCGGACATCGTCGAGGCTTTCATCGCCGGGTATCCGGTACTGCACCGCGAAGCCCTGGGGTCCCTCGCTTCGGTGACCGTAGAGCACCGGCTCGGCGACGCCGGGCGCCGGGAAGCCGCCGAGCTTGGGCTGCAGCTGACGCCGGTGTCCCTGCAGCAACTCATTGTCCGCAAGACCCTGCAGGCCGACGGCGTAGAGAAGCCGTCCGGCACTGCGGCAACAGACAGCCTGGAGGCGTTCCAATGAACCGTGCAGTAGCCGTGGCGCGGATGCAGCTGACCAATAAGTGGATCTACCTGTGGATTCCGCTGATTATCCTGGCATCCTCCACGCTGATTTCGCTGGCCATCTTCGCGATGATCCCGGATGATGCCTCGAACGTCATTTCGGGCTCCGGGCAGGCGGTGATGTGGTACTTCTTTGCCCTGGGGATCCAGGCCATGACCCTGCTCTTCCCCTTCTCGCAGGCCCTCAGCGTCAGCCGGCGCGCCTTCTACATCGGCACGATCGGGTTGTTCTCCCTGGTCGCCCTGGCTCTGGCGGTCCTGTACTGGGTACTGGGGCTGGTGGAGCAGGCGACCGACGGCTGGGGCATGAAGGGCGCCATCTTCGCCATCCCGTGGATTGCCGAGGGCGCCTGGTACACCCAGATCCTCTTCTATTTCGCGGTCACCATCCTGCTGTTCCTGCTGGGCTTCTGGAGTTCGACCATCTACAAGCGGTGGCGGACGATTGGACTCACGGCAGCGCTGGTGGGTGCCGGCGCCGTCCTGCTGGGAGTCATCGCCTTGATCACCTGGCGGGAGGCCTGGGCTTCCGTCGGCGCCTGGATAGTGCAGCTGACGCCGCTCTCCCTGGCCGGCTGGCTGCTGGCTGCCGGTGCACTGCTTGCCCTCACGTCCTACGCCACGCTTCGGCGAGCTGTCCCCTGACCCTCCCCCAACCGGTTCAGCAACCGACCCCGTCCGCCGGATCAGAACCCGGCGGACGGGGTTTTTGCTGCCTCGCGGATGATCTCCTCGAGTTCGGCTTCACCGGCCAGGTTGTAGGGGCGGATCAGCTTGTCCGCCGCCACATAGTAGAAGGCGGCGCGCACCTTCTCCAGGGGAACCCCCTTGAGCCGCGCCCACGCCAGCCGGTACACCGCCAGCTGCACGGACCGCACATCAAGCTTCTGCGACGACGGCGGGGCGCCGGTTTTCCAGTCGATGAGGTCCCAGGTGCCGTCCGCGTCCTGGAACACCGCGTCGATCCGGCCGCGGACGACGACGGTGTCCACCTTGGTCTCCACCGGCACTTCGATGAAGGCAGGCGTCCGCTGCGCCCAGTCCGAGGCCTCGAACGTGGCGATCATGTCCTCGAGCTGATAGGCCTCATCCACATAGGCGTCGGCGGCCCCCGGGTATTCGTCGATGTCCAGCATTCCGCTGGTACCGAAGAATTCCTCGACCCACGCGTGGAAGGCGGTGCCCTTGCGGGCGGCCATCCCCGGCTGGCGCGGAACCGGCCGGCGGAGCTGGCGGGTGACCTCCGCCGGGTTGTCCTTCAGATCCACCAGCATGGACGCTGAAATGTGGGCGGGGAGTTCCACCTGCACCACTTCGTTCGGCGGCCGGTGCCGGGCCAGGACGAGTTCCGTTTCCCGGCTCCAGCGTCCGGAGGGGGCCGGAGCCTGAGCCGTATCCGGTGCGGCCTCCCCCACGGGGGAAACATCGTCCTCCGCCCGGCCTTCCTCCCGGGCCGCGGCCCGTGCCGCCCGGTGTCCGGCAGACTCCAGGACGGCCTCCGCAGCGGCTTCCATTGCCTGCCTGCGGGGTCCGAGCGGATCAATCGGCCACTTGGCCCGCTCCGTCTCGGCATTGGCAGGGTTTTCCGTGCCCTCGTCTTCGGGCGTCACCCAGTGCAGGAGCCGGTAGCCCGCGGCGCCGGACTGTTCCAGGTCGTAGAGGTCCTGGAGGTACCGTGACACGCCCAGCGGTTTGGACCGTCCTCCGCCCCAGGCGGAGGAGGTGCAGATCAGCACGGACTTGGCGCGGGTGAACGCCACGTAGGCCAGCCGCCGTTCCTCCCGTTCGGCGTGCCCCTTGGCGTCTTCGCTGAAGAGCTTTTCGCTGTCCAGCCAGGACTTCTGGTCCACCTGTTCCCAGTCCCACTGCGGCAGGTCCAGGCTGTCGCCGCGCAGGGTCCACGGGATGGAGGAATCTCCGCTGCTCCAGCGCGAATCCTTGTCGCTGGGGAACGAGGCTTCGTTCAGTCCGGGGACCACCACGATGTCCCATTCCAGGCCCTTGGACGCATGGACGGTGAGGAGCTGGACCGCTTCGCGGCTCGGTTCCAGCGGTGTCACGGGCAGGCCGTTTTCCTCGGAGTTGGCGGCTTCCAGCCAGGCGAGGAAGGCGGCCAGGTCCACCCGCTCCGCGGAGGAGCTGAACGTGGCTGCGGCGTCGATGAATGCGTCCAGGTTCCGCCGGGACTCGTGCAGGGTAACCCCGGGCTTTGCCGCGACCTCGATGTCGAGCAGGATCCGGCGCTCCACCTCGCCGATCAGCGTGGTCAGATCCTCGCCGACAAACCCGCGCAGGTCCCGGAGCTCGTTCCGCAGCTGCGTCAGGCGCTTCAGCCCCTCCTCGGAGAGGGACCGTCCGGCGCTGGAGACCCAGCCGGGACGCGGCAGGGAGTCCACGGCTTCCACCAGACTGCCGGCCTCCACCAGGTCCGCCTCCACCACCAGGTCCGGAGCTTCATCCGGGCCGTGGATATCGGCGGCGTCGGCCACCCGGACGGCCCGTTCACGGACCCGGACCAGGTGCCGGGACCAGTCCGCCAGCGCCATAAGGTCCGCCGGACCGATCCGCCACCGGGCTCCGGCCAGGATCCGCAGCATGGAATCCGAACGTCCCGGATCGCCCAGGACCCGCAGGACCGCGAGCAGGTCAACCACTTCGGGGGTGGACAGCAGTCCGCCCAGGCCGACAATCTGCACCGGAATGCCGCGCTGCTCCAGTTCCTTGCGGATCGGCTCGAACTGCTTGCGTCCCCGACACAGCACCGCCACGGTGGGGGTCTGTTCCTTGCCGCGGTCATCAAACCCGCCCAGCTCGGCTTTGCGGCTGCGGTGGAAGGCCACCTGCTCCGCCACGGCTTCCGCCTCCCCCAGGATCCGCTCCGGAGTGCCCTTGCCGGGCTCCACCGAGACATCACAGAGGTAACGGCCCAGATACACCTCGCCGACGGGGGCATTTTCCCTGGCCTGCAGCTCGGGTACGTGCGGCAGGCGCTGGTGCTTGAGCCAGGGGGCAACGCCGTTGAGCGCGGTGGAGACGGTGTTGGCCGCGGCCAGCACGGAGGTGGAGTTCCGCCAGGCCACGGACAGATTGGCCAGCGGCGCGAGCTGGCGGCCGGTGTCGGTGAACAGCGGGAACTTCTCCCGGAAGGTGCCCAGCTGGCCGGCGGAGGCCCCGCGGAACCCGTAAATGGACTGGTGCGGATCCCCGACGGCGGTGACGGAGCGGCCGTCGCCGAACAGGTTGGAGAACAGGACCATCTGCGCGTGGGAGGTGTCCTGGAACTCGTCCAGCAGGACCACCTTGTACTTGGCGCGTTCCATCTCCACCGCTTCGGGGATGGTGGCCGCGATCCGTGCCGCCAGCTCCACCAGGTCGCCGAAGTCCAGCTGCCGGCGTTCCGCCTTGGCCCGCTGGTAGGCCTCCACCAGTTCGGTCACGGAGATGCGCGTCCGCAGGCGGTTGATCAGCTTCCGAGCGGCCTGGGTGGGTTCCTTGGGTTTGCCGAACTGATAGGGCAGGGCTGTGACCGCGTCCACGTGGGCAGCGAGTTCGGCACGGACCTCGGCAGGGGTGCGCAGGTGCTCGGAGCATTCACCGGCCATCTGCAGCACTGCGCCGACCAGGGTGGACTTGGCGGCAGTGAAATGTTCGTAGTCCCCGGAATAGGCTTCCACCACCTCATTGGCCAGCTGCCACGACTGCGCGCCGCCAAGCATCACGGAATCGCGTTCGACGCCGATCCGCAGGCCGTAGTCGTTCACGATGCCGTTCGCGTAGGAATGGTAGGTGGAGACACTCGGCTCCATCCGTTCCTCGCCGCCGCCGGCGGTATCCGGATCCGCTGCTCCGCCGGGTCCGGCGTCGAGCTGGTGGTAGAGCAGGTTCAGGCGCGCCCGGATGCGGGAGGCCAGCTCGCCCGCTGCCTTGCGGGTGAAGGTGACCCCGAGGATCTGTTCGGGCCGGACCAGTTCGTTGGCCACCAGCCAGACCACGCGGTCCGCCATCGTCTTGGTTTTGCCCGACCCGGCACCGGCGATCACCAGCAGCGGCTCAAGGGGACCCTCGATGATGCCGATCTGGTCGTCGGTGGGGTACTGCACGTCTGAGTTCGGATCGGTATGCAGCAGTTCCGCCAGCCGCCTCGCGGAGTACTTCGGGACGGGCGCGGCCTGCGGCAGCCCGCCGGGAACCTCGTCGGTTACGGACGCACTCACTCGGTGACCTGCTTTCCTTCAGCGCAGAGAGGACAGATTTCGGGCAACCGGCAGCCGTTGCCGCCAAAGCCGCTGCGGCCCGGATCGTGGACCGTTTCGAAGAATGCCGCGGACATCAGCGCGGCCGCGTTGCGGACCATGTCCCGCGCCGTGGTGTCGTCCGGGTCCAGGGGCTGCTGTTCCTGCACGGAAACCCCCTTGTTGGTGGTGCCCAGCTGCACCAGGGCGGCGCCGCCGGGCACCCTCGGGGCGTCCGGCAGGGCACCTTCCCGAACGGCCTCCTGGTAGGCGGCCAACTGCGGATGCCCCTGCAGATCGTCCTTCTTCGGGGCGGACTTGCCAGTCTTCAGGTCCACGATGAACAGGCGGCCGTCGGCATCGACTTCCAGGCGGTCGATCTGGCCGCGCAGCAGGGCGGTGCGGACCGCGCCGTCGATCTCCACCGGCAGCTCCACCTCGAAGTCCTTTTCGACGGCGACGAGCGAGCGGCCGCTGCGGCGCATGGTGATGACGTATTCGGCCAGTTTGCGGACCATGGTTTCGGCCCGCTGGTAGTCCATCTGGCCTTCCCAGTTGTCCTTCATGCCCAGGGACGGCCAGCGTTTCTGCAGCTCCTGCACGTATTCGCTGCCGGCGGCGTCCGGCATGTCCTGCGCGATGGAGTGCACCAGCGTGCCCAAGGACCGGGCGAAGTCGGTGGCCTGCTCGCCGCCGGCCGCGGAGACGAACCAGCTCAGCGGAGATTTCAGCACGGCGTCGACCTTGGAAGGCGACACCGGAATCCGGGCCTCCGGGGGCAGGATCGGAGCTTCACTGGACAGCGGCGCGAGTCCCCACCACTTCCCGGGGTGGGCTCCCGGGACCGGCACGGCGTGGTTCACCATGGTGCCCAGGTGATGGACGGCTTCGGCGGCCAACTCAGGGTCTTCGTCCGGCTGCTGGGCGTACCGGCGCAGTTCGGCGACCAGCGAGCGCAGCGTGTACGGGCGCAGGACCTCGGTGCGCTGACGCTTTTCGGCTCCCGGCTCCAGCGGTGCCACCAGGTCCAGGAAGGCGGAGGGCTGTTCGTCCTCGGAGGAGACCGCCGTGCAGATCAGCACTTCGCGGGCACGGGAGATGGCGGTGGAGAAGCTGCGCAGTTCGTCGAAGCGGATAGACTGCATCAGCGTCAGCGGGCTGCGGTGGGCACGGAAGTTGTCCCCGTGTTCCACGGCCGCCACGAGTTCCCCGCTGCCCAGCAGTTCGCCGCGGAGGCGGAGGTTGGGCCAGACATCCTGCTGGATGCCGGCGACAATCACCATCGGCCATTCGCGGCCTGCCGCGCTGGCAGGGGTCAGCAGTTCCACGGCCTCGCGGCGCTGGGCCCGTGCGGCCAGGGTATCCATGGGCAGTTCGGAGCTGGTGAGGTAATCGAGGAACTGCGCCGGGGTGGAACCGGGCAGCTGGTCAACGTACCGTTCCGCGGTCTGGAACAGGGCCATGATCGCGTCCAGGTCCCGGTCCGCGCGGGAAGCACCCGGGCCGCCGGAGAGCGCCGTTTCCGCCCACCGCTTGGACCAGCCGGAGACGGACCACAGTGCCCACAGGACCGTCTCCGCCGTGGCACCGGGTTCCCGGGCAGCCTCCCGCCCGGCGGCGAGCATGGCGGAAATGCGCTGGGCGGCCGGACGGGCATCCCAGCTCAGGCCGGCCAGTGCCCGCCCGGACTCCGACTCGGGGTCCAGCAGCGATTCCACCAGCAGTGCGTCGCTGGTCCGTCCGCCGCCTGCGCTGCGCTCTTCGCGGCGCAGTGCCTGCCTCAGCCGGCGCAGTTCCAGCGTGCTCGCGCCGCCGATGCGCGAGGTCAGCAGTGACACTGCCAGTTCGGGGGTGAGCAGCTCCGGGTCCAGGACGACGGCAAACGCGTCCAGCAGCGGACGGACGGCGGCTTCATCGCGCACCGCCCGTTCCGCGACGGGGACCTTGACCTCAATCCCCTGTCCGGTGAGATAGCGCTGGAGGGCAGCCAGCTGGGCGCCGGTGCGGACAATGACGGCGATGTCCTCGAGCGAGCGGTCCTGCAGCAGCTGGGCTTCCAGGATCCGCTGCGCCACGTAACGCTGCTCGTGCATGGGAGTGTCCACGACATGCGCCTCGGCCGTGCCCGCAGCCGGTATCTCCGGGACTTCGGGGGTCTCCGTGGCCTTCTGGGCCGCAGTTGTTTCCGGAGCCTCGAGTGCCTCGGGTGCCTCCTGGACGTTGCCGCCCCCGGGCGCCGTCCCGATGAACCGGGCATCTGCCACGGCAGTGCGGTAGGAGGGCAGCTGGCCGACCACGGAAATCCTCGAGGCAGTCCGGGTCCAGGCACCGGCCAGCGACCCGGTCAGGCGGTGTGAAGTGGTCAGGACGCGGGTATCGAGCCTGCCCTCGAAGCGTTCGGCCAGCCGGCCCACCAGATCCGGGCGCGCACCGCGGAAACCCTGCACCACGGTGTCGGGGCAGGCGGCGGCGATGGAATCTCCGGTACCGGCCAGCAGTGCGTAAAGGCTGTGGATGGCGGGGTTGGCTTCCTGCAGGTCATCCACCAGCACCAGCTGCTGGCGCTCCTGTTCGGCGGCCAGGAACTCCGGGTCCGAGTGCAGGATGTTCAGGGCCGAAGTAATGATGCCTGCCGGGTCGAAGGACTCGGGCATGCGCAGGTCCAGGACGTCCCGGTACTCGGCGTAAAGCTCTGCGGCCGCCTCCCAGTCCGGACGGCCGTGCCGCTGCCCCAGTTCACGCAGTTCTTCGGCGGAGATGCCGTACTCGATCACACGGTCGAAGAGCTGGCGGATTTCCTGGCGGAAGCCGCGGGTGCCCAGAGCCTGGTCCAGGCTGTCCGGCCATGGAAGTTCCGGCACTCCCTGCTGTCCGTGTCCGGCCAGCAGTTCCTTGATGATGACGTCCTGTTCGGCGCCGGAGAGCAGCTTCGGCGCCCGCGTGAGGTACGGCAGGCGGCCTTCGGTCTTGGCGCGCCGGATCAGGTCGAAGGCGTAGGAGGCCCAGGTCCTGGCGGGCGCGGTGCTCAGGGTTCCCTGCAGCCGGGCCGAAAGCGCATCCCGCAGGCCGGCCGCGGCAAGCCGGGAGGGTGCCAGCATCAGCAGATGGGAAGGGTCCAGCCCGTCGCGTTCGATCCGTGCGACGGCGGCTTCCACCAGGACGGTGGACTTGCCGGTTCCCGGCGCTCCCAGGACAAGGACGGGTCCGCTGCCCGTGGGCAGGTCCACCACGGCCTGCTGGTCCGCGCTGAGCCGGGGCGCGGACAACGCGCTTGCAGCCGGCCCGACGAGTTGGAGTTCAACGCTCATGGTTCCACTTCATCATGTCCCTCCGACATTCCTGATATCGGCGCTTCGAAGCTCCCGGTGTCCGGGTCGACGCCGCCCGGGCCGGACTAACGCAGACCTCCCCGGAGGCTGTCCAGGAGTTTCCATTCCGCCTCGCCGGGCTGCCAGCGGGCACTGTCCATCCGCACCCGATAGCCGGCGCCGTCGTCGTCCGCCGTCCCGCGCACCGGGGTGCCCTCCTGCCGGTAGTGCTCCCAGGCGCGCACCTCGTGGTATCTCAGCGGCTGCCCCGAGGACCGCAGGACCCGCCACCAGCAGACCTCGGAGCCCCGCGCGGACATCACCGCGCCCACCTGCCGCGGACCGCCGGCGTCGAGCAGCTCGGCAATGTCGCCGTAGGACAGCACACGTCCGGGCGGTATGAGATCGGCCACAGCGAGCACCGCGTCGGCATAGTCCCTGCGCATATCCAGTAGGGTACCGACGCCGCCGCGGCTGCCGCCAATCCCGGGAATGTCACCGCGCCCGGATAGGTTTGTTGCATGAACAGCTGGCATGAACTTCCCCGCGCGGCCTTCGATCTGGAGACCACCGGCCGGGATCCGCAGACCGCGCGGATCGTCACCGCATCCATCATCCTGGTCAACGGCCGGGGCGAGACCCTGCAGCACCACGAGTGGCTGGCCTGCCCGGAGATCCCCATCCCGGCAGAGGCGGCAGCCATCCACGGCATCACCAACGAACGCGCCCGGGCGGAGGGCGGGAACCCCGCCGCAGTCACAGCCGAGGTGGCGGAGGTGCTGGCCGGTATGTTTGCCGCCGGGATTCCGGTCCTGGCGTTCAACGCCTGCTATGACTTCACCGTGCTGGCCCGCGAATGCGAGCGCTTCGGGCTGACGGTCCCCCATCCCATGCCCGTGATCGACCCGTACATCCTGGACAAGCAGGTGGACCGGTTCCGCCGCGGCAAGCGCACCCTCACCGCCATGGCCGAGCACTACGGCGTCGGCTTCGAGAACGCCCACACCTCCGCCGCCGACGTCGCGGCCACCCTGTCCGTGGCCGCGGTCATGGCGGAAAAGTATCCGGAACTCCAGTGCGACGCACGCACCCTGCACGATTCCCAGGTCAGCTGGGCCGCCGGCCAGGCCGCCAGTTTCCAGGACTACCTCCGGCGCCGGGACCCGGAAGCCGTCATTGACGGAAGCTGGCCGTTCCGGGCCGCACCGGACCGCGAACCCGGTTCCGTCCTGGATCCCGCCTGATTCCTGGCTGCATACCTCCTGCGAACCTCTTCACAGGCCGTCACTTTGGCCGGGTCGCCGCAGCCATCATGCGATACTGGTTACTGTGTTTGGCGCTGATGGCGCCCCAGGCGTACCCGCGTGTACTGAACGCGCGTGACGTCTCGCGCCACGAGATTGGCAGACACCCCTCCGCACGGCCGGCATCCAGGCACGGCACAGAACCGTGCCCCTTTCTGCATGCTCCGGGCCGGCCATCTAACGCATATGACGAGGACGAATGATCACAGTTACCGACCTTCGCAAGGTCTACCGGCAGGGCGAGCGAACCGTCACCGCACTGGACGGCGTGAGCCTGAGCGTGCCCAAGGGGTCGATCCACGGGATCATCGGGCACTCCGGTGCCGGTAAGTCCACCCTGGTCCGCTGCCTGACCCTGCTGGACCGGCCGACGTCGGGCTCCGTCACCATCGACGGCCGTGAGCTGACCGCGGTCAAGGACTCCGAGATCCGTGCGGCCCGCCGCCGCATCGGGATGGTGTTCCAGCACGCGAACCTCATGGATTCCCGCACAGCCGCCGCCAACATCGCGCACCCGCTGGAACTCGTCGGCACCAAGAAGAGCGTCATCGATGCCCGCGTACAGGAACTCCTGGCCCTCGTGGGACTGGAAGGCAGTGCCGGGGCATACCCCGCCCAGCTTTCGGGCGGACAGAAACAGCGTGTGGGCATTGCCCGGGCGCTGGCCTCCGATCCGGACGTACTGCTGTGCGACGAGCCGACCTCGGCACTGGACCCCAGCACCACGGATGACATCCTGGACCTCATTTCCGACCTCACCCGCCGCCTGGACCTGACGGTCCTGATCATCACGCACGAAATGAACGTGGTGAAGCGGATCTGCGATTCGGTGTCCCTGCTGGAAGCCGGACGCGTCGTGGAACACGGCCCGCTGCGCGAGGTTGCCTCGGACCTGCGCGGCCGGCTGGCCAAGCAGCTGATCCCGCTGCCCGTCACTCCGCCGTCACCCGGCGGTCCGGTCCTGGAACTGCTGTTCACGGGCCAGACCACCTCGGATCCGGTGCTGTCCGCACTGACCCGCCGGTTCGACACCGACGTCAACGTTCTTGCCGGCAGCGTAGAGCTGCTGGCCGGCACCCGCTTCGGACGGCTGCGCATCCAGTTGGATACGCACACCGACATGGCCGCCGTCCATGAATACCTCGCCCTGCAGGGCGTCACCGTGGAGGTGGCAGCATGAACTTCCTGACCGGACTCTTCGACAACCCCGGAATCACCAAGGCCCTGCCGGAGGCCGTGGTGGAGACCCTCCAGATGGTGGGCATCGCCGGGTTCTTCACCCTGCTGATCGGGCTGCCGCTGGGCGTGTTCCTGCACGTCAGCGCCCCCGGGGGCCTGCTCCCCATGAAGATCGTCAACCGGATTGTCAGCGACATCATCGTCAACATCACCCGGTCCGTGCCGTTCGCCATCCTGATGGTCACCCTGATTCCGCTGGCACGCCTCATCACCGGCACCTCGATCGGCCCCGTGGCGGCCTCGGTTTCGCTGAGCATCGCGACCATCCCGTTCTTTGCCCGGCTGGTGGAAAACGCGCTCCGCGACGTCTCCGGCGGCAAGATCGATGCGGCCCTGGTGATGGGCTCAACCAAGATGCAGGTGGTCACCAAGGTGCTGCTGCGCGAAGCCCTGCCCGGACTCGTCGCCGCCCTGACCACCACATTGGTGACCCTCGTGGGCTACTCCGCCATGGCCGGCATCGTCGGCGGCGGCGGCCTCGGCCGGCTGGCCTACAACTACGGCGTCCAGCGCTTCGACACCCAGGTCATGGTGGTCACGATCGTCATCATCGTGGCCCTCGTCCAGATCATCCAGCTGGCCGGCGACTTCGCCTCGCGCCGGGTGGACCACCGGTCGGCCTCAGGTACCGGACGGCGCAGCCGCCCGGCTGCCGCGGCAGAAGGCATCAGCCCCGCCGCCGCCCCCGCCGGCACCGCCCGCGAACCCGATAAGACCATGGTCTAACCTCCGTCTTCGCAGAGCCCGGCATGCCCGGGCCCTGCGGACCTGCAGCCAGTAGCCGCTAGCTGCACCTTCCCCGGACGGCGGACATCCGCTTCCCGGGTTACGTGAAAGGAACGCATTCGATGCGTAAAACACTTACCCTCGTTGCCACCGGTGTGGCCACGGCTCTGGCGCTGACGGCTTGCGGCGGATCTGATTCCGCCTCCAGCGCCGTAGACAGCCTTGACCCGGAAAAGCCGGTCACCCTCACCGTGGGTGCCAGCCCCACGCCGCACGCCCGGATCCTGGAGTTTGTCCGCGACAACCTCGCCGAGGGCACCGGCCTGGACCTCGAAATCCAGGAGTTCGACGACTACGTGACGCCGAACATTTCCCTCAACGACGGCGACAGCGACGTCAACTTCTACCAGCACCTGCCCTACCTGGAATCCCAGATGGAGAGCCAGGGCTACGACTTCGAGCACGGCGCCGGCATCCACGTGGAGCCCTACGCCGCGTTCTCGGAGAAGCACGAGGACGTTTCCACCATCAAGGAGGGCGCCCGGGTCATGGTCACCAACGACCCCTCGAACCAGGCACGCGCCCTCAAGATGCTTGAAGAGGCCGGACTCATGAAGGACATCGCGGACGACTCCTCCGTGCTGACCCTGACCGAGGAACAGAATCCCAAGGACCTGGACTTCCAGGAAAACCAGCCGGAACTGCTGGTCAATGACCTCAGTGATCCCACCGTGGACCTTGCCATCATCAACGGCAACTACATCCTCGAAGCCGGGCTGAACACGGACGATGCCCTGCTGGTGGAATCTGCCGAGGACAACCCGTACGCCAACTTCCTCGTCTGGAAGACCGGCAACAAGGACGCACGGATCGACAAGCTCGAGGAACTGCTCCACTCCCCCGAAACCAAGGCCTTCATTGAAGAGACCTGGCCGAACGGTGACGTGACCGCCGCTTTCTAGGCCGGACACGAAAAACCCCGCACCTCCCGTCAAAGGGAGGTGCGGGGTTTTTTACTGCCCTAAACCGCCGGACCTACGGCTGCGCCTCGGCTGCCGCCTTCGCGGCGGCGGGGAGGGCGTCGTAGATCCGGTTCATCGCGGCGTCGTCGTGGGCGCCGGAGAGGAACCAGGCCTCGAACACGGACGGCGGCAGGTACACGCCGGCGTCGAGCATCGAGTGGAAGAACGGCTTATAGCGGAAGGACTCCTGCGCCTGGGCCTGCTCATAGTTGTGCACGCCGGTGGCGGAGGTGCCGAAAGCGACGCTGAACAGGCTGCCCGCGCGCTGGATGCTGTGGTCCACGCCCGCGGCTTCCAGTGCGGCGGAGACGGCGGCGGAAAGCTCCGCGGAGCGTGCATCCACCGTGGCATAGACCTCGGCGGTGGCGGCCTTCAGCGTGGCCACGCCGGCTGCCATCGCGATCGGGTTACCCGACAGGGTGCCGGCCTGGTAGACCGGGCCCAGCGGGGCCAGGTAATCCATCACGTCGGCACGGCCGCCGAGCGCGGCTACGGGCATGCCGCCGCCGATGACCTTGCCGAAGGTGAACAGGTCCGGCGTCCAGCCTTCCTGCGCGCCGGTCAGGCCCCAGTAGCCGCCCGGTCCGGTGCGGAACCCGGTGAGTACCTCGTCGAGGATCAGCAGCGCGCCGTGCGCGGAGGTGATGCGGGACAGGGCGGCGTTGAAGCCCTCGTCGGGGGTGACCACGCCCATGTTCGCGGGTGCTGCTTCGGTGATGACCGCGGCAATGTTCGCGCCGTGTTCAGCGAAGGCCTTCTCGACGGCGGCTACGTCGTTGTACGGCAGCACCAGCGTTTCCGCGGCAGTGGCTTCGGTGACGCCGGCCGAGCCGGGCAGCGCCAGGGTGGCCAGGCCGGAGCCGGCGGAGGCCAGCAGCCCGTCGAGGTGGCCGTGGTAGCAGCCGGCGAACTTGATGACCAGGTTCCGGCCGGTGTAGCCGCGGGCCAGCCGGATGGCGGTCATGGTGGCTTCCGTACCGGTGGACACCATGCGCAGGCGCTTCACGCCCGGCACCCGGTCCATTACCAGCTGCGCCAGTTCCGCTTCGGCCGGAGTGGACGCACCGAAGGACAGCCCGTTGTCGACGGCGGCGTGGACGGCCGCCAGGACGTCCGGGTGGGAGTGGCCCACCAGGGCCGGACCCCAGGAGCAGACGAGGTCCACGTATTCGCGGCCCTCCGAGTCCGTAATGTACGGGCCCGTGGCGGAGACCATGAAGCGCGGCGTGCCGCCCACGGAGCCGAAGGCCCGGACCGGGGAGTTCACGCCACCGGGCATCAGGGCCCGGGCGCGGTCAAAGAGTTCTTCGGAGGAAGACGGTGAGACAGGTGAGGACATTACTTGCTTTCCTTCAGCCAGGCCGCCAGCTCGGTGGCCCAGTAGGTGAGAATCATGTTGGCGCCGGCCCGCTTGATGCCCAGCACGGACTCTTCGATGGCCCGGCGGCGGTCGATCCAGCCGTTGGCGGCAGCCGCTTCAATCATCGCGTACTCGCCGGAGATCTGGTAAGCGCCCACGGGGACCGGGGACATGGCGGCTACGTCGGCCAGCACGTCGAGGTAGCTCATGGCCGGCTTGACCATCACCATGTCGGCGCCTTCTTCGAGGTCCAGTTCAACCTCGAGCAGCGCTTCGCGGCGGTTCGAGGCGTCCATCTGGTACGTGCGGCGGTCACCCTTCAGCTGCGAGTCCACGGCTTCGCGGAAGGGGCCGTAGAACGCGGAGGCATACTTCGCCGCGTAGGCGAACAGGGAGACGTCGGTGTAGCCGGCGGTGTCCAGCGCGTGGCGGATGACGGCGATCTGCCCGTCCATCATGCCGGACGGGCCCAGCACGTGGGCGCCGGCGCGCGCCTGCTCCACGGCCATCCGGCCGTAGATGTACAGGGTGGTGTCATTGTCCACCACGCCGTTTTCATCCAGGACCCCGCAGTGTCCGTGGTCGGTGAATTCGTCCAGGCAGACGTCGCTCATGATGACCAGTTCGTCGCCCACTTCCTCACGGACGGCAGCGATGCCGCGGTTGAGGATGCCGTGGGGATCGGTGCCGGCACTGCCCACGGCGTCACGCTCGGCGGGGATGCCGAAGAGCATGATGCCGCCGATGCCCAGCTCTGCCGCTTCGGAGGCGGCTTTTTTGAGGCTGTCCAGGGTGTGCTGGACGACGCCGGGCATGGAGGTCAGCGGGTTGGGCTCGGTGATGCCCTCACGGACAAAGGCCGGAAGGATCAGCTCGGCGGGATCCAGCCGGAACTCTGCGGTCAGCCGCCGCATGGCGGGGGTGGTGCGGAGGCGGCGGGGGCGGTGCTGGGGGAAGCTCATGGAGGTAATTCTGCCTTCCGGTAAAGATGGGGAACTAGGGGGTAGGACCCGTAGACATAGCAATGGACAGTGCCTGCGCTATTCCCGCCGGGGTTGGCTGCTTCGCCACGGCATCCGCGTCCGCGCCCAGCTCGCGCATCCGCGCCGCCGTGCTCTCGCCGATGGCGACCAGCAGTGTTCCGGCGGGGACCGGCGCGCAGCGGCGCACGAACCGGCGGGCAATGCTCGGCGAGGTGAGGACGACGGCGCGGGGTCCGGCGGGTGCCGATGCGGCAAAGGCTTCCGGGTCCAGCAGCCCCTCCCCGGGGACCGCCGGGGTAAAGCGCACGCCGGCGGCGGGATAGTCCACGGTGCAGTATGCGGTCACGGCCCGCACGTCCCACCCCAGTGATGTCAGGGCATCGTTCAGGGACGGATCGGCGACGTCGGCCTGCGGGAGCAGCACCCGCAGGTCCCCGCCCTCCGGATCGGATCCCGACGGATCCGGCCAGGAGGCGGCCAGGCCGCGGGCGGACTGGTCCGTGTCCGGCAGGAAGTCGATATCGAAGCCGATCTCCTCCAGTGCCTGCCGCGTGCCGGCGCCGACTGCCGCGATGCGGGTGTCCGCGGGAACCACGGCGTCGGGGCGGATGCCCAGCGCTGCGCACCGGCGGGTCACGGCCCGGACGGTGGTGACACTGGTGAAGACCACCCAGGCGAACCGGCCGGCCTTCAGTGAATTCAGGGCGCGGTCCAGCAGGGCGGTGTCCGCGGGGAACTGGAAATCAATCAGGGGCATCAGCGCCACGGATGCCCCGCAGTCTTCCAGCTCCCGGACCATCGCCGAAGCACGGTCCGGGGTGCGTGGAAGAACAACGAACAGTCCGGCGAGGTCCGGCCCCTGATGCCTGGCTGCCATCTCAGCGGCTCCCGAAGCCGGGCATCAGCTGGCGGGCAGGTCGGTGAGCTGCCCGGCGCCTGCCGCGAGCAGCTCCTCGGCCACCTGCACGCCAAGGGCACGGGCGGCGTCTTCGGTGCGTTCGCCGGCGACGGCGGTGCGGCGCATCAGGCGCGTGCCGTCGTCGCTGCAGACCACTGCCTCGAGCGTGATGCCGTCGGCGTCGACGCGGGCCAGTGCCCCGACCGGAGCTGTGCAGCCTGCTTCAAGCCGGCCGAGCATGGCCCGTTCGGCAGCCACGGTGAGGCGGCTGTCGGCGTGGTCGTAGGCAGCAAGTGCCTTGGCGAGCTGACCGCCGTCGGCTGCGTCCGCGGCACGGCATTCCACGGCCAGGGCTCCCTGTCCGGGGGCGGGCAGCATCACGGCGGGGTCGATGTACTCGGTCACCATGTTCAGCCGGCCCAGCCGGGCCAGTCCGGCGGCAGCCAGCACCACGGCGTCGAGGTCTCCGGGGGCGCCTTCGACGAGGCCGGCAACCCGGCCCAGGCGGGTGTCCACGTTGCCGCGGATATCCACGATCTCGAGGTCCGGGCGGGCGGCCCGGAGCTGGGCGGCGCGGCGCGGGGAACCGGTGCCGATCTTCGCCCCGGCGGGAAGCTGTGCCAGGGTCAGGCCGTCCCGGGCGCACAGGACGTCGCGGACGTCCACGCGTTCCGGAACCGCACCCAGGGCCAGGCCGTCCGCCGGAGCGGTGGGCAGGTCCTTGAGCGAGTGCACGGCGACGTCGCAGTCACCGCGCAGCAGCGATTCCCGCAGCGCTGCCACGAAGACGCCGGTGCCGCCGATCTGCGACAGGGCGGCACGGTTGATGTCACCCTCGGTGCGCACCCGCACCAGTTCGATGTCGAAACCGCCCAGCCCCGACAGTGCCTCGGCGACGGTGGTGGTCTGGGTGACGGCCAGGGCGCTGCCGCGGGTGCCGATGAGGACGGGCGACTGTGCCACTACTCGACGCCCACGGTGGAATCGGCGCCGGCGATGGTCGGCTTTTCGCCGCGCAGGTTGGCGCAGCAGCCGGGACGGCAGACGTCGTACCAGGGGCCGAGGTCGGTCATGGCGGGGCGGATGGCAATGTTGTTTTCCAGGGTGCGTTCCTGCAGCAGGTCCACCAGGCCGGACACGAAGGTTTCGTGGATGCCCGGGGTCGGCGTGCGGTCAGCCGCCAGGCCCAGTTCCTTGCAGGTATCCATGGCCTCGGTGTCGAGGTCCCAGAGGACTTCCATGTGGTCGCTGACGAAGCCCAGCGGAACAATCACTACGCCGTTGACGCCCTTGGCGGGCAGTTCCGCAATCGCGTCATTGATGTCCGGTTCCAGCCAGGGGATGTGCGGGGCGCCGGAGCGGGACTGGTAGACCAGCTGCCAGTCCAGGCCTGCGGCTTCGGGGATACGGTCCATGATGGCGCGGGCGTTGGCCAGGTGCTGGGCGACGTAGGCGCTGCCTTCTTCGAACTCGCGGTCGCGCGGGCCGGAGGCTTCAGCGTCGGCGGTGGGGATCGAGTGGGTGGAGAAGAGGATCTCGATCTTTTCGTTCTCCACGCCCTTGGCGGCGAGCTGGGCCCGGACCTTGGCCACGGACTCGCGGACGCCTTCGACGAAGGGTTCCACGAAGCCGGGGTGGTCGAAGTACTGGCGGACCTTGTCCACGTGCAGCTTCTTGTCCAGTCCGGTCTTCAGGAGGTTCATGCCCAGGTCTTCGCGGTACTGGCGGCAGCTGGAGTACGAGGAGTAGACGCTGGTGGTGATCATGAGGATGCGGCGGTAGCCGTTGTCGTAGGCGTCCTGGAGGACGTCCTTGATGTACGGCGCCCAGTTCCGGTTGCCCCAGAGCACGGGCAGTTCGACGCCGCGGCGCGCGAGTTCGGCTTCCAGTGCCGCCTTCAGTGCACGGTTCTGCTCGTTGATGGGGCTGATGCCGCCGTTGGCGCGGTAGTGGGTGGCCACCTCTTCCAGCCGTTCATCGGGGATTCCGCGCCCGGCAGTGACGTTGCGGAGGAAGGGGATGACGTCTTCCTGGCCTTCGGGACCGCCGAAGGATGCCAGCAGGATGGCGTCATAGTGCTTCGGGGCCATGCGGCCGTTGTCGTCGACGCCCTCGAACGGGTCGAAAGCGGGCTCGTTGGAAACAGCGGATGTCATTTGAGTACCTCGGCAACTTCGGCGGCCGGAATACGCCGGCCGGTATAGAACGGGACTTCTTCACGGACGTGGTTGCGGGCCTCGGTGGCACGCAGGTGGCGCATCATGTCGACGAGATCAACCAGATTGGGAGCTTCCAGGCCCAGGATCCATTCCCAGTCGCCGAGGGCGAAGGAGGCCACGGTGTTGGCCAGGACCTGGGGGAATTCGCGGCCGAGCATGCCGTGGTCACGCAGCATCTTGCCGCGTTCCTCGGCGGGCAGCTGGTACCACTCATAGGAGCGGACAAACGGGTAGACGCAGATCCAGGTCTCGGGGTCGATCCCCCGGGCAAAGGACGGCCAGTGGTTCTTGGAGAACTCCGCATCGCGGTGCACGCCCATGGCGGACCAGGCGATCTCGGTGCCGGCGAAGAGCTCGGTCCGGCGCACCTGGCGCAGGGCCGCCTGCAGCGCTTCGGGGGCGCTGCCGTGCAGCCAGACCATCACGTCCGCATCCACGCGCATGGCGGAGACATCGTAGAGGCCGCGGAGCGTGACGTTGCTGGCGGTCAGGTCCTTGGCGAGGGCTTCAAAGGCTTCAACCGCACCGTCGGAAACAGGTGCTTTGGGCGTGGAAGACCGCTTGAAAACGGTCCAGAGGGTAAAGAACTGTTCTTCGTTGCCGGCCGCCTCGGCGGGGCTGCGGTCCATCGTCTCACTCATGTTTAACAGTCTGCCCTTTGCATATAGGTAAGTCGAAACACAGCACTTCTACCATGTGTAGAAAGTGTGCAAGGTCACAGCAGGGCGCGGAAAAGCGCTGCCATCCGGGTCCGGGTGTCGGCAGTGACTGCCGCCAGGCCGGTGCCGGCCAGCCAGGCCCCGACCGCTTCCAGTCCCGGTGCTTCGGCCACGGCCGCACGGACGGCCTCCACCCGGTCCTTATGCCCGACGACGGCGGAGGGCAGGGCCCCCACCCACCGGACAACGTCCCAGCCCACGACGTCGTCGGCCTTGATCCGGACCTGCAGCAGGCCGGACGCATCGGCAACGGCCTGCCGGAAGAGATCGTCATCCGCGCGGTCCACGTGCGCCGGTTCCGCCGCGGCATCCTCCGGGGAGAGCGCCCGGCCGTAGGACAGGCGCAGCACGTGGGTTCCGGGACCGGTGGACTCCGCGAGCCACTGCCATTTGGCGGTGGCGTGGGTGATGGCCTTGGCATCGATGCCCTCCACGTCCCGGGCCACCAGCACTCCGGTGCCGCGCGGCATGGCATCCAGTTCCGGCAGGTCCACCACGAGGGTTACCAGGGCAACGCCCGGACCCGGCTGCGGCCGGTAGGCGGATACCTCGGGCAGTGCGGTGGCGATCAGGTCCACGGCGGCCGGACCTTCGGCGGCCACCACTACGGCGTCGGCGGCCAGTTCCTGCCCGTCGCTGCAGCGGATCCGCCAGTCTTCGGCGTCACGGGCCAGGGATTCGGCACGGATGCCGGTGCGCAGGAGGGCCCCGGAGGTTTCCAGGTCGGAAACCAGAGCCTCCGTGAGCCGGCCCATGCCGCCGTCGAGTCCGGCCACTGCGGATCCGGCGGGGGCCGCCGCACGCAGAGCACCCACGGCTGCGGCAAGGGAGCCGTGCCGGGAGATGGCAGCGCGCAGCCCCGGCGCCACGGAATCGACGTCGAGCATGTCGGGGTCGGAGGAATAAACGCCGCCGACCACAGGGGTGACGAGCCGGCGGAGCACTGCCTCGCCCATCCGGGTCCGCACCACCTCGCCCAGGCTCATGGACCCGCGGCGGTTCAGGGAACCCACCGGCAGGACCTTGTCCATGGCCGCCCGGGCCGCACCGGCACGCCCCAGGGCATGGACAATGTCCGGGTGCCTCGGGTCGGCGGGAATGCCGAGCAGTCCGCTGCTTGGCATCCGCTGGGCGCCCGAGGGCAGGTCTTCCGCTGCCAGCTGCAGCCAGGACCCGGCCGGGTTGGGCGCCGCCACCGAGTCGGCCAGGCCAAGTTCCCCGATCAGTTCCGGAACGGCGGGTGAGCGCGTGGCGAAGGACTCCGCGCCGCTGTCCAGCTGGATGCCGGCGACGGTGTGCCGCCCGACGCAGCCGCCGAACGTTTCCGAAGCCTCCAGTACGGTGACGCGGATGCCCGCACGCTGCAGGTCCCGGGCCGCGATCAGCCCGGAGATGCCGCCGCCCACAACGACGGCCGAGGGGCCTGCCGGCGTTTCGGGCGGATGCTGTGCACCGGTTTTACGGGCACTCCGGCCGGCTGCGTTCTCCGGCTTGGCGAGGAAACGGTGCGGCATGGGTTACGGCTCCACCGAATGAATCAGTTCAACCACCCGTGTGAGGACGGCTGCGTCCGTTTCCGGCGGCACGCCGTGGCCCAGATTGACCACATGGCCCGGCGCGGCGGCACCGGCGGCGAGGACCTCGCGGACGTGTGCCTCCAGGATGTCCCACGGGGCGCGCAGCAGCGCCGGGTCGATGTTGCCCTGCAGCGGTGTCGTCCCGCCGAGGCGGCGGTTGGCTTCATCCAGCGGCAGCCGGTAGTCCACGCCGACCACATCCACGCCGACGTCGCGCATGGCCACCAGCAGCTCGGAGGTGCCGGTGCCGAAATGCACCAGCGGCGCGCCGAGGCCGCGGACATGGTCCAGGGCCCGGGAGGAGGCCGGGGCCACGTGCCGAACGTAGTCCGCCAATCCGAGGGAGCCGGCCCAGGAGTCAAAGAGCTGGCCGGCGCTGGCGCCGGCTTCGAGCTGCGCGCGCAGGAACATTCCGGACGCGTCGGCGGCCCAGGCCGTCAGGGCCTGCCAGGCATCGGGATCGGCATGCATCATGGTGCGCGGGCCGAGGTGGTCGCGGGACGGCTTGCCCTCCACCATGTAGGCGGCCAGGGTGAACGGTGCACCGGCGAACCCGATCAGCGGCTTGGAGCCGAGCTCGGCCACCGTCAGCCGGACGGCCTCGCGGATGGGTTCGAGCGCTTCTTCGGTCAGCCGGGGCAGGGCGGCGACGTCGGCGGCGGTCCGCACCGGGCGGCCCAGCACGGGGCCGACGCCGGGAACAATGTCCACGTCCACGCCTGCCAGTTTCAGCGGAATCACGATGTCGGAGAAGAAGATGCCCGCATCGACGTCGTGCCGGCGCACCGGCTGCAGGGTGATCTCCGCCGCGAGCTCGGGACGGAGGCAGGAATCCAGCATGCCGATCCCCTCCCGGGCCTTAAGGTATTCGGGCAGGGAGCGGCCGGCCTGGCGCATGAACCACACCGGACGGCGGGCGGGAGTGCCGCCGCGGTACGCAGTGATCAGGGGCGAGTCGGCCGTGCGGCCATCCAGCAGCGGGTGAGTGGCGCTAAGAGTCATACCTTGATTCTCTCCAAAATCCGGGGCAAGCGATAACCGGGCCCTTCCGGGCGGCCCCGGTGGCGCTTCTCACACCTCTAACGATCGATTTCCGGCCGGACCGATTGAAGGTATCCTCCCGGGCGTGGCTAGTATTGACCTACTGTGGTTCTACTTTCCCTCATTGCTACGCACACCGACGTAGACCTGGAGACTGTCGCCCGGCTGAGTGCCGGCGCATCCGAGGTCTCGTCTTCGCTGGTCGATTCCGGAACCGCCGTCTCCGGCTCCGTTGTCCTCGCAACCTGCAACAGGTTGGAGGTGTATTGCGAAACCGGCTCGGACGCCGATATTGAAGCCGCCCGTTCGGCTGTTGTTGCAGAAATCAGCCGGCACTCCGGCATGAGCGAAGACCTCGTCTCCCGCTCCTTCGCCACGAACATCGGCGAATCCGTACCCCAGCACCTGTTCGCCGTTGGCGCGGGACTGGATTCCGCCGTCGTGGGCGAACGCGAAATCGCCGGCCAGGTGCGCCGGGCACTTATTGAAGCCCAGGAGAGCGGAACCGCCAGCGGCGGCCTCACCCGCTTATTCCAGACCGCTTCCCGCACCGCCAAGGATGTTGGCGCCCTGACAGCCCTCGGTAAACGGGGGCTTTCCATTGTGTCGGTGGCCCTGGGCCTGGCCACGGACTTGTCCGAAGACCGCGACTGGTCGAAGAAATCGGTGGTGGTGTTCGGTACCGGCGCGTACGCCGGCGCCACCATGGCCCTCCTCAAGGAGCGCGGCTGCACCGATATCAGCGTCTATTCCTCCTCGAACCGTGCGGAGTCCTTCGCCGCCTCACGCGGCGGAAAGCCCCTGACCCGCGAGTCCCTGCCCGCCGCGCTGACCCGCGCCGACGTCGTCATCGGCTGCAGCGGCAGCGACAGCCAGGTCAGCGCCGAAGATGTCCGCCGGGTCCGCGAGGCAGCCGGCAAGCCGCTCATCATCATTGACCTTGCGCTGACCCATGACTTTGAGCCGGCGGTCCGCGAGATCGACGGCGTCGAGCTGATCACCCTGGAATCCGTCCGGCTGGCCGCACCGGCCGAGCAGGCCGAATCCCTGAAGCAGGCGAGCACCATCGTTGCCGACGCCGCGAAGAACTTCTCGAAGCAGCAGCTCAGCCGCGAGATGGACTCGGCCATCGTCGCCCTGCGCCGGCACACCCTGGACGTGCTCGAATCGGAGCTGGAGAAGGTCCGCGCCCAGCACGGCTGCACCGGCGCCGCCCAGGAAGTGGAGTTCGCCATGCGCCGCATGGTGAAGCAGCTGCTCCACGTCCCCACGGTCCGGGCCCGTGAACTGGCCGCCAGCGGTCAGCAGGAGGACTACATCCGGGGCCTGGAGGCCCTGTACGGCATCACCGTGGAGCGCGGCGACGCCGCCGCTCCCGCCAAGGATGCCGGCTCCGGCACCGCCCCCAGCGAGGACGACGCCGAGCCGAAGTCCGCGTAGCGAACCTCAGTAGACCGGCTTCTCCGGTTCCACCCGTCGCACCCACTCCAGGATCCCGCCGGTCACGTTGTAGACCTCCGGATACCCCTCGCGGCGCAGATAGGCTGCGACCTCCGCGGACCGCACGCCTGACTTGCAGTGCACGTACACCGGCCGGTCCCGGTTCGGCCGGAACTCCCCCGCCAGCACCGCGGCCCGCGGCGCCAGGCGGGCGCCGTCGATGCGGACAATCTCATGCTCCCCCGGCTCGCGGACATCCAGCAGCTCGAAGTCCAGCGCTCCTGCCGAGCGTTCCGCCAGCAGGTCCCGCAGTTCCGTCACCTCGACTTCGGCTCCGGCCGGGCCGGGTTCCGCGGGCGCAATGCCGCAGAAGGCCTGGTAGTCGCTCAGCTCGGTCACGCGTTCCGCCTGCGGATCCCGGCGGACCCGGAGTTCGCGCCAGCTCATCTCCAGGGCATTAAACACCAGGACCCGGCCCAGCAGGGTCCGCCCCGTTCCGGTGATGAGTTTGATGGCCTCGTTGACCATGACCGAGCCGATCTGCGCGCAGAGCACCCCGAGCACTCCCCCTTCCGCGCAGGAGGGCACGGACCCTGCCGGGGGCGCCTGCGGGAACAGGTCGCGGTAGGTGGGTCCGTGTTCGCCCCAGAACACGCTGACCTGGCCGTCATACCGGAGAATCGATCCCCAGACGTACGGCTTGCCCAGGATTTCGGCGGCGTCGTTGACCAGGTAGCGGGTGGCGAAGTTGTCGGTCCCGTCCACAATCAGGTCATAGCCGGAGAAGATGTCCAGGACGTTGGAGTTGTCCAGCCGCTCCCGGTGCAGGATGACGCGGACCAGCGGGTTCAGTTCCGCGACGGAGCGGGCGGCGGACTCCGCCTTGGGGGTGCCGACGTCGGACACGCCGTGGATGACCTGGCGCTGCAGGTTGGAGACGTCCACGACGTCATCGTCGACAATTCCCAGCGTGCCCACTCCCGCGGCTGCCAGGTACAGCAGGGCCGGTGATCCCAGCCCTCCGGCCCCCACCACCAGCACCCGGGCGTTCTTCAGGCGGCGCTGCGCTGCGGCGCCGAAGCCGGGGATGATCAGGTGCCGGGAGTAGCGTTCGGTTTCATCGCGGGTCAGGTCCTCGCCGGGCGCCACCAGGGGCGGTAGTTCGCCGGCGGGAACGGATGCACTTGCTATGGTCATGAAGTCCAATCTAAGCCACGGGTATGGCGGTTGGGCCTGTCGCTTCGAATACCCGCAGGTAAACTAAGGGTCATTGTCCGTGCAGCTCAGTGCTCCGGAACTGTTGAGAGGTCCACCAGTGAGTAACCAGGCAGCCGGCAAACCGGTTCGGCTCCCGCGGGAGGAACGCCGCCGGCAGCTGCTCAGCGCAGCGCAGGAAGTGTTCGTCAGCAACGGCTTCCACGGCGCGGCCATGGACGAGATCGCCGAAGCGGCGCACGTCAGCAAACCCGTCCTGTACCAGCACTTCCCCGGCAAGCGGGAGCTGTACATGGCCCTGCTGGACAACCACTTGAATACGCTCACCGAGTTCCTGGCGACCGCACTGAACTCCACCACGGACAACAAGCTCCGGGTCCGGGAGACCATGCGGGCCTATTTCCGCTTCGTGGCGCAGGACAGCCAGGGACACCGGATGGTGTTCGAATCCGACCTCACCAATGATGCCGAGGTCAGCGCCCGCATCGAGGAATTCAATGCCCGCTTCGCCAACAGCATTGCCGGGGTCATTGCCGAAGACACCAAGCTTTCCCACCTCGAGGCCACCCTGCTGGGCCGGGCCCTGGCCGGAATGGCGCAGGTCAGCGCCCGGTACTGGCTGGAAACGGACGGCGACCTGGACATCGATGCGGCCAGCGAGCTGGTCTACCGTTTAGCTTGGCGCGGAATCAGCCGGTTCCCCAAAGAGATCTAGAGTAGATTTCGGATTAGTTCGTAAATCGTTAATCAGGAGGCATCACGGTGGAAGTAAAAATCGGCATTCAGAATGTAGCCCGCGAAATTGTCTTCGAATCCGGCCAGAGTGCCGATGAAGTTGCCGACGCCGTGGAGCAGTCCCTCGCCAGCAGCGCGCTGCTGCGGCTGAAGGACATCAAGGGCCGGCTGATCGTTGTTCCCGGCGCTTCCATCGGCTACGTCGAAATCGGTGCCGAGGAAGTCCGCCGGGTCGGCTTCGGGGCCCTCTAGCCCGCCGCGCCATGCTCAGCCTGATCCTGGTCACGTTGACCGCCGCCGCCGCAGGTTTCGCGGTGTGGGCGGTTGACCGCCATCGTGCCCTCTACGGTGCGCTGCTGCTGCCCGGCATCGCCGTGTGCGCCGCACTGCTCACCTGGCTGGCGCTGCGGGCCGCAGGCGCCGCTTCCTTTGAAGCGGACTGGGTCGGCTGGGCTGTTCCGGTTGCCGTATCGATCCTGGCGCCCATCGTGGCTGCTGTTCCGATCGGCCGCAGCCGCGCCAGGGCGGACACCGCCGAGACCGAGCGCATCCTGCGCCTGTAGCTCCGGTGACGCGGTGCCGGCCCGGAAGCGGGAACAGGACAGACGTACAGGACACGGAAAAGGGCGGTGCTTCGGCACCGCCCTTTTCTATGTTCTGCACCGGGATAAGCCCGGTGCACGGCTAGGCTGTCAGGCCGAGAAGACTCATGCGTTTTGAGTGGTTCCGTGTCAGCTGCGCCGTGAGCGACTTGATTTCGGCGTCGACGGCCCCCTGGCCTTCACCATCGAGCAGCCCGCCCAGGAAGGCCCGTTCCATCAGGACCCGCTGGGCCTGGGTGAGTGCTTCACCCACCAGCCGCCTGCCCCACAGTGCCAGCCGCGAGGCCAGCCGCGGGTCATCCGCAAGGGCTTCCCGCAGCCGGCCGAGCAGGATTTCGCCCGGCTGCTCCGTGGCCTTGAGTCCCTGGAACAGGCTGTTGGTTTCCGCGTCCAGCCGGGACGCCACCGCGGAATAGAAATCGTCGGAGATGGCGTCCGTGACATAGAACTTCATCAGGGACTCGTACCAGTCCGCAGGCCGGGTGCGGTCGTGGAACGCGTCCACGGAGGGCTGGAAGGGCCGCATGGCTTCTTCCGGGTCCGCGCCCATGGCACTGAGCCGGGCACAGATCAGTTCGAAGTGCGCGTATTCATGCACCGCGAGGCGTCCCAGGGTGGCGCGGTCATGCAGTGTCGGGGAAAAGCGGGCGTCGGAGGACATCCGTTCAAACGCCGACAGTTCGCCGTAGGCGATGGCTCCGAAAAGGTCCGTGAGGAACCGCTGGTAAGTGTCTCCGGTGTGCTGCGCGGCCGCACCGGATGCGGCCGGATGATCCGAATGGTGCCCGTTAGTCATACCCGCCAGCGTACCCGCCGCCGCCGGCGCGGGCCGCGCCCGCAGCCGGATGCGCGGTGTTCAGCGGCTGGCGGGTAGACTGGGAAAGTAGAAATTGGATGCCCGGTCGTCTGTCCTTGAAGTTGTTGTTTTTGCTGTACTGACCAGACCCGCAAACCCTACGCGATCTTGAATTTTCGGCCGCCGCCGTGGCCAATGGAGCACAGGCGGCCAGCAGTTGTTAGCCCGCGATCGGCTTCCGCTGGACGCACCGCGTGCGTGCCATCCGCTCCGGGATGGGCTGTAACAGCCACTCGTCGAGCCTGGCGCCCCCGCGCTGCCTAAACTGAACGGTATTTAATTGAACACTGAACTTTCCGAGGTTGACGATCGTCACCTCACTGCCGATGACAGCACCGAAGCACTTGCGGTCGCCGACACCCTCGCCGTCGAGGCGAAGGCTGCCGAGATTCCCGAACTGACCTTCGCCGACTTCGGCGTCCGAGCAGACATCGTCGAATCCCTTGCCGACGCCGGGATTACCCATCCCTTCCCCATCCAGTCCATGACGCTGCCCGTTGCCCTCGGCGGCCACGACATCATCGGCCAGGCCAAGACCGGCACCGGCAAGACGCTCGGTTTCGGCATTCCCGCTCTCCAGCGGGTGGTGGGTCCCGAAGACGAGGGCTACGCCGAACTCGCCGTTCCCGGCGCGCCGCAGGCCCTGATCGTGGTGCCCACCCGTGAACTGGCAGTCCAGGTGGCAGGCGACCTCACCACCGCCGCCCGCCGCCGCGGCGCCCGCATCGTCACGATCTACGGCGGCCGTGCCTACGAACCGCAGACGGAAGCCCTGGCAGCCGGCGTCGAAATCGTGGTCGGCACCCCCGGCCGCCTGATCGATCTCTACAACAAGAAGCACCTCTCGCTGAAGAACGTCCGGGTCGTCGTCCTTGACGAGGCCGACGAAATGCTGGACCTCGGCTTCCTGCCCGACGTCGAAACGCTGATGGCCGCCACCCCGGCCGTGCGCCAGACCCTGCTGTTCTCGGCCACCATGCCGGGCGCCGTCGTCGCCATGGCCCGCCGCTACATGACCAAGCCCACCCACATCCGGGCCGCTGATCCCGACGATGAAGGCCTGACGAAGAAGGACATCCGGCAGGTCGTCTACCGGGCGCACAACCTGGACAAGGCCGAAGTAGTGGCCCGCATCCTGCAGGCACGCGGCCGCGGCCGGACCATCATCTTCACCAAGACCAAGCGCACCGCCGCGAAGCTGTCCGAAGAGCTCGTGGACCGCGGCTTCGCCGTCGCTGCCATGCACGGCGACCTGGGCCAGGGTGCCCGCGAGCAGGCCATGCGCGCGTTCCGCAATGAAAAGGTCGATGTGCTGGTGGCCACCGACGTCGCCGCGCGCGGCATCGACGTCGACGACGTCACCCACGTCATCAACTACCAGTGCCCCGAGGACGAGAAGACCTACCTGCACCGCGTTGGCCGCACCGGCCGCGCCGGCAACAAGGGCACCGCGGTGACCTTCGTGGACTGGGACGACGTCCCCCGCTGGGGCCTGATCAACAAGGCCCTGGGCCTGGACCAGGCGGAGCCGGTGGAAACCTACTCCTCCTCCCCGCACCTGTACACGGATCTGGACATCCCCGAAGGCACCAAGGGGCGCCTGCCCCGCAACAAGCGCACCCACGCGGGCATCGATGCCGAAAAGATCGAGGATCTCGGCGAAACCGGCAAGTCCGGCGGACGCAGCGCATCCTCCTCCCGTGAGGGCGGCCGCTCCGGCTCCGGGCGTCCGGAGCGCAGCGGTTCCGGGCGCTCCTCCGACCGTGCCCGCAGCGGCGGACAGGGATCCCGCCGGGGCGAGTCGCGCTCCGGTGACTCCCGGTCCGCAGACCGTCCTGCTGAAGCGCGGACCGCCGAAACCCGTCCGGCCGAAGCGCGGACCGCGGCTCCGGCAGCGGACGGCACGGCCGCCGACCGCCCGCGCCGGAGCCGGACCCGCCGCCGCAACGGCGAGGTTGTTCCCAAGACCGGCCCGGCCGCCGAATAGCGGCGGCGCAGGCCCTGCCATGAGCACCCCTCTGTGGACGCCGGACGGCGGGTCGCTGGTGGTACACGCGGATAACGCGGAGTTCCTCCCGACCCTGCCGGACGGCTCCTTCACCATGATTTATGTGGACCCGCCCTTCAACACGGGGCGGGCCCAGCGCCGCCAGCAGACCACTATGGTCCGCAACCTGGACGGCGCCGGCGACCGGATCGGCTTCAAGGGCCGCAGCTACAGTACGGTCAAGGGGCTGCTCTCCAGCTACGACGACGCCTTCGAGGATTACTGGGCGTTCCTGGAACCCCGGCTCGCGCAGGCCTGGCGGCTGCTGGCCGATGACGGCACCCTGTATGTGCACCTCGATTACCGCGAGGTGCATTACGCGAAGGTCATGCTGGACGCGTTGTTCGGCCGGGACTGCTTCCTGAACGAAATCATCTGGGCCTACGACTACGGCGGACGGGCGAAAAACCGCTGGCCCGCCAAGCACGACAACATCCTGGTCTATGTCAAGAACCCGGAGACCTACCACTTCGACAACGCCGAGGTGGACCGCGAGCCGTACATGGCCCCGGGTCTCGTGACGCCCGAAAAGGTGGCACTGGGCAAGCTGCCCACCGACGTCTGGTGGCACACCATCGTGTCCCCCACCGGCCGGGAGAAGACCGGCTATCCCACGCAGAAACCCGAGGGGCTGCTGCGGCGTGCCGTCGCAGCCAGCAGCCGCGAGGGCGACTGGGTACTGGATTTCTTTGCCGGGTCCGGCACGCTGGGCGCCGTTGCAGCCAAGCTGGGTCGGAAGTTCGTCTGCGTGGATGCCAACCCGCAGGCAATCGATGTTATGGCCCGGCGGCTGGGTTCGGCCGCGACGGTGGTTTCCGCCGACACAGGTTCGCCGCTGCCGGCGGCCGGTATCTAGGTCCCGGCTCCGGACCGTCCCCTACCGCGGCAGCGGTCCGACGACGGCGGCTCCGGTTCCCAGCCCGGCGATGCGTTCCAGCACCGCCGGTTCCGTCGTGAACTCGCCCAGCAGGTTCGGCTTCCCGGTGCCGTGGTAGTCGCTGGAACCCGTGACCAGCAGGTCATGTTCCTTTGCCAGCCGGCGGAGCCATTCCCTGCCCGGCTCGGGATTATCCCGATGATTCACTTCCACACCCAGCAGGCCGGCGTCGATCATTTCGGCGAAAACCGCCTCTCCAACCACCCTTCCCCGTGAGGAAGCGACGGGGTGTGCGAAGACAGGCACTCCGCCCGCCTTCCGGATCAGTTCCACTGCCAGCGCCGGATCCGGCGCGTAATGCGCCACGAAATAGGGCGACCTCGCCGTCAGGATTCCGCTGAAGGCAGCTGACCGGTTCGGCACGACGCCGGCGGCCACCAGGGCGTCGGCAATGTGCGGGCGCCCGATGGTCGCTCCCGGGGCCACCTGTTCCTGCACGGATGCCCAGTCGATGGGGAAATCCTCCGCCAGCCGCTGCACCATCAGTTCCGCCCGGGAGACGCGGGCTGCGCGCGACCGGGCAATTTCCTCGAGCAGTCCCGGATGGCGCGGATCATGCAGATAGGACAGCACATGGACGCTGATCCCCTCGCTGCTGCGGCAGGAGACCTCCATCCCGGGCACGAACGTGATCCCGTGGCTCCGGGCGGCAGCAGCGGCGTCGTCCCAGCCCGCCGTGGTGTCGTGGTCGGTGAGGGCAATTGCATCGAGTCCGGCTGCGGCGGCGGAGGCGATCACGTCCGCCGGCTGCTCGGTGCCGTCGGACACGCAGGAGTGGGTGTGCAGGTCGATTTTCACGCTTTCAATCTACGCCCCCGGACGCCGTGTCCCGTTCCGGGCCGGTACCCCGGGCAGTCCGGGATGTTTTGCCCGCCCGGGAGGCAATGAGACCATGGAAGGGTGACTACTGAAGCGAATTCGACGACATCCCTGCCCGAGCCCTCCGAAGGCCAGCCGCTGGAAGACCGGGTCAACAACCGGTCCCAGCGCCCCTCCTCCGAAGCCTTCAAGAAGTTCATGTCCTCCGGCTGGGCCGCGGAATCCGGCGAGCTGCCCGAACCCGACGCCGTGGCGCCGTTCGCAGCTCGCCGCCGCCGCGCCCTCTCCGAGCGTTTCCCCGGCGAACGGCTGGTTATCCCGGCCGGCCCGCTGAAGGTGCGCTCCAATGACACCGACTACCGCTTCCGCGCGCACTCCGGCTTTGCGCACCTGACCGGCCTCGGCGTGGACCGCGAGCCGGATGCCGTGCTGGTGATGGAGCCCACCGAACCGGGTGCAGGCGACGACGGCGGCAACCACACTGCGGTGCTCTACTTCCGCCCGCTGGCCGGCACTGAGAGCGACGAGTTCTACTCCAACGCCCGCTACGGTTCGTTCTGGATCGGGGACCGGCTCGGCCTGGCGGAAATCAGCGCGCTGATCGGCCTGCCCACCCGGCACCTCGACGAGGCGGAAACCGCCATCACCAACAACATCGGCGACCCGCAGTTCGGCGGCATCTCCGTGCGCCTGCTGCGCAGCGTCGACGAAATGGTCGATGCCCTGGTGGACACCGTCCGCTACAACACCGCCCTGGACCCGGAGAACGCCGATCTCAGCGCATTGGATGCCCTCGACGGGGAACTGACCGAGGCCCTCTCCGAACTCCGCCTGGTCAAGGACGAGTGGGAGGTCGAGCAGATGAAGGCAGCCGTTGCCGCTACGGTCAACGGTTTCACCGAAGTGGTTAAGGCACTCCCCCGCGCCATTTCCCACCCCCGCGGCGAACGCGTCGTCGAAGGCGCCTTCTTTGCCCGCGCCCGGGAAGAAGGCAATGACCTGGGCTACGACACCATCGCCGCCTCCGGCAACAACGCCACGGTCCTGCACTGGATCCGCAACAACGGCGCCGTCTCCGCCGGGGACCTGCTGCTGCTGGACGGCGGAGTTGAGGCCGAAAGCCTCTACACAGCCGACATCACCCGCACCCTGCCGGTCAACGGCACCTACACCGAGGTCCAGCGCCGGGTGTACCAGGCAGTGCTCGACGCCGCCGATGCGGGCTTCGCGGCCGCCAAGCCCGGTGCCAAGTTCCGCGACGTGCACGCCGCAGCCGTGAAGGTCCTGGCCGAAAACCTGGATGCCTGGGGCCTGCTGCCCGTGCCCCTCGAGGAAGCCCTGTCCCCCGAAGGCCAGCAGCACCGCCGGTGGATGCCGCACGGCGTCAGCCACCACCTGGGCATGGATGTGCACGACTGCGCCCAAGCCCGCGCCGAGCTGTACCTGGACGGCACCATCACCGAGGGCATGGTCTTCACCATCGAACCCGGTCTTTACTTCAAGGACACCGATCTGTCCGTGCCCGAGGAATACCGCGGCATCGGCGTGCGGATTGAGGACGACGTCCTCATCACCGCCGACGGGCCCGTGAACCTCAGCGATGCCCTGCCGCGCAACCCGGGAGACGTCGAAGACTGGATGGCCGGCATCTACGCCGCCGAGTAACCCTCCGGTTTCCACAGAAAAGGTCCGCATCCCCGAAGGGATGCGGACCTTTTTTCGTGCGTCCTACTGGCGGGGCTGCTCGTCCCGCGGGCCTTCCGGCTGCCCGGACGCGGGCTGCGTTGCCGCCGGCTGCGCAGAATCCGGCTGTACGGCCGGCTGCGCAGAATCTGGCTGCCCGGAATCGGACTGCACGGCGGGCTGGACGGGACGGCGGACACCGTACTGCGGGCGGCCGTCCGGAAGGTCGGGGAACTGGCCGCGCGGCGTAGCGGGCTTGGCGCCGGAGGCGGCTGCTTCTGCGCCGGCTTCCACGGCGTGTGCGCCGCCGGCCGGAGCCTGCCCGGCGGGATCGGAGTCCGGAGCGGGGCTCCCGTAGGGGTTGGCCCAGCCGGACGGCCGTTCCGGTGCCTGCT
Source organism: Arthrobacter zhaoxinii (assembly GCF_025244925.1). Taxonomy (NCBI): domain Bacteria; kingdom Bacillati; phylum Actinomycetota; class Actinomycetes; order Micrococcales; family Micrococcaceae; genus Arthrobacter; species Arthrobacter zhaoxinii. Next base: position 2,573,103 of record NZ_CP104275.1, read on the forward strand.
GTCCGCCTGCCGGCGGGCGTAGTGCGTCATGGCGGGGACCGGCGGCCGGGGCCTGCGGATGCCCGGCCTGGCCGACCATGGGCAGCCGGTGCAGCAGCTGCCGGGCGTCGTTGGCAGCCTCGCGGGCCACAATGACGTCGTAGCTGGTGGCGATGACCTGGCTGGTGGAGGTGAAGTCCCTGCGTCCGCGCTGCAGGGCATAGGCCAGGACCCCGAAGAGCACCCAGAAAACGGCGCCCAGCGCCATGGACGGAAGGATGGAGATCGCGGCGGCGCTGCCCCCGAAGAGCATCAGGGCAAGGCCCACAAAGAGGCCGAACCAGGCACCCGTCAACGCGCTGGAGCCCGCCACGCGGGGGTACGTCAGGCGGCCGGTCACCCGTTCAACGGACTTGAGTTCGTTGCCGACAATCGAGACCAGCTGGACCGGGAACTTGTTGTCGGCAAGGTAGTCCACGGCCTTCTGGGCGTCGAGGTAGGCCGTGTAGCGGCCCACCGTTTCACCCTGGGGCAGGCTGCGGCCCGCGTCACGCGGAGGGGTGGCACCAAATAGGTTCGACATTGCTCCATTCTCGCCCATACCTGCCCCGGACGGTGAACGTATCGCTCGCAGTGAACGGACTCACCTCCCGCGTACCCCGTGATACCGCGTTACCGGCGGGCACAAAGTAGCCTTATAAGGTGAGCACAAATCCAACCCGAGTCTTTATTGCGCGCCTGCTCGGCCTTGACGTCTTCGACCCGCTGGGTGACCGTCTCGGCCGGCTGCGCGATGCGGTCGTGCTTGACCGCGGGCCCGGCCGGCCGCCCCAGGCCGTAGGCATTGTCGTGGAGGTCCCCGGCAAGAAGCGCGTCTTCGTCCCCCTCACCCGCATCACCTCAATGGATCCGGGGCAGATCATCTGCACCGGGCTGGTCAACCTGCGCCGCTTCGAACAGCGCGGGGCCGAGATGCTGGTGGTCGCGGAACTCTTTGACCGCCGCGTGCAGCTGCGCGACGGCAGCGGCGAAGCCACCATTGAAGACATTGCCATTGAGCAGAACCGCGCCGGAGACTGGCATGTCTCCAACCTCTTCGTCCGCCGCGGCGGTTCCCCCTCCCGCCTGCGGTCCCTGCGCCGCAGGGGGGAACAGATGATCCTGGACTGGAAGGACATTAAGCACTGGGATGCCACCGGCCCCCAGGCCGCCACGTCCTTCGTCGCCCAGAATGATGACCTCAAGGCCGCGGACTTCGCCGACGCACTGCACGAGATGAGCGGCAAGCGCCGGATCGAAGTGGCCAGCGAGCTGCAGGACGAACGCCTGGCAGACGTCCTGCAGGAGCTGCCCGACAACGACCAGGTCCAGATCCTGCAGTCCCTGGACCTCGAACGGGCCGCGGACGTGCTGGAGGAAATGGACCCCGACGACGCCGCGGACCTCCTCAACGAGCTGCCCGAGGAGCAGAAGGAAGAGCTCCTGGCACTGATGGAGCCCGAGGACGCCCGGGACGTGCGGCGCCTGCTGAACTATGACGAAGACACGGCCGGATCACTGATGACCCCCGTGCCGGTCATCCTGCCGCCCGAGGCCACCGTGGCCGAAGCACTGGCGCACGTACGCCGCGAAGAGCTCACCCCCGCCCTTGCCTCGTCGATCTACGTCTGCCGGCCGCCGCTGGAAACACCCACGGGCAAGTACCTCGGCGTGGTGCACATCCAGCAGCTGCTGCGCTCGGCACCGCCGGAAGCACTGGGCAACATCCTGGACACGGACCTGGAACCGGTGCGTGACCACGCCACCATCAGCGAAGTGTCGCGGATGCTGGCCACCTACAACTTGAACTCACTGCCGGTGATCAACGACGCCGGCCGCCTGGTCGGTGCGGTGACAGTGGACGATGTGCTGGACCACCTGTTGCCGGACGACTGGCGCATCTCCGACGAAACCGGCCCGATAACGCAGCAGGGAAGGACACATGGCTGAAAAGATCAAGTCAACAACCGCCGGCCTCGACACTCCCCGCTCTGCACGGACCCGATGGCTCCCGAGGCTCTCCCCGAACCCCGACGCCTTCGGCCATGCCACGGAGAACTTTGCCCGGTTCATGGGCACCCCGCAGTTCCTGGTCTACATGACGGTCTTCTGCCTCGTGTGGCTCGCCTGGAACACCTGGGGGCCGGAATCGGCCCGCTTTGACAGCGCAGCGCTGGGCTTCACCGTCCTGACGCTTATGCTCTCCCTGCAGGCCTCCTATGCCGCTCCCCTGCTGCTGCTGGCCCAGAACCGGCAGGATGACCGGGACCGCGTCTCGGTGCGGCAGGACCGTGAACGCGCCGAACGCAATCTCATGGACACCGAGTACCTCACCCGCGAGATCGCCGAACTGCGGATCGCCCTGCGTGAGGTTGCCACCCGCGACTACGTGCGTTCCGAGATCCGCGGACTGCTGGAGGAACTCCTCGAGGCCAACGATGACCGCGAGGACGGCGGCACGCGGCGGCGCCGCCGCAGCCCGGAAGGCACCGACAGCATGCCGAAACTGAATCCCGGCGGGAGGGAACGCTAGAGCCGTGCCAGTATCCGAATCTGCTTCCGCACTGGAAGCGCAGGTGCGCCGCGCCCTGGACACCGTCCAGGACCCGGAGCTGCGCCGGCCCATCACCGAACTCGGGATGCTCAAGGACGTGCGGCTCGACGCCGAGGGCGGCGTGAGCGTCGACGTACTGCTCACGATTGCCGGCTGTCCGCTGCGGGAGACCATCACGGCCGACGTCGAACGCGCTCTTGCCGCGGTGCCCGGAGTGAACACCGTGGACGTGAACCTGGACGTGATGACGCCGGAGCAGCGCAACGCGCTCAAGGACCGCCTGCGCGGCGGCGACCCGGTACGGACCATCCCGTTCAACCGCCCCGATTCGCTGACCCGGGTGTACGCCGTGGCCAGCGGCAAGGGCGGCGTGGGCAAGTCCAGCGTCACCGTCAACCTCGCAGCGGCCATGGCCTCGCTCGGCCTGCGTGTGGGGATTGTCGACGCCGACGTCCACGGGTTCTCCGTGCCCGGCCTGCTCGGGATTACCCGGCCGCCCACCCGTGTGGACGAGATGATCCTTCCCCCGGTGGCCTACGGCATCAAGACCATTTCCATCGGGATGTTCGTGGACGGCAACCAGCCCGTGGCCTGGCGCGGACCCATGCTGCACCGCGCACTGGAACAGTTCCTGACCGACGTGTATTTCGGGGACCTCGATGTCCTGTTCCTGGATCTTCCCCCCGGCACCGGCGATATCGCCATCTCCGTGGGGCAGCTCCTGCCGGGGTCCGAAATCCTGCTGGTGACCACACCGCAGAGCGCTGCGGCGGACGTCGCCGAACGTGCGGGCAGCGTGGCCCGGCAGACCGGGCAGAAGGTCACCGGCGTGATTGAGAATATGTCCTGGCTGGCACTGCCCGGCGGCGAACGCCTGGAAGTGTTCGGTTCCGGCGGCGGTGCCGCGGTTTCCGGACGGCTTGGCGAGACGCTGGGCTATCCCGTTCCGCTGCTCGGCAGCATCCCGCTCGACGTTGCCCTCCGTGAAGGCGGCGACGGCGGCCTGCCCGTCGTGTTGGCGGACGCGGAGGCAACGGCTGCGGGACACTCCGTGGGCGCTGAGGAGAACCCCCGGGAAGATACCGCGGCAACCGAACTGCGGCGCATTGCCCGGGAACTGGCACACCGTCCCCGCGGCCTGGCCGGACGCAGCCTGGGGGTCAGCCCGGTCTAGGCGCCCGGCGAGGTGATGAGTGGCCCTACGTTGCTTCGATGTCGAACGGGGCTGGCTCTCCCGCAGCAAGGCGTTCCAGCGGTTTGACCGCAGGCGGCCGGCTCTCCGCCGACGGCGCCGCAGCGGATACCGGGGAGGGTGCGGCAGGCTGCGCGCCTGAAACCGGAGGGGCCGGCGCCGCGGACGACTGCCCCTTCACGGCTTTGGCGGCGTCCTCGAAATCGTCCAGCAGCGCTTCCTTGATGATGCGCCGCGGGTCGTACTGCCGAGGGTCCAGCTTCCGCCAGTCCACCTCGTCAATTTCGGGGCCCACTTCTTCGCGCAGTTGTTCACGGGCACCGGAGGCCATCCGCCGCACTTCCCGCACCAGCCGGGCCAGCTGCGAAGCGTATTCGGGCAGGCGTTCAGGACCCAGTATCACGACGGCGATTATTGCCAGAAGGATGAACTCGTAACCGTTGATTCCTACCACTCTTGAAGACTACCTTTTCCCGGGAGCAGCGAGCTACTTGCCTGCACGCTAGAGGCTCCAGCCGGCGCGCGTAAACATGGCCAGGCCCCGGACAATGCGCTCCATCGGCTCCGGATCGGCGCCGGCGCGTGCGAGGCGGGCGGATTCGAGCAGCGACAGCTCCTCCACGGCCCGCGGGAGTGATTTCACCGGGAGGCTGGATTCGAAGGTGTAGGTGACGCTGCCCGCCGCCACCACCTTCCGGCCGGGATGCTCGTCCGAGCCGAAGACCGCCGGGCCCGCCGGCGACCCCGCTGCGGAGAACCCGTCTGCGGCGACGGGCCGTCCGGTCACCCCGTTGATCACCGGCTGGCCGTCTTCACCCGGCAGCGGATGCTGCTCCACGAGCATCAGCCGTTCGCCGTCTGCCGTGAAGGTCATTTCGACTGCAGGACGCCCGTTGACCTTGAGGGAGCGGGCGGACTCCAGCGTCAATCCCAGATCCGCCAGTTCGGGGCAGGACCAGCCATGTGCACGCAGCTGCTGCAGCTGATCGGCTGTGAGGGTTCCGTCTCCCGCAACTTCCTCCCACCCCGCGGTCATGGCGGCCTCTGCACCTGCCGGGGCGGGGACCTCCAGGATGCTTCCGGCGATATAGGCACCGCCCAGCAGCACCGCACCTGCAGCAGCCACCGCCCCGGCAGCGGCCAGGGCATGGCTGCGCCGGTCCAGCATTTTCGGATCCCGCCCCGCGGCGGATTCCGGGCAGGCGGACTGCGCTGCGGTCAAGCTCTCCGCAATCCGTGCCGAGAGCTCCGGCCCGGCCGGAGGAACTTTGAGGGAACGCAGCCGACTGCGCAGCCGGCGCTCTTCCGCGGCGGCGGCCCGGCAGGAGGCACACCGGGAGAGATGTGCCTCGATGGCGCGGTGGCGCCGAAGGGGCGTTTCGCCGTCGATGTAACTTCCTAAATGCCGCGTGGGGTGTCGCACTCTTCAGTTTGCTCCCGCGACTCGGGGCAGTTTAAGGCGCGGACGCGCAGCCGGCCGCAGCTGCGGGTCACGGTGTGAGAGTTTTTCCTTCAGCATGGCCCGGCCGCGGTGGATCCGGGAGCGGACGGTGCCGAGCTTGACGTCCAGCACGCGGGCAACTTCGTCGTAGGAGAGGCCCTCCAGATCACACAGGACGACGGCGGCACGGAAGTCGGGCGGCAGTTCTTCCAGTGCGCGGGCAATGTCCACATCCAGATTGTTGAATTCGAAGCTTCGCTCCGGGCCGGGGCCGTTGCTGGGCAGCTTGCTGGAGGTTTCCTCGGTCATGCCGTCAAAACGGATCCTGCTGCGGCGGCGGGCCTGGTCCAGAAAGAGGTTGGTGGTGATGCGGTGCAGCCAGCCGTCGAGGGTACCCGGCTGGAAATTGGCCAGTGACCGGAAGACCCGGACGAAGACTTCCTGGGTCAGGTCTTCGGCATCGTGCTTGTTGCCGGTCAGCCGGTAGGCGAGCCGGTATACCTTCGCCGAATGCGCCTGGACCACTTCCTCCCACGTGGGGCGCACCCATTCCGCGGCCATGTCCGCTGCTGTGTCCGGCGTGGTTGCCATAGTCTTCCTCCTCCCTTCCAAGCTGCGCACCGCTCCTGCATTCCACCTCTACAGCCGCTTCGCGCGGTCCCGTTCGTCGGCGGAAAACCGGGATGTGCGGGGGAGGAACTGCGGCTGCCCTGAGGGGTGCCGCGGCGGATCCGGCGGGGATGTGCATTACTGCTAATAATGGTCACGCATCAATCTGGGAGTTGTCTGTTAGCACGCCTTTAGCAGCACGCCTGGTACTGGAACAAGGCGTCGAGGGTAATGCATACGCGGTTACGCCCTGCTTGGCCTTAAGCTTGTCGAAGCAGGAATTCCTCCGGACCGAAAGTGATAAACCCATGCGCGCCGACAAGCAGACCAGTTGGTCCTACACGGAGGCCCTGCCGACCGAGGATGAGGTGCTGATCCGCGCCCGTGAGCGCTCCTTTGAATTGGGCGTCAGCGCCGTCTCCAGCGGGGTGGGTGCGGCACTGACCGTCCTGGCCGCGGCAAGCAAGGCCACCACGGTGGTGGAGATCGGCACGGGTGCAGGAGTATCCGGCGTATGCCTGCTCCGCGGCCTGGGCCGCAACGCGGTGCTGACCACCATAGATTCCGACGTCGACCACCTCCGTGCGGCCCGGGAGGCCTACGCCGAGGCAGGCATTCCCGGTAACCGTACCCGCACCATCTCCGGCCGCGCCGCCGAGGTACTCCCCCGCCTGACGGATGCCGCTTACGACATGGTGTTCATTGACGCGGACAAGCCTTCGTTCCCGCTCTACGTCAACCAGGCGGTCCGCCTGCTCAAGCGCGGCGGGCTGCTGGTGGTCAATGATGCACTGGACCACGGCAAGGTGGCGGATCCGGCCGTCCGTGAGGCCATCACCAACACCATGCGCAAGGTGGGCAAGGCCATCCGGGACAACGAAGACCTCGTCTCGTCCCTGCTGCCCACGGGTGACGGCCTGCTTCTGGCCGTGAAGACCGCCTAGCCCGCTCCATCACACCTGCCTGTGCGCAGGATCCCCAGGAAGGCGCCACATGATCGAGATCCTCAACCCAGCCGAGCTGTCCCGGGCGAAGGACACCGGTGCGTTGGTGGCCGATATCCTGCAGACGGTCAAGGCCCGCACCACTGCGGGCACCAACCTGCTGGACATCGACCAGTGGGCCAGGACCATGATCGTCGAGGCCGGTGCCAAGTCCTGCTACGTGGACTACGCGCCGTCGTTCGGACGCGGTCCGTTCGGCCATTACATCTGCACGTCCGTCAATGACGCCGTGCTGCACGGCCTCCCGCACGACTACGTGCTGGCCGACGGCGACCTGCTGACGCTGGACCTGGCCGTATCCCTCGCCGGGATCGTCGCCGATTCGGCCATCACTTTCACCGTGGGCGGCTCCCCCTCCCCGGAGGATGCCGCCATGGTCAACGCGACCGAACGCGCCCTGGCCGCAGGAATAGCCGCAGCCCGCCCCGGTGCCCGCATCGGGGACATTTCACACGCCATCGGCTCGGTCCTCACTGATGCGGGGTATCCGGTCAACACCGAATTCGGCGGGCACGGCGTCGGGTCCACCATGCACCAGGACCCCCACATCGCGAACAACGGACGGCCGGGCCGCGGCTATAAACTGCGCCCCGGGCTCCTGCTTGCCCTGGAACCGTGGGTCATGGCGGATACCGCCGCCCTGATCACCGACGCAGACGGCTGGACGCTCCGCAGCGCCACGGGCTGCCGGACGGCCCACAGCGAACACACCATCGCGGTCACCGCCGACGGAGCGGAAATCCTCACCCTGCCGAAGGCCGCCCGCTAGCGGGCGGTCCGGCCCAGCCCGGCAAGATAGGACAGCAGCAGTCGCACGCCGAAGCCGGTGGCTCCCTTGGTCAGTTCGCGGCTGTCCTTGGTGGCACGCGAGGGACCCGCAATATCGATATGAGCCCAGGGAACGCCGCCGGTGAACCTCTCCAGGAACAGCGCGGCAACAATCGCCCCGGCACCGAATTTCGCCTGGACGGGCGCAATGTGGGAAACATCGGCAATGTCGGAGTCCAGCACGTAGCCGTAGTCGGCCACCAGCGGCAGCTGCCACACGGCGTCGCCGGAATTCTGACCGGCCGCTTCCAGCCGGGCCAGCAGCTCCGGGGTGTTGCCGAAGAGGGCTGCGTGGTGCATTCCCAGCCCCAGGGCAGCCGCACCCGTCAGGGTGGCGACATCCACCAGCACATCGGGAGCGAGCTCGGCGGCAGCGTACGCCAGGGCGTCGGCAAGGACCATCCGTCCCTCGGCGTCGGTGTTGCCCACTTCCACGGTGGTCCCGTTGTAGGTGGTGACGACGTCGGCGGGCCGGTACGAGGCAGCGCCGATGGCGTTCTCGGCCAAAGCCAGGACCGCGGTGACCTTCACCGGAAGCTTCAACGCAGCGGCAGCCTCGGTCACGGCCAGTACGGCGGCGGCGCCGGCCATGTCCGTCTTCATGGTCATCATGGCATCCCGCGGCTTGAGCGAGATTCCGCCGGAATCGAAGGTGATGCCCTTGCCCACGAGGACCACATGCGGCGCCTCGCCGCCGTCGGGCTGATAGACAACCTCCACCAGCCGCGGCGGATGCTCGGATCCGGAGCCCACGGCAAGCAGCCCGCCGAACCCCTCGGCTCTGAGTTCATCTTCGGCGCGGACCCGCACAGTGAGTCCGCTGTTCCCGGCGATGCTCCGGGCCTGCTCCGCGATCCAGTCCGGCGTGGCCGTCCCGGCGGGAGTGTTGGTCAGGTCGCGGGCAGTCCACACGGCGCGGGCGGTCACGGCTGCACGGGCGGCTGCTGCCTCGTCCAGTCCCGTCAGTTCAAGGGATGCGGCAATCGGTGCCGGAGCGTCGGTGATGCCGGCCCGGGGCGGACGGTACCCACCCAGCAGGAAGCCCTCAAGGAAGGCTTCCTGCCTGTCCGGGTCCAATCCGTCCACAACGCTGCCCCGGATCCGCCGGGCGCCCATAGTGGCGCGGGCAAGGGCGGCACCGGCCCGCCGCAGGGCAGCCGGCGACTCGTCGCCGGCGCCTACATAAATCAGTTTGCCGGGCAGGTCCGCGGCATCGCGGGGCGGCTCGATCACAAGGATCTCACCCGCCCTGCCCGTCACCTTGGCGCTGCGGGCGCGTGCAGCGACGTCGACGCCGTAGCGTACTGCCGCTTCGACCGCGCCGCGCCGCGGCTGCGGAACCGGGTTCGCTGCCTCGTCCGCGTCCTCCCGGCCTGAACCGGCCGGAGCCGGCGTCATGGCGACGGCGAGGATATCCACGCCTTCCTCCGGGACCGGCTGCAGCCCGCTGCCGGACTCCGCCGTTCCAGTGCGCGGGTTCAGCGCCGCCAGGGCAGTGACTCCCGGCAGCGATGCGGTGATGAAGGGCGATGCCGGAGTGGATCCGGTCCGGGCTGAAGACTTCGGAGGCAGCTGCATGAATTAAAGGCTAGCCCGTAACGCCCACAAGGCAGTCCTTGAGCTTGCCTGCTTCTTCCACATTAAGCTCAACCACCAAGCGGCCGCCGCCGTCTATCGGCACCCGCAGAATAAGGCTGCGCCCCTCCTTTGTAACCTCCATTGGACCGTCGCCAGTACGTGGTTTCATCGCAGCCATTTCGAGATTCCCCTTTCACAGCGCCCGGTTTACCCGGATCACCTGTAATCCGCTGCCTGCGAAAGTAAAATATCCGCCCGGCAATTGCTGTCATTATTCCGCACAAGTACCGAGCAAACGAAATTCCGTGTGTCGCGTGCCACAAACTAGGGTGGGTAATCCCCTCCGCCGGGTAATTCCGTCCACCGCCACAGCCACACCACCCAGACAATCTGCAGCACCGCGAACGCTGCAGCGACGGTCCCCCGGTAGGCCCTGGACCGGCTGAGCCACGCCGTCGAAAGTGCCAGCGGGAACAGCGGCAGCAGGAGCCGGAACGTACTGGTCTGCGGATTCAGGAACACCAGCAGGTACAGCAGGTAGGCCGCACACCACAGCTGCAGTTCCAGTCCGAGCCGCCGGACCGGTGCAGACATCAGGTAAAGCGCCGCGGCTCCGACGAGCACTACCAGCACCAGGGGCCCGAACAGCGGACCGAAGAGGTACCCGGACATGGTCAGCCAGGGCTTGAACGGGACCAGGTCCCCGAACCGCCAGGCACTCTCGGTATCCGTGTAGGCGCGGAGGTCTCCCGTGGACGCCCAGGCGATGACCGGCCAGGCCAGCGCGGAGAATCCCGCCGCCGCCGCCAGCCCCGTGAGCCGCCATGCCTCGCCGGCAGGGAAGTCCACCCGGTGCCGGCGCAGGAACCGCACGGCCAGCACCACGCCGACGGCGAGCGCGAAGGGAACCCCCACGGGCCGGGAGAGGCACATCAGGGCCACGACCGGGATGGCCGTGAGATAACGGCCGGCCACGAACAGATACAGCGACCCTGCAAGGAGCAGCAGATTCAGGGACTCCGCATAGGGGATCTGCAGGATCGGCGACACGGGGAAAACCGCCACGAAGACCACGGCCCACATCGCAGTACCGTGTCCTGCCCGGAGGCGGAACAGCCGGTAGATGACCAGTGAGGCGGCGAAACCCGCGACCGTGGCAACCACGGGAGCCAGGACGGCCCAGCCCAGGTGCGTGACGGCGTCGAGCCCGCGCACCAGCAGCGGGAACAGGGCGTAGAAGGCCCATTCGTTTTCCTGGGCATTGCCGGCGGCGTCACGCGGCACGCTCGCGGGATAGCCGTCGGCGAAGATCCGGGAATACCACTCGGCATCCCAGATATTGATGAAGTTCCAGTACGACGGAGACGCGCCTCCCCACGGACCTGCCGGCTGGAACCGGGCGGTGGCGGCCAGGACCGCAAAGGAAAAGAGCCGGGCGGCCAGCCACAGGGCCAGGACCTGGACGTACCAGGGCCACCGCTGGACGACGGTGCGGGCACGGTGCGCCGCGGCCTGTGCCCGGTCGTTTGCGGACGGACGCCGGGATGCTTCAGTCTCCATGGCGGACCCAGCAGTCGGCGAGGTGGTCGTTGACGTAGCCGGTCGCCTGCAGCATCGCATAGGCGGTGATCGGCCCGACGAAGCGGAAACCGCGTTTCTTCAGGTCCTTGGCCAGGGCCGCGGAATCGGCCGTGGAAGCGGGGACCTCGGCCGGCGTCTGCGGTGCAGGCCGGTCCGCAGGTGCCCGGTACCGCGCCAGCAGGCCGCCGAGGCTCTCGCCGTCCGGCAGTGCCAGCAGCGCACGGGCGTTGCTGATCACGGCATCGATCTTCGCGGCATTGCGCACAATGCCCGGGTCGGACAGCAGACGCGTCCGGTCGGCGTCGCCGAAGGCCGCCACGGCGTGCGGGTCGAATCCGGCGAAGGCGGCGCGGAAGGCCTCCCGCTTGCGCAGGATGGTGATCCAGCTGAGGCCGGATTGGAAGGCTTCCAGGCTCAGTCGCTCAAAGAGTGCCGACTCCCCCTCCACGGCGCGGCCCCATTCAGTGTCGTGGTACCGCTGGTAATCCTCGCTGGCCAGTGCCCAGCCGCAGCGCAGCCGGCCGTCAGCGCCCGGCACAGCGCTCAATTTCCGCTCCCGCCGGGGACGGTATCCCCTCCGGCCGCTTCAAGCTCGCGGATCCGGGCATCACGTTCCGCGAGCGCTCCGGCCAGCCGGTCCAGCACCGCGTCAACCTGGTCCATCCGGTAGCCGCGCAGTGCCACCGGGAACCGCAGCCGGGCAACGTCGCCGGCTGCGGGATGCTCGGGCAGCAGTACGGGCGGCAGCCGGGGGTCCGGCTCCGCCAGGCCCTGCACGGTATTCAGGACAGCGGTTCCGGACGACGACGGGCGCAGCCGGCCGATGCCGAAGACGGCTGCCAGGCCCAGTACGGCAATGGCAAGGAAGACCAGGAGGAGTGTCACAGGACAATGGTGCCAGACGCCGCGGCTTCCCGGCCGCTGTCCCCTAGGGGGAAACGTGTCCTGCCGCGTCGGCAATCATCAGCCGCACCGCCTCCGCCGGGTCATCCACCACGTGCAGCAGCTTGAGGTCCGCTTCACCCACCATTCCCTCGGCGAGCAGGGTTTCACGGATCCAGCCCAGCAGCGGATTCCAGAAATCGGTACCGATCAGCACGATCGGGAACGATGTGACTTTTTGTGTCTGCACCAGGGTCATGGCTTCGAAGAGTTCATCCAGGGTCCCGAACCCGCCGGGCAGCACGATGAACCCCTGCGCGTACTTGACGAACATGGTTTTGCGGACGAAGAAGTACCGGAAGTTGACGCCCAGATCCACCCATTCGTTCAAACCGGTCTCGAAGGGAAGTTCAATGCCGAGACCTACGGACAGGCCGTCTGCTCCCACTGCCCCCTTGTTGGCGGCTTCCATGGAGCCGGGGCCGCCGCCGGTGATCACCGCCAGGCCCGCTTCGGCCAGCAGCCGGCCAACCTCTTCCGCAAGCTTGTAATAGCGCGATCCGGGGACGCTGCGGGCGGAACCGAACACACTCACCGCCGGCCCCAGCTCGGACAGGGTGCCGAATCCTTCCACGAACTCGCTCTGGATCCGCAGCACCCGCCAGGGGTCGGTATGCGTGAAATGGGCGGAGCCCGCCGTGTCCAGCAGGAAACGGTCCGACTGCGGGGTCAGGGCCGCTCCCCGGCGCAGCTCCACCGGGCCCCGCTTTCGCGGCAGGTCGGCGGGCACGGGACGGGGATCATCACTGATAGGCATGCCTCTAGGCTATCCATGATGACGCCGGTGGCAACGCGGCCGGCGTCATCGCCAGGGTTCGCGCCGGACAGGTTGCGCTTGAGTCACAATTACCTGCCCCGGTGGATCGTGTCACACGCCGGCAATAATCAATGGTTAGATTTTCCTTATGACCAGTGACACATCACCAGGCACATCCGTGCCTGAATCCGCTGCACCGCTTGTTTCGCTGAAGAACGTGAACAAGCATTTCGGGGACCTCCATGTCCTGCAGAACATCAATCTCGATATTGCCCGCGGCGAGGTAGTGGTGGTGATCGGACCTTCCGGGTCCGGCAAGTCGACCCTGTGCCGTGCCATCAACCGCCTTGAGACCATCGACGACGGCGAAATCACCGTTGACGGCGCCGTCCTGCCGTCCGAAGGCAGGGCGCTTGCCAAGCTGCGTGCCGACGTCGGGATGGTTTTCCAGTCCTTCAACCTGTTTGCCCACAAGTCCATCGTGGACAACGTTTCGCTGGGACCGGTCAAGGTCCGCAAGTCCAAGCCGGCTGAGGCGAAGAAGCTGGCCATGGAACTGCTGGAACGCGTGGGCGTGGCCAACCAGGCCAACAAACTCCCGGCGCAGCTCTCCGGCGGCCAGCAGCAGCGCGTGGCGATTGCCCGTGCCCTGGCCATGAAACCGAAGGTCATGCTCTTTGACGAGCCCACCTCGGCCCTTGACCCGGAAATGATCAACGAGGTCCTGGACACCATGGTGGGCCTGGCGAAGGACGGCATGACCATGGTGGTCGTGACCCATGAAATGGGCTTCGCCCGCAAGGCTGCAGACCGGGTGATCTTCATGGCCGACGGCCAGATAGTCGAAGAAGCCACTCCCGAGGAGTTCTTCACGAACCCGAAGAGCGACCGCGCCAAGGATTTCCTGGGCAAGATCCTGTCCCACTAGCAGGTTTCCGGCACTACCAGCTCCACCAGCAGTACCGGGGTTTCACCACTTGGCAGCAACCCTTATGAGGCTAGGAACTCCGCTTTTGCGCGGAGGACCGCAATGCAAGGAGAAAAACATGCGCAAGACCCGATACGCCGCAGCGGCCATCGCCGCCGTGGCAGCACTGACTCTGTCCGCCTGCGGCGGCGATTCCGGCTCCGAATCCGGCAGCTCCGAAGGCTCCGGCGAGAAGATCCGCATCGGCATCAAGTTCGACCAGCCGGGCGTGGGCTTCAAGGACGGCAACGCCTACACCGGCTTCGACGTCGACGTCGCCAAGTACGTGGCCAATGAGCTCGGCTACCCGGAGGACCGGATCGAGTTCATCTCGACGCCCTCCCAGCAGCGCGAAAACATGCTCGAGAATGACCAGGTTGACATGATCTTCGCTAGCTACTCCATTACGGATACCCGCAAGGAGACGATTGCTTTCGCCGGTCCGTACTTCGTGGCCGGGCAGGACCTTTTGGTCCCGTCCGACAGTGACATCGGCGGACCCGAGGAGCTCGACGGCAAGACCCTTTGCTCCGTGACCAGTTCCACCTCCGCCCAGAAGATCAAGGACAACTACGCTGCGGGCGTGAACCTGCTGGAACAGCCCAGCTACGCCGAGTGCGTGACCGCCATGCAGGGCGGTTCCATTGACGCGGTCACCACGGATGACATCATCCTTGCCGGCCTGGCCTCCACCGACGCCAACAAGGGCAAGTTCAAGGTTGTCGGCAACACCTTCTCCGAGGAGCGCTACGGCGTCGGCCTGCCGAAGGAAGAAGGACTCGTCACGTGTGAAGACATCAACACCGCCATCACCAAGATGGTGGAAGACGGTGCCTGGGACGAAGCCATCAAGAAGAACACCGAGGGCGTCGACTACACCTTCAATGCAGAGCTGAACCCGCCGAAGACGGACGCCTGCGCCTAGTTCATTCCGTTCCACCCTGCGCGGGGAAGCCGGCACTGCCGGCTTCCCCGCTGCGGGCTTCTCCCACCATAAAGAGGTGAAACATGGAGGGTTTTACTGCCCTCTTCGAGCAGTACGACGTCGTCGGCGCTTTCTGGGTGAATATCCAGCTCGCGTTCTGGGCGGCGCTCTGGTCGCTGATTCTCGGTACCGTCCTGGCGCTGATGCGGATCTCCCCGGTCCCCAGCCTGCAGTGGTTCGGTGCCGCCTACGTCAATATCTTCCGCAACACACCGCTGACCATCATCATGGTGTTCGGTTCGCTTGCGCTGTGGTCGCAGCTGAACGTCAGCCTGTCCAGCGACTTCACCACGAATTTCTTCCGCCTGGCCGTCCTGTCCCTGACCATCTACCACGCGGCGTTCTTCTGTGAGGCGATCCGCAGCGGTGTAAACACCGTTCCGCTGGGACAGGCCGAAGCAGCGCGGGCCATCGGTCTGGGCTTCCTTCCGGCGGCACGGATCATCATCATGCCGCAGGCCTTCCGCGGCGCCATCGCCCCGATCGGCAACGTCCTGATCGCCCTGGTCAAGAACACCACCGTGGCCGCAACGGCCGGCGTTGCCGTGGAAACCTCCAGCACGATGAAAACAATGATCGAGTTCTACCCCAACCTGATGACGCAGATCTTCCTGACCTTTGCCATCGGCTACGTCATCATCGTTATTCCCATCGGCCTGCTCACCACCTGGGCCTCGAAGAAACTGGCGGTGGCACGATGAGCGCACAGAACGTCCTGTTTGACGCTCCCGGGCCCAAGACCCGCCGGAACATCAGAATCGGCAACATCCTGGGTGTGCTGCTGATCGCAGCGCTGCTCTGGGTGGCAGTGTCCGGGTTGGCCGAGAAGGGCCAGTTCGAGGCAGCCAAGTGGACGCCGTTCCTGGAGTGGGGCACGTGGGAGTTCTACATCCTCCCGGGGCTGCTCTCCACCTTGAAGGCCGCCGCCGTTGCCGTGGTGACGTCCATTGCCTTCGGCCTGCTCTTCGGCATCGGGCGTCTTTCGTCCTTCAAGCCGATCAGCTGGATCTGCGGGATCGTGGTGGAATTCTTCCGCGCCGTTCCCGTGCTGCTGATGATGGTGTTCTTCTACCAGTTCCTCTCCAAGTCCACGTCCGTGGAACCGGCGCAGGTCCCGTTCTTCGCGGTGGTCATTTCGCTCACCCTCTACAACGGTTCGGTAATCGCGGAGCTGGTCCGCTCCGGCGTCTTCGGTCTCCCGAAGGGCCAGCGCGAGGCCGGCCTGGCCATCGGCCTGACGCCGGGACAGTCGCTGCGCACCATCGAGATGCCGCAGGCCCTGGTGGCCATGCTGCCGGCCCTGCTGAGCCAGTTCGTGGTGATCCTGAAGGATTCGGCCCTGGGTACCTTCATCGGCTACACGGAACTGCTGGAGTACGCCCGCCGTCTGGCCTCGGGAGAGGGCAACATCCTGCCCGCCCTGCTGGTGACCGCGGCGATCTTCATTGCCATCAACTGGCTGCTCACCTTCGCCGCCCAGCGCCTCTCCCGGCGCCTGGGTGCGCGGGCCGGCAAGGTCCTGAAGATTGAGGACACCATCGAGCCCGAGGGCATCGAAGCTCCGGTACCGGCTGCCGCACCGGCAAAGGGTGCGGCCCAATAGCCCCACCCTGAGGCAGTCTGCACAAAGAAAAAGGAGGGGACCGGCACGGCCGGTCCCCTCCTTTTCTGCTGCTTCCCTGCTGACCGTAGCTAGCCCAGCCAGGACTTCAATGCACCGAGGCAGTCCCGGATGGCGGAGGCAGACACGTGTTCGTTGTCGGTATGGGCCAGCAGTGCGTCCCCGGGTCCGAAATTCACGGCGGGAATCCCCAGCGCACTGAACCGGGCGACATCGGTCCAGCCGTATTTGGGCTTCGGCTCGGCACCCACGGCGGCCACGAAAGACGCAGCAGCGGGCAGGTTCAGCCCCGGCCGGGCACCCGCCGCCGCATCGGTGCGCACGACGTCGAACCCTGCCAGCAGCTCCCGGACGTAGGCTTCGGCTTCCTCGATGCCCTTGTCCGGGGCGAAGCGGTAATTGATTTCCACGGTCGCCTCATCCGGAATCACGTTGCCCGCGGTCCCTCCCCAGATCCGAACGGCATTGAGGGATTCGCGGAAATCCAGCCCCTCCACGTTCACCGTGACCGGAGAGTGGTCGCGCAGCCTTACCAGGATGTCCGCTGCTGCGTGGATGGCGTTCTCCCCCATCCAGGCGCGGGCGGAGTGCGCGGCGCGGCCGGTGGTGGTGGCGTGGAAGCGCATGGTGCCGTTGCAGCCGCCCTCCACAGTCCCGTTGGTCGGCTCCAGGAGAACGGCGAAGTCCGCCTTCAGCCACTCCGGATGGCTGCGCTCCAACCGTCCGAGCCCGCTGAGCGAGGCATCGACTTCTTCGTGGTCGTAGAAAACGTAGGTAACGTCCCGGGCCGGTTCCGTCAGCGAGGCCGCCAGGGCCAGCTGGACTGCCACCCCGCCCTTCATATCGGTGGCGCCCCGGCCGTAGAGGAGCTCGCCGTCCCACGCCGAAGGCACGGTTCCGCGGGATCCCGGCACCGTCGGCAGCGGCACGGTATCCAGGTGTCCGGCGAGGATCACCCGCTCCGCCCGCCCCAGCCGGGTCCGGGCCACCACGGAGTCACCGTCCCGGGATACTTCAAGGTGCGGGTAGGCGCGGAGGGCGGTTTCGACGGCGTCGGCGAGGGCGGTTTCGTTGCCGGAAACGCTCTCGACATCCATCAGGGCCGCCGTCAGGTCTGCCACATCGCCGGTCAGGTCCAGGGGGATCACAGCTGCGTCAGTCACCATCCCACAGTACCGCTCGGTAGACTGGGGCTCATGACTTCACGCTCTACCCCCACCCCCGCCGACTCCGACAACGCCGGCCGCACTGCCTCAGGCCTCGGCCTGGCCACCGTCACTTCCGACGGTGTTGTCCTGGATGTCTGGTTCCCCCGACCCCTGCTGGGCGCCTCCGTTCCCGACGAGGAGCTGCAGGCTGATCTCGAGGCCGCCGCCGAAGCCATGGCCGACGGCATCCGCGGCACCTACGGCGAAGTGCTCGCCACCGAGATCGACCTCGACGCCGCGCCCGCAGATACAGCGGACGCGTACCTGCGCCTGCACCTGCTTTCCACCCGCCAGGTAACGCCGAACAGCATCAACCTTGACGGCATCTTTGCCGCCCTGCCCAACGTGGTGTGGACCAACCACGGCCCCTGCGCCGTGGCCGACTTCGAGGCCGTCCGCCTGCGGCTGCGCAGCCGCGGCACCGTGACCGTCTACGGCGTGGACAAGTTCCCCCGCATGACCGACTACGTGCTGCCCTCCGGCGTCCGCATCGCCGACGCCGGACGGGTCCGGCTGGGTGCGCATCTGGCCGAGGGCACCACCGTAATGCACGAAGGCTTCGTCAATTTCAACGCCGGAACCCTCGGCACCTCCATGGTTGAAGGCCGCATCTCCGCCGGCGTCGTGGTGGGCGACGGAACCGACGTCGGCGGCGGCGCCTCCATCATGGGCACCCTCTCCGGCGGCGGCAAGGAAAAGATCACGCTGGGCGAACGCGTCCTCCTGGGCGCGAACTCCGGCGTCGGCATCAGCATCGGTGATGACAGCGTCGTGGAGGCAGGGCTGTACGTCACGGCCGGCACCCGGGTCAGCGTGCTGGACAGCGACGAGCCCCGCCTGGTCAAGGCCGCCGAGCTCTCCGGCGTTCCGAACCTGCTGTTCCGCCGCAATTCCGCCACCGGCGCCGTGGAGGCCCTGCCTCGCAACGGAAGCACCGTGGAGCTGAACTCCGCGCTGCACGCGAACTAGCGGCCCTGTCACCATGCAACTGCTCCAGCAGCATGAGACGCGCAGCTTCCGTGTGCTGCTCCTGCTGCTGGTGCTTTGCCTGGCCGCATTCGCCGCGCTGTTCGCGGTATCCGCCCTGACGGGAAAGAAGGAGGCGCCGGTGATTGCCGAACGCTGCGTCGCCGTCGTGGGCGGCGCCGAATACCGGCTGACGCTCGAGCAGGCGGCACATGCCTCGACTATTTCCGGCGTGGCGGTGGCCCGCGGGCTGCCGCCGCGCGCCGTTTCGATAGCCCTGGCCACGGCACTGCAGGAATCGGGCCTGCGCAACGTGGATTACGGTGACGACGCCGGCCCGGACTCCCGCGGTCTCTTCCAGCAGCGTCCGTCCCAGGGCTGGGGCAGCCAGGAACAGGTCATGGACCCCTTCTACGCCGCAAACGCGTTCTACAACGGGCTGGAGCAGGTGCCCGGCTACCTGGATCTCCCGATCACGGAAGCAGCACAGACCGTCCAGCGCAGCGCCTTCCCTGATGCCTATGCCAAGCACGAAGGCCCTGCCCGGGCCTTCGCGTCCGCCCTCACCGGGCAGACCCCCGCAGCCCTGTCCTGCACCCTGCACACCCCTACTGCCACCGCTGATCCCGCGCAGAGTGCTGCCGCCGTCGAGGAAATCTACGGACCGCTGAACGGTTCCGTGCTGGGACCCCTCTACCTGGCCGACGTCGAGGGCGCCTACGGCTGGTCCGTGGCGCAGTGGTTCGTCGCCAATGCCAAATCCCTCGGCATCGAGTCGGTGGCCTACGAAGGCCGGACCTGGCACCGGGGCACAGCCGTCTGGGAAGAGTCGGATGCCGCCGCAGGCCAGGTCGCCGTCACCGCATTCACCCTTCCGGCGGACTAAACCGTCCGTGTCTTCGGCCAACTACGCTGCGGATCCCGCTGCGGAAACGTTTAGGCTTAGGACCATGCGTATTCTAGTCACCGGTGGCACCGGTTATATCGGATCCCACACCACTCTCGCCCTCCTCGAAGCGGGCCATGACGTGGTGGTCGTGGATAACCTCCTGAACTCAAGCAGGGAATCCCTCCGGCGGGTCCAGGAGCTGACCGGCTGTAAGGCCGAGTTCATCCAGGCAGACCTGCTGGACAAGGCCGCACTCGACGCGGCCTTCGAAGGGCGGTCCATCGACGCCGTCATCCACTTCGCCGGTCTGAAAGCCGTGGGCGAATCCGTGGCCAAGCCCCTGTACTACTACTCCAACAACGTGGTCGGCACCATCAACCTGCTCCATGCCATGGACCGCCACGACGTCCGGACCATTGTCTTCAGCTCGTCCGCAACCGTTTACGGTGCGTCCGAAGAGGTTCCCCTCACCGAGGACTCCCCCATGGACGCAGTGAACCCGTACGGGCGCACCAAGGAGCAGATCGAGGACATCCTCAGTGATCTGGGCGCCGCGGATCCGCGCTGGAGCATTGCCCTGCTGCGGTACTTCAACCCTGCCGGTGCCCACGAATCCGGCCGGATCGGTGAGGACCCCACAGGCGTCCCGAACAATCTGCTGCCGTTCGTGGCACAGGTTGCCGTGGGCCGCCGCGACAAGGTTATGGTTTTCGGCAACGACTACCCCACACCGGACGGCACCGGAGTCCGCGACTACATCCATGTAGTGGACCTCGCCGCCGGCCACCTGGCCGCCCTGAACTTCCTGGGTGAAGCCCCCGGTGTCCACCGCTGGAACCTTGGCACCGGAAACGGTTCTTCCGTCCTTGAGGTCCTGACCGCCTTCTCAGCCGCGGCCGGCAGGGAAATCCCGTACGAGTTCGCCGCCCGTCGCCCCGGGGATGCCGCCGTCAGCTACGCGGACCCCGCCGCTGCACACGCGGACCTGGGCTGGCGTGCCGAACGCACGCTGGCGAGCATGTGCGAGGACCACTGGCGCTGGCAGAAGAACAACCCCCAGGGTTATGCCGCCGAGTAGTAAATAAACAAAAAGGGAAGGTCCCCGGAATTCTCCGGGGACCTTCCCTTTTTCTCTTTCCAAACAGATCAGCGCTGCGGGTAGTTCCGCTCCGGCGCGCCCGTGTAAAGCTGGCGCGGGCGGCCGATCTTCGTCTGCGGATCCTGCATCATTTCGCGCCACTGGGCAATCCAGCCCGGCAGGCGGCCAATGGCGAACAGGACCGTGAACATCTTCTCCGGGAATCCCATGGCCTTATAGATCAGGCCGGTGTAGAAGTCCACGTTCGGGTACAGCTTGCGCTCGATGAAGTAATCATCGGCCAGGGCCTTCTCTTCAAGGCGCATGGCGATGTCCAGCAGCTCGTCGTTGCCGCCGAGCTTGGCGAGGATATCGTGCGCCGTCGCCTTGACGATCTTGGCGCGCGGATCGTAATTCTTGTAAACACGGTGTCCGAAGCCCATGAGCTTCACACCGTCTTCCTTGTTCTTGACCTTCTCCATGAAGGTTTCCGGCTGCATGCCGGTGGACTGGATGTCCCGGAGCATGTTCAGGACCGCTTCGTTGGCGCCGCCGTGCAGCGGGCCGAAGAGTGCACTGATGCCGGCCGAAACGGACGCGAACATGTTGGCGTTGGAGCTGCCGACCAGGCGGACCGTGGAGGTGGAGCAGTTCTGCTCGTGGTCTGCATGCAGGATCAGCAGCAGGTCCAGGGCCTTCACCAGGTCCGGATCCACGTCGTACGGCTCGGCAGGCAGGCCGAAGGACAGCCGCATGAAGTTCTCCACCAGGTTCATGGAGTTGTCCGGGTAGAGCATCGGCTGGCCGATGGACTTCTTGTGCGCGTAGGCCGCGATCACGGGCAGCTTCGCCATCAGGCGGACCGTGGAGAGCTCCACCTGCTCTTCATCGAACGGGTCCAGGGAATCCTGGTAGAAGGTGGAGAGGGCGCTGACCGCAGAGGAGAGCACCGGCATCGGATGTGCATCGCGCGGGAACCCGCCGAAGAAGCCCTTGAGGTCCTCGTGGAGCAGGGTGTGGCGGCGGATGCGCTGGTCGAAGTTCTCCAGCTCGGTGGGCGTCGGCAGTTCCCCGTAAATCAGCAGGTACGAGGTCTCGAGGAAGCTCGAGTGCTTGGCCAGCTGCTCAATCGGGTAGCCGCGGTACCGCAGGATGCCCTGGTCGCCGTCGATGTAGGTGATCGCGGAGGTGGTGGCCGCCGTGTTCATGAAGCCGGGGTCAAAAGTGACGGTACCGGTCTGCTTCAGCAGTTTGGAAACGTCGAAGCCGTTGTTTCCCTCCGCTGCGGCAACGCGGGGCAGTACAAGCTCGTCTTCCGGGTTTGGCCCGTACTGGAGCTTGGCACTTGGTTGCTCAGTCATTAATTCTCCTTTAGGAGTTTTCGAAACCGCCGCTATGTACATCCGCTTCCGGCGGACATAGTGCATTCCACTAAACTATTTCGCTAAAACGCTACCGGTTTCAGTGCCCTTACCACTAATCGGGGCGGGCACTGTTGTACAAGCGCAACATGGCCAGGCGCCGCATGCCGGTGCAGTGCCCAATACTATTCCTACCCGGTGCTTATCCGCGCCCTGTGCTGTCGGCCCCGGCAGCTGCGTGCAGGCGCTGCGCAGCGGCTCTGATGCCCTCATCGGTGCCGGTGAGGGCAATCCGGACGAATCCTGCCCCCGCGTCGCCGTAGAAGACCCCCGGACCCACCACTATGCCGCGCTCCGCAAAACGTGCAACGGTCGTCCAGGTGTCCTCGCCCGCGCTCGCCCAGAGATACAGCCCTGCCTCGGAGTGCTCGATTTTCAGTCCGAAGGCTTCCAGAGCAGGGAGAAGCAGGTCCCGGCGGGAGCGGTAGAGGTCCTTCTGCGCGGCCACATGCGTATCATCGCGCAGCGCTGCGGCCATGGCGGCCTGCACCGGGGCCGGAACAATCATTCCGGCATGCTTGCGGCTGTTGACCAGGTTCGCGATCAATGCCGGGTCCCCGGCCGTGAACGCGGCACGGTAGCCGGCCATGTTCGACTGCTTGCTCAGGGAGTACACGGCGAGCAGCGACTCGGTGCTTCCGCCGCTGATCCGCGGATCCAGGATGCTGGGGACGGGTTCGCCACCGCGGGAGGGATCCCAGGAGTCCCAGCCGAGCTCGGCGTAGCATTCGTCGGAGGCGACTACGGCGCCCACGGCCCGGGCCTCTTCCACGAGCGTGCGCAGCGAGTCTACGGAGCGCACGATGCCGGTGGGATTGCCCGGGGAGTTCACCCAGACGAGCCGCACGCGGGAACGTGTCTGCTCATCCAGATCCGACAGGGAATCGGCAGCGACCGCCGTCGCCCCGGCGAAAACTGCTCCCATGTCGTAGGTGGGGTAGGCCACCACAGGGCGGACGACGACGTCGCCCTCCCCCAGCCCGAGCAGCAGCGGCAGCCAGGCGACGAGTTCCTTGGAACCGACGGTGGGCAGCACTGCCTCCGGATCCAGTCCGGGGACGTTCCGGCGCCGGGCAAACCATTCCGTGACGGCGGCACGCAGATCGGCGGTGCCGTGGGTGGTGGGATACCCCGGAGCATCCGCTGCCGCTGCCAGCGCCTCACGGACGACGGCGGGCGTGGGATCGACGGGAGTACCGATGGAGAGGTTCACGGGCCCGTCGGGGTGCTCTGCGGCCCGGCGCTGGTACGGCGCCATGGCGTCCCAGGGGTATTCCGGCAGATCCAGGCCGAACGCCCGGGACGCCGCCGTGCTCATGCCTGGTTCTGCGGCGGCAGGGCCGCGATGATCGGGTGGTCGGTGTGGGTGTTGCCTACCTTGGCTGCGCCGCCGGGGGAACCCAGGACGTCAAAGAACTCGACGTTGGCCTTGTAGTAGTCGGCCCATTCCTCGGGAGTGTCATCCTCGTAGTAAATGGCCTCCACCGGGCAGACGGGTTCACAGGCACCGCAGTCGACGCATTCGTCCGGGTGGATGTAGAGGGATCGTTCGCCTTCATAGATGCAGTCCACGGGGCACTCTTCAATACATGCCTTGTCTTTGACATCCACGCATGGCTGCGCAATTACGTACGTCACGTCCCTTGCCTTCCTGATCTGCGGACCGTCGGCCGGTAGGACGGCGGGTCGCTGGGTGTTGGTTCCACGTTAGTAGCCTTGTCCATTATCTCCCAGCCGGAGCGTCCCGGTGACTACTCCGGCCCCGCCGTAGGATGGAGGGATGACTTCCGACGCCGCCGCCCTGCTGCGCGGACTGCAGCCCGGCGTACGGGTGGTGGTCCGCTACCGGATCGACGGCGGCTTTACGGACGCACTCGGCACCCTCACGGACATCGGGAAAGAGGAATGCACCGTTTCCACCCGTCGCGGCCACGTCGTGATTGCCTATCCGCTGGTCACCGCTGCCAAGCCGGTCCCGCCGGCTCCCCCGCGGCGGCCGGCCCGGGCACGCCCACTGTAGGGCCAATGCCGGGGCGCTGCCGGGGCGCTGCCGGGGCGATGCCGGGGCGATGCAAAAAGGCCGCCGGAACCAATGGTTCCGACGGCCTTTTGCCTTTAAAACTTGCGCGGAGCTACCCGGCGGTTCCTGCTGCGCGGTCCCGGCCCAGCACGCGGGCACAGGCAAGGACGGCTGCCACAGTGGCAACAGCCTGCCCGAACAGCCAGACCAGTCCGGCGATAACCACCGGCGGCTGCTCCGGCGCGGACGAGCCGGTCACGATCAGCGGCACTTCGCTGACCAGGGCCAGCGAGAAAAGCCCCAGCACCAGGTACGTAACCACACCGGTCACGGCGCTGAGCAGCGCGCTGCGCTGCCACAGGCCGATCAGCAGGGCCACGGCGCAGCTGAACACCACGGCCAGCAACGCACCGACCGGCAGACCGCTGTCACCGGTATACACCACGTGGCCGTGCAGGGAGGTGCCCAGCACTGCCGCGAGGATTCCGCCGGCCACGGCGGCAAGAGGCCCCCGCCAGCGCGGGGACCTCTTGCCGGTGTCAGCCGTAGCGGAAATGACTAGGCCTTGGCGCGGGCGCGGTTGGCCTTGGCGCGGTCGTTCGCGTTCAGGACCAGCTTGCGGATGCGGATGGACTCCGGGGTGACCTCGACGCATTCGTCCTCACGGGCGAATTCGAGCGACTCTTCCAGGGTGAGCTTCCGCGGCGGGGTCAGGTTCTCGAAGGTATCCGAGGACGCGGCACGCATGTTGGTGAGCTGCTTTTCCTTGGTGATGTTCACGTCCATGTCATCCGCGCGGGAGTTCTCGCCGACGATCATGCCTTCGTAAACCTCGGAGGTGGGCTCCACGAAGAAGGAACCGCGTTCCTGCAGCTTGATCATGGCGAACGGGGTGACGACGCCGGAGCGGTCGGAGATCAGCGAACCGTTGGTGCGGTACTCGATCGGACCGGCCCAGGGCTCGTAGCCCTCGGCGATGGACGAGGAGATGCCGGCGCCGTGGGTT
Source organism: Arthrobacter zhaoxinii (assembly GCF_025244925.1). Classification (NCBI taxonomy): domain Bacteria; kingdom Bacillati; phylum Actinomycetota; class Actinomycetes; order Micrococcales; family Micrococcaceae; genus Arthrobacter; species Arthrobacter zhaoxinii. The sequence goes on from NZ_CP104275.1 coordinate 2,597,768, forward strand.
TCCGTCAGGAACTTGGTGCGGAAGCCGATCAGGCCGCGGGCCGGAACGATAAATTCCATGCGGACCCAGCCGGTGCCGTGGTTGGCCATGTTGACCATCCGGCCCTTGCGGACAGCCATCAGCTGCGTAACGGCGCCCAGGTATTCCTCGGGTACGTCGATGGTCATGTGCTCCATCGGCTCGTTGACCTTGCCGTCAACGATCTTGGTGACTACCTGCGGCTTGCCGACGGTCAGCTCGAAGCCTTCGCGGCGCATCTGCTCCACGAGGATGGCCAGGGCGAGCTCGCCGCGGCCCTGGACTTCCCAGGCATCCGGACGCTCGGTCGGAAGGACCTTCAGCGACACGTTGCCGATCAGTTCCTTGTCGAGGCGGTCCTTGACCTGGCGGGCCGTGACCTTGGCGCCCTTGACCCGGCCGGCCAGCGGCGAGGTGTTAATACCGATGGTCATGGAGATCGCGGGATCGTCCACGGTGATCAGCGGCAGCGGCTTGGGGTTGTCGACGTCGGTCAGGGTCTCACCGATGGTGATGTCCTCGATGCCGGCAACAGCCACGATCTCGCCCGGTCCGGCGGATTCGGTGGGAACGCGGTCCAGTGCCTTGGTCGCCAGCAGTTCGGTGATCTTGACGGTCTTCATGGTGCCGTCGTGGCGGGCCCAGGCAACGGTCTGACCCTTGCGCAGGGTGCCGTTGAAGATACGCAGCAGGGCCAGGCGGCCGAGGAACGGGGAGGCGTCCAGGTTGGTGACGTGCGCCTGGAGGACACCCTCGGGGTCGTACGTGGGAGCCGGGATGTGGTCGATGATCGTCTGGAACAGCGGTTCCAGGTTGTCATTCGCGGGGGCTGAGCCGTCGGCCGGCTGCTCCAGGGAGGCTGCACCGACGCGTGCGGCGGCGTAGACAACGGGAACGTTCAGGACCAGGTCAAGGTCGAGGTCCGGAACTTCGTCGGCGAGGTCGGAGGCGAGGCCGAGCAGCAGGTCCATGGACTCGCTGACAACTTCGTCGATCCGGGCATCGGGACGGTCGGTCTTGTTGACCAGGAGGACTACCGGCAGCTTCGCGGCCAGCGCCTTGCGCAGCACGAAGCGGGTCTGGGGCAGCGGTCCTTCAGAGGCATCAACGAGCAGCACAACGCCGTCGACCATGGACAGGCCGCGCTCGACCTCGCCGCCGAAGTCGGCGTGGCCGGGGGTGTCGATGACGTTGATGGTGATGGTTTCACCCTTGGCGGCCGGACCGTTGTAGAACACGGTGGTGTTCTTGGCCAGGATGGTGATGCCCTTTTCGCGCTCCAGGTCACCGGAGTCCATCACGCGGTCTTCCACGTCACCGTGGGCGGCAAACGAGTTCGTCTGCTTCAGCATGGCGTCGACGAGAGTCGTCTTACCGTGGTCAACGTGGGCCACAATCGCAACGTTGCGGAGATCGCTTCGTACTGCGGTATTTACGGCCGTGTTGGTTTCTGACATGCGTGAGGACTCAATTCATAGGAGATCAGTTCGGGGTGTATCTTTTTTCGGCCGGATTGGTACCGGCGTTTCCGGCTGTTCTGTACGAATGCTGATTCAATCGCTTGCTCAATCACCAGTCAGAATCCACCGAAGGCCCCGCCGTCAGCGGGCACGCTAACATTCTAGTCGCAATACCATACGATCCCTAATGCGTGCCTCTGCGGGGAGAAACGGAGCAGGCTGCTCCGGGGCCCGGACAGGGACCGGGACAGGCGCGGCACGGGGGCCGTTCCGGACGCAGCGAAGGCGGGAAACCTGTCCGGTTCCCCGCCTTCAGTACATGTGCTTCCGGGCCGCTAGGCGACTTCCGGCGGCAGTTCCAGCCGGGATCCCGGGATGGCGGCGAGCAGGGCCTGCGTGTAGGCCTGCTGCGGGGCGTCGAACACCTCGTCAGTGGTGCCGGTCTCCACGAGCTTGCCCTTTTCCATCACGCAGACGAAGTCCGCAATCTGCCGGACAACCGCCAGGTCATGGGTAATGAACAGGTAGCTCAGTCCCAGCTCCGACTGCAGGTCCGCCAGCAGGTTCAGGATCTGGGCCTGCACCAGGACGTCAAGCGCAGAAACCGCTTCGTCGCAGATGACAACCTCGGGATCCAGTGCCAGGGCACGGGCGATGGCTACGCGCTGGCGCTGGCCGCCCGAGAGCTCGTTCGGGAACCGGCGCATGACCGAGGACGGCAGGGCCACCTGGTCAAGGAGCTCGCGCACCTTGGCCTCGCGGCTCTTGGGCGTACCGATCTTGTGCACCCGAAGGGGCTCTTCAATGGTGCGGAAGATGTTGTACATCGGGTCCAGGGATCCATAGGGATCCTGGAAGATCGGCTGGACCCGGCGGCGGAACTCGAACAGGCGCTTGCTGTTCAGCGTGGTCATGTCCACCCCGTCGAACAGAATGGATCCGCTGGTAGGCGTCTCCAGGTTCAGCACCATGCGTGCCACCGTGGACTTGCCCGAACCGGACTCCCCCACGACGGCGGTGGTGGTGCCGCGCTTGATATTGAAGGACACGTTGTCCACGGCGGTGAAATCGGTGGACTTGCCGAGCCCGCTGCGGAGCTTGAAGACCTTCGTCAGGTCCTTCACTTCAATGACGTTATCCGCAGCCTTAAGCTTGGCACCGTCTTCGGAGGTGAGCAGGTCTGCGCTTTCCAGGCCGCGGCTCTTCGCCGAGTCGATGCGCTTGGAGGCCAGCGACGGCGCCGATTCCACCAGCTTGCGCGTGTAGGGGTGGCGGGGGTTGGTCAGGATTTCCAGTGCCGGCCCGGATTCCACCACCCGTCCCTTGTACATCACAACAACCTTCTGTGCCCGTTCCGCGGCGAGGCCGAGGTCGTGCGTAATCAGCAGCACCGCGGTGCCCAGTTCATCAGTCAGGGTGCCCAGGTGGTCCAGGATCTGCCGCTGGACGGTGACGTCCAGCGCCGACGTCGGCTCATCGGCGATCAGCAGCCGCGGCCGGCAGGACAGGCCAATGGCGATCAGTGCCCGCTGGCGCATACCGCCGGAGAACTCGTGCGGGTACTGCTTGGCGCGGTTTGCCGCATCCGGCAGGCCCGCCTGCTCCAGGACCTTGGCAATGTCTGCCGCGGAATGCGGCAGCCCGTTGGCGCGCAGGGTTTCCTTGACCTGGAAACCGATCTTCCAGACCGGGTTCAGGTTGGACATCGGGTCCTGCGGAACCATGCCGATCGAGTTGCCGCGCAGCTCCTGGATCCGCTTGGCGCTGGCATTGGAAATGTCCTCGCCGTCAAAGAGGATCTGGCCCGAGCTGACCCTGCCGTTGCCGGGCAGCAGGCCGATGGCCGCCAGCGCCGTCGTCGACTTGCCGGAGCCGGACTCCCCCACGATGGCCACGGTCTCGCCGGGCATGATCGTCAGGTGTGCGTCACGGACTGCTTCAACGTCGCCGTTGGCGGTGGCGAACGTGATCGCCAGGTCGCGGATTTCCAGCAGTGGCTGGACGGGGGTGTTTTGGGTATTGATGGTCATCGTTTGCGCGCCTTCGGATCAAGAGCATCACGGACCGCGTCGCCGAGCATGATGAAGCTCAGCACGGTGATGGAGAGGGCGGCCGCAGGCCAGAGCAGCGTTGAGGGGTTGGACCGCAGCGAGGACTGGGCAGCCGAGATGTCATTTCCCCAGGACATGATGCCCGGCGGCAGCCCGATGCCCAGGAAGGACAGCGTGGCTTCCGCAACGATGAACGTTCCCAGCGAGATGGTGGCGATCACGATCACGGGAGCGGTCGAGTTGGGAATAACATGCTTCACCAGCGCCGAGAACCGCGAGACCCCGAGGGAGCGGGACGCCACCACGAAGTCCGAGTTGCGGACCGAGATCACTGCGCTGCGGGTAATGCGGGCCACCTGGGGCCACCCGAAGATCAGCAGCGTGAAGACCACCGTGATGACCGTGCGGTTCTCGCGGAAGGTCGGCAGCTGCATGATGATGATGGCGCCGAGGATCAACGGCAGGGCGAAGAAGATATCGCCGACCCGGGCGAGGATGGCGTCGAGCCATCCGCCGTAGTAGCCGGCCAGTGCTCCCGCGATGCCGCCGATGATCACGACGGCGATGGTGGTCAGCAGACCCACCAGGACGGACGCGCGTGTGCCGTAGATGACCCGGGCGTAAACGTCGCAGCCCTGGAAGGTGAAGCCCAGCGGGTGCCCCGCCGTGGGTGCCCCGTTGGAGTTGGCGAGCAGGCAGTTTTCATCCGGTGACGCATTCGTGAACAGGCCAGGGAAAGCCGCAACCGTCAGGATCAGCAGGATAAGCAGGGCGGAAATGATGAACAGCGGCTGGGTGCGCAGGTTGCGCCAGGCCTCCCCCCAGAGGCTTAGCGGCTGAACATCTTCCTTGACGCTGTCCGTCGCCGCCAGTGGGGTTTCCTCCAGCGGGGCGACGTAGTGCTCAATGTGTGTGGTGTCTTTATTCATAACGGATCCTCGGATCAAGCCAGGCGTACAGGAGGTCTACCAGGAGGTTGGCGATGACGTAGACAAAGACGAGGACGCTCACGATCGACACGATCGTCGGCCCCTCTCCCCTGATGACTGACTGGTAAAGTCGCTGTCCCACTCCGGGGACGTTGAAGATGCCTTCGGTGACGATGGCGCCGCCCATCAGCGCACCCAGGTCTGCCCCGAGGAAGGTCACCACGGGAATCAGCGAGTTGCGCAGGATGTGCACGGTGACCACGCGCGGCCGGGAAAGCCCCTTGGCGGTGGCGGTGCGGACGTAATCGGCGTTCATGTTCTCGATGACCGATGTGCGCGTCAGGCGCAGGACGTAGGCGAAGGACGCCAGGCCCAGGACCACTGCCGGCAGGATCAGGTCCGCCCAGCCGGCGTCGCCGCCAACCGTTGGGCTGGTCCATTGGAGTTTGACGCCCACCAGGAACTGCAACAGGAAGCCGAGCACGAACACCGGGATCGCGATCACAATCAGGGAGACAACCAGGACGGTGCTGTCGAAGATCTTGCCCTTCTTCAGGCCAGCCATGAGGCCGAAGGCAATACCGAAGACCGCTTCGAAAAGCAGGGCCAGCACGGCGAGGCGCATGGTGACCGGGAAGGCCTGGGCAAGGACGGCCGAAACTTCGCGGCCGGAGAAGTCGACACCCAGGTCAAAGGTGACCAGGTTCTGCAGGTAGAGCAGGTACTGGATGATGAAGGGCTGGTCCAGGTTGTACTGGCTGCGCAGCTGTGCGGCAACGGCTTCGTTAACCGGCTTATCGCCGAAGAGCGCGGCGATGGGATCTCCCGGCAGGGAGAACACGAGGAAGTAAACGAGGAAGGTGGCCCCGAAGAAAACGGGGATCATCTGGAGGAAGCGTCGAAGGACGTAGCCCGCCATTAGGGGTGGCCTCCTGCCAGCTGTGGGGGATTGGAGTCTCGCATTTTTTTGTATGCCTGTTCTTGGTAGAACCCGAATACAAGCCGGGGCCCGGCCTTCTGGCCGGGCCCCGGATCGGTCGGTCTAGATACTGCTACTTGGCCGTGACTTCGTAGTACACCGGGACGCCGTTCCAGCCGGTTTCAACGTTGTCCACGTTTTCACTCCAGCCGGACTGTGCCACCTGGTACCACAGCGGGATGTTGGGGAGGTCCTCGAGCAGAACTTCCTGCGCCTTGTTGAGCGTTTCAGCGCCCTCTTCCGGCGTGGAAGCACCGAGGCCTTCGTCCAGGAGCTTGTCGAACTCTTCGCTCGAGTAGCCGCCGTCGTTGGAGCCGCCGCCGGTGCCGTAGTTCGGGCCGAGGAAGTTGGCCAGCGACGGGTAGTCCGCCTGCCAGCCGGTGCGGATGGCACCGGTCAGGGTCTTGGCAGTGGCGTCCGCGCGCAGTTCCTTGAACGTTGCGTAGGGCTTGCCTTCGGCCTGGATACCGAGGTTGTTCTTGAGGCCGTTGGCGACGGCGTCAATCCATTCCTTGTGGTTCGCGTCGGCGTTGTAGCCGATCGTGAAGGTCTGGTCGGCGGGCCAGGGCGAAACCTTCTCGGCTTCTTCCCACAGTTCCTTGGCCTTTTCGGGGTCGAACTCGAGCACCTCGTTGCCGGGGATGCTGTCGTTGTAGCCGTCGATCACCGGGGCGGTGAATTCGGTGGCCGGTTCGCGGGATCCCGAGAAGACAACGTCGGTGATTTCGTCCCGGTTGATGGCCATGGAAATGGCCTGGCGGCGGAGCTGGCCCGCTTCGCCGGAGAACTCCGGAAGGTAGCCGGGGATGGTGATGGTCTGGTTGCCGGCGTAGGCCTTCTCGTCGAAGCGGCCTTCACCCAGATCCGTCTTGAACGTCTTCAGCGCCATGTTGGGAATGGTGTCGAGGATGTCCAGCTCGTTGGACTGCAGGTCTGCGTAGGCTGCGTCGAAGGAGGAGTAGAACTTGAAGGTCACTCCGCCGTTCTGCGGTACACGGGTTCCGGTGTAGTCCGGGTTGGCGACCAGGTCGATCTGGATCTCGTGCTGCCAGGCGTCGTCGCCGTCCAGCATGTACGGGCCGTTGCCGATGGGATCCTCGCCGAACGCGGCGGGGTCCTCGAGGGCCTCGGCGGGCAGCGGGAAGAAGGCGGTGTAGCCGAGTCGCTGCGGGAAGTCGGATTCCGGCTGGCTGAGCTTCACGGTGAACGTGCTGTCATCCACCACGGTCAGACCGCTCATGGTGTCGGCCGTTGCGCCTTCCGCACTGACTACGTCGTAACCTTCGATGCTCTCGAAGAAGTACGAGTTGAGCTGGGCGTTCTTGGCAGCTGCACCGAAGTTCCAGGCGTCAACGAAGGACTTGGCCGTGATGGCCTCGCCGTTGGTGAACTTCTGGTCCGCCTTCACCTTGATGGTGTAGGTCTGGGAATCTTCGGTCTCGATGGACTCGGCGAGTTCGTTGACCGTATTGCCGTCAGCGTCGTAGCTGACCAGGCCTTCGAAGAGCAGGTCCATGATGCGTCCGCCGCCAACTTCGTTGGTGTTGACCGGCATCAGCGGGTTCTGCGGTTCGGTGCCGTTGGCAGTGATGATCGCGGTGCTGTTGCCCTCGGTCTCACCCGAGCCTTCGGCCGATTCGTCGGATCCTCCACCGCAGGCGCTCAGCGTAAGTGCGGCAAGTGCCGCTACGCTCAGCATTTTGGAAGTGCGTGTGACGCGCATTCCGCCTCCTAGTTCTGTTCGGTTCCGGCGTTGATAACGCCGGTGTTGCGGCTCTGCCAAATGGTGAACCGACTCACAAAGCCAAAAGCATAAGCCCACTTTGTTGCCTAGACGTAACCAAGTCCGCCATGTGGCACCCGTATGGGCACCGTGTTGCCGATCACACGGCGCCAAAGACCCTGATGACGTGGGGAAAGGCCGGACCACACCGTCTGGTAACGATTTGGCATACGGGGACTGTATTACATGCAATGACATGTCATATGGCGTGTTTTTGTGTCTCACCCGGGCAAGGGAGGAGTCGGTTCCAGCCATGAGTGGGATGCTCATGGGGTACCAACCGCACGACATCTCGAAGTAGGGGTTCCATGAAAATTACGATTATCGGCGGCTCGCAGGGCACCGGTGCGCAGCTCGCTTCCCTCGCACAGGACGCCGGCCATGAGGTCACGGTGCTCTCCCGGTCCGGCCGTGCGCCCTCCGGTGTTTCCACGCTCACCGGCGACGCTGCGGATCCCGAAACAGTGTCCGCCGCGGTGTCCGGGGCCGACGCTGTGGTCGTCACCGTGGGCGGAGCCAAGGGAGTCCCCCACCAGAGGGCTGCAGTTACCCGGGCAACCGTTAAGGCGATGCAGGCGCAGGGCGTGCGGCGCCTCGTTGTGCAGTCCTCATTGGGCGCAGGAAATTCCTCCTCGCAGCTGCCCGGTCCGCTCGGACTGATCACCCGGGTGGCGCTGGCCAAACCGCTGGCCGATCACAACGAGCAGGAGTCCGCCGTGACCGGCTCCGGGCTGGACTGGACACTCGTCCGCCCGACCGGACTCACCGACAAGGATCCGACCGGTACCTGGCGTGCCCTGGAGGTCGGCAGCGAGGGAAAGCTGCGAGGTTCGGTCCCCCGCCGCGACCTTGCGGCCTGCATGCTGCAGATCCTCACGGACGATTCCACCGTCGGCAAGGCCCTGGGCGTGAGCAGCTAGGGCGCCGGACCCAGCGGCTTCACCATGATCGACGCCGGTGCCGTGAGCAGCGCGCTCGACCACGGTCAGTGCTCGTAGACCATCTCCGTGAAGACTGCCCCGGTGCCGGGTGTTCCCATCGAGTAGCTACTGTGTGGCTCTCTCCGCCCAGGGTCCGGGTGCATCCCCGCCAGCAGCGGGTTGGTGAAACGCATCCGTGCTCCGGCTTTCATGCACCGGCTACCGCCACCGGCGTGACCAGGATGCGGTCGCTACCTAGAACGCGGCGCTGCCCGGTGACGGTGATCCGTGCCTGCTGGCCGTCGTCCTCGGCATCGTGGGCCACTGCGAGGGTCGCTTCGAGCGGGCCGATTTCCCACTGTCCCGACTGTCCCACGTAGCTGAAACGCTCGGCGGACACCGTGAAGGTGACGGTTCGGCTGCCTCCGGCCTCGATTTCCACAGCCGCGTACCCGATGAGCGTCGAAACGGGGCGGGTGACGTGTGCTGCGACATCCCGCAGGTACAGCTGCACCACATCGGTACCGTCACGCTCACCGGTGTTCTGCACCTTTAGGCTCACCTGCACCGTTCCCGCGCTGTCGATCCGGTCTGCATCGAATGCCAAGTCGGAGTGGGTGAAGGTTGTGTAGCTCAGGCCGTGGCCGAACGGGTACACGAACTCGGCCCCCAGTGCGGTCACCGCCGAAGTCCCGGCGAGCGCCGGACGCAGATAGGTGGCCGGCTGGCGACCCGCAGAGTGCGGGAAGGACAACGTGGTGCGCCCGCGGGGATTGATGCGGCCGGAGAGGGCTCCCGCCACGGCCGAAGCGCCTTCCTGTCCGGGGAACCACGACTGCACGATCGCCGCGCACCGGTCCGTGGCCCAGGAGATGTCGTACGGGCGCCCTGTCACCAGCACGAGCACAACCGGCGTCCCGGTGGCGAACAGCGCTTCAACAAAGCGACGCTGCAGCCCGGGCAGCTCGAGCGAGTCGACGTCGTTGCCCTCTCCCACCGTGCCGCGGCCGAACAGCCCTGCCTGGTCTCCCATCACGGCTACCACGACATCTGCGGCGGCGGCCTGCGCCACAGCTGCATCGAACCCTCCGGCGTCATCGCCTTCCACCTCGCAGCCACGGGAGTAGTCAACGGAACCGAATTCGATCCCCATGGCGTCGAGGATGGTCGGAATATTGATTCCGTCAGCGACGTCCGGATAGTGGGCTTCCACGTGGTTGGTGAAACTGTAGTCACCAAGCAGGGCGGTTCGGCTGTGTGCATTCGGCCCGACGACGGCGACCCTGGTGGCGGCGGACAACGGCAACGTCCCGTCGTTGGCCAGCAGGATTGTCGACTTCTCCGCCACTTCCCTGGCGAGGTTGCGGTGTCCGTCCGGGTTGAGGTCGGGAGCAACCGCTTCGGTGCCGGCCCGCTCTGCATAACCGGGGGCCGCCTCCAACCCGGGCAGCAGTCCGTAGTGCTGCTTCTGCCGCAGAACCCGGCGGAGGGCCGTGTCAACGGCGGCTTCCTCCAGAACCCCGGAGCGAACGGCGGCCACAAGGTGCGGGAAAGCTGCGGCATCGGGAAGTTCGATGTCTACGCCGGCCGAGAGTGCTCGTACTGCTGATTCCGGGCGGGACCGGGTGACCCCTTGGGTGGTTTCCAGGAAGTTGACTCCAAAATAATCGGAGACGACGGTGCCGTCGAAACCAAACTCACTGCGCAGCACGTCGGTGAGCAGGTGCTTGTCCCCGTGCGAGGGCACGTGATCGATGGCTGCATACGACGGCATGATCGATCGCGGCGAGCTCTCGCGGATTGCGATCTCGAACGGGTAGAGGAACACCTCGGCCAGTTCGCGGGGACCGGCATCGACGGGGCCGTGGTTGCGGCCGGCCCTGGAGGCGGAATACCCCACGAAGTGCTTAGGGGTCGCGATGATGTCGCTGCTTTCCAAGCCGCGGATATATGCAGCGCCCAGTGTGCCCACGACGTACGGGTCTTCTCCGAAGGTCTCTTCGACTCGTCCCCAGCGAGCATCACGGGCTACGTCGAGCAGGGGCGCGAGCCCTTGGTGAACTTCGAGCTCCCGCAGGCTGTCACCGATCGCCGCGCCCACCCGCTCGATCAGCTCGGGATCCCAGGTCGCCGCATATGCGGGCGGTGACGGGAACGTGGTGGCTCCCCAGGCTGACACGCCGGTCAGGCATTCCTCGTGCACAATCGCGCCAATCCCGTGCGGAGCGGCATCGCGCAGGCCGGCTTGCAGTCGGCGGAGCGTCTCCAGTCCGTACTGGGCCGACACCGGGCGGGTGCCGTAGAGACGAGTGATCTGGCCGAGGCCCTCCGCTGCGGTTTTTTCCCAGGGCTTGGACTCACCGGTGTTCTCTGCCTGCGCGGGCGCCACCTCACCGCCATCCGCTACCCCGATCCAGAGGCCCACGAGCTGGGCCACCTTCTCCTCCAGTGACATCGCGGCGATGAGGCTGTCCACGTCGGGGGCTTCGGTCAAGGTGTGTGAGGTCGAGTCAGTCATGGCGTACTTCCTTTGGAACGAGTCGAATCGAGGAACGACGGAGTGAACAGGGTTCGGGTCAGTGGGGTATTGGAGGCGGGTGGCCGTGCGGTCACAGCAGAGCCCGCGGGACTACGCTTTGCTGCGCAGCCCAGCAAAACGGGGGTGGGTTCCCGGGTCGGGGGCGGCCGCCAGCAGGCGTTTCGTATACGCGTGCTGGGGGTCGAGGATCACGGCATCGGACGGTCCGTGCTCAACTACCTCGCCCCGATACATCACCAGAATTTCGTCCGAGAAATGCCGGGCTGTTGCCAGATCGTGGGTGATGTACAGTACGGCCAGGTCTTCCTCCCGTTGCAGCTGTGCCATCAGGTTGAGCACGCCGAGCCGAATCGAGACGTCGAGCATTGAGACCGGTTCGTCCGCGATGAGTACCCGCGGTTTCGGCGCCAGGGCCCTGGCGATGGCGACCCGCTGGCGCTGCCCGCCGGAGAGTTCGTGCGGTCGGCGGTGGATGAAATCGACCGCCGGGGAGAGATTCACCCGCTCGAGCAGCTGGAGCACCTTTTCGTCATACCCGTCGGCGGATGCGGCCTGCCTATTGAGCTGCAACGGCCGCCGCAGGTGATGGCTGATGGAGTGGTAGGGATTCAGGGAAGCGAACGGATCCTGGAACACCATCTGCACTGCGCTGCGGTAACGGCGCAATGCCCGGCCGGCAGAGGCGATCTTTTGTCCATCGAGTTCGATGGTGCCGGCGGTGGGTTTTTCCAGTTGGGCGATCATGCGGGCCACGGTGGACTTGCCGCTGCCGCTCTCCCCCACCAGCGCAACCGTCTTTCCCGAACTCAGTTCGAACGAAACGTCGTTCACTGCGCGCAGTTTTCGCCGGGTACCGGAGGGGGCGGGGAAATCCTTTACGAGGCCTGTGACGGAAAGGGTGGACATCAGAGGACCCCTGCGGTTGTGGTTGAACTGTTGATGGACTCCCCGGTGCGGATGAAGTCCCCGCGTGCCCCGGTCAGCGACGGGAACGACTTGAGGAGTTTGCGAGTGTACGGGTGGGCGGCGTCGGCATAAATCTCCTCGGCCGTGGCCAGTTCCACAATCTCGCCGGCGAGCATCACGGCTATCCGGTCGGAGATCTCGAGCAACATGGGCAGGTCATGGGTGATGAAGATCACTGCGAATCCGAACTCGTCGCGCAACCGCTGGATTTCACCGAGAATTTCCCGTTGCACCACTACATCCAGGGCAGTGGTCGGCTCGTCCATGATCATCAGTTGAGGGTTCAGGGCCAACGCCATGGCGATCATCACCCGCTGCCGCATGCCGCCGGACAGCTCGTGCGGGTAGGCCTTGATCCGGTCGGCGGACACTCCGACCAATTCCACAAGGTGGCGGATGCGTTCGCGCCGTTCCGCACGCTTCATGCCCGGTCGATGAGTGGTCAGGACGTCGTCTATCTGGTCGTACAACGACAGAACAGGGTTAAGCGAGTTCATTGCCCCCTGAAACACCATGGAGGTCTTATCCCACCGGTAACTCCGCAGCTTTTCGCCGGACAGGGCGAGAATGTCGATGTCACTGCCCGAGGAATCGTGGAAGGTCACCGCACCGCTTTCGATGGCGGCGGGCGGCTTGAGCAGTTGGTTGATGCCGTACGCCAGGGTCGATTTGCCGCATCCGCTCTCCCCGGCCAGGCCGAGGATCTCGCCGCGGCGAATCGTGAGGCTCACGTTCTTGACCGCGTGCACCCGGGTGGCGGCGTGATAGACCACGTTCAGGTTTTCAATGGTGAGGAGGGCATCGGTCGGTTCGATCTGGCTGCTCATCGAGTGCCCTTTCGTGTGGCCTTGGCCGCAGTGCCCAGGCGTAGCTTGGGGTTGATAACCTCGTCGATGGCGAAGTTGATCAGAGCCAGCCCGGCTCCGAGCAGGGCGATCATCAGCCCCGGCGGCATGAACCACCACCACGCACCAAGTTTCAGCGAGAAGGCGTTCTGCGCGAAGAACAGCATGCTGCCCCAGGAGAACGTGCCCGAGACACCCAGACCGAGGAACGAGAGGCTGGACTCACCGAGGATCGCGAAAATAACCGCGAACACGAACTGGGAGGCGAGGACGGGCAGCAGGTTGGGCAGGATCTCGACGAGGATGATGCGCCAGGTCGGTTCACCGGCCACCTTGGCTGCAAGCACGTAGTCGCGGTTGCGCATCGACAGGGTTTGGGCCCGAAGCACCCGGGCGCCTCCGGCCCACGAGGTGAGGGTGAGGACCAGGATGATCATCATCAGGCCTTTTTGCTCAACGTAGCTGGCCACAACGATCATCAGCGGGATGCCGGGGATAACCAGGACCACATTGGTGAAGAGGGAGAAGCCTTCATCCCAACGCCCGCCGAGGTAGGCACCCAGGATTCCGATAAGTCCGGAGAGCACCACAGCAAGAAAACCGACGGTGATGCCCACGACGAGCGATCCGCGGGTGGCGTGAGCGAGTTGGGCGAGGACGTCCTGTCCCGTCTGGGTGGTGCCCAGGAGGTGGTCCCCCGATGGACCGGACAATCCAACATCATTGATCGCCATGGGGTTGACGACCAGCAGCGGTCCGACAAGTCCGAACAGTGCAATCGCGAAGGTGATGCCCAGACCGATGACGAGTTTCGGAGTCCGGGGCGGAAGGCTCCGCCGGATCCCGTCGAAGCGTGGCTTCGGTGCGGGAGCGTAGGTGGCCAGTTGCGCGGTGGAGGTCATGATCTGGCCCTCTATCCTTGGTGCCGGGTTCGGGGATCGATGAGTCCGTAGACCATGTCGATGAAGAAGTTGGTCAGCAGCACCGAGGTGGTGATGACCAGGAAGACACCCTGCATGAGTGCGTAATCGTTGTTCTGTACGGATTGCAGCAGGGTCTGGCCGATACCGGGATACGAGAACACCTGTTCGGTGAGAATCGCCCCGCCTACGACGGCGCCCAGCGCGATGCCGAAGCCCGCCACCGACGGGAGGACTGCATTGCGTCCGGCGTACATTGTCATGATCCGGCGGGGCCGGAGCCCCTTGGCCTCTGCGGTGACAATGTAGTCCTCGGCCATGGTGGAGACCATCATGTTGCGCATACCCACCAGGCCGGCACCGAGGGAGCTGATCACGATGGTCAACGCCGGCAGGGTGCCGTACTTGATCGCGCTTCCCAGGAATTCCCAGGTCCAGCCGGCACTCACCGTACGGTAGTCATATCCGCCGCTGATGGGGAAAACCCCCAGGGTCACGGCGAACACGTAGCTGAGGATGAGGGCCAGCCAGAAATAAGGCACCGCCTGCAGAACTGTCGACGCGGGGATGAAGCTATCCAGCCAGCCGCCGCGCTTCCAACCGGCAAGCATCCCCAGCAGCTGCGCGATGACGAACGACATCACGGTGGCGATGCCCACCAGCAGGATGGTCCATGGCAGTGCCTGGCCGATCACCGTAACCACCGGCGTCGGGAAGAAAGTGACTGAGACTCCCAGGTCCCCCTGGAAGATGTTGACCAAGTAGTCGCCGTATTGGGAAAGAAGCGAGGCGTCGTCGGTAGTCCCCAACATGGCCTCGATAGCTTCGCGTGTTTCGGGCGCCACCTGACCGCGCTGGGCCAGCTTCGCCAGCATCACGTCGACGGGGTTGCCGGGCAGGAGGCGGGGCAGGGCAAAGTTGATGGTGATCGCCGCATAGAAGGCAACGATGTAGAAAAGGATTTTCCTCAGCAGGTATCTCACGCGGTTCTCGTTCCGACATAGACCAGTGGCGGGCTCGTAAGCCCGCCACTGATCCCGATGGGATTCTTACTTGACGGTGAGGTTCTTGAGTACCTGACCGTAGTCGGGTGCCTGCCACACCATGGGAAGCGCGTAGAGGTCGTCATCGCTGGGCCAGCCGGTGACAACGTCCGTGCGGAACGTGCTCAGGCTGCCGTAGGACTGAATGGGGATGTACGGCATGTCCTCCACGATCGCCTCCTGAATGATGGCGTATTGCTCCATTTTCAGTGCCTCGTCGGTCGTGGCATTAAGAACGTCCAGCGCCGCGTCCACGTCCGGGTTCGAGTAGCGGGCCCAGTTCGGGTTCGCCGACTCACCGACCGGTGCGGTCGATTCGCTGTCGAAGAAAGACTTGTAGAGGTAGTAGGGCTCAGAGCCCGCACCGGGCCACAGGTTGTTGACCAGCAGCTGGAAGTTTCCGGTATTCGTGGCTTCCGTCCATTCGTTCCAGGACATCTGCTCGGCCTTCAGCTCGATCCCGACCGGCAGCAACTGCTGAGCCATGGTCTCGATTCCGGCAATCCAGTCCGTCCAGCCGGTTACGGTCTTCACCGAGAAGCTCAGCCGCTCGCCGTCCTTCGCATAGATGCCGTCGGCTCCCTTGGCATACCCGGCATCGGTCAGAAGCTTCTCCGCCTTGTCGGCGTCGCCCTTGTTGGAGGCGACCGGCTCATCAATCGACGGAGAGATCCACTTCTCGTCCCGGGGAAGGAGCGCATAGGTAGGACTCACGTCACCGTTGAGATCGGAGAAGGCGAGGGAGTTGAGCTGGTCACGGTCCATCGCTGCATAGATGGCCTGGCGAACGGCCGGGTCAGTTTGCGGGCCGGTGCAGCCGAGGTCCACGTTTGAGCAGGTCACGAGCGACAACTGGTTCTGGACGGTGTTGACGTATTCCACGTCTTCCTCCGGCCCCAGGAGAGTTTCGACCTCGGGAATGAACATACTCATCCAGTCAACGTCGCCGTTGAGGATCGAATCGACGCCGGCCTGGTTGCCGGACAGGGACACGTAGCGAACGCCGTCGAGCTCAGGCTTGCCTTCTTCCCAGTAACCGTCGTTCTTTTCCAGCAGGTAGCTCTGCGGGGAGAAATCGGACACGGTGAACGGTCCGGTACCGACGGCATCTTCGTTGATGAAAGTGGCCGGATCGTCGACCTCGGACCAGATATGCTCCGGCACGATGTAGATGGAGCTGAGCGCGCCGATGGAGTTGAGCACATCGGGCTTTGGGTACGTGACCGTGAGCTCGTTGTCGCTCGTGGCCGCAGCGACCCCGTCAAAGCCGCCGGTGTTCAGCGCGGGTGTGTTGGCTATCAGGTTGAGGGTGTAGACGACGTCGTGGGCACTGAAGGGCTCGCCGTCGCTCCACTCGACGCCCTCCCGGGTGGAGATGGTGAGGACAGTGCCCTCATCGTTGTACGAGTATTCGGTGCCGAGGAGTGGTACGGGTTCGCCTTCGGCTGCCCGGTTCACGAAGAACAGGGTCTCGTAGACGGTGGACTGCACACCGAGGAGGGCCGTGGTGGAGAACGGGTTGAAGTTTTCGGTGAACTGGGTCGACGAGTTGCCGGGAATTGTCAGGATGGCCTTGCCGGCGTCCGCGTTTCCCTCGTCTCCGCCGCCGCCTGCCTGGCATCCGCTGAGCAGCAGGGCCGTGGCTGCCAGCGCGGCGACTCCGGTGAGTCTTTTCCGTGAAGTGAACATCATTGTCCTTTCATGAGATCGAGTCTGCCTCGACCGCTGTGTGCCCGAACCCGCATCCAAGCGTCAGACTTGGGATGCCTCAGTAAGCGCTATCTCGGAGACTAGCGGCGAAATCTGGGCGCGTCAATGAATCATTTTGGGAGGTTCGCAGGACTGACTCAGCCCGTCAGTCATTTCATGAGTAAGCGCGTGCACGGGTCGTATGGAGACATCACCCGCAAACGGACGGCTTTCTAGAGGGAGTCTCGCCGCGTGAGGGTGCTCGGCAGAACGCGCTGCACGACCGCGGTGCCGGAGGTTGCCATAAGGGAGGCCAGCGCGTCGACCATCTGTTCGCCCATCAGCTCCAGTGGCTGATGTACCGAGGACAGCGGCGGATTCGCCACCTCTGCCAGGACCGAGTCGTCATAACTGACCACCGAAACGTCGTGCGGTACGCGGCGCCCGGCTGCCGCCAGAACCTGCAGTGCTCCCGAGCCCATGTAGTCCGAGCTTACGAAGACACCGTCGATGTCGGGATAGGCGGCGAGTAGCCGGGTCATGGTGTCGGATCCACCGGCCGGCGAAAACGCCCCGCGGGCAATTCGGTGGGCATCGAGGCCGTGCTCGGCCAGGCTTGACCGCCAGCCGTCGAGACGGTCCCGGGCCGCCGTCAGCCGATCGTTGCCGGCCAAAATGGCGATGCGGGATCGTCCCGCTTCAATGAGAGCCTCGGTGGCCAGCCGCGCACCGCCCACGTTGTCGACGTCGACATAGGACTGGGCCTCGGCGTTTCCCAGCGGCCTGCCCAGGTACACGACGGGAACCCCTGCATCGCGGAGAAGCTCGGGCAGGTGGGAAATCTCGTCTTCGAGGATGACCATCGCGCCGTCCACACCGGTGCGGCCCAGGTACTCGAGGAGGTGTGATTCCTGTTGCGGACTGCCCGACAGAAGTATCACAATCTGCAGGTCATGCCGGGCGACTGCCGACAACACGCCGTGCAAAGGTGCCGAGGTGAAGGAATATGGCTGCGAGAGGTCGGCCTCGGAGATGATCAGGGCTACGGCCCCGGTGCGGCCCGTGGCCAGTGTGCGGGCGGCCGCGTTGAATTGGTAACCCATCTGCCGGGCAATCGCCTCCACCCGAAAGGCCAGGTCGGGATTGACCGTCGGAACGCGGTTCATCACGCGGGATACCGTGGCAGTGGACACCCCGGCTGCCGCCGCGACGTCGGCAAGGGTGGTGACGGACCTCCCTGGGCGCCTCGCTCGAGTCTCGGTCATGGCTACAAGTTTGTCACAGCACCGCGGGCGGACACGCCGCTCGGTAAGCGCTTACGACGTTATTCCTTTCGGCGTCTGGCATGGAGGGTGAACCTTTTTCATGGCGACGGGCCGATCAGGCACCCTCGGGACTCGCAGACAGCGGGGCCGGGTACGGGCCCAGCCGTCACAGGCGCAATGTTAGCCGTACCTGAGTCGACCTCACCATGAGTAGCCCAACGTGGCGGCACAGCCCGCTCCGGACCGCGGCGGCCTTCGTGCGGTGCGTCGTACGCTGCACTCACTTCCGGGCGATCGGCTTCACCATGATCAGGCACGGTGTGGCGTCTCCCCACAGGTCCGTCTCTTCCAGGGGCAGGAATCCCCACGTCTCATAGAAGTGTCGGGTTCGCGCGTAGCCGGAGTCCGGATGCGAAGGGCCGAGGGTCTTCACCTCAAGGATTCGTACCCCGCGCCTGACCGCGTCGGCTTCGATGGCCGCGAGCATCGCAGTGCCGACGCCGGTGCCGTGAGCGGCGCGCTCGACCACGGTCAGGTGAATCTCCGCCACGTGCGGAAAGTGCCGGTCCACCAGGGTGACCCCGACGACGGACCCGTCGACGTCGCGCACGGTCCAGGTTTCCTTGCTTCGGGCAGCGTCGATGTGCTCGGCATTCGAGTCGGGCTGCCCGAACCATTCGGGCACGCTGGCGAGAAGGCGGGCGACGTCGTCGGGAACGGGGTGATCCTGAGTCGCCGTCCAGGACCGGGCGATTTCACCTTGGGCCGTGGAGTCGGTGCCATGTATTGCCGGGTCCGGCCCGGCCTGCGCAGTCATGGCGCCGGTGCCGCGGCCGCGACGGTAGAACCTAGGCAATCTGGACCTGAATCTCACGGATTGCCGCTCCCAGGATGCCGCGTGACAGCAGTCCCTCTCCCAGTGGACCGGCGGAGTCAGCACCTACGGGCGGAAGCAGCCGCAGCACCGCTCGCTCGCTCTCGCTCAGATGTGCCAGCTGCCACCGGATTTCCTGCTGGACCGCCTCCGGTTGATCTGCGTTCGCGAGCGAGACTGCCTTCACCGCGTAGGCGGCCGCACCCAGAGCATGGGCGCCCATGTGGGCGACCGCGGCTGCCTGGGCGACGGCGCGGGCTGCCGCAGCGCCGGCCGGCGTGGTCGCAGCATTCGCGATCTTTACGACGATGAGCCGCTTACTGATTTCTTTGGCGGCCGTGCCCGATCCTGCACTGTACGCACGGGTGCGGGCGAGCGCATTCCGGGCGGTTTCTTCCGCGGCCTCATCTGCTTTGTAGAGCGGGAGGACACGTTCAGCGCATGCTGCCGCCCATCGTGCGATGACGCGCCGGTTCGGATCGCTGAGAGTCTGGGGTGGGGCCATCTCCAGATGATGCCACACCGGCTTGCGGGCCCGCCCTGGTGCTGGTGGACGACGCCTCCCCGCTGAACCCCAGCCAGAAGTCGGGACGCCCTTAAGACTGCTGCTTCGCCGCAGCCGGGTCCAGAGGGGAGCGCTGCTTCTGAAGCTACCTATAACAGTCGAAGCAGCTCGCCTGCGGAACACCCTCGTAAGTGAAGAGCAGGTTCCCCGTTCAAGAATGGGCGCCTTGATGTCCAGGGAAGAAAGTAGCAGCGCTCAGACGGTTACTGGGAACACACCCAATCAGAACTGCCCGACTGTCGGTCGGCGCCCGGTATCGGAGCGGCTGGGATTGTCTCGTGGAGTTACTGCGGAGGCTCTTCCTTAAGCACGAGGCCTTCGTCTCCGGGGAGTACTTTGCCTTGATCCCGCTCTGCACTGTCCTCCTCATTCAAGGTCCAAGCGTCGCCCGGCGAGCAGGGAGCAGTAGCCCCGATACTGTACGACTCGTCGGACGCATAAGTATCGAATTCAGCCCGGAGGACGGGACCGCCCTCGGCGAAGACAGTCGGGTGGGTTGTCGGATTTACCGTGCGTACGCTCATGCCCAGGGACTCCCAATACTCGGCGACGCGTTTGGCGTCCCCAACATGGTCGGTTCCACGGGGGGCCCAGCGGTCGTAGCTATAACTGGCAGTTGCATCCTCGATACCGCTGCGGCTTTTGGGGATGCACTCATCAGCCGCCGCCGCACCGTTGCGGGGCCACCACCCGGTGATGTCGAGCTGTTCGGCAGTATTGAACACGAGTTCCACCACCCGGTCCCGCCCTTCCCTGGCACTGATTGCCGTACTGGGCTCCTTCTCGGCGCAGGCCGTTATTGTCATTCCCATCATGAGCGCGGAAGCCGCTGCCGTGAGGATCCTTATATGTGGCTTAGCGGCGGACATTTCATTCCTTCGATTAAGGGCTTTAGAAGACCAGCCGGTCCCACCGGAACCTGCGGGCGGGGCACCGGGAGGGGTAATTGCTTCGTGGAGTTACTGCGGAGGGTCCTGAAGGACGAGGCCTTCGTCTCCCGGGAGGACTTTGCCCTGATCCCGCTCGGCACTGTCCTCCTCATTCAAGGTAAAGGCGTCGCCCGGCGAGCAGGGGGCAGTAGCCCCGATGCTGTACGACTGTTCAGGTGCATCAGTATCGAATTCAGCCCGGAGGACGGGACCCCCCTCGCCAAATACGACCGGGTCTTTTGTCGGGTTTATGGTGCGTACGCTCATGCCCAGGGACTCCCAATACTCGGCGACGCGCTGGGCGTCCTCAACATGGTCCGTTCCTTGAGGGGCCCAGCGGTCGTAGCTGTAACTGGCAGTGGCATCCCCCAGTCCATGGCTGCTTTCGGGGGTGCACTCCCGCGCCCCCGCTGACCCGTTGCGGGGCCACCATCCGGTGACATCGAGCTGTTCGGCGGTATTGAACACGAGCTCAACCACCCGGTCCCGCCCTTCCCTGGCACTTATTGCCGGACTGGGTTCCTTCTCGGCGCAGGCCGTTATTGTCATTCCCATCATGAGCGCGGAAGCCGCTGCCGTGAGGATCCTTATATGTGGCTTAGCGGCGGACAATTCATTCCTTCGATTAAGGGCTTTAGAAGACCAGCCGGTCCCACCGGGACCTGCGGGCGGGGCGCAGGCTGGGATTGCTTCGTGGAGTTACTGCGGGGGCTCTTCCTGAAGCACGAGGCCTTCGTCTCCGGGGAGGACTTTGCCTTGATCCCGCTCTGCACTGTCCTCCTCATTCAGTGTGTAAGCGTCGCCCGGTGAGCAGGGGGCGATAGCGCTAATACTGTACGACTTCTCCGGTGCATCAGTATCGAATACGGCCCGGAGGACGGGACCACCCTCGGCGAAGACGGTCGGGTGCGTTGTCGGATTCACCGTGCGTACGCTCATGCCGAGTGACTCCCAATACTCGGCGACGCGTTTCGCGTCCTCGATATGGTCAGTGCCCTGGGGCGCCCAGCGGTCGTAACTATAAGCGGACGTGGCGTCCCCCCGTCCATGGCTGCTTTCGGGGGTGCACTCCTGCGCCCACGCTGCGCCGTTGCGGGGCCACCACCCGGTGACGTCGAGCTGTTCGGCGGTATTGAAAACGAGTTCAACCACCCGGTCCCGCCCTTCCCTGGCACTGATTGTCTCCGGCGTCTTCTTCTCCGACATTGTCGTGCTTATCTCCTTCTCAGTGCATGCGGTCATTGTCAGTCCCATCAGGAGTGCGGCTGTCGCGGCCGTGATCATCCTAAGGCGCGTCTTACGGGGCATATTTCATTCCTTCCAGCCAGATCTCCTGTTGATCAGTCGGCCCCAAGGGAACATACGGGGTGACCTTCTCCGTTTCTCCTCCAATCACCCAAGCCGTGTTGTATAGGGATTCTGTTCCTTTGTCAAAGTATCCGGCCTCTTCGCCGTCATCAGACATATGCGTGGAGTGGTCCGTGACGGCCCGTCCGGCGCCACCCCCGGTATCAGTGCCAAAAGCGTGGGACCCGAACCCGGGTGTCATTGGGTTCACGTGATGATCTTCGCTAAAATCCCGACCGGTCCAAGCCCATTGGTCCCCGCTTTCGGATTCAATAAAAGGTATCTTGTCCCTCGCATGCCCTGAATATACCTGTCCTGCGTTGAGATCGGCGGCACTATCGACGCTGTCTGGCAGGCCTGCCGAGCCGAGGGTGATGAAGTTATCCACGTGGATGCCCGGCTGTGTGAGGGTCACCGCTGCCGTCGTCGTCCCATATGAGTGGGCCACGATGTTAACCTGCGGCATGGTCTCACCGCGGACTGCGGCCAGGCCACCAAGCGCACCGGCAAGGTTTTGCCCGCCAGCTACTGCTCGATTCACATCGAGAACGCCGAAGTCGACATTTCCCTCTCCCGGCACGGGCGGGGTCTCGTATCCGATCCATGCCACTACGGCGCTTCCCGGAGGAAGCAGGTCATGCAGGTTTTGGCCGGATTTTGTCCACCCGGTCATGTCCTTATAGGAAGTTGTGCCCATTCCCGGAACGGCGTAGGTAACACTGTCAGCGGTATCGAGATCACCGATCGACACCGCAGCCAAGGGAGGATTGTCTTCGGTGAAGGTGATCAATTGCCTTGTTGCCTTTCCTTCTGGAGATTGGAGCGCCTTTTGGATGTTGTGCAGCCCGTCGAGCTGCTCCTGCAAAAGTGAATTTTTCACCACGTCCGCGAACGGCGGCATCCCGCCGTCGACCTCGGTGCCGTCGAGGAGACACTGCTTTTGCGCTAGTTGCGCCTCCAGGTCGGCTATGGCCGACTTGAGTGCGGTTTGGTTTGCGTGGTCCCGGGCGGTGTACGGGAGACCTTCCAAATTCCCGAAGACCTCTGGGAAATTGGTCAGCAAGAGGTCCTGCCGGGTTGAGAACGGGGTTCCGGTGCCCGTTTGCGGGTTCATGGCCGTCCACCACGAATGGATCTCGGCGGGGTCTATCGACATGAGCTGTGACTTCAACTCAGGAGAGGCCGCCAGCATGGCGGCAAGCTCCTTCGCCGGCAGGGACGAGAGCTCATCCAGCAGTTCCTGGTCGCTCAATGGAGCGGCAGCAGTGGCTACCAGATCAAGCGCATGATCCAACAGGGCACCCCCGCCGGCGGCAGCGAACGCGTTAGCTACATTTTCGATCCAATCGGCATCCGACCGATTTTCGTCCAAGAGCCGTTCGAACCCGCCAAGGAACGTGTTGTTGTGCAGCGGAACCCAGGAACACGAAGAGGTGAATGCCGTCCACGCGTTCCCCAGCCGTGTGAATTCGTGGCTCAGTCCTGAGTCATCCGCTCTGGCCTGGGACACGAAGGTGCGTAGATGGTCCGGATCAGCAGAGCTTTCCGATGTCGACGAAGCACCTCCTCCTGAGGCGCGGATGCGTTCCGTGGGAGAGAATACCGCCCAGATGAAAGGAGGCGCTTCGGGTGTCTCAGAGGGTTTCGGATCAAACAACCTGTCCATGCCGACGCCGATATCTCCGAAGAAGTTCTCGTTTTCACGCCTGGTTTCACGTTCAGCCTCGCGTTCCCGCCAATCGGCCAGTTCGGTCTGCCTGTCATTTTCCTTCCGTGCTTGCTCTCGTGCCACTTCCACCTGCGCAGCAAGATCGTCAAGCACAGTGGCCAGCCTGCCGCGATCCTGGACCTCAATGGCCGCAGCGGCTTTGAACAACTTCGCATACCCGCCAGCGAAGTCCGCTGCCGCAGTCTCAACGGCGCCACGACGCAGCACACCTACATCGCGGAGCCGCCCGTCCACCTCACGGGCAACCCTGACCAGCGACGCGGCAGCGTCATCGTCAAACTCAACCGACACAGTTTGCTCCTTCAACAAGGACGGACTCATTCTGTGTCTGTTCTTTCGGCCGCGACGCTGACTCGAATGTCCGCCGCACCGACCCAGCTACCCTGTAGCCGAACCGCTCCCGGTCATCCTCCGGTAATGGCCGCACCTCAGTTAAACGATCCAACCCAAACATGCTCAATGCCCCCCACTGGAAAAATACGAAAAGAGAAAAACTACGGCCACGGCCTTTTTAGGCCGAGGAACGAACACGCACCCACAATCGGGCCCCGAAATGGAAGGACAAACCCTTCAGGACCGAAAACCTGCACCGCAGACAGAACCGGCAGCCGCAGTCACGTCCGGGCCGCCGGTCCGCTCAGCGGAGCGAACCGACTCCCCGGATGCTAGGTGCAGACATGTGTGAGGCTTAGGCGCCGCCGCCGGCGGAGAAGATGTTCTCTGAGATCTTCTGGAGCTGGGTGCGGAGCTCTTCAAGTTCCTGGCGGGCCTTATCCAGGGCGGCCTTGGTTTCCGGCCACGTGGATCCGCGGAACTGGGCAGCCAGCGGGCCGTCCCAGGTGTTCGGATCGGACAGGATCTTGCCCTGCGCATCCAATGCCGAGATCTGGTCGGTGAAACCGCCGTTGATGATGGACTGCACCTGGTTGATGGCGGACTTGGCCTGCTCAGTAGACAACACACGTGACATATAGATTCCCCCGTTGCGACAGTTGTTTCCTCACCGGCATACATACCGGCGACCGAATGGGGTTGACGGTACCAACACGACCGCTATAAATCCACTGTGATAAATGAACTGTCATCCAGGCAAAGTGTCTACCGGTTCCCCTGCGCACGTCGTGGGTAGCGCATATTCGCGGCGCTTCAGCTTCCATTCCCCAGGAACAGCACATCTTTAAAGCTATCGACCCCGGCTATAAGAAATGCCGCCCCTCGAATACTTACGAGGACGGCATTTATTGTTTCAGGCGAAAAACCTAGATGTTGAAGCGGAACTCCACCACGTTCCGTGGCCGAATAACCTTACGATCATGTGGAGTGAGGTCCTGCCTCAAGGCATCGTCGAGCCCGCACCCCTGACTCATCCGGTGGGTCCGCTGCCCCAAACAATCTCACTATCCAGCCCGTCCAACTCCGTGGGGTAACCATCCGGAAAGCTCGGCGGGTCCTGTACCTTCGGCCTTCCGAGTTCCTCGGGGCCCAGTTCCTCGTGCAGCGCCAGGATGCCCGGAAGAGTCCATTCCCTGGCCACAAACAGCTGTCCTTCCCCGAACGGGGCCATGCGCTCCCCCTCGACCGCGGGAACCTGATCGTGGGCCTTGGCCGAAACCCAAGCCAGATAGGCCGCATGCGAAACGTATCCCTTACCCATGCGTGCGCGGATGGCCGATATCGTCATGAACCTCGCTGCGTCAGGCTGCCAGATTCGCACCAGATCCAGGAACAAACGGGCAGCGGCAGACGGTGGGCCAAGTGGAAAATCTTCCGGAAGGTCGACTGTGACCTCGTTATCCCTCGTAAATCCCGCAGCTACGCTGATACTCGCCAACGGGTTCATCCGCTGCGCTGGATCCTCGTACAGGAAGAGGTAGGTACCCGAGCTGTCGAACTCGCTTCCCGTCGTCGCTTTGGTCTCTTTCACGACACTTTCCAAAGAGCCCGGATCCTCCGGGACAGGAACCGTCCCTCCGCCGTTCTCGTCCGTGGGTAGATACCAGTTCACGGATCCTGCGGGGTATCTGTCGGAGATGAGAGACATGGTTGGGGCCAGCCGGCGGGAAACCTCCAGCGCAGATTCCTTCCGGCCTTCCCAGATCAATGAGATAAACGGCTTGCGGCACTCCGGCCCCAGGACCTCTCTGACAGTTCTCATGCCCCCCAATGTAATAGTCCGCCTCTACCAACCAACGATTAGACCTACCTTTCCACAATAAAAATGCCGCCCTCATTCACCGAGGGGCATTTCTATTGGTTCAGGCGAAAGATCTAGACATTAAACCTAAATTCCACCACGTTCCGTAGCGGAATAACGTCTAAGCTAACCGTGGTTTGTCGGCTTCGGGATCGAGGCCCTCTTCGTTCAGCCCCTGCTGGTCGGGGCCCGAAGCCTCTGTCAGCGCCCTTGAACGGCGTGCACCACCAGAAGTCGGGACGCCCTGAAAGACTGCTGCTTCGCGGCAGCCAAGTCCAGAGGGGAGCACTGCTTCTGAAGATACCTATAACGGTCGACGCAGGTCGCCTACGGAACACCCTCGTACGTGAATAGCCACGCTCGACCATGGGCGACTTGATGTCCAGCGAAGAAAGTAGCAGCGCTCAGATGGTTACAGGGAACACACCCAATGAGAACTGCCCGACCGACGGTCGGCGCTCGTTGGCCGGGATTCGGCTGGGATTACTTCGTAGAGTTACTCGGGGGCTCTTCTCGAAGACGAAGCCTTCGTCTCCCGGGAAAGTACTTTGTCTTGATCCCGCTCTGCTTCGTCCTCTTCATTTACGAGGTCCACTTATCCCAGCTGTTTTCAAGACGCAGACTTTTCGGCTGGGCAGTCAGATTCGAAGAAAGTACTCGGACATCCGTGGGCCCGAATCCCGTCTCTCGCGAGAATACAGGAAGGACGCCCGAACAGAGTCAGCATGCCGCCGATGAGCTTTATCACACCACCGAGTAATCCCGGCACTGGGCCCAGAGTCGCCGCCTTTGCCCACCACATCCGGCTCCGCCCTTTTCTCGCCTTTTCCCGCTACACCGCCGCATAGGTCAAGAATCCTGGACTTATCAGCGGGCACGGTCGCAGGTGCACTGCCGTCCTAAGATGAGCCGCTATTGCCCACGCAGCAGCGAAATACCGGCAGACCAAACTGGCCCAGCTCTGTTCAAGAAGGGGTCGACAACCACAGTGCGAGGATCGACCCTACTCAAGGTTTCTAAGCACGCATTGAGATCGGCTCGCTCTAGCTGGCCACTACGTTGCAACGCGAGCGCACTCACGAATGTTCGCTGCGCATTGCGCTCCAACGATTTGACGTGCGTATCCTCTTCGGGCTCCCGGCGCCACAAAGCGTTCGTCGAGTCTTTCGCGAACAATGGAGAGTCTTCGTTCACGGCCTCGACTCCAAGAGATGCGCGTAGGGACTCGGCGGCGGCTCGGTCGTGTCGCACTCGGTGGAGCAGTGGTGCTGTCAGCTCCCAGAGTGAATCGCTCATCATCTCCAAGCGCATTGGTTGGAAGACTCGCTCGACAATCGAGGGCAGTACCTCAGTGGGTGATGCTCCGAACGATATTGCAGATAATTCCAACCAGGAGGCAGGTGCACCTGCGGGATTAACGCCGTCTGTAAACCATGATCCAAGGCCCCTCAGCCATTTCTGGGTGAGGGCGTCCTTTGGATACAGGAGGGCCCAGACTGAGCGACGGAATACGAACCGCTCGTCTTGCCATGCACGATCTGAATCCCAGACACCCGGCTCATTAACCGACTGGGAGTCGCGCGGCGGTACGGTGCTTCGTGCTCGTTCAACCACACCGGCGGCCAGTACTTCGCGGACGTCGGAGGTCCTGACCTGCCACTGCTCGGCGTCCAGCAGTTCGGTGAGCGCCCATTTGGTAATTCCGTCGAATAGATCGTGGTTGTCCCAGCTCTCGTCCGCGGACCGGACAACCAATTCGAGGCTTGACCGGTCCGCCCTGAGACGCCGCTTTTTCGCCTGGACGACGGGTAACGAAAGACTGAGCGAATCGCCGCCGCTTTCAGTCTGTGCTGCCAGATATTCGTCGACCAAGTCGGCGATGGCAGGGTTGCGGCTGGCGCTAGTTGCTAACGCCCTTACCGCTCGGAGTCCGTGCCTGTCCTGCTCAGATGGCTTGAGCCGACTAGCGGACAAGCGTCGAATGAGCGAGTCCCCGAAGTGAGCCTTCAGCTCTTCCCATCGGTCGGCGACCAAGGTGACGAGGAGCGAATCTGGTGACCCATAGATGTCTGCCAGGTCGACGCCTGGCTCTTCAGGATCGCCGATCGTCTCTTTCAGCCCGTCAATCAGGGTGAGGTCGTTAAGGAGCAGCATACTCAACCACGCGTGGCGACGGTTTGAATCCATGTGCGGCCCGTACCCACAGAGGTCCTGACGAACCGATTCTCGCCATTTCTCCATCTCGGGAGTCACATGGGCGCGGCTCGCCTGCTCGCGAATGAGGGCCTGTGTAAGTCCTACTGCGATGGTCCGTCGTACACCGTCGTCCGGGTCGTTCTTCCAGGAGCTAAAAATACTCAGAAGGTCGTTCCCCGGGATGCTACTCATGCACAGTTCGTGCGCCAAGACCTCTCGGACTTCGGGGTCGAGAAAGAGCATTAGTCTCATAGCGAGATCTACTACACGGGCGGAATCGGCTCCGGGTTGCTTCACGTGTGCTCTCAGAGCTGCGGAGTGAATTGTGTCGGCGATTCCTTCTGTTACGTGCCGATTATTCAGTAGCGCCGCAATCGCATAGTCGACGGTCAGTTTAGGCCAAGTGTAGATAACGTCAGCGACTTGCCATCCGAGGTAAGAGTCTACGGCGGTGCACGCACCGCAAATATCTACTTCAGCGTGCTCGGCCAAGACTCGACGGGCCTGAATCAGTCGCTCCTCAGGGGTTGAGTCCGCCGTGCCGAGCAGCTCTTCCTCCGGCTCTTGCCCGGCTTCGTTGGCTGCGACTGCGTTCCGCATGTGTCGCCATGCTGTTGCGACGGCTTCGGCAAGGAGGACTTGCTGCTCGCCATCGGCTTTCCAGTTGGGGGCCAAGGTGTTCTTCAAGAGACCGAGGATTCGAACAAAGCCAGCTTCGGTTCCCAGAACCGAGACAGCGACCGAGGCAATATTGCCGGCCTTGTCGTCGTCAGCGAGGATTCCTCGCAGGGCCTCGTCAACGTCTTCGTCGTCTGGAAACTCCTGCACAAGACTCCAAGCGACGCCCTGAGGGCGAAACCCTGTCAAACCCTTCAGCAACAGGGCCTTGCGCTGCTCCACCGGAAGATGTTGGGCGATCACCTGTGTAGCGCCAAGGGCCCCTTCAATCTGCCTATCGGCGTAATCTGCCAAGGCTTGTGCGAAGGCAGGGTCGTTGCTCCACTTGCTGGGCACCAAAGCGACGTTGTAAAGGACCAATCGGTGTTTATCCGGTGAGCTGAGTTCGCCCCGGACCCAGTCCCGCATTCGGTCCTCGTCGGCAAGCGCCTCACACGCCAGCCTCCAGCACAGGCTTCGATTGCCACCCGTGGCGCCGTTTGTCTTTAGCGTCTCCAGTACGAAATCAGCGATCTCGGTGCGGTACCCCACTGGTGCTTCGGCGGTGAGACACAGTACGAGCTCAGTGGTCATCTCGGACCACTCGTGCTCGGAGATCCACCGCTCTTCGTAGATGTGCCCGAGTATCCAGTCGATTTCGTCCTTGCGAAGCAGAGAAGACAGCCTGGTGTCGGGTTCATTCTTCATGAGCAGGTACATCGATGTGATGCGCAGCGTGACGCGGCTCTGTCGCCGTCCCCATTCCAAGTGCTCGCGCGTTGTCTCTTCATCTGGCCAGCCGGTTGCCAGTGCAAGGAGCGCAGTTGCCTGCGCTTTGACCGTTGGGCCTTCCTTCACGAGGCGAAGCAGCGGATGAAGGTGCTTTGGGTCCGCGTCCTCCCTAGGCTCAGGGAGGACAGCCGTATTAGTGTCGTGGTCAAGCCTCGGGGACCCGAAACGATGTGCGTACGCATAAGCCGCGTTCCCGCGCACATCGCCCGCTTCCGCTCTCATTGCGTGCAACAGAACTGTAGCTGCGGAGTCATCCAGGACATCGAGGTCCCGGAGTGCATACAGGGCAGGCGCTGGATACGGTCGAGTTGCGTCGAGCCAACGAATGAAGGTCGGAAGGAGTCTCCGACGCACTGAGGGGTTGGCACATGCCCGAACCAGAGCGGCAACGACGTTCACCCTGTGCTCCACAGTTGGTGACGTCTCCACCTCGCGAACCAGCTCGTCAATATAGGCAGCGGTTTTCCATGGGGGAAGCTCGACTTCTGAGGCGAGTGCATGAGCAACTAGCTCGATCGCCGACTCAGTTTGGAACTCCTGGAGCGGCCAATGGGTGTCCTCTTTGGGCGCCGACACCTTGTCCAGTAAGTCGGCCACCGTGTGCGGATTGGACTGCGCTGTGAGCGATGCCAGAAGAACGTCTAGCCAGGCAGGGTCGGTGAGGCGTTCCTTGAAGACCCTTTCCTGCTCAGCGGGCGCCATTCGGGCAAGCCGCCTGCCTGCGAGGTGGTCGAGAAGCACTCGGTGAACGAATCCGACGTGGTCAGCGCCTTGAGGAACGAGGAGACCGAACTCATCTTCAGCCATCCGCAGGGCCGCCTTAGCCATCCGGTGGGACTCGGCAGCCGGGTAGCCCAAGACATCGCCGTCGCAAAGCGCCTGCATCACGAGTTGCTGCATCTCAAGAACGGGGACCGCGTATGTGCTGCCGGCACTCACTAAGGCGTAAGCCACGGCTTCCATCAACGTTTTGAATTCACGTTCGTCCAGTGGAAGATCGACCATTACTGAGAATCTGCGACGCATTGCCGGATGGCGACGAACCATCAGGTCGACGATCTCATCGTAAAGCGCAAAACGCTTTGGCGGCAGCGGCTCTCCGTGCCAGCTTTTAGCCAGGAGGGCAAGGAACAACGGTTTCCGTGCCAGGACCGCGAGCTCAGGCACACCTGCGAGCTCGTCGAGGAACGGGGTTACGTGCGCGCGGTCCCAGACGGCAACATCCTCGACTGCTGGCTTGTCGTCGCCCTCAAGGTTCAGATCGGGGGCGTCCGGAGGCGACAAGTACTGCGAAGACATGGCGCGCTGCTGTCCGTCATCTAGGTCGGCGATGTCAGCGCGTGACCACGGCAATGAAAAAGTCAGCCGCTCGACGCCGTAGGGCCGTGAGGACAAAACGGCAGCCGCCTCAGGCCGCTGACCAAGGAACGATTCTAATGCGCCGAGGGCATCGTTAGCAGCGGCTGGGCTCTTCCACTCGTCAATTCCATCGACCAGCAGCAGGAGTCGGTCATCGCTAAGGGCACGTTCGACCAGCGGCCACGTCTCGGACATGCCGCGGGCCTGCATCCAGGCCTTAGCCGCCGACACGAGCGAGTTTCCGTCGTCGTCGGCGAGGTGACGAGTGAGGAAACCGAACGGCAACCAAACGGGCAACCGACCGCCGTATGCTTGCTGGAGTGTGGTCGATTGCGGAGCCAGGCTCAGCACGTCAACCGCTACGAACCGCAGCAGGCTCGACTTTCCCGATCCCGGGGCCCCGACTAGGAGCGCACGTCGGCTGCTAGTGAGCCAATCGTCAGCGGTCTGCCGGAAGCTGTCGTCACCTGAGCTGGTCCGGTTCTCGCCGAGCAGCGCTTCGACTGCTCGGAACGAGCGTCGCGGGCGGCCCAAGCCAGTCTGGGCACGAGCCTCGCCCTTCCGCGTAGCAGCAATGTCAGCCGGCTCTCGGCCTGAGGTGCGCGATGTTTCTCTCCTCGAAACACGCGCGTCGGCTCGGTCGCCTGTGCCAGATGACGTTCCCTCGTCACTGGGGCTCACCGTTCCAAGGCGTGGAGTCACATCGACGACGATGAAATCATTACTGGGCGGTGCGGGCCTGCTGGTGTCGCCGCCGAGGCTGCCTGTGGTGTGCGGTGTCGGCCGCGGGACAGCATTCTGTGCTGCGAAAATCGCCAGGTAGTGCGCCGAGAGTTTCTCACGCAGCGACTGAGCATCAATCCATTCGAGCCTTCGTTGGACGCGTTGCAGTCCCTCCGGGCCGCAGAATGGTTCAACCCACGCCCTGCCGAAGAAGTCATCAACGAGTTCGGGCAGTGTTTTTAGCATATTGCTGATCTCGACCGCGCCCCACGGTTCGAATTCAATCTCTCGTGCGCCTAGAGTTATGGCGGCTCGGCGTACTGCGGCGTCCAATTTTGTATCGGTCAGGTCATAGCTGGTCGCGAGGATGTACTTGCTTGTTTCTTCGGGCCAGTTTCCCTCAAGAAAATCTGCAATGGCGGCATCGATATCGGCCGCCCCCAGCTTCTTCACTCGTCTTGACTGAAGCACTACGTACGGGCGGCCCGCTGGACCGCTCGAACCGGTTGTCTGCATTCGTGCATATGCGTCGATGCCTTCTTGGTCCTGGCCACGGGTACCGTACAGCTTCGCCCACTGGACTTCACCCACGCTGGCGAGCATGCGCATGAACAATCTCTCGACGTTCTCCCACTCCAGTTCGCCCACTGGGAGCTCTGTGATCCGTGTTTCGACCGGCGGAGTGGGCATCTGGCCGTTAGGTGGTGACCATAGCCAACCTGCGGGATACACCAATTCTGCAGAGACGACATCATTACGGCAGACGGTCGCGGAGCCATCAGGTTCGCCTGCAAGTTTGGGCACGGTTCATTATCCACTACAAATCTAAGGGTCTGCTCTGCGATGGCGTGTCCATCCATCCCGCTGGCTGTTAGCGCGGCCCTTTCCCGTGCCACCATGCAAAGGGCTCAGCGATGGCCCGCATTTCCCCTGACCCAGTGGAGTCACTAACTCGCTGATTTCACAGCCAAACCTAGGCTAATAACGAGTTTAAGCGAGATCGGCCCCTTCTGAGCAGGCGCTAAACGCAAAACCTAAACTCCACCACGTCCGACGCTGAATAACGCGTGAACCAGTGCCCGACGCTCCACGGACAGCGAAGTCCCGGCTCACACTCAGTCGCGCTCGATGGGGAACCAAAGTTCGCACGTCGCCGTGCTGAAGCCCGGGCACGGTCGAGTACAGAGACGATAGACGGACCTGGCCGCAACCGCCACGGGTTGGACGGGATTCACCCGCCGCCGACGCCGCGTATGCCTCCTATAGGGCCGAGGGATGCGGACCTGAATCCCTGAACCACCCAGTTACTGCGTCCACGTCGATCACGACGAGGTCGTTGGGAACCTTGGCGGCGGAGTCGACCTCCACGTTCGTGCAGGCACTTCGAGGGTCCTCGATCCCCCGCTGACACCGGGGTTTGTATCCGCCCGATGGATCATCCCCCGGCACTGGGCCGACGCCGCGACTACTATCGATTCTCTAACAAGAAATGCCGCCCTCATCCGTTTCACGGGGGCGGCATTTCTATTGCTTCAGGCGCGGGATCTAAACGTCAAACCTAAATTCCACCACGTTCAGTAACCGAATAACCTTTGGTGAAGCCTCGAAAGCCGGCACAAGTAAATTTTCATAGATATTTCGGCAAGACCCTCGCAAACGCGTCTGCCGTATCGACAAACCAGTCAACTAGCTCTTGTGTCTGGGCTTCATCTAGGAAGTTGCCAGGACGATGAATGGCGAGCTTTGATGCCTTCCTGTTTGGCTTACTGCTCCACTCCAATTCGAAACCGAGGTCCTCCTCTATCGCGGCGCGCTGAGACAGTAACTTGGAGTAGAGGTCTTTGTCATGGTTGATCCAGAAATGCGTGGTGACAAGTGTCTTCTCTGTGTTCACCAAGATCGTGAGCTGTCCGCTCTCGAATCCGATGACGTCGTAGTAGTTCTTTTTCGAAGGCTTGCGCCACGCTTCGATGTTGGGGGCGTTCTCCACGCCTTGGTCTCGCACTCGCTTGAAAAACTCAAGTTGGGCGTCCTTCAGAGGGGCCCCGCTACGAGCAATCACAGGCTTGCTCCCTTTGCGACGCCTGGCTATCACGTCCTCATTTAGGTCGAGACC
The DNA here is from genome assembly GCF_025244925.1 of Arthrobacter zhaoxinii. Classification (NCBI taxonomy): domain Bacteria; kingdom Bacillati; phylum Actinomycetota; class Actinomycetes; order Micrococcales; family Micrococcaceae; genus Arthrobacter; species Arthrobacter zhaoxinii. Next base: position 2,630,656 of record NZ_CP104275.1, read on the forward strand.
CACCGCTGTCGCTAGCTCTTCCGCCCCAATGAACTGGTCGCGGTTCGCACGCCCGTCGGCATCGAATTCCACCCCTTCCCCCTCCAGCACAGTCCTAGGGTCATCGGATCTACCAGGCTCACTCCAACGGAATCCAGTTGAGATCGTCCCGCCGCTCTGCAGGACTCGCCACGCGTTGGCCATTGGGGAGCTAGATAATACGGCAGCCAACGGTTGAGGGTATGTGTTCGCCACGATTGCGACGTCACCATACGATGTCCAGCGGCCGGCCGGAATCCCTGCGATAATCGACGCAACTTGGCTGCGAAATTCGGACGGTTCACGGTTCGCAACGGCGCTCTCATCCGGCCCCGGCCACAACTCAATGATCTTCTCTGCCAATTCAGCGCTTCGGGTATCAATCTCCAGAGCACCCCAAGTCACGTGTGCGGCGATTGCCTGGTTCATCGAGAGACCGCTCTTGGCTAGCAACTCGCGCTTCTCAGCGAATGGCTTGTTGCTGAGCTCGCTGTTATACCCACTTAGCGTGAGGTTTCCAAGCGTGTGAACGATCCGCTCGTGTTCGTAGTTGATATCGGCCTCTGCACTGAAGCCAGCGGCAAACGCCTCGCGGACAGAATCGGACATCGTCTGGGGCAACACGTGTTCAATCGTCAAATGCTGCGGGGCAATGTCGACGATCTCCTTCGGGCGATAAGCCTCTTCTAGCCACTGCAAGATGAGCTTTTTCTGTGTACCGCGACCCTGCCAATAAAACGGGACCGTCTTCGTAGCTTCGCGAACCTGTAGATCAGTCGCGAAGTACTTGCGGCCTTGCGACAAATAGTCCCGCAAAGCGACGTCGATGTGGTCCGCTTCGCTGATGGCACTGACGGCCTGGAGAAGCGTTCGATTGAGATTCGCAGTAGCCCGCCCGATCACGACGCGCCGCACGAAGTATGACTCCAGATACATCAGCGCGCGCGCAGTTTCATCATCCGAAGTGCGGCCGACGGCGCGTCGAGCGAGGATCTGCATCACCACCGGATAGGCGGTGGTCGAGCCCCAAGACTTAATCCTGGCAAGGCGACGGCGTATCTCAGTGTGCTTCTCCGTGGCAGGCATGAGTATCGTCGCAAGAACGTCGCCCAGTTGAGCGATGCGCACCACCTCCGCCTCAATCTCATCGACAGTCCTGAGCCGATCGAGCCGTCGTTGCTGGCCAACGTAGGTATCAGACTGTTTCGCCCGCTCGTCTCGCTGAGCGAGATCGAGCCAAAACAACAATTCGAGGTTCTCAGAATCGAGCTTTCGCTCCAGCGGGAGCCAAATGTTCTCATAGACCGACTCCGCGCGGTCACCTAGTCGCATGAACAGGTAGTTCTTAAGCAGGTCACTCTGCGTCAGGCGTAGACCCGTATTGTTCAGCGACTCGAAGATCCGGTGTGCGTTGTCGGATGGCTCTGCCGTAACGACGACGAGCGCAAGACCACGGACGACGGCGGCTTCCAGCAACTCCAGGTCGTGAGGATCATCCGGGTCATCAGCTGCGGCAATCTTCGCGAGGAAGAACCGGTAAGCGTAGCCGACGCCATCTTCCCCGCCCGCCTGGGGAGCCCTATTAAGAACCGCCATGTAGGCAAACCGATCCGTTTGCGTCGGCATGACCTTAAGCGGCTTACCGTTGTCATAGATGTTAATCAAGTACTGCGCGTCAATACCGTTTGCCCGCTCGGTATGCCCCGTACCGATCAGATGATCCCGAAGCGCAGCCAGAAGCAGGGTCAGTGTAGTCAGCCGTTGTTGGCCATCGACAACGAGGAACTTGTTAACGCCGATAGCACCGACATCAGGACTGCTAGCAAGGACGAGCGAGCCGATGAAGTGCGATGCCGTGGGATCCTCTGCTCGAGTGCGCTCCAACTCGACAACGTCTGACCATAACTGGTCCAGCTGTTTCTTGCGCCACGAGTAGACACGCTGATAGAGCGGAATCTGGTATTGCTTCTTGCCTTCCAGAACACCTGCAAGCGTCCCGTTTTCCGCCCTAACCACATATACCTCCCTGTACCAACCCAATGGAACGAGAGTACAGGTGGAATTCAGCGGGAGTTGATGTGTGCCTTGCCCTTATGCGCGTCGATGAGCCTTATCCAACTATTGGTCATGATGATTGGAAGAACCCTGGGACTGCAACTAGGGAGTCGTCGCCAACGCAGTCAGCAGACCACCAACGAGAGCCATAACACCGCAGACCAATCCCGGCACCCCTTGGGTCCAGAGACGACCCCATTCGCGTTCAACTTCATCCAGCTCCCGGGCCTTCCTCGCCTTTTTCCCGCTCGACGGCAGCATAAGTAAGGACCCAATCATCCTCCCCTCGCTTCTCAAGAAGGTTAGCTAGCTCTGCCCGCAGACGATCTAGCTCTGGCTCTGGCCGGTATTCCGATTGCTCCTCATAATTGCTGATATCCGCATCGTGATCCCCCCACCACTCCCGCAGTTTCTCCTTGAGTTCAGCGATGCGGGCCTCACGGACATTCGATTTAATTTGTCCATTCCTCAACTCGGCGCGTCTACGCCCGGTCGCCACGATTACCCAAACTGCTTGGAGCATTGCAAGGGCCGGACCCGATCAGTACTTGCCACGTTCCGAGTGTTGTCATAATGAAAAGACTACGTTCATCTACTGACGTCTGCCTTCTGTCATTCCTCTATCCGCCACTCACGAACCCTCGGATCGGGGCGTGACAGCCCTGCGCCCTTTTCCTCTACTACATACGAAAATGCCGCCCCCGAAACTTAGCAGAGAGCGGCATTTCTGTGTTGAATCAGGCAAGAAATCTAAACATTAAATCTAAATTCCACCACGTCGCCGTCGACCATGACGTAGTCCTTGCCTTCGATGCGGACCTTGCCGCGGGACTTGGCCTCGGCCATGGAGCCGGCGTCGACCAGATCGTCGAAGGACACAACTTCGGCCTTGATGAAGCCGCGCTGGAAGTCGGAGTGGATGACGCCGGCAGCCTGAGGCGCGGTGTCGCCCTTGCGGATGGTCCAGGCGCGGGTTTCCTTGGGGCCGGCAGTCAGGTAGGTCTGCAGGCCGAGGGTGTGGAAGCCGACGCGGGCCAGCTGGTCCAGGCCGGATTCTTCCTGGCCGTTCATTTCCAGCATTTCGCGGGCTTCTTCTTCGTCCAGCTCCACCAGGTCGGCTTCGAGCTTGGCGTCGAGGAAGATCGCGTCCGCGGGTGCCACCAGTTCGCGGAGCTCGGCCTGGCGGTCCGGGTTGCCCAGCACGGCGTCGTCGACGTTGAACACGTAGATGAAGGGCTTGGCGGTGAGCAGGCTCAGCTCGCGCAGGTGTTCCATGTCCAGTTTGTCGCTGGCCACGGAGGAGAAGATCGTGTCGCCGCGTTCCAGCACAGTGCGGGCGGCCTCCATGGCAGCCAGCTGCGCGGCGTCGCGCTTCTTGATCTTGACTTCCTTCTCCACCCGCGGGATCGCCTTTTCCAGCGTCTGCAGGTCAGCCAGGATCAGCTCGGTGTTGATGGTTTCCATGTCCGAACGCGGGTCCACCTTGCCGTCCACGTGGATGACGTCGGGGTCATCGAACACGCGGATAACCTGGGCAATGGCTTCGGCTTCGCGGATATTGGCGAGGAACTGGTTGCCCAGCCCTTCACCCTCGGAAGCGCCCTTGACGATCCCGGCAATATCCACGAAGGACACCGTCGCCGGGAGGATGCGCGCCGAACCGTGGATTTCGGCCAGCTTGGCCAGCCGCGGATCGGGAAGGGACACGACGCCGACGTTCGGTTCGATGGTGGCGAACGGATAGTTCGCCGCCAGCACGTTGTTGCGGGTCAGCGCATTGAACAGGGTTGATTTGCCGACGTTGGGCAGGCCGACGATGCCAATAGTAAGAGCCACGTTAGTAAATGATACCGGGCGCTAGGACTCGTCGGCACGACGGCGGCCGCCGAGGCCGCGGGAGGAGTCCCCCATGGCCTTGAGCGTGGCACGGATTTCCTTCGGCAGGGAGAAAATGATGTCCTCTTCGGCCGTCACTACCTCTTCGACGTCGCCGTAGCCGTACTGCGCCAGCAGGTGCAGCACGTCCTGGACCAGGTTTTCCGGCACGGAGGCGCCGGAGGTCACGCCGACCGTGGCCACACCCTCGAACCAGCTTTCATCCACCTCGTTGGCAAAGTCCACGCGGTAGGAGGCCTTGGCGCCGTATTCCAGCGCCACCTCCACCAGCCGGACGGAGTTGGATGAGTTCGCCGACCCCACCACCAGCACCAGGTCCGCTTCCGGGGCGATCTTCTTGATCGCGGCCTGGCGGTTGGACGTTGCGTAGCAAATGTCATCGCTGGGGGGATCCTGCAGGGAGGGGAAGCGTTCGCGCAGCAGGTTCACGGTGTGCATGGCTTCATCCACGCTGAGGGTGGTCTGGGAGAGCCAGATGACCTTGTCCGGGTCCCGGACGGTGACCTTGTCCACGTCTTCGGGACCGTTGACGATCTGCATGTGCTCCGGCGCTTCGCCATAGGTGCCTTCGACCTCTTCGTGGCCTTCATGTCCGATCAGCAGGATGTCGAAGTCGTCGCGGGCAAACCGGACGGCTTCGCGGTGCACCTTGGTGACCAGCGGGCAGGTGGCGTCGATGGTGCGCAGCTGCCGGTCCGCCGCGGACTGCACGACGGCGGGTGAGACGCCGTGGGCGGAGAAGATCAGCAGCGAGCCCTCGGGCACCTCGTCGGTCTCGTCCACGAAGATTGCACCCTTTTCCTCCAGCGTGGTGACCACGTGGAGGTTGTGGACAATCTGCTTGCGGACGTACACGGGCGGACCGTAGGCTTCCAGCGCCTTTTCGACGGCGATGACCGCCCGGTCCACTCCGGCGCAGTAGCCGCGCGGTGCCGCCAGCAGCACGCGCCGCGGACCGAAAACGGGAGCGGCAGCTGCCACTTCCTCGGGGGTGCGGCGCCGCCGGGGCACGGTGGGCATCGGCACGGAGATAACTGTGCTGGTCATGTCCCTATGCTATCGGGTGGGCTATGCGATCCCGTCCCCGCGGGCCGTGGGTACGCTCACAGCGGAGCTACCGCCCGGACCTGCTCAGCACCCTCGCCAGGAGCCCGGCGACGAACACTCCGGCACCGGCCAGCATCAGGCCGACGGTCCAGGTGCGGAAGCTGTCCGCTGCCTGCCCGGCGAAGGCCTCTGCGAAGGCAGACGCCACCGCGCTGCCCACCTGCTGCGCGGACACCATGCCCGGCAACATCCCCGCCGCCAGCCACAGCACTGCACCGGCAAGCGCCACCCCCACCCCCAACAGCGCGAACGTCGTGGACCGGCGTCGTGCAGCGATCAGGGCAAGGAGGCCTGCGACGGCGGCGGCGAGCGCCAGGAGCGGCCAGGCCTCGCCGGCCCGCTGGACGTTGGAGATCAGGTCCGCATGCCCCGCTCCCCCAATCTCCACCGGAACCTGCTCCGGTGCCGGCACCGATGTGCCGAGTTCCCCTCCCACGCTTCCGGTGACAAGTCCCACCAGGGGCGCGACGTCGAGCGTCACCGCACTGCCCGCCCCCTCTGCGGCATTGCCGAAGGTCAGTGCATGCGAGCGGCGCAGCGTCTCGCTCCAGGCCTCCGGGTACTCCGGCAGCGACTGGACCTGTTCCACGGCCGACGTAATGAGCGGCCCCACCAGCCCGGCCAACGGCGCGGGAACCTCCGCCGACACGGCATCGGACAGGGACAACGCGAGTTCATCCTGAAGGGATTCGTCCCGTGCCAGCGGCTCCCCCAGAGCGGCAAACCCGTTTTCCGAGACCACGTTCGTGTTCAGCCACGCCCCGCAGAAGGCCGCTGCGGCAAGCAGGACGGCGAGCAGGCCGAAAACGGCCGAGACGAATGTGCGCATAAAAGTTCCTTGTCCGTGGGGTTCCGGGCGGCCGCTGGAAGGCCGGGAGAACCGGACCGGGGGAAGCACCTGATAGACATTAAGCCTGGGCCGGTTCCTCCACCGGACCGATAGCCAGTGCCAATCCACCGCGGGAGCATCCAGATGCAAGACGACAGCGGACCGTTGAGTCCCGAGAATACCCCGGAGCAGACCACCCTGCCCGCCACGGCCGCGCAGACGTCCCCGGAGAACCCCTGGCCGCTTGCCCTGCTTTCAAAGAACCTCAAAAGCTACATTGACCGCGCCCCGGCCACCTGGGTGGAGGGCCAGGTGATCGAACTGAACCGCCGGGCCAATGCCTCCTACATCACGCTGCGCGACGTCGACGCCGAGGTCTCGCTGTCCCTGACGGCGTGGAGCACGGTCATGAACCGGCTGGAGCTGCCGCTGGAGCGCGGTGCCCGGGTGGTGGCCCTGGTGAAGCCGGATTTCTGGGTCAAGACCGGACGCCTGTCCATGCAGACCCGCGACATCCGGCCGGTGGGGCTGGGCGATCTGCTCGCCCGGATTGAACGCCTGCGCCATGCCCTGGCCGCCGAAGGACTCTTCCGCGAGGACCGCAAGCTCCCGCTGCCGCTGCTGCCGGGCAGGATCGGGCTGATTACCGGCCGGAACTCCGACGCCATGAAGGACGTGATGCGCAATGCCGCGCTCCGCTGGCCGGCCGTCGAGTTCGAAGTCCGCGAAGTGGCGGTCCAGGGCGTCAATGCGGTGGCCGAGGTGTCCCGGGCCCTGGCGGAGCTCGATGCCATGCCTGAAGTGGACGTGATCATCATTGCCCGCGGCGGCGGCTCGCTGGAGGACCTGCTGGCCTTCAGCCACGAGGATCTGGTCCGTGCGGTCTCGGCGGCCTCGACTCCGGTGGTCAGCGCCATCGGCCACGAAGCGGACCGTCCCCTGCTCGACGACGTGGCCGACCTGCGTGCCTCCACCCCCACCGATGCCGCGAAGCGCGTGGTGCCCGACGTCGGCGAGGAACTGGCACGGATCCGGCAGTCACGGGCCCAGCTGCGGCGCATCCTCGACGCGGTGCTGAGCCGGGAAACGGACCGACTGAACCACGTCCGCTCCCGCCCGGCCCTGGCCGCACCGCTGTCCATGGTGGACCGGCGCCAGGAAGAGGTGTCCCGGCTGCGGTCCCGCGCCCTGTCCGCTGTTACTGCGGAGGTCCGCCGCGATGCGGACCGGATCGGCCACCTGCGCGCACAGGTCCGTGCCCTGTCGCCGCAGAACACCCTGGACCGCGGCTACGCCGTCGTCCAGCTCCAGGACGGCTCCGTGGTGCGCGAGGCCGAAACGGTCCCGGCCGGCGCGCAGCTGCGGATCCGCGTGGCCGTCGGCGCACTCACGGCCACCGAAGGCACCCGCTAGCCGGCCCGGCTGCCCACCCCGTTTACCCAGCCCGTTTACCTACCCCCAGCAAGCCCGTAAAGGACAAGAACATGAGTGAAACACCGGCAGTACCCGCAGTACCGGCAGACATCGAGGCCATGAGCTACGAGCAGGCCCGCGACGAGCTCCTGTCCGTCGTGGGCCGGCTCGAAACCGGCGGCGCCAGTCTGGAGGAGTCCCTGGCCCTGTGGGAGCGCGGCGAGCACCTGGCCACCCGCTGCGAATCCTGGCTTGAGGGCGCCCGCCAGCGCCTGGACGCTGCCCGCGGGCAGGCTGCCGGCGAGTAAGGCGGGGCTGGGCAGGGCTGGGACAGCCCGTGAGCCCCGCATCGCCGAGCGAGGAACGAGCGGGGAAGCAGCGAACCAGAGTTCCCTGACCGAGCATGCGAGGCGAGGGGTGGTTCGCTGCGCTAAGGGGCGGCGGGCTGTCGCCTGCCCTGCCCCCAGCAGGGCCCTGCCCCCGCCTGACCCCTACGGCTTGTAGCTCCCCAGGAACTCGGCCAGACGTGTCATGGCGTCCTCAATGTCCTCCACGTTGGGCAGGGTCACCATCCGGAAGTGGTCCGGGCGCACCCAGTTGAACGCGGTGCCCACCGATACCAGGATCTTCTGCTGCTTGAGCAGGTCCAGGGCGAACTGTTCGTCGTCCTTGATCGGATACACCTCGGGGTCCAGGCGTGGGAACAGGTAGAGGGCGCCCTGCGCCAGTTCACAGGTGACGCCGGGGATGGCGTTGAGCATCTGGTGCGCCTTGTCGCGCTGGGCGCGCAGGCGTCCGCCGGGCAGGATCAGGTCATTGATGCTCTGATAGCCGCCGAGAGCGGTCTGGATGGCGTGCTGGGCGGGCACATTCGCGCACAGGCGCATGTTCGCCAGCAGGTTGATGCCCTCGATGTAGTCCGCTGCGTCCCGCTTGGGGCCGGAAATGGCCATCCACCCGCTGCGGTAGCCGGCAATCCGGTAGGCCTTGGACAGGCCGCTGAAGGTCAGGCAGAGAACGTCGTCGCCGGTGACCGTTGCCGAGTTCACGTGCACGGCGTCGTCGTAAAGGATCTTTTCGTAGATTTCGTCCGAGAAGATGATCAGCCCGTGCTTGCGGGCCAGGTCCACGATGGCCTTCACCACGTGCTCCGGGTAGACGGCACCGGTGGGGTTGTTCGGGTTGATCAGGACAATGCCCTTGGTGCGGTCCGTGATCTTGGAGGCGAGGTCCTCCACGTCAGGCCACCAGTGCTCGGATTCGTCGCACAGGTAATGCACCGCCGTGCCGCCGGCCAGCGAGACCGAGGCGGTCCACAGCGGGTAGTCCGGCGCCGGGACGAGGATCTCATCGCCGTTGTTCAGCAGCGCCTGCATCGAGAGCGTGATCAGTTCGCTGACGCCGTTGCCCAGGTACACGTCATCGACGTCGATGTTGTTAATCCCGCGGCTTTGGTAGTACTGCACGACGGCGGTGCGGGCGGAGAAGATGCCGCGGGAGTCGCTGTAGCCCTGGGCCTTGGGCAGGTGCCGCATCATGTCCACCAGGATGGCTTCGGGCGCTTCAAAGCCGAACGGGGCGGGATTGCCGATGTTCAGCTTGAGGATCCGGTGGCCTGCTGCTTCCATCCGCTGCGCGTGTTCGAGCAACGGTCCACGGATGTCATACAGGACGTTGTGGAGTTTGTGCGACTGCTTGAATTCTGCCATTTCCTTAGGATGCCACAGGCGGCGTCCGGAGCAGCGTATGTTTCGCTGCTCCGGGCGCCGCCTGCAGCCCGGAAGGCAGGACGGGTCAGGCCAGGCCCTTTTCCTCCAGCCAGTCCTGCGCGGCCTCGGCCGGGTCGAGCTTCTGGTCACCGCTGACGGCCTGGTTCAGGGCAATGAGGTCTTCGGTGGTCAGCTGGGCGGATACCTCGTCCAGCACCTTCCGGGCCTCGTCGTTCACGCGGTCATCGGCGATCAGCGGGATGACCTGCTGGGCCGGCCAGTTCTGCTTCGGGTCCTCCAGAACCACCAGTCCGTTTTCCTCGATGGCGGGGGTGGTGGTGTAGATGTCCGCCACCTGGACGTCGTCGTTCAGCAGGGCGTCGACGGTCAGCGGGCCGCCGCTGTCACCGATGGGAGTGAATTCCTTGAATTCGCAGCCGTACTTTTCCTTCAGGCCGGCGAGGCCCTGGGTCCGCTCCGCGAACTCGGCAGGTGCACCGAGGGTCAGTTCGCCGCAGACCTTGGCCAGGTCCTCGATGCTCTCAAGCTGGTACTTCTCGGCCGTGGCGGCAGTGACCACCATGGCGTCCTTGTCTTCGGCCTCGGAGGGCTCCAGGACCACCAGGTTTTCCGGCAGTTTTTCGCTGAGGGAATCCACTATTTCGCCGGCGTCCACCAGGTCCGTTTCCGGGTCCGCGTGGACCAGCAGGGCTCCGGTGTACTCCGGAATCAGGTCGATCGAGCCGTCCTCGAGGGCGGGGATGTAGACCTCGCGGGAGCCGATGCCGAGCCGGGTTTCGGTCTCGATGCCCGCCGCGTTGAGGGCGCCGGCGTAAATCTCGGCAATGGTGCTGCTTTCCGGGAAGTCGGCCGAGCCCACCACCAGTGTCTGCTCGGTGCTGCTGCCGGAAGCTTCGGGGGTGGCTTCGTTTTCCAGCGGGTCCCCTCCTCCGCTGCAGCCGGCCAGGGCCAGGGCCATGCCGCCGGCCAGGACGGCCAGGGCCTTCCGGCGTGCGGTGGGGCGCGGGTGCTGCATCATGGTTTTCCTCCTTGTGCGCCGGCTGCGGGTACTCCGCTGCCGGTCGATGTACCGGCCGCGCCGGGGCGGCCGAGTCCTGACGGGATCAGAAAGCGTGATCCCAACGCAATCACGGCATCCACGGCGAGCGCCAGCAGGGCAATGATGACCGCTCCTCCGAAGACCCGCCCGTAGTCCCCCACCGCCAGGCCGTCGATCAGATAGCGGCCCAGGCCGCCCAGGTTGATCGTGGCCACCACGGCGGCCGTTGCCACCACCTGCAGGGTGGCACCGCGCAGCCCGCCCAGGATCACGCGCATCCCGTTGGGGACCTCCACCCGGAACAGTACCTGTACCTCGCTCATGCCCAGGCTGCGGGCGGCGTCGACGACGGTCCGGTCCACCGAGGCGACCCCCGCGTAGGTCCCGGCCAGCAGCGGCGGAACGGCAAGGAGCACCAGTGACCAGATGGGCGGCATCAGCCCCAGCCCGGCCAGCAGGACGAACAGGGTGAGCATGCCCAGGGTGGGCAGTGCCCGCAGCAGCCCGGAGACGGCCACAACCGCTACCTGCCCGCGTCCGGTGTGCCCGATGAACAGGCCCAGCGGCACCGCGATGAGCGCGGCGATCAGCAGGGCCAGGCCCGTGTACTGCAGGTGCTCCAGGGTCCGCACCGGGATGCCTGCCTGTCCGGACCAGTTGGCCGGGTCCAGAAGCCATTCCCAACCCTGCCCGAGGGCGTTGGTACTGGTGTAGTCGGTGCGCGGGATGCCAACCATGCCTACGCCCCCTTCAGCGCGACGTCGGGCGCGGCCGCCGCCGGGCGGGCGGCGGGTGCCGGTCCCCCGCCCTCCGTGCCGCCGGTGCGGTTGGCGCGGCTACGCGCCGCCCGGCCGGATCCGCCGGCGCGGGTCCAGGGCGTGAGCAGACGCTGCGCCAGGACCAGGACAAGGTCCATCAGGAACGCCAGGACCAGGGTGGCGATGATCCCCACCACGATCTCGGTCAGGAAATAGCGGCGCAGTCCGTCGGTGAAGAAGAACCCGAGGTTTTCGACGCCGATCAGGGCACCGACGCTGACCATGGAGATGTTGCTGACCGAGACCACGCGCAGCCCGGCGATGAGTACCGGAACGGACAGCGGCAGATCCACGGTGAGGAACCGGCGCAGCGGCCGGTAGCCCATGGCCACCGCGGCCTGGCGGACGCCGTCGTCCACGGAATCAAACGCGTCGATGCCCACGCGCAGCATCAGGGCCACGGCATAGATGGTCAGGGCCACGATGATGTTGGCGAGGTCGAGGATGCGGGTGCCCAGGATGGCCGGAAGGGTGACGAACAGGGCCAGCGACGGAATGGTGTACAGCAGTGACCCTGCGGAGAGGACGAAGCCCCGGATCTTCCGCCGGCCGCGCACCAGCTGTGCCAGGGGAAGGGCAATCAGGACGCCGATCACCAGGGGCAGCACCGACTGGTAGAGGTGCAGCCCGCCGAGCCGGAAAACGTCGTCGGTGTGGGCCAGGAACCATTCCATCTCAGCCCCCGGCCCGCTGCAGGCGTGCGGCCTCGATCAGGGCCAGGATTTCGGTGGCCCGGACGACGCCGGTCACCCTCCCGGCCGCGTCCACGGCCACGCCCAGCCCGGACGGGGAGGAGAGGGCAGCGTCCAGCGCGCGGCGCAGGCTGGTTCCCTCCGGATAGAGGGAACCGCCCGGCACCAGGTCCCCGGTGCCGGTGATGGAACCCCGGCGGCCTGCGGGCACCCAGCCCAGCGGGGCGCCGTCGGCATCCACGCACAGGGCCCAGCCGTCGTCGACCGTTGCGGCGGGGTCCGGCAGCCTGTCTGCGGCGATGAGCTGCACCGGATGCAGGGGCACGGCGTTGCCGTCCTGGAAGGACAGGTGCCGGAAGCCGCGGTCCCTCCCGACAAAACCCGCCACGAAGTCATCAACGGGCGCCCGGAGGATCTCCTCGGGGGCGGCATACTGGGCGAGCCTGCCGCCGGTGGCGAAGACCGCCACCTTATCCCCCAGAATGGTGGCCTCATCGATGTCGTGGGTGACGAACACGATGGTCTTGGCCAGTTCCTTCTGCAGCCGCAGCAGCTCTTCCTGCAGTTCGGCCCGCACCACCGGATCCACTGCGCTGAAGGGTTCGTCCATCAGCAGCACCGGCGGGTCCGCGGCAAGGGCGCGGGCAACACCGACCCGCTGCTGCTGTCCGCCGGAAAGCTGGGCCGGATATCTGTCGCCCAGGCCGGAGGCCAGCCCGACGACGTCGAGCAGCTCCGCGGCCCGGCGCCGCGCCTCGCGCCGCGGGGTGCCGTTCAGGCGCGGCACCGTCGCCACGTTGTCCAGGACGGTCCGGTGCGGCAGCAGGCCGGAGGACTGCATCACGTAGCCCATGGAACGCCGCAGCTGCGCGGCCTTGACGGTGGAGATGTCCCGGCCGTCAACCTCGATGCTGCCCGCCGTGGGTTCGACCATCCGGTTGATCATGCGCAGCGAGGTGGTTTTCCCGCAGCCGGACGGGCCGACAAAGACGGTGATGGACCCGCGTTCGATGTCCAGGTTCAGGTTCCGGACCGCCGGCGCGGCATCGCCGTAGGTCTTGGTCACTGTCCGGAACCGGATCATCGGCCGGTCGGCGGCGGTGCCGGCGGCCGGCCGGAGGGACTCGGAACGATCAGCGGGTTCTGGCGGCGGAGTCATTGGTGCATGCCTTCCGTGGGGGTGCCGGTGTGCCGGGCAGCTCGCGACGTGCCGTGAAGCATCACGGTATTTCACACGTGCGGCGCTAGTCCAGCGTCCATAAGGTCCGGAATGGAAAGGGGGACGGGGAGTGGTTGTGTGCCTCTCAGGGTATCCGGCGGCCGGAGGCGAGCATTCGCAGGCCGGTGTCCACCAGCTCGGTCCGGTTGAGGGCCGGGACCTCGTCCAGCGGTATCCACGCGGCCTCATCCGTGCTTCCGCTTTGTTCATGGCGCAGCGAGCCGCCGGTCAGCGTGGCCCGGTAGATGATCCGCAGGGCATGCAGCATCCGGGGTTCCCCGCGCATGCGTTTTTCCGGAGGAATGAAGATGCTGTCCACCCCCAGCAGCTCCTCGAGCCGGGCGTCATAGCCGGTTTCCTCCCGCACTTCCCGCAGGGCGGCGGCGGGGGCGTCCTCGCCCCGTTCCAGTCCCCCTCCGGGGAGCGTCCAGCGGGAGTTGCCGTGCTCGTTCCAGTGCGCCAGGAGCAGCTGCCCCTCACGGACAACAACTGCGTACGCCCCGACCCGGACGTCGAAGTCAGCGGACATTGCCGCTGCCGACCGGGTTGCTGCCCGCGGGCCCGGAACCTCCGGCGCCGAGCAGGTAGGCCACGCCGAAAACGGGGTCGGCCGTGAGGAAGCGGATGTCCGTCAGTCCTGCTGCGGACAAGCTGTCCCGCAGCAGATCCTGCAGCATCGGCTGGTGCATCCCCAGTCCCCCGCCGATCACCACCGGTCCGGAGACCTGCAGCAGGCCGGCTACGTCCAGGATGAGTCCGGTCAGGTGTCCGGCGGCCTCGGCCACGATTGCTGCGGCTGCGGAGTTCCCTTCCTGCGCCGCTTCGAAGACCAGCCCCGCCTTGCCTGCCCAGTACCGGCGGTCGGTGGGCCCGTGGAACAGGCCGATCAGCGACTCGGGGTCAGCCGCACCGCACCCGCGCAGCAGGGCAAGGCTGAGCGAGTCCGGTTCGAGTGCCAGGTTGCTGCGGCGGAGCGAGTGCCGGACGGCTTCGCGTCCCATCCAGTAGCCGCTGCCCTCGTCGCCGAGCAGGTAGCCCCAGCCGCCCGAGCGGGCCTGCCTGCCGGCGCCGTCGATGCCCCAGGCCACGGAGCCGGTGCCGGCAATGACCGCGATACCCTCCGAAGCTTCACCTGCCGCCAGGATCAGCCTGGTGTCGTGGATGACGTCGACGACGGCGCCGGGCACGTGTTCTGCGATCAGGGCGCGCAGGGCGTCCTCGTCCTGTGCTGTGTCCACTCCCCCGGAGCCGGCGATCACCCGGCCTACGCCGTCGGTTCCCAGCGCGGCGAAAACTTCCGCGAGGGATTCCCGGGCGGCCGCTACCGGAACATTCTGCACGTTGGCGCTGCCGGCAATGAATTCGGCTGCGGCAGTGCCCCGGTGCAGCCGGATGCCGTGTGTCTTGGTGCCGCCGATGTCGAGGCCGATGGTGTCGAGGCCCGTGTCGTGGCCGGCGTCGTGAGAGCCGGCGTCGTCGGTAGCGGGAGGAGGGAATGCTTGCATTCGTCCACCCTACGTTCGGCGCCGGTGCGGGGCGAACCTAGCCGGCGAAGCTGCGGCGCCGGTTCCGCCGCAGGCTCAGGACGGCCAGGGTCAGGCACGCTGCGGTAATCAGTCCGGAGAACCAGGCCACCGAAACATCCAGTCCCCAGATGCCGCCGGCGGCACCGAGGCCGAGCACCGGGATGGCGCTGCCGAGGTATGTAATGACGTAGACCGTGCTGATGATCCGGGCGTGCTCGGCCGCCTCGACCGCTGCGGCAACTTCGTTGAACACCACCCGGAAGGCCATGCCCTGTCCGAAGCCTGCCATGAGGCAGCCCACCGTCAGGAGCACGAGGCTCCCGGTGGCCCCGGCCACGGGGATCAGCGCAATGCCGGTGCCCATGGCGGCGAGCCCAACGGGTGCCGTGTAGCGGCCGCGGATGCCGGTGAGCTGACTGACCGCCGACGCCCCCAGCGCCAGGGCGGCCAGCAGTCCGATGGCGGGCCGCCACGTGGTGCCGGCGATCGAGGAAAAGTAGGTGGGCGCCAGCGACAGGCAGAATCCGAAGGCCGCGAAGCTGAGGAACCCGGTGGTCGAGGCAATCCAGAACTGCGAACGGGCCCGGTGCGAGACAGCAGGCTTGCGCGGACGCAGCATCGCCAGCGGCCCGCCGTCGGGAAGGGAGATGGCCGGGCGTGCCTTCAGTAGGCACAGCGGAACCAGAAGTGCGGCCAGGACTGCCGAGTGGATGAGGAACGGCGTCATGGTGGGCGAGGGCAGCAGGGACAGCAGCCCGCCGATCACCGGGCCCGCCGCAACACCGCCGGCTGAAACGAGCAGAGTGAACCGGGTGGCCCATTCGGGTTTATGCGGCAGCAGCTCACGCAGGGCGGCGGAGCTGGCACCGGTGGCCAGGGCCACCGAGGCGCCCTGGAGGGCGCGGCCGAGCATCAGGGCGCCGACCCCGGTGGCGGTGCCGAAGATCAGTCCGCCGGCGAGGGAGACGACGCCGGCCACCACCATGGCGGCCCGGCGGCCGATGTAGTCGGACCAGTGCCCCACCAGCAGCAGGCCTGCCACCAGGACCAGCACATAGGAGGCGAACGCCAGCGTGACGCCGAAGTAGGACAGGCCCAGCGACTCGCCCAGCAGCGGGTACAGCGGGGTCGCGAGGTTGGCGCCGATCAGCAGGGTGCCCATGACGGAAATCGTCAGGATCAGCCGGGGCCGGATGGCCGCATCCCACTCCTTCCGCCTGGTGCGGGCGGCGGGCTGCATACGCAGCTCACTAAGCACTGTCACGGGGCACATCCATCCTATTTGTAGCTAATGCTCCTACAGGATGAAGGACCGGCGAGCAGTGCAGACACATTAGACTGGTTTTTTGATCGATCCGCTCAATAAAGTCTTGAGTTGCTGACAGGAGCTGCGCTAGATGGCCAATCTGGACTCGCTGGACCGCCGGTTGCTGCTGGAATTGGTTCGGGACCCCCGGGCGCAGATCAGCGACCTGAGCGAGAAACTCGGTGTGGCCCGCAACACCGCCCAGAGCCACGTACGCCACCTGATGCGCACCGGCGTCATCCGCAACAGCGGCCGCGACGTCGATCTGGCCAAGCTGGGCTACGACGTGCAGGCCTTTGTCACCATCGAGGTGAACCACCGGGATCTCGACGGCGTCATTTCCGGACTGCGCACGCTCCCCCAGGTGCTTGAAGTGCACGAGATTTCCGGGCGCGGTGATGTCTGGTGCCGGCTCACCGCCACGGACACGCAGCAGCTGCAGCAGACCCTGCGTTCAGTCCTGAGGATCAAGGGAGTGATCCGGACGGAAACGGTGCTGGCCCTGCACGAACACATTCCGTACCGCACCGAACCCCTGCTGGAAAAACTGGTCCCGCCCACGGTGTGATGCTGCAGGCAGTGGCTGCCCCGGCTACAGCCGGGGCAGCGGCTACCGTCCGGCGGCTCCTACTATCCGGCGGCCTATCCGGCGGCGCGAAGCAGCCGGTGTGCCGTTTCCAGCCGGACCAGGGCATTCCGGGTTCGGCTTGCCCCCTGTCCGGCACGTGCACCGGACACGAGCGTGAGCACGACGCCGGCGGCCCTGGCGTTCAGCGCTGCCGGATCCACGGCCTCTTCAAAGACCCGGCGGTAACCGGCCAGTGCCCGGTCCAGCTGGGGGCGCCCGGGATTGGCGGCGGCAAGGACGGCCAAATGTCCCAGCAGGCAGGCCAGATCATCCACCCGCCGTCCCGGGCCCAGTCCGTCGACGTCCAGCAGGCCGGTGACCGTTCCCCCGTTCAGCAGCAGGTTGCCCTCATGGAAGTCCCCGTGGGCCGGTACGAGCGGCCCCGCCGGAGCGGAGTCCACTGCCTCCCGAATGCCGCGGGCAAGGTCGCGGATGCGGGCTGCCTGCCCGGGCAGGGCTGCGGCCGCAGTTGCGGCATAATCCTCGGCACGGTCCGCCCAGGACCGGCGCAGCGGCAGATCCAGCGCGGCGGACGGCAATGCGTCCAGCAGCTCCAGGAATGTTTCGGGCCGTACCTTCGCGGCGCCGTCGTCGACCAGGAGCCGGAACAGGGAGGTGCCGGGAAGAGCGCTGAGGACGGCTGCGCCGCGGGCAGCGTCCGCGGGAGCCGGAAGGAGCCGCGGGGCCGGTACGCTGCCGGCCTCCAGCAGGCGGTGCCGCCGGCGCAGGCCGGGCAGCAGCGCCGGAGGAAGAAGCTTCAGGTACGCTGCCTGGCCGGAGTGTTCGGCGCGGAGCACGGCCCGGCGCAGCGGCCGGTAGGCGACGAGCGAAAGCCGGACCGGCTCCGCTGCGGCAAAGACGTCCCTGGCCACGGCCGCGGCATCAGTGGCCCAGGGCAGGGACCGGAGCACCGGGTCGTGGGGGTGGACCCACAGCTGGAGCTCCAGCCCGGCGATCCGGGCCGCGGCGACCTCGGGTCCGGCGGCGACGGTGCCGTCCGCGGTGGTGGCTCCGAGGTGAAGGGTGAGGTCCGTTCCGGGGTTCGGCCCGCCGCCCCCGGCCGGCCTGCGGCAGCGGACCCGGTAAAGGGCCGAGACGGCCCCTCCGGGACGGTGGTGGCTGCGCAGGTGTTCCCAGTGCTCCAGCTTCAGCCCCCGGGCCCGGAGCAGGTCCTGCAGGGGTCCCCGCATCGCGGCGCTGCTGAGGACGGAAAGTGTATCTGCAGCCGGCACGTGGCGGCGGTTGGGTACGGCCGGCACGGCAGGCGCCTAGCCTAGCGTCGGGGCCTAGGCCCGCCGGCGCTGCAGGACGTCGTCGAGGTTGATCTTGCCGGTCTCCGGGCGTGCCTGGTGGGCAGGCGCAGCAGGTGCAGCGGGTGCGCTGGAAGGGCGCAGCGGAGTCTTGGCCAGGGACCGCGGGGTTTCGGGCAGGACAATGGGTTCCGGGGCCGGGCGCTCCGCCTTGGGCGCATCGACGTACACCGGCTTGGGCAGCTCAACCGGCTGCCACGGCGTGGTGCTGGGCCGGGCGGGGGGCTGAACGGCGGCTGCAACGGACTGCAGGGCCTCCGTGCGCGGTTCCTCAGCCGTGGTCCGGGCCGGGAGTGCACCCCCTCCGGCTACGGTTTCCTCCGGCACGGGCGCGGACTCTCGGTCAAAAAGGACCGTTTCGCGCTGCGGCTCGGTGTCCGCTTCGGGGATCTCCAGCTCTGCGGCGGACAGGTTCTGCAGCTCACGGGGGTCGGCTCCCATGGCGGCGCGGAATGCGTTGTCGACCCGGCGCCTGCGGTCGCGCAGGGCGAGGGAGCGGAGCATCGCGACAACCGCGGCCAGCGCGCCCAAGCCGACGACGGGGAGGAGCCAGGATACGGCGGTGAAGGCGGCAAGAAGCGTGCCGATGACAACCGTCAGGACGGCGGCAAGGCCGGCAGCTGCAAGGACGGTGCGGCCGGTGCGGATCCGGAAGGCCTGTGCGGGCTCCGCCGGGCGCGCGGCTTGCTGACCGTAGACGTGCAGCGACCCGCCCCCGCTGGGTGTGGTGCTGATGTTGTTCATGATGATCCCCTGGGACCCCTTGTCCGGTGAGGCGGACGGGCGGATGGTGTTGGCGGACGTGGTCTGCTCAGCATGCTGTTTAGAGAGAAGTCCACACCTATGACGGTAGAAGCTCCGGACCACCGGTACCCGCATTCGGTCCGGTGTGTCGGCGTGTCCGGCTGGAAAATCGCTGACTAGTGGCCGCGCCGGGATTTCCAGCGGTTCAGCAGGCCCTCCGGGACCTCCTCGGCAGTGAGCGCAAAGCTCCGGTGGTCGGCCCACGCGCCGTCGATATGCAGGTATCGCTCGCGCATGCCTTCGTCCCGGAATCCGAGCTTTTCCACCACCCGCAGGCTTGGGCCGTTCTCCGGCCGGATGTTGATTTCCATCCGGTGCAGGGCCAGCGCCTGGAAGCAGTGGTCGGTGGCCAGCGCCACCGCCGTCGGTACAATCCCCCGGCCGGCCCTGGCCTGGTCCACCCAGTAGCCCAGGGTCGCCATCCGGGCCGATCCCCAGACGATCGTGGAAACAGTCAGCTGTCCCACGATCGCCGGCGGCCGGGACGGATCCTGCCGCTCCGTGATGAGGAACGGCAGGGCCGAATCCTGCCGCGCCTGGCGGTTGAGGCTGCGCACCATGTCACCGTAGGTCGGCGGCTCGCCCCCGGAGACGGGATTGCTCGCCTCCCAGGGGCCTACCCAGCCGGCATTGCGGGAACGGACTTCCGTCCATTCCCGCCGGTCCCGGTGCCGGATCGGCCGGAGGATGACGTCGTCACTCTCCAGCACCACCGGCCACGCCACCGAATCAGGCATCAGTAGTTACTCTTCGAGCGTGCCGGTGAAATCCTTCAGCCAGTCCCGCAGCGCCGGGCCGAGATCCTCGCGTTCGGATGCCAGTGAAACCACGGCCTTGAGGTAGCTCAGCTTGTCGCCGGTGTCATAGCGGCGGCCGCGGAAAACGACGCCGTAGACGCCGGAGCCTTCGCCCTCACCGGCAGCCAGCGTCTGCAGTGCATCCGTCAGCTGGATTTCGCCGCCGCGGCCCGGACCGGTTTCCTCGAGGACTTCGAAGACCGACGGGTGGAGGACGTAGCGCCCGATCACTGCCAGGTTGGAGGGCGCATCGGCGACGTCGGGCTTTTCCACGAGCTTGTTGACGCGGACGTAGTCCTCGCCCTCGACCACGGAGATATCGGCACAGCCGTAGGCGCTGATCTGCTCCGGATCCACCTCGATCAGGGCAATAACGGAACCCCCGGTCTTTGCCTGGACCTCGACCATCTTTTCCAGCAGGTCGTCACGGGCGTCGATCAGGTCATCGCCCAGCAGGACGGCGAAGGGTTCGTCGCCGATGTGCAGCTTGGCCCGGAGCACGGCATGGCCCAGCCCCTTGGGGTCGCCCTGACGGAGGTAGTGGATTTCACCGAGCTCGGAAGCAGCCCGCACCAATGCGAGCTTTTCCAGGTCGCCCTTATCTTCCAGCGTCTTCTCGATGAAGGGCACCCGGTCGAAATGGTCCTCAAGGGAGCGCTTGTTACGCCCGGTGATCATAAGAATGTCCGGCATGCCCGCGTTGACGGCTTCCTCGACCACGTACTGGATGGCCGGCTTATCCACCACCGGAAGCATTTCCTTCGGCATGGCCTTGGTGGCGGGGAGGAAGCGCGTACCCAGGCCGGCGGCGGGGATTACGGCTTTGGTTATGGAGGGGCGTGACGTCGTCATAGTCGTAAGCGTACCTAAGAGGTCTTAGATTGCACCAAATAAGCATCCGGATAGGGACAATGGGCATATGCGTGCACTAAACAAGGACCAGGCCCGAAGAGATTTCCTGCGCTTACGCCGGGAAATGACGGATGCCGAAAAAGCCGATGCCGCCTCCGGCCTTGCCCGGCTCGGACTCGCCTGGGCGCAGGAACTGGTGCCGCACGGCGGAACGGTGGCCGGATACCTGTCAGTGGGGAGTGAGCCTGG
Organism: Arthrobacter zhaoxinii; assembly: GCF_025244925.1. NCBI lineage: Bacteria > Bacillati > Actinomycetota > Actinomycetes > Micrococcales > Micrococcaceae > Arthrobacter > Arthrobacter zhaoxinii. Next base: position 2,650,944 of record NZ_CP104275.1, read on the forward strand.
CACGGGCGAGTTGTTGGAGGGCCTGTGCACAGCCGGGTACCGCGTTGTGGTCCCGGTGTGCGAACCCGGACGCAGGTTGTCGTGGTGTGACTGGACACCCGAAACCGTGCTGGCACCGGGACTGCACGGCTCGCTCCTGGAACCGACCGGAGAACGTTTCGCCGCCGCCGATTTGACGGAGCTCGGCCTCGTGCTCGTACCGGCACTGGCAGCGGATTCCAGCGGCGGGCGGATGGGCAAGGGCGGCGGTTACTACGACCGGTTCCTGGCACGTCTGCGTGCGGACGGCAACCCCGCCCCCGCGGCCGCAGTGGTCTACGATCACGAGTTCGTTCCGGCCGGGAGCTTCGAAACCACACCCCTGGATGCAGCGGTGGACGCTGTGCTCACACCCTCCGCGTGGCGGCAGGTGCCATCGGACCCCATGTATACTTAGCACTCAAGGCTTGAGAGTGCCAGCTTGAGAGTTGCCCAAGGAGGATCACCAGAGTGCCCACGTATGCCTACGCCTGCAAGGACTGCTCCCATTCGTTCGATATCCAGCAGTCCTTCAGTGAAGACTCCCTGACGGTCTGCCCCGAGTGCGGCGGCCGCCTGCGGAAGAAGTTCAACAGCGTCGGAGTTGTCTTCAAGGGCTCCGGTTTCTACCGCACCGATTCGCGCGACGCCGCATCCACGGTCCCCGCAGCTCCTGCCAAGTCGGATAGTTCCCCCGCGGCACCTGCCGGAGCCGGAACCTCCGCACCTGCCCCCGCCGCAGGTTCGGGCAGCTCACAGTCCTAAGTTCCGCCGCCGGACCGGGCTTCCCGGCACCGTAACTGCCCCGCTGCCGCGGCGGAACCCCGGGCCGGCCTTTCTTCGACCTTTCCTCCACATCGGCACTTTTGCCCGGACGTAGCTGGCACCGCGGGTGCTTCCGGAACCGCGGCTGCTGCCGCGAAGCGTCCCATGGCTAGCGTGGCTGCCATGCCTTTTCGCCGCCTTATCGCCCGGCCGTTTGCCGGTCCCTATCCGGGCCTGCCTTCCGGTTCCACAGGCCCTGCGGGACGTGTTCGCCGCTTTATTGTCCGCCACCGCCGTCTGCTGGCAGCCCTGGCCTGCTGTGCGGCCGCCGGATCCGCTGTGGAGGCGTTGGTCCCGGAGACCGCGGTACGGTCCGCAATGGTCCGCGCTGCCCGGGATTTGCCCGCCGGTACGGTGCTCAATGCCGGAACCCTGGAGACGGTACGTGTGCCCGCAGAGGCCGTTCCGCCGGGCGCCCACAAACAGCCGGAGGCCTTGCTGGGCCGGCGTCTCGCTACCCCGCTGCTCCAGGGCAGCCCCGTCACTGAAGTCTCCCTCGCCGGCGCCGGGCTGCTGATCGGCTCTCCGCCCGGGTCCGTGGCCGTTCCTCTGCGCCCTGCAGATCCTTCCGTCCTCGATCTGCTCGGTCCGGGGCAGCTTGTCAACGTTGTTGCAGGGGCCGACGGTGCGTGGGGCAGCACGGCAGCCGGCGACACGACGGCGGAGGGCGGCGGTGCGGTTGTCCTGGCCGCCTCGGTGCCGGTGCTGTGGGTCTCCGGCGGCGATGCGGCCGGCGGGTGGCCGGGCAGCGGCGGCGGCGAAGGGTTGGTGGTGGTTGCGGCGGACCGGGACAACGCCGCCCGCCTCACAGCGGCCTCCGGGTCAGGCGGGGTCTATCTGGTTCTGACGGACGACGGCTAGGCTGCCGCGGTGCGGGCAGCCCTGCCGGTCATCCCCAGTGCGGGGGGCGCTGTTCCCGCAGCCAGGAATCGCTGTCCTCAAGGCTGTCGCCCCACACCCGGGGATCGTCCTCCTTGGCGGTCACGGGCAAAAGCCCGGCCGCACCGACCGATCCCGGTGAAACCGCCCGGCGGTTGCCGCGCCGTCGGGGGCTGCGCGGGGCCTCGTGCTCCCCCGCAGCCGGGGCGTTCCCGGAGGCTGCGGCGGTGTTCTCCGCTGCAGCCTCCGGGTCCACCGGTTCCTCAGTCATCGATTACTCTCCTGCAGTGCTGTCCGGGACGGGGCCCGGCCTCCGGTCACGCATCCGGCTGCTTCCGTGCGGGGTCACCTTCACCTGTTCGGTCTCCCCCGCGGCATCGTTGGCATCGCTTCCGCCCCCGCTGTTTTCGATCACGTCGTTTTCGACCGCTTCAGCGCTGCGGGGCACGGGCTTCTGCCCCACGGGTGGATCCGGCAGCTCAAGGTACCGGCTGACAAGGTCAGCACAGGCGGACGGGTCGCTGAAGACCTCGATGGTCCACAGCGGCATGTACCGCCAGCCGCGGCGTTCCAGCAGCTGCGGACGGAGCCGGCTGCGTTCACGGACGGACATGGCACGGTACCGTTCCGTGCCGTCGGATTCGATGGCCAGCGGTGCGGGCGTACCCGCGGGACCGGCCGAATGGGGAGCCGCAGCGACAATGTCGATGGTGCCGTCGTAGTGGTCCCAGACCTTGGCGCCGCGTTCACGCAGGCGGCCCACCAGGTCCGCGACCAGCGGATCCTCTTCCATGATGCCTCCGGCGGCGGGGGCTTCCACCCGGCCGGTTTCCGGATCGAGTTCACGCTTAATGAGCTCGTAGAAGTCCAGTGCGCCGTAGCCCAGGCGCGTCCGGTCCAGGTCCGCGGGTTGGAAGCAGGTCAGCACGTGCTGCTTGTACCGCGCCCGGGTCATGGCAGTGACGAACTTCTTGCGTCCGTCAGGTGCCGAAAGCGGCCCGAAGTTGTGCAGGGCGCGCCCGTGCGGGGTGCGGCCGAAGCCGAGGGAGAAGATCACGCAGTCCCGGACCATGCCTACGGCACGGTCCACCGGGACCACCCGGAAGGACTCCGACTTCGCCGTGAAGAAATCGGCTGCCCAGGGGAAGTTGGCCATCTGGACGCGGATTGCCTCGGCTACCCGCACGGCGTGGCGCGGGCTGGCGGTAATGACACCGAGGGACTGGTGCGGGCGGCGCCGGATGTGCTCGAAGACCAGGTCGACCACGCGGTTGACTTCCGCCGCAACGCTTTCCACGCCTTCATGGTCGGCGCTCGGCATGCCGGTTCCGTCGGGCAGGTATTCCACGGAGAGTGCGCGGTGTCCGGTGGTGACTTCGTCGGCACTCGGGACCATGGTGAGGCGGCCGCTGTAGAAGGACTCACTGAGCTGGCGCAGCAGTGCCTTGTCGGTTCCCCGGTACACGGTGGAGAGGGAGCGGCTGGGCAGGACACGTTCCAGCGCTTCGAAGGCGCTGATCAGTTCCACGTGCTGCGGAGCCGTACCGGCGGGTTCGACGCCGATGGTGAACGGCCGCGGGCCGCCCAGGCAGCTGTCGCCGAAGGCAATCACCTGCGAAGCGCGGGCCAGTGCCGGAACCGCGGACTGCAGGCTGGTGGACTCCGCATCAAGCAGGACCACGGTGTCGAAGCGGCGGTGCTCAGGGAGGACCATCGGCAGCACCAGGGGGCTCGCCGCCCACACCGGCAGCAGGGACGAAACAAGCTCCTCGGACTGCTGGCCCAGGCTCTCCAGGGACAGCTCGCCGTCCTTGAGCAGCTCGCGCAGGTCCTCGGCAGCACCGCGTGCCGCCTGGACGCCGGCACGCCAGCGTGAGGCAAGGCTCCAGCGCAGGCGGGCGGCACCGGAGGCAATGTGGGCGTTGTCCGCCAGGCGGTACTCGGCTTCCAGCCGGCGCAGGCTGTTGCCGTCCGACATGGCAAGGTAGTCGTCCCCGCTGATCATGGCTTCGAGGGCGGACTGCCACCAGGCCAGTTCCAGCTCATAACCGACGTGGCGGGGCTGGACCTCGCGTGCGCTCAGGTCATCCAGCAGTTCACCGAGGCCCTGGGCACGCATCTCGTCGAGCAGCAGGGTCCGCTCGGGCAGCGTTTCCAGGGTTTCCCGGTCCCCCGCCAGCTCGCTGAGCTGCTTCTCGAGTTCATCAAGCGGCAGGGAGGCCAGATCCGGGTGGAACGGGGTCTCGGCCAGGATCTCGGTGAGGGTATCCAGCTGGCGCTTCACCAGCAGGTAGGAGCGGTTGATCTCGGCCAGCCCGGTGGGCACCGAGGGGTGGCGCTGGGTGGTCGCATAGCGGGTCCAGACCGCACGCTGCTGCTGGACTTCGGCCAGGGAAGCGTGCAGGTCTGAAATGTGGACACCGGGACGGACATATTCCTTGGCCACGCGCCGCAGGCGGGAGCGGGTCATGGAACTCATGTCGATGCCGCGCTCGCGCCGCCAGGAAGACGAGGCGGTTGCGGAGATCAGGTCCGTTACCGGGCGGTCGAAAATGTCCGGGGTGAACTTGTCCAGGCTTTCCCGCACGGCAACGAGCAGTTCAAGCTGCTCGCCCCACTGGGCAAAGGTTTCACCAAGGCGGATTTCGGAGTGCCCGGCCACGTCCTGGACCTTGGCGCGCAGTGCCGGAAGGTCCGCGGCAAGGGTCTGGGTCAGCGTGTACGCCTCTTCCGTTTCCTTGCGGTTGAGCAGTTTGGCGCCGTACCACGGGCTGGTGGTTGCGGCCCGGCTGAAGCTGCCCAGTTCGGCGGCCCGGCGCAGGCGGCCGGAAAGTTCGGTGCGGTCGGTGATGCTGTCCAGGACGCTGCGCTTGAGCCGGACGGTGGTGGCCGGCGCCGGGTTCATGGAGGTCAGCTCGGCCAGGGACTGCATGGCCTGGTAGGGCGAGCAGCCCCAGCGGCGGCGGACGTTGTGCAGCGACTTCACGTGGTCGCGGAGCTGGTGGCGGTTTTCGAGCAGGACCTTGTGCAGGCTCTGCAGTTCCGGGGCCTGCGACTTTTCGTTGCGCACGATGGCCCGGACCAGCTGGTCCTTCAGCTGCTGCTGGGTGAGCCCGGCGTTAACCTGCAGGATCAGGGAGCCGAGCTGCATTGAATCCAGTTCGGAGACGAACTGGTTGAGGGTGCCGCGGCGTTCGGCGACTACCAGGACGGACTTGCCGGCGTTGGCCAGTGCGGCGACGGCGTTGAGCGCCGTCTGCGTCTGGCCCGTACCGGCCGGCGCGGAGACCACCAGTGACTGGCCTGCGTTGATCAGGTCCAGGACTTCCTGCTGCTGCCGGTCGGCGTCGAGGATGAGCAGTTCGTCCGCGGGGTCGCGCTCGTCCAGTGCCGGAAGGTCCAGCGGTTCGGCGACGACGGGACCGGCAGAGCCGTCCCGTGCAGCATCGATCAGGGCGCGGAGGATCGGGTGGGCGGGATCCAGGGCAGGATCCTCGCTCAGGTCCGACAGGTCCGCGAAGGTGGAGACCAGCAGACGGTGTTCAATATTGATCCCGCGGACGCTGCCGGTGACGGCGCGGAGCTTTTCCAGCACCGGGTGGGGATCGAAGCGGGCGGTGCCGTACGCCAGGCGGGTCAGCGCGTCGACGTCGATGTCCAGGCCCTGTTCCTGCTGCAGGTGCCGGACCAGGGCAGGATTCAGCGCTGCCTTTTCGGTCAGCTGCAGCTCGTAGTCATCCTGCGATGCGTGGACCGTCAGGGCAACCGGGGTCAGCAGCACGGGCGCGGTCAGGGACTCGGGCCGCACCGCATCGTCGGAAGCGTAGCGCCATGACGCGGTGCCGGCAGCCATGTAGCCGACGTCGATACCGCGGTCAGTGCCCAGCTCATAGATCTTGGCACGCAGCAGGCGCCCTGCCTTCATGGCGGCACCGTACTGATCTGCGTCCCGCAGCAGGGTCGACAGGCGGGTACGCCGGCCGGCAAGCAGCTGCGCCAGGCCGGAAGGATGCGCGTGCGTGAGGTCGATGCTGTTGGCTGCGGACGGCGTGAAATGGAGCAGTGTGTCCGTTCCGGCGTGCTGTCCCAGTTGTCCCAGCCACGGCAGCAGGAAGTCCGAGGGATTCTCCCCGGTATTCTGCTCAGACACTAGTGCCCTCTTTTCTGCACTTCCGCGCGTTCTCGACCAAATTGGCATACCTTCAAAACTATCGCGTCGGAGCGGGTTTCCCGAACATAGCAACGCGGGGAGACAAAACAGAGGACGGCCGAAACGGCCGTCCTCTGTCCCCGTTACGCTATTCCCACTCGATTGTTCCCGGCGGCTTGCTGGTTACGTCCAGCACCACGCGGTTAATTCCGTCCACTTCATTGGTGATGCGGTTGGAGATCCGGGCCAGCAGATCGTACGGAAGCCGGGACCAGTCAGCGGTCATCGCGTCTTCGCTGGACACCGGCCGCAGCACGATCGGGTGCCCGTAGGTCCGGCCGTCGCCCTGCACTCCGACGCTGCGCACATCGGCCAGGAGCACTACCGGCATCTGCCACACTTCATCGTCGAGACCGGCGCTGGTCAGTTCGGCGCGGGCGATGGCGTCCGCGCGGCGGAGCAGGTCGAGCCGCTCCTGAGTGACCTCGCCGACAATCCGGATGCCGAGCCCGGGACCGGGGAAGGGCTGGCGCCCGACGATTTCGGCCGGCAGGCCGAGCTCGGCGCCCACGGCACGGACCTCGTCCTTGAAGAGCGCCCGCAGGGGCTCCACCAGTTCGAACTTCATGTCTTCGGGAAGCCCGCCCACGTTGTGGTGGCTCTTGATGTTGGCTGCGCCTTCACCGCCGCCGGATTCGACGACGTCCGGGTACAGGGTGCCCTGGACCAGGAAGCGGATGGGTTCACCCTCTGCCTCGGCCTTGGACATGATGGACCGTTCGGCTTCTTCGAAGGCGCGGATGAATTCGCGGCCGATGATTTTGCGCTTGGTTTCCGGGTCGGAGACTCCGGCCAGCGCGGTCAGGAAGCGTTCCTGTTCGTCGGCGACGTACAGGTTGACGCCGGTGGCAGCCACGAAGTCGCGTTCCACCTGCTCGGCTTCGCCTTCGCGGAGCAGACCGTGGTCAACGAAGACACAGGTCAGCTGGTCACCGACGGCGCGCTGCACCAGGGCCGCTGCCACGGCGGAGTCGACGCCGCCGGACAGGCCGCAGATAACCCGCGAATTGCCCACCTGGGCGCGGATACGTGCAACCTGCTCTTCAACGATGTTGCCGGTGGTCCAGCTCCGTTCGAGCTTGGCCCCCTTGAAGAGGAAGTTCTCCAGCACGGCCTGGCCGTGGGCGGAGTGCTTGACCTCGGGGTGCCACTGGACGCCGTACAGACCTTTCGCCTCGTTGGCGAAGGCAGCGACGGGGGCGCCTGCGGTACTGGCCAGGACATCGAAGCCCTCGGGCGCTTCCTGCACGCTGTCGCCGTGGCTCATCCAGGTGTTCTGCTCGTCGGGGGTGCCTTCAAGGATCGAGCGGGCGCCGCCGACGGCGCGTGCGTCGGTGGAGCCGTACTCCCGCAGCCCCGTCTTGGCGACCTTGCCGCCCATGGCGGCAGCCATGGCCTGGAAGCCGTAGCAGATGCCGAAGACCGGAACACCGGATTCGAACAGGTCTGCATCGACCTTGGGGGCGCCTTCGGCGTACACGCTGGAGGGGCCGCCGGAGAGAATAATGGCAGCCGGATTCTTCGCGAGCAGCTGCTCGGTGCTGTAGGTGTGGGGAACCACCTCGGAGTAGACATCTGCTTCGCGCACCCGGCGGGCAATCAGCTGGGCGTACTGCGCTCCGTAGTCCACAACAAGGACGGGCCGCTCTTCAATGGGATCAGTCGCGGGATTAGTCACGTTTCAAGGATAGTCGGCCCGCCGCCGGCCGCGCACACCGGACCGCGGCTGCGGAACGGCCGGGCGGACGGCGATCCGCTCCCCTAGTAGCGCTTGGCCGCTTCAGGATGGGCTTCGAGCTCGGTCAGGACCTGCTTGTGGATCCGGCCTTCGACCACAAAGGAGAGGAACGGCACAACGCCGCCCAGCGCAATCAGGATGAACTTGGAGAACGGCCAGCGCATCAGCTGCCACAGCCGGAAGTCGGACAGCAAGTACACCACGTACATCCAGCCGTGCAGGATGAGCACGCCGATGGAGAGGTTGACCCCGCCGACAATGATCTCAGTGTCGAAACCGTACTTCGCGATCATCTCCACCACGAGGGCGAGCAGCAGCACACCGGTCACATAGGAAAAGACCTTGTAGAACTTCAGGGCCGAGCGGATCTGGGCATGGGTACCGCCGAACCGGCGCTTCTTTTTCCTCGGTGCCTTGGCGGTGCTTGCGGATTCGCTCACTTGGTTACCTCACTGCTGGGGTGTTCGTTGTCGGGTTCGGGTGCGTCGTCGTCGTGGTCGTCGTCCTCGTACTCATCGTCCTCGAGGCTGCGCTGGTACTCGTCGGCCACCAGGCGCCACCAGAGGAAGACGGAGAAGCCGGCGAAAACGATCCACTCGAGCGCGTAGAAGATATTGAGCCAGTTGACCGGGGTGTCCTCGGGCTGGGCATCCACGACCACGGGTTCCATGCTTCCGGTGTCAACGGCCGCGCCGTCCACGGTGATCTCCGAGGCGGTGACGAAGGCGGAGTAGGCGGGCGCGTCCCACAGGTTGATGAGTTCAGCGGTGGACAGCGCGGCCACGCGGCCCTCCGTGGGCGTCGTCGCCACCAGCGGTGCCTCCGAAGGCAGGAGCCGGCCGACGACGGCGGCCTCGCCGTCCGGTACGTCGGTCACGTCGTCCGGGTCGGAAACCCAGCCGCGGACCACCGGAATGAATTCACCCGCCGGTGCGCCGTCCACGGTGAAGGCGGTGACCGCCCAGTAGCCCATGTCGCCGTCCTGGAGCCGCTGCTCCACGAGGACCGACTTGTCCGGGTCAAAGGAACCGGTGAACGAGACCATCTGGTCCGCTTCGGTTTCATACATCGGTTTGCCCGGGGTGAAGGCCTCGGTCAGCGGACGGACGTCCTCGGTGGCCCGGGGCTCCGCGGATTCGTCAGTGTCGGCATTGGAAAACTGCCACTGGCTCAACAGCACAAAGACCGTCGAGAGGATCAGGGCAAAGAGCAGTCCGGCGATCCAACGCGGCTGCAGAGCAGTTTTGAGCACCTGTTAACGGTACTTCGTGAAGCTGTAGAAAACCCAATGCCGGTGAGCGGCCGCCTCAGTGGTCAAAAAAGACCAGCGAAGAGTTGATCAGTTCGGCTATGACCTCGGCATCATTGGCCCGGCGCAGGGAGTCCCGGAAGGAAGGCCGGAACAGGGACCGGGCAATCGTGGCAAGGACTTCCAGATGGTGGGAGAAGGACGCCGCCGGCGTGGCAATCAGCAGGACAACGGTGGCCGGACCGTCCGACGCCCCGAAATCGATGCTGTGGCCGTAGCGGGCGATCCCCACCGCGATGGAGGTTTCCTGCACATACTCGCTGCGCGCATGGGGCAGGCCGATCCCGCCGGGCAGGCCGGTTGCCATCTGGTGCTCCCGGGCATTCACCTGCTCCAGGAAGCCCTCCAGGTTGCTGATCCGCCCGGCCCGGAACAGCCGTTCCGCCAGCTGCCGTGCGGCGTCGTACCGGTCTGCGGCTTCCATGGAGAGAATCACCAGGCCGGGTTCGGTCAGCACTGCTCCGGCTTCATTCAGGGTAAGTTCCCCGTCCCGGGGCGGCACCGGGGATTGTCCGGCCGACTGTTGTTCATTCAAGGAGCGTTCGTCGTTTCCATTGGTCGCGGTGCGCTAGATGCGCGGGGCTATGTCTTCGGCCGCCAGGCGGGCGGCGTCGGCACTCTTGTCATCGGGCTGCTCCTGGCTGCGGCGCTCAGCCTCGACCCGGGCAAGGTAATGTGCAACTTCGCTTTCCACCCGCTCAACGTCCCAGCCCAGCAGCGGAGCCATCAGTTCGGCGACCACGGGTGCAGCGGAGACGCCGCGGTCAAAGGTCTCAATGGAAATCCGGGTCCGCCGGGCGAGGACATCCTCGACGTGCCGGGCCCCTTCATGCGTGGTGGCGTACACGGCTTCGGCGCGCAGGTAGTCGTCGGCGCCGGGCAGCGGCTCGGCGAGTGTCGGGTCCGCCTTGATGAGCCCGAGCAGGTCGTCCGCCATGGAACCGTAGCGGTTGAGCAGATGCTCCACACGCACCACGTGCACCCCGTACTCCTCGGCAGTGCGGTGCCGCCGGTTCCAGGCCGCCTTGTAGCCCACTGCGCCCAGCAGCGGGATGGTCTGCGTGCAGCTCTCGGGAACCTTTTCATCCAGTGCCCGGGCCGCCTCGTCCACGGCGTCCTTGGCCATCACCCGGTAGGTGGTCCATTTACCGCCGGCCACCACTACAAGGCCCGGGACAGGGTGCGCCACTACGTGTTCGCGTGACAGTTTGGCCGTGGAGTCGTTTTCCCCGGCGAGCAGCGGGCGCAGGCCGGCGTAGACCCCTTCGACGTCTTCGCGGGTCAGCGGGGTTTTAAGCACCAGGTTGACGTGTTCCAGGATGTAGTCGATATCCGCGGAAGTGGCCGCCGGGTGCGCCTTGTCCAGGTGCCAGTCGGTGTCCGTGGTGCCGATGATCCAGTGCCGGCCCCAGGGGATGACGAACAGCACGGATTTTTCTGTCCGCAGGATCATGCCGACGGTGGACTGGATCCGGTCCTTGGGAACCACCAAGTGGACGCCCTTGGACGCGCGGACCTTCAGCTGCCCGCGGTCCGTCACCATGGCCTGGGTTTCATCCGTCCAGACGCCCGTCGCGTTGACCACCTGGCTCGCGGCAATGTCGAACTCGCTGCCGGTTTCCTGGTCACGGACCCGGGCGCCGACCACGCGTTCCCCCTCCCGCAGGAAGTCGACGACGGCGAGCCGGTTCACCACGGCCGCACCGTAATGCGCGGCCGTGCGGACCATGTTGGCCACGTACCGGGCGTCATCCACCTGGCCGTCGTAGTACCGGATGGCGCCCACCATGGCGTTATCCTTCAGGCTCGGAGCCATCCGAAGTGTCTGGCCCCGGGTCAGGTGCTTCTGCATGGGCACCCCCCGGGAATTCCCGGAGGTCATGCCCATGGTGTCGTACAGGAAAATACCGGCGCCCACGTACGGCCGCTCAATGAACCGCTTGGTCAGCGGGTACAGGAAGGCCACCGGCTTGACCAGATGGGGGGCGATCCGCTGCAGCAGCAGGCCGCGCTCCTTCAATGCTTCCTGGACCAGCGCAAAGTCCAGCATCTCCAGGTAGCGCAGGCCGCCGTGGATCAGCTTGGAGGAGCGCGACGAGGTGCCCGATGCCCAGTCCCGGGCCTCCACCATGCCGACCTTCAGCCCCCGCGTCACCGCGTCCAGCGCCGCGCCGGCGCCGACCACGCCGCCGCCGACGATCAGGATGTCCAGCTCATTGCCCGGCCGGGTGGTTGCCTGGAGCCGGTCCATGGCATCCATCCGGTACTCGGGGCTCAGGGCGTCTGCAGTCATGGTCCAGGTTCCTCTCTAGGGTCCTGCCGTAGCTGCGTCCACTCTATGGGCTGGGCGCCGGTATTTACAGGTTGTACTGGTACGGCGATACCAGCACTTCGATGCGCTGGAAGGCCTTCAGGTCCGAGTAGCCGGTGGTGGCCATTGCCCGGCGCAGGGCACCCATGAGGTTGGAGGTTCCGTTGGTGTGGTGCGAGGGGCCCCAGAGGACCTCCTTCAACGGTCCCACCGTGTCCAGGCGGACCCTGTCGCCGCGCGGCAGCTCGCTGTGGTGCGCTTCCTGCCCCCAGTGCCAGCCCTGCCCCGGTGCCTCTTCGGCACGGGCCAGCGCGGAACCGAGCATCACGGCGTCGGCGCCCATGGCGAAGGCCTTGATGATGTCGCCGCTGGTGCCCATGCCGCCGTCGGCGATCACGTGTACGTACCGTCCGCCGGACTCGTCCATGTAGTCCCGGCGGGCCTCGGCGATGTCGGAAATGGCGGTTGCCATCGGGGCGTGGATGCCCAGCGCCCGCCGGGTGGTGGTGGTGGCGCCGCCGCCGAAGCCGACCAGGACGCCCGCGGCGCCGGTGCGCATCAGGTGCAGGGCCGGGGTGTAGCCGGCCGCTCCGCCGACGATCACGGGAACGTCGAGTTCGTAGATGAACTGCTTCAGGTTCAGCGGTTCCACGGTCTTGGACACGTGCTCGGCGGACACGGTGGTGCCGCGGATGACGAAGACGTCGACGCCGGCGGCCAGGACGGTCTTGTAGAACTCCTGGGTGCGCTGCGGGGTGAGCGAGCCGGCAACCGTCACGCCGGCGTCGCGCATTTCGGCCAGGCGGGAGCTGATCAGTTCGGCCCGGATGGGAGCGTTGTAGATTTCCTGCAGGCGGCGGGTGGCTTCGGGGTTGAAGTTGTCGCTGCTGAGGGCGGCAATCTCGTCCAGCAGCGGTTCCGGATCCTCGTACCTGGTCCACAGGCCCTCGAGGTTCAGTACGCCGAGCCCGCCGAGCCTGCCGAGGGCAATCGCCGATGCCGGAGACATCACCGAGTCCATCGGGGCGCCGATGACCGGCATCTCGAACTGATAGGCATCGATCTGCCAGTTGATGGAAACATCCTGGGGGTCACGGGTGCGCCGCGAGGGCACAATCGCTACGTCATCCAGGGAGTAGGCTCTGCGCCCATGCTTGCCACGGCCAATTTCTATCTCGTTACTCACGTCCCTAGGTTATCCCAGTGCACGTCCTGAGCCGGAAAGCTGCCGGTAATGGCCCTCGGGAGTCAGCGAACAGCCGCCGCCGCGGCCCTTAAAGCCCGAGGGCAGCCCCCGCACGGTACGCGGGAGCTGCCCTCGGCATTCGGAACCGGTTTAGCGGCGTCCGTAGTTCGGCGCTTCGGCCGTCATCATGATGTCGTGCGGGTGGGATTCCTTCAGCCCGGCCGGGGTGATCCGGACGAACTTGCCCTTTGCCTTCAGCTCGGGGATGGTGCGTGCACCCGTGTAGAACATGGTCTGGCGCAGGCCGCCGACCAGCTGGTGGGCCACGGCGGACAGCGGACCGCGGTAGGGCACCTGGCCCTCGATGCCTTCCGGGATCAGCTTCTCGTCGCTGGGGACGTCGGCCTGGAAGTAGCGGTCCTTGGAGTAGGAGGTGTTCTTGCCCCGGGACTGCATGGCGCCCAGCGAACCCATGCCGCGGTAGGACTTGAACTGCTTGCCGTTGACGAAGACCAGGTCGCCCGGGCTTTCGGCGGATCCGGCGAGCAGGCCGCCGAGCATGACGGTGTCGGCGCCGGCCACGATGGCCTTGCCGATGTCGCCCGAGTACTGCAGGCCGCCGTCGGCGATCAGCGGAACGCCGGCCGGAATGGCGGCCTTGGAGGCCTCATAGATGGCCGTGATCTGCGGGACGCCCACACCGGCAACAACGCGGGTGGTGCAGATGGAGCCCGGTCCGACGCCCACCTTGACGGCGTCGGCGCCGGCGTCGATCAGGGCCTGGGCGCCTTCGCGGGTGGCTGCCTGGCCGCCGATGATGTCCACGTGTGCGGCCGCAGGGTCCTTCTTGAGGCGGGCAATCATTTCCAGCACGCCTGCACTGTGGCCGTTGGCGGTGTCCACCACGAGGATGTCGACGCCGGCCTCCACCATGGACATGGCGCGTTCGTAGCCGTCGCCGAAGAAGCCGATGGCTGCGCCGACGCGCAGGCGGCCCTCGTCGTCCTTGGTGGCGAGCGGGTACTGCTCGGCCTTGTCAAAGTCCTTGACGGTGATCAGGCCCTGCAGCTTGCCTGCGTCGTCCACCAGCGGCAGCTTCTCAATGCGGTTCTTGCCCAGCAGCTCCATTGTTTCTTCGGCGCTGATGCCGACCCGGCCGGTGATGAGCGGCATGCGGGTCATGACCTCTTCGACCTTGCGGCTCGGGTAGTCGGCACGCGGAATGAAGCGGGTGTCGCGGTTGGTGACGATGCCCAGCAGGGTGTTTTGGGTGTCCACCACCGGCAGTCCCGAAACACGGAAATGTGCGCAGAGGTCGTCGAGTTCCTGCAGGGTGGCGTCCGGGGAAATGGTCACCGGGTTGGTGATCATGCCGGATTCGCTGCGCTTGACCCGGTCAACGTGCTCGGCCTGGTCGGCGATGGAAAGGTTCCGGTGGATCACGCCGAGGCCGCCCTGCCGGGCCATGGCGATGGCCATGCGGGATTCGGTCACGGTGTCCATCGCGGCCGAGAGCAGCGGAGTCTGTACGGTGATGCGCTTAGACAGCCGGGAGCTGGTGTCGGCTTCAGAGGGAATGACATCCGTCGGGCCGGGCAGCAGGAGGACGTCGTCGTAGGTGAGGCCGACGAAGCCGAACGGATCGTGTTCTGGGTACTGCTGACTCAAAGCTGCGCCTCTTTCGGGGATGAGAGGAAGGAAAAGGCCCGATTTAGCCTGTACCCATCGTAAAACGAAAGCGGGCCCGCCCCTATTCCGCCCCGAAGGTATCTGCCGTGTGTGAGAGATGCCACGGCAAAGCAAAGGCCCCGCCCCCGGAAGTGACTTCCAAGGGCGGGACCCGGGCCGTTTTCCGCACGGTGAGGTGCGGAGCAGGGCTAATTAGTGCTGGTGACCGTGGTCATCATCCTGTTCAGCCGGCTTGTCCACCACGAGGGCTTCGGTGGTGAGCACCAGCGAAGCGATCGAGGCAGCATTGCGCAGTGCCGAGCGGGTGACCTTGACCGGGTCGATGATGCCGGCAGCAATGAGGTCTTCGTACTCGCCGGTGGCGGCGTTGAAACCGTTGTTGATTTCCAGCTCGCCAACCTTGGCAACGACGACCATGCCTTCGGAACCGGCATTCTCGGCGATCCAGCGCAGCGGCTGGGCCAGTGCACGGCGGACCAGGCCGACGGCGGTGGCGGCGTCGCCCTGCAGCTTCGTCACCTCCGGATCGGTGTCCAGTGCGCGGGCGGCGTGGACCAGTGCGGAACCGCCGCCGGCCACGATGCCTTCTTCGAGTGCGGCGCGGGTGGAGGAAACGGCATCTTCGATGCGGTGCTTCTTTTCCTTCAGTTCCACCTCGGTGGCTGCACCCACGCGGATGACGCCGATACCGCCGGAGAGCTTGGCCAGGCGTTCCTGCAGCTTCTCGCGGTCCCAGTCGGAATCGGTGCGCTCAATCTCGGCACGGATCTGTGCCACGCGGTCGGCGACGTCGGCTTCGGAGCCCGTGCCGTCAACAATCGTGGTGTTGTCCTTGGTGACCGTGATGCGGCGGGCGGAGCCCAGCACCTCAAGGCCAACCTGGTCCAGCTTCAGGCCGAGGTCGGGGCTGACCACCTGCGCGCCGGTGAGGGTCGCGATGTCCTGCATCATGGCCTTGCGGCGGTCACCGAAGCCCGGTGCCTTGACGGCGACGACGTTCAGGGTGCCGCGGATCTTGTTGACCACCAGGGTGGACAGGGCTTCCCCGTCAACGTCTTCGGCGATGATGAACAGCGGTTTGGAGGTCTGCAGTGCCTTTTCCAGCAGCGGCAGGAACTCGGCAACCGAGGAGATCTTGCCGGAGTTGATCAGGATCAGCGCGTCTTCGAGGACGGCTTCCTGGCGCTCGGCGTCGGTGACGAAGTACGGCGAGAGGTAACCCTTGTCGAACTGCATGCCCTCGGTGATGGCCAGTTCGGTCTGCGTCGAGGAGGACTCCTCGATCGTGATCACGCCGTCCTTGCCGACCGTGTCGAAGGCCTGGGCCAGCAGTTCGCCGATTTCCGTGCTCTGCGCGGAGATGGCGGCAACGTGGGCAACCTGGTTGCCTTCAACTTCCTTGGCGTTCTCCAGCAGGCGCTTGGCAACGGCGTCGACGGACACCTCGATGCCCCGCTTGAGCTGCCCGGGGGCAGCACCGGCGGCAACGTTGCGCAGGCCTTCCTTGACCAGGGCCTGTGCGAGCACGGTGGCCGTGGTGGTGCCGTCGCCGGCAACATCGTTGGTCTTGGTGGCAACTTCCTTGGCCAGCTGTGCGCCGAGGTTCTCGTACGGGTCTTCCAGCTCAACTTCGCGGGCAATCGTGACGCCGTCGTTGGTGATGGTGGGAGCGCCCCAGGTCTTGGCCAGGACGACGTTGCGGCCGCGCGGGCCGAGGGTCACCTTGACCGTGTTGGCGAGCTTATCGACGCCGGCTTCGAGCGAGCGGCGGGCGGAGTCATTGAACTCCAACTGCTTTGCCATGTGTGTGTCCTTTCCGACAACTACATCTGCATCAGAAAACCCCGGCCAGAATCTTGGCCGGGGTTTTCCAGGGGAACTACTTTACGACGACGGCCAGCACGTCGCGGGCGGACAGCACCAGGTATTCCTGGCCGCCGTGCTTGACTTCGGTTCCGCCGTACTTGGAGTAAATGACTACGTCGCCTTCGGCAACGTCAACCGGGACGCGGTTGCCGTTGTCATCAACGCGGCCGGGTCCAACTGCAACTACTTCACCCTCCTGGGGCTTTTCCTTTGCAGTATCCGGGATAACGAGGCCGGAAGCAGTGGTCTGCTCGGCTTCGAGCGGGCGGACAACAATACGATCCTCAAGGGGCTTAATAGAGACCGACACTCGGGCTCTCCTTTGCGTAGTTTCTAACGGAATGGGGCCGTTGGTCTGGCGCTGGCCGTCGTCGCGGTGCCGGTTCGCGCTTTCCCTTCGGGAGTTAGCACCCTCACGTTCGGAGTGCTAACTCAGACTTTATGCAACGGTTAGCACTCGGTCAAGGTGAGTGCCAGCACGCCCCGGTTTCCCCGCCCCTGCCCGCGGACTGCCGGGCCCCGGATGCGTAAACGGAATTTGCTTAGGCTCACCTAAGCGGGATAGCTTTCATCTGCGCGCACTATTAGAAAACATTTCTGTGCCCTATTCCCCCGGGTAGGCACAACGACTCTTACCGGAGCCCCCATGATTCCCAAGTCCCGCCTGCTGGCCGGAACCGCCCTTGTATCCCTCCTCGCGCTCAGCGCCTGCTCCACTGAAGCAGCAGATGCCGACGTCGAGTCCGCGCAGGCTAAAACCGTGACGGTTGAGCATGCCCAGGGAAGCACCGAAGTTCCGGTGAACCCGGAGACGGTCTACACCTTCGACCTCGGTGCCCTCGACACCATGGATGCCCTCGACATCGACGTCGACGGCGTGCCCGCCGCCAACTTCCCGGAGAGCCTCGCCAAGTACGGCGCCGAAGAGATCACCAAGATCGGCAGCATGAAGGAGCCCGATTTTGAGGCGATCAACGCCGGAGCTCCCGACCTGATCATCATTTCCGGCCGGGTGGCCGACTCCTATGACGAGCTGAGCGAGATTGCCCCGACCATCGACCTGAGCGTCGACAACGCCGACGCCTGGAGCTCCTTCACGGAGAACACCCAGACCCTCGGCACGATCTTCGAAAAGGAAGACCTGGTCGAAGAGAAGCTGAATGCCCTCGAAGGCAAGGTTGAAGACACCAAGGAACTGGCAGCCGATGCCGGCAACGGCCTGATCGTCCTGACCAGCGGCGGCGAAATGACCGCTTACGGCGCGGGCTCGCGCTTCGGCATCATCCACGACGTCCTCGGCGTCACGCCGGCCGCAGAGGTCAAGTCCGAAGGTGCCCACGGCGAAAAGGTTTCCTTCAACTACGTCGCGGATACCAACCCGGACCACCTGTTCGTGATTGACCGCGACGTCGCCGTCGGCACCTCGGGTGAAGCCGCCTCCGCCGTACTGGACAACGATCTGGTCAAGAGCACCAAGGCTGCGCAGAACGACAACATCACCATGCTGGATTCCGCCAGCTGGTACCTGGTCGGATACGGCCTGAACAATGTGGACACCATGGTTAACACCGTCCACGACGCTCTCTAGCCGCACTTTTGCTCTCCGCGGCCCGGAACTCCGGTGCCGGGCCGCGGAGGAACTGGACACCGATATATGACCGCCCCCGCCGCGCCGGCGAAAAAACCGGCCTCCGCTTCCGCCGCCGCTCCCCCGGAACGGCGGCGCTTTGTGCGTTCACGCGCCGCACTGGCCCTGGGAATCTGCCTCGTCATCCTCCTGGCGGCCGTCAGCCTCTTTGTAGGCGTCGGCGACCTGTCGCTGTCCTCGCTTCTGGCTGGGGACCCCACCACGCACATGCTGTTCTGGGCCAGCCAGCTCCCCCGCACACTGAGTATCGTCCTTGCGGGGATGGCACTGAGCGTGGCCGGCCTGATCATGCAGCTGATGGCCCGGAACAAGTTCGTGGAACCTTCCACCGTCGGCACGGTCGAATCGGCGCAGCTGGGGATCCTGGCGGTGACCGTACTGCTGCCCGGCGCCTCCATGTTTATGAAGATGTCCACCGCATCGGTCTTTGCCGCGGCCGGAACCGCGCTCTTCCTGCTGGTACTGCGACGGATCCCGCTGCGCAACACCTTGATCGTCCCCCTGGTGGGCATCATGCTCGGCGGCGTGATTTCCGCCGTCACCACCTTCTTCGCCTACCGCACCGACCTCCTGCAGACACTCAACAGCTGGATGGTCGGCGACTTCTCCGGTGTCCTGCGGGGCCGCTACGAACTGCTCTGGATTGTGGGCGCCCTGACCGTCATCGGATACCTGGCGGCGGACCGGTTCACGGTTGCGGGCATGGGAGCCGACTTCACCACCAACCTCGGCCTGAACTACAACCGGGTCATGGCGCTCGGACTGGTCATTGTCTCCCTCATCAGCGCCGTTGTGGTGGTCAGCGTCGGCTCCATCCCCTTCCTGGGCCTCATCGTGCCCAACCTGGTGTCCCTGCTGATCGGTGACAATGTCCGCCGGGCAGTGCCCTGGGTTGCCGTCTTCGGGGCGGGCTTCGTCCTGCTCTGCGACATCATCGGGCGCACCATCCGCTACCCCTACGAAATCCCGGTCGGCGTTGTGGTCTCCGCGGTAGGCAGCGTCATCTTCCTGTACCTCCTCCTACGCAAGCGCGGTTCCCATGCCTGAGACCTCCACCAACGCGCTGCCCGCTGCACTGACCGGACACCGCCGGCATCCGGTCCGGACCGTTCCGGCGAAGTTCTGGATCATCACCCTCGGCATCGCCGCAGCGGCGCTGATTGCGGTGTTTATGACCATCGAGCTGCGCGGCAACCTCGGCTACGCGCTGCCCCGCCGGGCGGTCAAGGTCGGCTCCATGATCCTGGTGGCCTACGCCGTGGGCGTCTCCACCGTCCTGTTCCAGACAGTCACTGCGAACCGGATCCTGACGCCGTCGATCATGGGCTTTGACGCGCTCTACGTGCTGATCCAGACCGTCCTGGTGTTTACCCTGGGCGGCGGCGCCCTGCTGTCACTGGGCGCACCGGTCCGTTTCTGCCTCGAAGTGCTGCTGATGGTCGGATTCTCGTTCCTGCTCTACCGCTGGCTCTTCACCGGCGGCGGGAAATCGCTGCACCTGATGCTCCTGGTCGGCATTGTCTTCGGCACCATGTTCCGCGGCTTCTCCTCGCTGCTGCAGGTGCTCATCGACCCCAGCGAGTTCATCATCCTGCAGGACCTGTTCTTCGCGAGCTTCAACAATGTGGACGCCGCCCTGCTGGGCTACTCCGCCGCCGCCGTCGCACTGGTCAGCGCCCTGGCCTGGCGGATGCGCCACTCCTTCGATGTCCTGGCCCTGGGCCGGGATACCGCGGTGAACCTCGGAGTGGACCACAAACGGGCAGTGACGCTCACGCTGATTATCTG
Source organism: Arthrobacter zhaoxinii (assembly GCF_025244925.1). NCBI lineage: Bacteria > Bacillati > Actinomycetota > Actinomycetes > Micrococcales > Micrococcaceae > Arthrobacter > Arthrobacter zhaoxinii. The sequence continues at coordinate 2,670,411 of NZ_CP104275.1, forward strand.
CTCCGTGCTCGTCGCGGTGTCCACGGCGCTGGTGGGACCGGTGACGTTCTTCGGCCTACTGGTGGCCTCGCTGGCCTATCAGCTGTGTGCCAACTTCCGGCACGCCGCGGTACTGCCCATCGCCGTACTGCTGGGAATCATCGCCCTGGTGGGCGGCCAGCTGGTGCTGGAGCGGATCTTCGATTTCGACACCGCGCTGAGCATCGTCATCGAATTCGTGGGCGGCATCGTGTTCCTCGTCTTGCTCCTGAGGGGAAAGGTGAAATGACCTTCCTCCCCCTGCACCATTCGAAAGGCCCCGCCTCATGATCTCCGTCAACGGCGTTACCAAGCGCTATTCCTCCACGGTTGTTGTGGACGGGGTGAGCTGCGGGATCAAGGAAGGCGGCATCACCTCGATCATCGGACCCAACGGTGCCGGCAAGTCGACCCTGCTGTCCATGATCAGCCGCCTGCTCCCCATGGACTCTGGGTCGGTTACCGTGGACGGGCTCGACGTCGTTTCCACCCCGGGCCGGGACCTCGCCCGGAAGATGGCCATCCTGCGCCAGGACAACCAGCTCACCGTGCGCCTGACGGTGCGGGACCTGGTGGGGTTCGGCCGCTACCCGCACAACGGCGGCCGGCCGGGTCCAGCGGACAAGGTCTCCATCGAGACGGCCATGGCCTACCTGGACCTGACGGCACTGGCGGACCGGTTTGTGGACGAGCTCTCCGGCGGCCAGCGGCAGCGGGCGTTCATTGCCATGGTGCTGGCCCAGGACACGGACTACCTGCTGCTCGATGAGCCGTTGAACAACCTGGACATGAAGCACTCCGTGGAAATGATGCGGCTGCTGCGCCGGCTCACGGACGACTTCGGGAAGACCGTGGTCCTGGTCATCCACGACATCAACTTCGCCTCCTGCTATTCCGACGACATCATCGCCATGCGCGACGGCCGGCTGATCCACCAGGGGCCGCCGTCGGCCATCATGCAGCCGGAGGTCCTGAAGGACATTTACGACATCGATATCCGGATCGAGGAGATCGACGGCAACCGGATCGGCGTCTACTTCGCCTGACGGGCCTTACCGGGGGGCCGCCGGCAGAAACTGCACTGCCCGGGCAGGCAGTATGGGCCGTGTGCATTGTGCCGTCCCGCGCGGCGCTCCTAGGTTGGAATCCGTCGCACTTCTGCGGCCCTTCGGGGAAGGACCTGCCATGGAGCCCAAACTGCGTGTCGGCATTCGGTTTGATCTTGACCGCCGCATGGCACGGCTGGAAGTCCGCGGACGCGTCACCGAACAAAACAGCAGGGTGCTTTACGTCCTTGTGCGGAGGGCCAACACTGCCCTTCCCGGCCTCACGGTGCTCCTGGACCTGCGCCGCGCTACGGTAACCGAGGACGCGATGGCCGGCCTGGTCCGCAGCTCGGAAACCGGGTCCCTCCCCGTGCCCGTCGTGCACATCAAAGGCGGGACGCTGGCGCCCCGCCAACTGAGCATCCTCGCTCCGGCGGCATAGCCCCGGCAGGCTAGACGGCAGCTGCGGCAAGCCGCTCCACGGCCTCGGCCAGGACCTCCGGGGAGCAGGCGAAGTTCAGCCGGACAAACCCGGCGCCCTGGTGTCCGAACCGCAGCCCCGGTTCCAGCGCCACCCGTGCCCGTTCCAGGGCCGCCGCCGCTGGATCATCACCCCAGCCGAGGGCCCGGAAATCCAGCCAGGCGAGGTAGCCGGCCGAGGGCGGACGGTATCCCGTGCCCGGCAGCCGCTCCGCCAGAAGCTCGGCCAGCAGGGTCCGGTTCGCGGCGAGGGACTCCATCACTCCGGCAAGCCACGGACCGCCGTCGTTATAGGCCGCTGCCGTGGCATGCAGGCCGAGGATGCTGGTGCGCGCGGAGACTTCCTCGGGCATGGAGGCCAGCATCAGCCGGGTCCGCTCGCTCTGCGCCACCATCACGGCGCACTTGGTGCCGGCGATGTTCCAGGCCTTACTGGCAGCGGTGACGCAGAGGCCGTATTCCCGCGCGTTCTCCGAGACGGCGAGGTACGGGGTGAACTCCCCTGCTTCGTACGTCAGCGGGGCGTGGATCTCGTCGCTGATTACGGCCACGCCGTACTTCGCCGAAAGGTCCGCGAGCGCCCGCAGGGTATCGGCGGAATGTACCAGTCCCAGCGGATTGTGCGGGTTGCACAGCAGCAGGGCATCGGCGCCGCGGGCAAAGGCCCGCTCCAGCCCGGCAAGGTCCAGTGCCCACCCGTCGCCGTCGGACAGGAGCGGTACTTCCATGACCAGGGAATCCGCTTCCAGCGGCAGCTCAAAGAACGGCGGATAGACGGGCGGAGTGATGATGACGACACCGTCCACGGGTACGGCCTGGCGCAGGCACTCCACAATCGCCACACTCACATCCGTGGTGCTCCGTACATCCCCGGGGTCCACCGCCCAGGCCCAGGTCCGCGCAGCATACCCCGAGAAGGCCTCCGCCACCGGCTGAGGTCCGGCGATATATCCGGTGTCGGAGGCTAGCACCCGGTCAATGATGGCCTGCTGCACCGGTCCGGCCAGCGGATAGTCCATTTCGGCCACGAACAGCGGCAGCACGTCCGCCGGATAGGTCTGCCATTTGTAGCTGGTACGCGCCCGCAGTGCAGCCAGCGGCTCGGCGGCGATCTTCGTCATGCCGCCCAACCTACAGCTAACGTGCCCGCAGGCAGAACAACTAGGCTGGAGGGCATGCCCGATACTTCCCTTGCCCATGTTCTGACCCCCGAGGGATGGCAGCTGCTGAACTCGCTTCCCCCCTATCTCGAATCCGAGTCCCTGAAGCTGAACACGGACCTGCGCAAGGCCGGGCATGCCCCCGAGCTGGTGGCCGCCGTCCTGACGCAGGCAAAACTGCGGATGAAGGCCCGCGGAAAGTTCGGTCCGTTCGCCGAGCACATGGTCTTCACACAGCCCGGCCTGGAACAGGCCACCCGCCTGAACGTAGCCGCCCTGCACGCCCGCCGCTACCAGGAGGCCGGGCTGGATAAGGTCGCGGACCTCGGCTGCGGCATCGGCGCCGATTCCCTGGCCCTGGCCACCCTGGACCGGCAGGTGACCGCCGTCGAGCTGGATGAAATCACCGCCGCGGCAGCAACCATCAACCTCATGCCCTGGCCGGAGGCCACGGTGGTCCAGGGCCGCGCCGAGGACTTCGACCTGACCGGGTTCGACGGCGTCTGGCTGGATCCGGCGCGCAGGACCACGTCGACGTCGGGTACCACCCGCATCTTCGATCCGGAGGCCTTCTCCCCTCCCCTGTCCTTCGTGGAATCGCTGGCGGATGCCGGCCTGCCCGTCGGAGTGAAGATGGGACCCGGCATCCCGCACGAGGCGCTGCCCGCCAACTGCGAGGCGCAGTGGGTGTCCGTGGACGGAGACGTCACCGAGGCCACCCTGTGGTTCAACGCGCTGCGCCGCGAGGGCGTCCGGCGGGCCGCCCTGGTGATCGGCTCCGGGGGCGCGGCGGAACTGACCTCGCCGGTGGATTACGACGCCGGTGCCCAGGACGTGGCCATGGGTCCGGTCGAAGGCTACCTGTATGAACCCGACGGCGCCGTGATCCGTGCCGGGCTGGTGGCCGACGTCGCGGCCACCCTGGACGGACACCTCCTGGATCCGCACATCGCCTACATCTGCGCCCCGGAACTGCGCGAAACCCCCTTCGCCCGTGCCTACCGGATCCTCGACGTACGCCCGTACAACATCAGGGCGCTGAAGGCCTGGGTCCGGGAAAACCGCATCGGTGTCCTGGACATCAAGAAGCGCGGCATGTCCGTGACGCCGGAGGAGGTCCGCAAGGCCCTGCTTACGGGCTCCGGTAAAGGTCCGAACAAAGCCACGCTGGTCCTCACCCGGATCGGCGAGGACCGTGTGGCCCTGGTGGTGGAACCGGTGCCGGCCGCCTAGGCGGTACGGCCCCGGGCGTAGATGCCTGCCCCGGGCGTAGATGCCTGCCCCGGACGGTCAGGCGCGGGAGAACTCGCCGGCTTCGCGCACCTGCTCCGGTGTCGGCCGGAGACCGGTGTAGAGCACGAACTGTTCCTCGGCCTGGATGGCAATTACCTCGGCACCGGTAATCACCGGTTTCCCGGCGGCCCGTGCCGCGGCGATCAGCGGGGTTTCGGCGGGCAGCGCGACGACGTCGAACACCGTTTTCGCCCCGGCCACCGCGTCGTCGCCGAAGGACTGCACGTCCTCGTCCTGCCCGGCCATGCCCAGCGGGGTGACGTTGATCAGCAGGTCCGCAGTGGAGGTCCCCGGTTCCGCCTGCCAGGCGAAGTCGTAGAGGTCCGCCAGCGCCCGGCCGGTGGCCTCGTTGCGGGCAACCACCGTGACATCGGAGAACCCGGCGTCCCGCAGGGCGGCTGCCACTGCCTTGGCCATGCCGCCGGAACCGCGCAGCAGCACTGAGTGCGTGACCGGCACCCGGTGGTCCCGCAGCAGCCGGGCGATGGCCAGGTAGTCGGTGTTGTAGGCGGTGAGCACGCCGTCGTCGTTGACGATGGTGTTCACGGAACTGATGGCTTCCGCGGACGGATCCATCCGGTCCACCAGGGCAATCACGTCCTCCTTGTACGGCATGGAGACGGCGCAGCCGCGGATGGGCAGGCCCCGCACCCCGGCAATGGCCTGCGCCAGGTCCGCGGGGGCGAAGGCCTTGTAGACGTAGTTCAGGCCCAGCTGGTCATACAGGTAGTTGTGGAAGCGCGTGCCGATGTTGCTCGGCCGCGCGGCCAGGGAAATGCACAGGGTCATGTCTTTGTTCAGGATCGGCATCCACCCATTATGTCCGTGCAGGTGCCGTCTCCCCCGGGTTTGGCGGCCGGTTCCGGGCCGAGGCCCGGCAACCGCGCGTGCGGCTATAGGATTGATAAGGTTCTCAACGCAGTGATGCGGGTCCGGGTACTTCAGTGGTAACGCATAAAGCAGGAGACAGTTTGGAAATCGAGTTCGCCAAATCGGCCCAGTCAACACTGGGAGTCGAGTGGGAACTGGCCCTCGTGGACGGCACCACCGGAGATCTGGTCTCCGTGGCGGATGAAGTGCTGCGTGGTGTGAACGTCAATGACCCCGCACTGCGGGAAGACGACGAGCATCCGCACATCAAGCAGGAACTGCTGGAGAACACCGTTGAACTGGTGACCGGCATCTGCAGCACGGTGGCGGAGGCCAAGGCGGATCTTTCCCGCTCCCTCGCAGCAGTGCGGCGGGTGACGGACCCCATGGGGGTGGAGCTGTTCTGTGCCGGGTCCCACCCGTTCAGCACCCCGCGCTCGCAGCCGGTCACGGACAAGGAACGCTACGCCAAGCTCATCGACCGGACCCAGTGGTGGGGCCAGCAGATGCTCATTTACGGCGTGCATGTCCACGTGGGCCTGGACAGCCGGGACAAGGTCCTGCCCGTCCTGGACGGGCTGGTGAACTACTTCCCGCACTTCCAGGCGCTGTCTGCTTCCTCCCCCTACTGGTCCGGGGATGACACCGGCTACGCCTCCCAGCGGGCCCTGATGTTCCAGCAGCTGCCCACCGCGGGGCTGCCGTTCCAGTTCGCGTCCTGGAGCGAGTACGAGTCCTACGTGCAGGACATGTTCACCACCGGAGTCATCGACTCAATCAGTGAAATCCGCTGGGACATCCGCCCCGTCCCGGGACTGGGCACCATTGAGATGCGGGTCTGCGACGGGCTGGCGGATATCCAGGACGTGGGCGCCATTGCTGCCCTGACCCAGTGCCTGGTGCACGAGTTCTCTTCGATCATCGACGCCGGCGGCACCATCCCCACCATGCCGCCCTGGCACGTCCAGGAAAACAAGTGGCGGGCAGCCCGCTACGGCCTGGAAGCCATCGTCATCCTCGACGCCGAGGGCAACGAGAAGCTGGTCACCGATCACCTGCTCGAGGACGTCCTCCCCCGGCTGACGCCGATTGCCGCCGAGCTGGGCTGCAGCGCCGAACTGGCCGACGTCCGGACCATCATTGAGCGGGGCGCCGGCTACCAGCAGCAGCGCCGCGTAGCGCAGGAGAACGACGGCGACCTGCGCGCCGTTGTCTTCGACGGTATCCGCCGGCTCCGCGGAGCCTAAGCATCCACAGAGAAGGGCCCCGGCGAACCATCGCCGGGGCCCTTCTGCATTGCGGCCGGGCTAGGCCGGGGCTGCAGCGAGGTGGATGCTGGTGACCGGCAGTGACGGGTCCGTGCCGAAGCCGATCCCCGAAGGTTCACCGCCGGCCATAACCACCTGCGCGCCCAGCGCCGCGACCATGGCGCCGTTGTCCGTGCACAGGGAGATCGGCGGCACGCGGAGCGTGATGCCCGCCGCGGCGCAGCGCTCACCGGTCAGCTCCCGCAGCCGGGAGTTCGCGGCCACTCCGCCGCCCAGGAGCAGGTTGGTAATTCCGTGCTCGGTGCAGGCCAGTACCGCCTTGGCCGTAATCACGTCCACCACGGCTTCCTGGAAGGACGCGGCAATGTCCGCCACGGGCAGCTCCTGGCCTGCCGCCTCGTACTGCTCCACGCAGCGGGCCACGGCGGTCTTGAGGCCGGAGAAGGACCAGTCGTAGCGGTGCGGCCCCGGAGCTTCGGCGGTGCCCATGTATTTGGGCTGGGTCAGTCCGCGCGGGAACCGGATGGCCTTGGGGTTGCCCTCGCGTGCCAGCCGGTCGATGGCCGGACCGCCGGGGTAGCCCAGCCCGAGGATGCGGGCCACCTTGTCATAGGCCTCGCCCGCGGCGTCGTCGATGGTGGAACCGAGCAGTTCCACGTCGGAAGTCAGGTCCGCCACACGCAGGATCTCGGTATGTCCGCCGGAGACCAGCAGCGCACCGAGGTTCTCCGGCAGCTCGCCGCCGTCGAGCACGCCCACGCCTACGTGGGCCACCAGGTGGTTGATCGCATAGAGCGGCTTCCCGGTGGCCAGGGCCAGGGCCTTGGCGGCGCTGACCCCCACCATCAGTGCCCCGGACAGGCCGGGGCCGGAGGTCACCGCAATCGCGTCCAGCTCCGCCAGGGTCACTCCTGCTTCGGCCAGCGCCGCCTGCAGGGCCGGGACCATCGCATCGAGGTGCGCGCGGGACGCGATCTCGGGGATGACGCCCCCGAACCGGACGTGTTCGTCCATGGAGGAGGACACCGTGTTGGTCAGCAGGTCGGTCCCCCGGACAATGCCGATCCCGGTCTCGTCGCAGGAGGATTCGATGCCGAGCACCAGGGGGTCGGTGCGGTTCATTTACTGTCCTTCGTTTCTGTGGCAGTCCCGGCCGTCGGCGCGCCGGACCACCCGGCCAGGGGCAGGCGCATGATCAGGGCGGAGGCGCCGTCGCGGTAATAGCGCGGCCGGACGTGGATCTGTTCAAAGCCGAACCAGCGGTACAGGCGCTGGGCGCGGGGGTTGTCGTCCCGGACTTCCAGGAGTACGTCGTCGGCGCCGCGCTGCTTCGCCTCGTCCACCAGGGTGGTGAGCAGCCGCGAGCCGATGCCTGCGCCTTCGCTTTCGGGGACGACGGCGATGGTCTGGACATCCGCGATCGGCAGCACGCACATCAGGCCGGCATAGCCGATGACGGTGCCGGCCGGGTCCACCGCCACGTAGTAGGAGCGGGTGGACGTCTGCGCCAGCTCGTCGTGGAACATCTGCAGCGGCCACGCGTCGACGGGGAACAGCCGCCGTTCCAGGGCATCGACCGCGGGAATGTCTTCGGCGTCCATCCGCCGGATGCGCACGGTTCCGGGGGCGGTCACAGGGCGCGCTTCCGCGGGCCGGGAACCTTGGCGTCGGACTCACGCAGGTACAGCGGGGTGCTGGGCAGCAGCGGCAGTCCCCGCACCAGGCGGACGACGGCGGTGCGCCCCAGTGCGGCGGCGGTGGGCTGCGCATCGGCAAAACCCTCCACCGCGTGCAGGGCTTCGGGGTACAAGCCGGCCCCTGCTCCGTAGACGGGGAGCGCGGGAACTTCGGCGGGGTCCGTCACGTGCGGGCCGTCCAGCAGTTCGGGGGTGCCGCCGGTGCTGCGGTAGGCAGCCCAGTAGACCTCTTTGCGGCGGGCATCGGTGGCGACGGCGAACTCGTCGATGCCGTGGCGCCACGCATCCAGGGCAGCGTCCACGGCAATGGCATCCAGGCTCATCACTCCGTGCAGCGGCTTGTCCCACGCGAAGGCCAGGGTCCGCGCGGTGGCGATCCCGGCGCGCAGCCCGGTGAAGGGACCGGGTCCAACCCCCACAACCAGGGCGTCCAGGTCCGGTCCGGCAACCCCGGCGTCGGCCAGCAGGCCGGCGATGGCGGGGGCGAGGACTTCGGCATGGGAACGGGTGTCTTCGCTGGCGAAGGACGCCAGGACCTCTGACTCCCCGTTGAGCAGTGCCGCACTGGCTATGGCGGAGGTATCAATGGAGAGAATCAGCACGGTTCCTATTCTACGGCGCTGCCCGCGGGACGGATTTCGCCCGACCCCCGCCGCCACAGCCCCCAGTACCGTCAGCCCGGTCAGCCCGGTCAGCCCGCCCCGGTCCAGCGGCCCACCCGGGTCCGGCACCCCGGCGTCCGTCAGGCCAGGTCCGGGGCCTGCTGCCAGCGCGGTCCGAAGCCGGCCAGCCGGATGGTGCGTTCCTCGTCAGTGTCTTCGGCGGAGAAGTCAGTGGAGAAGTCCATGGACGGGGCCGTCCCGGTGTCACGCGGGCCGGTCCCGGTGGCTGTTCCCGGACCGCCCCCGACTGCACGGATCAGGGTGATTTCCAGCCGGCTGTCGGAGAGGTGCTCCACCAGCCCCCGGCCCCATTCGACCACGGTGACGGAACGGTCCATGGAGGCCTCGAGGTCAATGTCGTCGACTTCGCCTTCGGAGCCCAGCCGGTAGGCATCCACGTGGATGAGGTCAGGTCCGTCGCCCAGGTTCGGGTGCTCGCGGACCAGGACGAAGGTGGGCGAAATGATGCCCGGACGCACACCGAGTCCGGCGCCGAGCCCCTGGGTGAAGGTGGTCTTGCCGGCGCCGAGTTCACCGGTGAGCAACAGCAGGTCCCCCGGGCGCAGGACACGGCCGAGCCGTTCGGCGAGCGCCTGGGTTTCGTCGGCGCCGGACGTGCGGTATTCCGCTTCCCATACTGGCGTGTCCGTGCCCGTCACGGGGCCTCTACCGCCTGTGCCGCGTGCGTCTCCGGGTCTGTGGCGCCTTCCGGGGCCGTAGTACTTTCCGGCGCCGCCTCCAGGGCAATGGGCAGCCCTTCGGTGTCCCCTGCCCCGCCGCGGGGTTCGCTGTCGATGTAGGTGCGCGGCACGCGGCCGCCGATCCTGCTGATGATCTCGTAGTTGATGCTGCCGGCTGCGGAGGCCCACTCATCAACGCTTGGCTGGCCCTCTCCGCCGAAGAGGACGGCTTCCCGTCCCACGAGCGAGTCCGGGGTACCGGCGATACCGGTCCGGCGCAGGTCAATCACCATTTGGTCCATGGCAACGCGTCCCACCACCGGATACACCTGCCCGTCCACCTGCACGGGACCGCCGGTGGCGACGCGCGGGATACCGTCGGCGTACCCCAGCGGGATGAGGGCCAGGGTTGTGGGCTCCTGGGTCCGGTAATGCAGGCCATAGGAAACACCCTGGTCGGCAGGTACTTCCTTGCAGGCCGCAATGGTGGTCTTCACCGTCATGGCCGGCCGCAGGCCCAGTTCCGCCGAGGTCTGTCCTGCAAAGGGCGAGAGCCCGTACATGCCCAGTCCGATCCGGACCAGGTCAAAGTGCGCATCGGGACGGGAGAGGGCTCCGGGAGTGTTCGCGATATGCCGCACCTCGCGGTCCACACCTGCGTCTTCGGCGACGGCGACAGCGTCACGGAACTTCTGCAGCTGCTCATCGGTTTCCGGACGGTGTGGTTCATCCGCTACGGCAAAGTGGGAGAAGATCCCCACAACCCGCAGGAGGCCTTCCTCCTGATAGGCCAGCGCCCTGCCGACGAAGGCTTCCCAGAGGTCTTCCGGGCAGCCGTTGCGGCCCAGTCCGGTGTCGATTTTCAGGTGTACGCGGGCCGGCATTTCCAGTTCCCGGGCGGCCGCGACCACCTCTTCCAGATCCCAGCCGGAAACCCCCAGATCCACGTTGGCCCGGATGGCTTCACCGAATTCCGCCTCACGGGTATGCAGCCAGGCGAGTACGGGTTCGGTGATGCCGGCGGTCCGGAGCGCCAGCGCTTCGCTGATATGGGCGACTCCGAGCCAGGCCGCCCCGGCGGAGACCGCGGCCCGCGCGGTCTCCACCGCACCGTGCCCGTACGCATCGGCCTTGACTACTGCCATGACGCGGGCGGGACTGACCACATGGGACAGATGGCGGACATTATGCCGGATGGCAGCCAGGTCGATAACGGCAGTACGCTCGGCCGGCGCCGGGAATTCAGGGTAGTTCACGACCCTATTGTTTCACTCCTGCCAGCCTCCAGGGTGCGGTACATGATGTGCAGCCCGGTGAACCCCTCGGTTGGATGCCGGAAGGCCCCGGGCACCGTGGCAAGGATGGAAAATCCCAGGGACTGCCAGAGCTTCACCGCCCGTGTGTTGGTTTCCACCACGGCATTGAACTGCATGGACCGGTAGCCCCGGCGCGCAGCCTCGGCCAGGACGTGTTCGGCCAATGCCCTGGCGATGCCCTGTCCGCTGAACTCGGCGGCGGTCATAAAGGACGCGTTGGCTACGTGGCTGCCGTTGCCGGACCTGTTGGGGTGCAGCTGGGCGGTGCCTGCCACCGCTCCGTCCTTCTCGGCCACGAACACCACCGTAGGGGCAGGCTCCAGCCACAGCTGCCGGGCCTGCTCCTCGGTGGTATCGGTGTCCCAGCAGTAGGTTTCCCCGGCACGCACGATGGGTTCCATCAGGCTCCAGATGCCCGGCCAGTCAGCCGGCCGGGCCTCCCGGATGGTCAGTGCGGCCATTTACGCCTCGAGGGCTGCTGCCCACAGGTTGATCTTGGAGTCGACGGCGTATTCGTCGATCCGGCGCAGTTCATCCGCGGTGAACTCCAGGTTGTTCACTGCTGCCAGCGAGTCCTCCAGCTGCTTCACGCTGGAGGCGCCGATGAGGGCGGACGTGATGGACGCGCCGTCGGGCCGGGTGCGCAGGACCCAGGCGATGGCCATTTGGGCCAGGCTCTGGCCGCGGGATTCGGCAATGCTGTTCAGCCCGCGGACCCGTTCCAGGTTTTCCTCCGAAAGCTGGGACTGGTCCAGTGACTTGCCGGCGGCGGCGCGGGAGTCTTCCGGCACACCGTTGAGGTACTTGTTGGTGAGCAGGCCCTGGGCCAGCGGCGAGAAGGCAATCGATCCGGCGCCTACTTCCTGCAGTGCCGCGAACAGATCCGGCTCCCCGTCCTCCACCCAGCGGTTGAGCATGGAATAGGACGGCTGGTGGATGAGCAGCGGGGTGCCCATTTCACGCAGGATCCGGGCCGCCTCGATGGTCTTTTCCGGCGAGTAGGAGGAGATGCCCGCGTAGAGCGCCCGGCCGGAGCGCACGGCTGTGTCCAGGGCGCCCATGGTTTCCTCCAGCGGGGTCTCCGGATCCGGGCGGTGGCTGTAGAAAATGTCCACGTAATCCAGGCCCATGCGTTCCAGGGACTGGTCCAGGGAGGAAAGCAGGTACTTGCGGGATCCCCAGTTTCCGTAGGGGCCCGGCCACATGTCGTATCCGGCCTTGCTGGAAATCACCAGCTGGTCGCGGTACGGACCGAAGTCGTCCCGGAAGTGCCGGCCGAAGTTGGTTTCGGCGGAGCCGTAGGGCGGGCCGTAGTTGTTGGCCAGATCGAAGTGGGTGACACCGAGATCGAACGCGCGGCGCAGGATGGCCCGCTGGGTTTCGAAGGGCTTGTCATCACCAAAGTTGTGCCACAGCCCCAGCGAGACCGCCGGCAGCTGGAGTCCGCTCTGTCCGACGCGGCGGTAGGGCATGGATTCGTATCGGTTGTCTGCAGCAACATAAGTCATGGGCACCATACTGCCACTGTTGCCGGGCTCACGTCGCCGGGCCGTTCTCCTGCTCCGGGGCCCGGTTAAGCCGCTGCAGCCGGCACCCGCAGTTACCTGCGGGTGCCGGCTGCAGCGGCAGGCCGGGGTTTGCTATCCGGCCAGAATCGCCGCACCGTACGCGGGGAGCTGCACGGTATCGCCATCGAGTTCCACCGGAGCGGTCTCGAGCAGCACGTCCGGCCGCCTGCCGAACGGAAGCGGCACCTCGCGCGGGGCGTCGGCAAAGTTCAGCGCCACTGCCGTGGAACCGCGCTGCAGAACCAGCCAGCCGCCCGCCTCGTCATAGTCCACGCGGACGTTGCGCAGGTCCGGATCCATCAGGTCGGGGGTTTCCCGGCGCAGCGTCAGGAGCCTGCGGTACAGGTCCAGCAGCCGCCCGTGGTCCCCCTCTTCCGCCTCGGACCAGTCCAGCTTCGAGTTGGTGAAGGTCGTCGGATCCTGCGGATTGGGAACCGTGGCCGGATCCCAGCCCATCCGCTCGAATTCCTTCAGGCGGCCCTCGGCCGTGGCCTTGCCCAGCTCGGGTTCCGGATGGGACGTGAAGAACTGCCAGGGCGTGGACGCCCCGAACTCCTCGCCCATAAACAGCATGGGGGTAAACGGCGAGGCCAGGCTCAGCACCGCACCGAGGGCGAGCTGCTCGTACCCCAGGGTCGCGCTCAGCCGGTCACCGGCGGCCCGGTTGCCGATCTGGTCGTGGTTCTGGATGGCGGTGACCAGCTGGCGTGCGGTCACCACCTCCTTGTCCAGGGGACGGCCGTGTCCGCGTTCCCGGAAGGTCGAGAACGTTCCGTTGTGGAAGAACCCTTCCTGCAGGACCTTCGCCAACGCACCAACCGAGTCGAAGTCCTCGTAGTAGCCGCCGTTTTCACCGGTGAGGTTGGTGTGGGCGGCATGGTGGAAGTCATCGGACCACTGGCCCGCAAGGCCGTAGCCGTTGACGTTCCGCGGGGTAATGAGCCGGGGGTTGTTCAGGTCCGACTCCGCGACCAGGAACAGCGGCTTGCCCAGGGCTTCGGCGCATTCGTCCGTCGCGGCGGCCATCTCTTCGAGGATGTGCACTGCCCGTTCGTCGTGCAGGGCGTGCACCGCATCCAGCCGCAGTCCATCCACGTGGTAGTCGCGGAACCACATCAGGACGTTGTCCACGATGTACTCGCGGACGACGTCGGAGAGCGGGCCGTCCAGGTTGACCGAGTCCCCCCAGGTGTTCGACTTGCCCTCGGTGAGGTAGGGGCCGAACATCGGGAGGTAGTTGCCGCTGGGGCCCAGGTGGTTGTACACCACGTCCTGGATGACGCCGAGGCCCGCCTGGTGGGCCGCGTCCACGAAGCGCTGGTAGGCCTCGGGACCGCCGTAGGTCTCCTGCACGGCGTACCAGAGCACACCGTCATAACCCCAGTTGTGGGTTCCGTTGAACGCGTTGACCGGCAGCAGTTCGACAAAGCGGACCCCCAGGTCCACCAGGTAGTCCAGCCGGCCGATGGCTGCGTCCAAGGTTCCTTCGGGGGTGAAGGTGCCCACGTGCATTTCATAGATCGCGCTGCCGTCGAGGCCCGGGGAGACCCAATCGGAGTCGTGCCACTGGTACAGATCGGGATCGAAGGTGCGCGAAAGTGCGTGCACACCCTCGGGCTGCCGCCGGGACCGGGGGTCCGGCACGGGGGTCTCGGCGCCGTCAATGAGGTAGCCGTAGTCAATGTCCTCGGTGAGTTCGGCGTGCTGGACGTGCCACCAGCCGTTTTCGCCCCGGGTCATCGACAGGTGCCGGCCGTCGGCCAGCAGCGTTACGGTGCCGGCCTTGGGAGCCCACACATCGAAGTTGGTCCTCATTTGCCGTCCTCCCGAACAAGCAGGGCCACCGGATAGGTGCTGAACAGATCTGCAGCTGCCACCCGGCCGCTGCTGTCGTGCGTTTTCCCGGTAACCACGTCGCGGTAGGTGCCCGGTGCCAGGACGACGGCGGTGTCCTGCCATCCGCCGTCGCGCTCAAGCCCCAGCGGAAGACGGGTCACCAGCGTGACCGCACCGCCCCGGTCAAACCCGAAGAGGTGTTCAGCCGCGGATCCTTCCACCGCTACGGGAACGTACCCCGTGAACAGCTCGGGCCGGCCGTGCTTGAGCTGCAGCGCACGGGTGGTGACCAGCAGCTTCGCTGCCGCATCCTCGTCCACTGCGGGGGCACCGGCGTCGGCGAACGACGCCGCTACCTCGCGGCGGCGGGCAAAGTCCACCTCGCGGCGGTTGTCCGGGTCCACGAGCGAGCGGTCCCAGAATTCCGTGCCCTGGTAGACGTCGGGTACGCCGGGCATGGTCAGCTGCAGGAGCTTGGCCGACAGTGAATTGCTGTACCCGGCTTCGCGGATCCGTTCCACCAGTGCGGTGATCACCGCGCGAACGTCCGGGTTGTCGAACGCCGCATCAATGGCTGCATGCATCCGCTCTTCGAATTCGGCGTTGGGAGCCGTCCAGGTGGTGCTGCTGGAGGCTTCTCGGGCGGCCTTCTCTGCGTAGGCGTGCGCACGTTCCCGGCTCAGCGGCCAGGCCCCGACGAAGGTCTGCCAGAGCAGGTTCGCCATCGGCCCGTCATTCATCGGAGCCAGGGCATCGAGGCGCGTGAACGCCTCGCTCCACTCCCCCGGGATTTCCGCGAGTACGGAGATCCGGGCGCGGGTGTCCTCGCTGCGCTTGGTGTCATGCGTGGTCAGGGCCGTCATGGCTGCCGGCTGTTCCAGCTGCCGGCGGATCAGGCGCGTGTGCATGTCAAACGGCGCCACCGAGAAGTGCGCCGGGTCGGCGCCCACCTCGTTCAGGGACGTCAGGCGGGAGTAACGGTAGAACGCCGTGTCCTCGACGCCCTTGGCCATCACCATGCCGGAGGTCTGCTGGAAGCGGACTGCGAGCTCGCCCAGGCGGGAAAGGGAAACCTCGGTTTCTCCGTCCGCCAGCGGGTTCAGCAGCCCATGCAGGCGATCCAGCGCGGCCGCGAGATCCGGCCGGTGGACCTTGGCCGCAATCACGGCGTCGGTCAGGTACCCGGCGCCTTCGGGCAGGTAGCTGCGGTAGACCGGGAAGCAGGCCAGCAGCTCCGCGAGCGCATCTGCAGCCGTTTCCGGGTCCAGCCCGCTGTCCGCCGGGAGCAGGCGCACGAGGCGCTGCACCTCGGAGTGCAGCAGGTTGTCTGCGATGACCCGCTTGGTGCCGTGGATCATCTGTGCGTACGGTTCCATCGGCACCAGTGCGGTCAGCGTGTCACTGCCCGCCGGGTCCACGAACAACCGGTCAATGTCGGCCAGCGCGTCGTAGCCGGTGGTGCCTTCGGTTTCCCAGTCCGCGGCGAGCTTTTCGCCCGGTTCCAGGATCTTTTCGACGAGGATGTAGGCACCGCCGGTGATCTCGCGCAGCCGTGCCAGGTAGCCCTTGGGATCGGCAAGACCGTCCGGATGGTCGATGCGCAGGCCGTCCACGAGGCCTTCGTCGAACCAGCGCTTGATTTCGGCGTGTGCCTCGTCAAAGACCCAGGGCTCTTCCACGCGGATACCGGCCAGGGTGTTGACCCCGAAGAACCGGCGGTAGTTCAGCTCATTGTCGGCGCGGCGCCAGTTCACCAGTTCGTAGGACTGGCGGGCGTGCACGTCCTGCGCGCTGTCCCCTTCCGAGGCAGTGCCTTCGGCCACCGGGAACCGGTGGTCGTAGTAGTGCAGTTCGTTGCCCGCCAGCTTGAGCTGCTCGAGCTCGTTGTCGCCGTCGCCCAGGACGGGCAGCCGCAGCTTTCCGTTCCCGGCGTCCCAGTCAATGTCGAAGGCCTCGGCATACCGGGAGCTGCGGCCTTCGGCCAGCACGGACCACCACCACGGATTCCGGAACGGGGTGGCGATGCCCATGTGGTTGGGCACAATATCCACCAGCACGCCGAGACCCGCCGAGTGGGCGGCGTCGGAGAGGGCCTTCAGCCCCTCCGCTCCGCCGCGGGTCGGGTCGACGGCTGAGGGGTCGGTGACGTCATAGCCGTGATCCGAGCCCGCTTCCGCCGTGAGGATGGGTGAAAGGTAGACCCAGTCCACTCCCAGGTCAGCCAGGTACGGCACCAGCTCCGCGGCGTCGAACAGGGTGAAGGACGGACGGATCTGGAGGCGGTACGTGGAGAGCGGTGTCCTCATTCAGCAGCCTCTGTGTTCTGGGCTGCCATGGCAGCGAGTGACGCCGCCACGGAGTGGTCGTGCTCCTCTTCCTCAGCGTGTGCCCGCAGGACCACCATCGACTTGGCAGCCACGGTCATCTGCGCGTCAGCGGCAACCGGCTCGGAGTCCGCGTATTCACCGGCGGTGTCGATGACCGTGTCCCACATCGGGGCGTATTCCTTGGCCGGAAGGGTGATCTTCACTGCTTCGTCGTGCGCGTTGAAGTACAGCAGGAAGTTCAGGTCCGTGATGCGCTGTCCACGTGCGTCCTTGCCGGAAATGCCCTGGCCGTTCAGGAACACGCCCAGGGAACGGCTGACCGGGGTGTCCCAGTCATCCGGGGACATGGTGGAGCCGTCCTCGTTCAGCCAGACGATGTCCGGCAGTGCCTCGCCCTCGCCCCGCCGGACCGGTCGTCCGTCGAAGAAGCGGCGGCGGCGGAACGTGGGGTGTTCGGCGCGCAGGGTGTTGACCGCTGCGGTGAATTCCAGGAGCGGCGCATCCATGGTCTCCCAGTTGATCCAGCTCAGCTCGGAGTCCTGCGCATAGGTGTTGTTGTTACCCTGCTGCGTCCGGCCCAGCTCATCGCCGTGGGCGATCATCGGCACGCCCTGCGAAAGGAGCAGGGTGGCAATGAAGTTGCGCTGCTGGCGTGCGCGCAGCGACAGGACCGAGGGATCATCCGTGGGGCCCTCAACGCCGCAGTTCCAGGACCGGTTGTGGGACTCGCCGTCGTTGTTGTCTTCGCCGTTGGCCTCGTTGTGCTTTTCGTTGTAGGCCACGAGGTCATGCATCGTGAAGCCGTCGTGGGCGGTGACGAAGTTGATGGACGCCACGGGGCGGCGTGCGGAGGACTCGTAGAGGTCCGCGGAGCCCGTGATACGGGAAGCGAACTCGCCCAGTGTGGAGGGTTCTCCGCGCCAGAAATCGCGGACGGTGTCCCGGTACTTGCCGTTCCATTCGGTCCACTGCGGGGGGAAGTTGCCCACCTGGTAGCCGCCGGGACCAACGTCCCACGGCTCGGCGATCAGCTTGACCTGGGAAACTACCGGGTCCTGCTGCACCAGTTCGAAGAAGGCGGAGAGGCGGTCGACGTCGTAGAACTCGCGGGCCAGCGTCGAGGCCAGGTCAAAGCGGAAGCCGTCGACGTGCATTTCGGTGACCCAGTAACGCAGCGAATCCATCAGCAGCTGCAGCGAGTGCGGGTTGCCCACGTTGAGGGAGTTGCCGGTACCGGTGTAGTCCATGTAGTACTTCTTGTCGTCTTCCACCAGCCGGTAGTAGGACGCGTTGTCGATGCCACGGAAGGACAGCGTGGGACCCATGTGGTTGCCCTCGGCCGTGTGGTTGTAGACCACGTCGAGGATGACTTCGATGCCGGCCAGGTGCAGCGCACGGACCATGGCCTTGAACTCCTGGACCTGCTGGCCCTGGTCGCCGGTGGCGCTGTAGGTGTTGTGCGGGGCGAAGAAGCCGATGGTGTTGTAGCCCCAGTAGTTCGACAGCCCCTTTTCCTGCAGGGTGGAGTCGTTGACGAACTGGTGCACGGGCATCAGTTCGATCGCGGTGATCCCGAGCTTCTGCAGGTGTGCGATCACGGAGGGATGGGCAACGCCGGCATAGGTGCCGCGCTGGTCCTCGGGCACGTCGGGGTGCGTTTCCGTGAGGCCCTTGACGTGCGCCTCGTAGATCACGGTCTGGTGGTACGGGATCTTCGGCTTCCGGTCCCCGTCCCAGTCGAAGAACGGGTTGATGACGACGCCCATCATCATGTGCGGGGCGGAGTCCTCGTCATTGCGCGAGTGTTCGTCGCCGAAGTTGTAGCCGAACAGCGCCTGGTCCCAGTCGATCTCGCCGGCAACGGCCTTGGCGTAGGGGTCCAGCAGCAGCTTGTTCGGGTTGCACCGGTTGCCGTTCTCCGGATCGTTCGGCCCGTCCACGCGGTAACCGTACTTCTGCCCCGGCATGACCTGCGGCAGGTAGCAGTGCCAGACATACCCGTCGACCTCAGTCAGGCGGACCTGGTGCTCGGTGCCGTCCTCATCGAACAGGCACAGGATTACGGAATCTGCCACCTCGCTGTAAAGCGCGAAGTTGGTGCCGTTTCCGTCGTAGGTTGCGCCCAGCGGATAGGCATCTCCCGGCCAAACTTCCATGTAGTGCTCCTGACTAGTTCCCTGACAACACGTAATTGATATGTCTACTTACTTTTTTACCCCAGAGTTGGAGCTTACTTGAATTTGCGGTGCGACTGCTTGGTGAGATTCGCAACAATCGCCCGGATCCGGGGCTCCAGCAGTGACGGCTGAACCGGACCGTCGGCGGCTGCCAGCGTTCCGGCCCGGCCGTGCAGGTGGGCTGCAGCTGCCGCCAGGCGGGCGTAGTGGCCCGGTCCCCGTTCGGAGTCCGGCGTCCGGTCGGTGGCCAGCAGCGCGCCCAGGATGCCGGAGAGCGTGTCGCCGCTCCCCGCCGTCGCAAGCCACGGCGTGGCCTCGGCCTGGCTGTACAGTTCGCCGGTGGGAGCGGCGGCCAGCGTGGCCCACCCCTTGAGCAGGACGGTGGCACCGGTGCGTGCGGCCGCCAGGCGGGCGTAACGGATCGGATCGGCTTCGATCTCCGCGCGGTCGGCGTCCTCGCCCAGGGACCGCAGCAGCGCAGTGAGTTCACCGGCATGCGGGGTCAGGATGACGGCCGGGTGCAGGCCGGGTGCCACGACGCCGATCGCGTCGGCGTCGATCACGGCCGGCAGCCCCGAGGCCATGGCGTCCCGGGCCCGGCGGCGCTGGTCTTCGTCCTTGCCGGCGCCGGGTCCGGCGACCCAGGCCTGGACGTGGATGTCCGCGACCGCGTCCGAACTGCAGACCGCTTCCGGGTGCGCCAGGTTGATTAGCCGGGCCACCGTCGCGGGTCCCAGGTAGCGGAGCATGCCGACGCCGGTGGCGAGGGCTGCTCCCGCGGCCATCAGCGCTGCTCCGGGGTAGGTCTCCGAGCCGGCGGCTACACCGAGGACGCCGCGGCTGTATTTCTGGTCCGCGGGGGTGGGAACCGGCAGGAGCCCGGCCAGGTCTTCGGCCTGCAGCCGGTAGGCGTCCGGGGTTCCGAGGTGCGGGCCGAGCCCGATGTCGATGCACCGGATTTCCCCGGCCGCTGCCGCGCCGGGCCCGGCCAGCAGTCCCGTCTTGACGGCGCCGAAGGTGACTGTGAGGTCCGCCTGCAGGCAGGTTCCCGCCACCCGGCCGGAATCGGCATCAACTCCGCTGGGCAGGTCGCAGGCCACGACCAGCGGGGCCTTTCCCTGCAGCCGGGCCGTGTTCAGTGCCTCCGCGAGTATCCGGGCGGGTCCGCGGAGCCCGCCGCTGCCGCCGGTGCCCAGGACGCCGTCGAGCACGGCGTCGGCGGCCAGCGCGGCGCCGGAAACCGCTGCGGCGTTGGACTCGGTAAGGGCGAGGGTCTTTCCGCCCTGTGCCCGGAAGGCCGCCAGCGCTTCGGGGTGGGCTGCGGCAGACGTAAGCACCGCCGTCGCCGCCGCTCCGCGCCGGGCAAGCCGGGCGGCCGCGTACAGCGCATCGCCGCCGTTGTTGCCGCTGCCGGCAAGCACGGTGACGCTCGAACCGTAGATCCGGCCTCGGCGGGCCGTCAGTGAGGCGGCAGCGGCGGCGTACAGCCCGTAGGCTGCACGCTGCATCAGTTCCCCGCCCCGGCCTGCGGCCAGCAGCGGGGCTTCGGACCTGCGGACCGCGGTACCGGTATACGCACGAATCATGCGCTTCGTCCTAGCCTTCGGCGATGACCATTGCAGTAGCCATGTCGCCATCGTGGCTGAGCGACAGGTGCCAGGTCTGCACACCCTTGCCCTCCGCCACGGCGGCCACTGTTCCGTCGATCTGCAGCATCGGGGCCCCGGCGGGATCCAGCACAACCTGGCAGTGCTGCCAGTTCATGCCGGCCGGTGCGCCCAGGGCCTTGGCGACGGCTTCCTTCGCCGCGAACCGTGCTGCGAGGGAACGCAGGTTCAGCTCACGTTCCGCCGGAGCGAACAGCCGGGCGCGCAGCCCGGGGGTGCGTTCCAGCTGACGGCCGAACCGCGGTACATCCACTACATCGACGCCGATTCCGATAATCACCGAATCCCGCTCCTTATTCCACTGTGACGGACTTGGCGAGGTTACGCGGCTGGTCCACGTCGAAACCCTTGGCCGTGGCCAGTTCGCAGGCGAAGATCTGCAGCGGCACCGTGGTGAGCAGCGGGGCCAGCAAAGTCGGGGTTTCCGGCACGTAGAAGATGTGCTCGGCGTAGGCCTTGACGGCGTCGTCGCCCTCTTCTGCGATCACGATCGTCTTGGCGCCGCGGGCACGGATTTCCTGGATGTTGGAGACCACCTTGGCGTGCAGCGAATCCCGGCCGCGCGGTGAGGGGACCACCACGAACACGGGCTGGCCTTCCTCGATCAGTGCGATCGGGCCGTGCTTGAGCTCGCCGGCGGCGAATCCCTCGGCGTGGATGTAGGCGAGTTCCTTCAGCTTCAGGGCGCCTTCCATGGCCACCGGGAAGCCGACGTGGCGGCCGAGGAACAGCACCGACTTGGTGTCCTTCATCAGCTGCGCCAGTTCCCTGATCTGGCCGGAATTGTCCAGCACCTGCTGGATCTTCTCCGGCACCTTCCCCAGATCCGCAAGAATGTCCTTGATCTCGCCCTGGAACTTGTTGCCGCGGATCTGCGCCAGGTACAGGCCAAGCAGGTAGGCGGCAGTGATCTGCGCCAGGAACGCCTTGGTGGAGGCGACGGCGATTTCCGGTCCGGCGTGCGTGTACAGGACGGCATCCGATTCGCGCGGAATGGTGGAACCGTTGGTGTTGCAGATCGCGAGGATCTTCGCGCCCTGCTCCTTGGCGTAACGGACCGCCATCAGCGTGTCCATGGTTTCTCCGGACTGGGAGATCGCCACGACCAGCGTGTTCGAGTCGACGATCGGATCCCGGTAACGGAACTCGTGGCTGAGCTCCACCTCGACCGGCAGCCGGCACCAGTGCTCGATGGCGTACTTGGCTACCTGTCCCGCGTAGGCAGAGGTACCGCAGGCCAGCACCATGATCTTGTTGACGTTCTTGAGCTCTTCGGGGCTGACGCGCAGCTCGTCGAGGGTGAGCCGTCCGTCAATGTCGGACCGCCCCAGCAGGGTGTCACCCACTGCCTGCGGCTGGTCGTTGATTTCCTTCTCCATGAAGGAGTCGTAGCCGCCCTTTTCGGCTGCCGCGGCATCCCAGTTCACATAGAACTCGGTGCCGGCGGCTTCTTCGCCGAAGAAGTCGGTGATCAGGACGGAGTCAGGGGTGATGGTGACTACCTGGTCCTGCCCCAGTTCGACGGCGCGGCGGGTGAAGTCGATGAAGCCCGAGACATCCGAGCCCAGGAAGTTCTCGCCGTCGCCCAGCCCGACGACGAGCGGGGAGTTGCGGCGGGCGGCAACCACGGTGCCGGGAGAGTCGGTATGCACGGCCAGCAGGGTGAACGCACCCTCGAGCTGCTGGCAGGCGAGCTGCATGGACTTTGCCAGATCCGCGTCGCCTTCGCCGCGGTAAACGGAGGCCAGCAGCGCTGCGGCCACCTCGGTGTCGGTTTCGGAGACAAAGACCGTGCCGGCGTCCAGCAGTTCCGCCTTGAGCTCGGCGAAGTTCTCGATGATGCCGTTGTGGATCACGGCCAGGCGGCCGTTGTCCGCCAGGTGCGGGTGGGCGTTTTCGTCGGTGGGGCCGCCGTGCGTGGCCCACCGGGTGTGGCCGATGCCGGTGGTGGCCGGGGTCAGCGGTGCCGATTCCAGTTCGGCCACCAGGTTGGCCAGCTTGCCGGACTTCTTGCGGTATTCAATGCCGAGGGGCGTGAGGACGGCGACACCGGCCGAGTCGTAGCCCCGGTATTCCAGCCGCCGAAGGCCTTCCATCACTACGTCGAGGGCTCCGTGCCCGCCTGCGCCAATACCTGGGACGGCGTCCGGACGGCCTGCATATCCAATAATTCCACACATAGCACTAAGAGTACCGGCCTGCGGACGGGATGCCGAAAGCTTGCCATCTCCGGCCGGTTACGGGGGCCTGCAGCAGTTCCGGCCGTTTGGGTTTGCCTGCTGTTCAGGGCAGAATTCCTAAGGTGACCGAACGCCATGTCAAGTCCTCCGCGGCCCAGCCGCCCGAAAGCAGTTTCACTCCCTTCGTCGAACTGGACCGCAAGACCTGGTCGCGGCTGTCACACGAGATCCGTTCCCCGCTCAACCAGGATGACATCCTGCGGCTGCGCGGCCTCGGCGAGCAGCTGAACCTCGATGAGATCAGGGAGGTCTACCTCCCGCTCTCGCGGCTGCTGAACCTGTACGTGGCTGCCGCCGGCCGCCTGCACAGCGCCACCACCACGTTCCTGGGCGAGAAGACCACCCGCACCCCGTTCGTGATCGGAGTGGCCGGATCCGTGGCAGTGGGAAAATCCACCACCGCCCGGGTGCTGCGCGAGATGCTGCGCCGCTGGCCGGAGACACCCAACGTCGAACTTATTACCACCGACGGTTTCCTGTACCCCAACGCGGAGCTTGAGCGCCGCGGGCTGATGCAGCGCAAGGGCTTCCCTGAATCCTATGACCGGCGCCGGCTGCTGCGCTTTGTCAGCGAGGTCAAGAGCGGGGCCGAAGAAGTCCGGGCGCCGAAGTATTCCCACCTGACGTATGACATTGTCCCGGGCGAGGAAGTGGTGGTCCGCCGTCCTGACGTGCTGATTGTCGAAGGGCTGAACGTCCTTGCCCCGGCCCGGACCCGCGCCGACGGCCGTGCCGGCCTCGCGCTGAGCGATTTCTTCGACTTCTCCATTTACGTGGACGCCCGCACCTCATACATCGAGGAATGGTATGTCCAGCGTTTCCAGTCGCTGCGCACCGGGGCCTTCGCCGACCCGGCGTCGTACTTCCACCGCTACGCGGACCTGACGGACGACGAGGCGAGGGCCACGGCCCTGGACATCTGGAAGCGGATCAATGAGCCGAACCTCATCACCAATGTCCTGCCCACGAGGGGCCGCGCCCAGCTGGTGCTGACCAAGGACGCGGACCACTCGGTGAGGCGGATGCTCCTGCGCAAGACCTGAGCCGGGGGCCGGACCGTGTCCGGTTAGACCGCGGCGCCTGCGCCGGCGTTGAGGGCCAGGTTGATTTCGACGGTTTCGGCGAGACGGCGGGCGGTGTCTGCGGCGGTTTCCATGTCGGCTGCCTCGACCATGACCCGGACCACCGGTTCCGTACCCGACGGGCGCAGCAGCACCCGTCCGGTTTCGCCCAGCGCCAAACCTGCCTGCTCGACCGCGAGCCGCACCGGCTCGTTGGTCTCCACGGCGGACTTGTCGACACCCTTGACGTTGATCAGTACCTGCGGAAGCTTCTGCATGACTCCGGCAAGCTGCTTCAGGGTCTGCCCGGTCCGCGCCACCCGTGCCGCCAGCTGCAGGCCGGTGAGGACGCCGTCGCCGGTGGTCGCGTACTCGGAGAAGATGACGTGGCCTGACTGTTCCCCGCCGAGGCTGTAGCCGCCGCTGCGCATTCCTTCGAGCACGTAGCGGTCCCCCACCCCTGTTTCAATGACCTGGATGCCTGCATCGCGCAGGGCGAGCTTCAGTCCGAGGTTGCTCATGACCGTGGCCACCAGGGCGTTGTCCTTGAGCTTGCCGGATTCCTTCATGGCCACGGCCATGATCGCCATGATCTGGTCGCCGTCCACCACCGCGCCCTCGTGGTCCACGGCAAGGCAGCGGTCGGCGTCGCCGTCGTGGGCGATGCCCAGATCGGCACCGTGCGCGACGACCGCGGCCTGCAGCTGCTCAAGGTGGGTGGATCCGTAGCCGTCGTTGATGTTGATGCCGTCCGGCTCTGCACCGATGACGATAACCTCGGCGCCGGCGTCGGCGAAGACCTGGGGCGAGCAGCCGCTGGCTGCTCCGTGGGCGCAGTCCAGGACCACTTTCAGGCCCTCGATCCGGTTGGGGAGGGTCTGCAGCAGGTGGACCACGTATCGGTCCTCGGCGTCCGCGAAGCGGTGGATCCGTCCCACGTCGGCTCCGGTGGGGCGCATGCTGGGGCGTGCCATCTCGGCTTCGATGGCGTCCTCGACGGCGTCATCCAGCTTCTGGCCGCCGCGGGCCAGGAACTTGATGCCGTTGTCGGGGGCGGCGTTGTGGGAAGCGGAGATAACGACGCCGAAGTCGGCCCCGAGGTCAGCGACCAGGTACGCAGCAGCCGGGGTGGGCAGGACACCGGCGTCGTAGACGTCGATGCCGGAACTGGCCAGTCCGGCCTCCATGGCGGCGGAAATAAAGTCGCCGCTGATGCGGGGGTCCCGTGCAACCACGGCGACCGGACGACGGCCCGCTTCCACGCGGCGGTGGCCGAGCACCACCGCGGCGGCCTGGGCGAGTCCGAGGGCAACTTCGGCGGTGATTAGCCCGTTGGCCAGCCCACGGACGCCGTCCGTTCCAAACAATCTAGTCATTACGTATCCTCAAGCAGGTTATAGCCACATCGGGAGCCATTCAGGGCAACTTACTGGCCCATTCTGCCACCGGTTCACCCCTGTCTCCGAAACGTGAAAACCCAAAGTACAGAGCGGGCGGCAAAATATCCAGAGCAAGTGTGGTCAACCCAACGCCCGGGCCGGTGCCTTAACGCCAAAAGGCAGCCGCCGTAGCGACTGCCTTTTGGTGAAGCCTGAATTAGCGCTTGGAGTACTGAGGTGCCTTGCGAGCCTTCTTAAGACCGGCCTTCTTACGCTCGATGACGCGGGCGTCACGAGTCAGGAAGCCTGCCTTCTTCAGGGCGGGGCGGTTGTTCTCGCGGTCGATCTCGTTCAGCGAGCGGGCAACGCCCAGACGCAGCGCGCCGGCCTGGCCGGAGGGGCCGCCGCCGTGGATGCGGGCGATGACGTCGTAAGCGCCTTCGAGCTCAAGAAGCTTGAACGGCTCGTTGACTTCCTGCTGGTGCAGCTTGTTCGGGAAGTAATCCTCGAGCTCGCGGTCGTTGACGATCCACTTGCCGGTGCCCGGCACCAGACGCACGCGGGCAATAGCCTGCTTGCGGCGTCCAACGGCAGAGCCGGGGACAGTCAGGGCGGGGCGTTCCTTGACGTCGGCCTGAACCGAGTCAGAGGATTCCGAGGTGTAGCTCGAAAGCTCCTCGGTGTTTTCATTCAGCTCTTCAGTGTTCTGAGCCACGATTCTCCTTGAATTAATTTCTTAGTTGGCGGGCCAGAACTACTGGGCGACCTGGGTGATTTCGAAGGTCTTCGGCTGCTGTGCGGCGTGCGGGTGCTCTGCACCGCGGTAGACCTTCAGCTTGCTGATCTGGTCAGCAGCCAGGGAGTTCTTGGGCAGCATGCCGCGGATGGCCTTCTCAACTGCACGTACCGGGTTCTTTTCCAGCAGTTCGGCGTAGTTGACGGAGGACAGACCGCCCGGGTAACCCGAGTGGCGGTAGGCACGCTTCTGTTCGAGCTTGGCGCCGGTCAGGGCAACCTTCTCAGCGTTGATGATGATGACGAAATCGCCCATGTCCATGTGGGGAGCAAAGGTCGGCTTGTGCTTTCCGCGCAGCAGTGTTGCGGTCTGGCTGGCAAGACGGCCTAGGACAACGTCGGTGGCGTCAATGACGTGCCACTGGCGGTTGATGTCGCCGGGCTTCGGGGTGTACGTACGCACGGTGTTTGCCTTCGTTTCTTCTTCTTAGGTGGCGCGCCGCCCATGGATGCCATGGACAGTGCAGCTTCTCTATGCGTTACCGGATGGTCAGGTGAGGACTGAATTAACCAGTGGTCCTGATATCTCGGCTATTTCCCCGGGGCCAGGTGGCTCTGCAACTGAGCCGCTCCCGTGGGCATAGGCCTATCGAGGTAGGACACGCACAACGACTATAAACAATAGCCTGCTTACGTAGTCTGGTCAAAAGCTGCCGAGGCGCCCGGATATGGGATTTGCCCCCATTTTACGACCCCACCCCGTGGATGCGCTATTTGCGGTGTGCGCGGGTGAGTTCCGCCCGGCCGGCCAGCTCCGCTGCCGCCGGGTAGCGGACCTCTTCCAGCACCAGCGGGTGGGGTGGGGCCAGCAGCGATTTCGAGTCCCGGATCCTGGCAGCAAGGCGGTCCGCCAGCCACTGGGGGCGCCGCTCCCCCAACCCGACCAGCAGCGAACCGCCCACCAGCGAACGGACCATATTGTGGCAGAACGCGTCGGCCTGGATGTGCGTGGTGATCACGCCGTCGGCACCGCGCCGGAAGTGAAACTCCTGCAGTTCGCGGATGGTGGTGGAACCGTTGCGGGGCTTGCAGTAGGAGAGAAAATCCCGGACGCCCAGCACCCCGGCCGCTGCTTCGTTCATGAGCGCGGTATCCAGGGGCGCCTTGAACCACAGAGTGGTGTGCCGGGACAGCGGGTCCCGGGTCTCGGGCAGGTCGCAGATGCGGTAGCTGTAGCGCCGCCAGAGGGCGGAGAAGCGGGCGTCGAAGCCTGCGGGGGCCGGCACCGCTGACAACACCTCCACAGCGCCGCCCAAGGCGTCTATGGCGCGCCGCTGGAGGCCGGCCTCCCGGGCCGCCATGGTCAGCTCCTTGTTGATCACCCCGTGCAGCCTGCGCCGCAGCGAGACGCCCGGGTCCAGGTCCCGGCCCCGGGCCAGTTCGTGCCATTCCGCGGCGGTGAGGTCGAAATGGACCACCTGCCCGCGGGCGTGGACGCCGGCGTCGGTCCGTCCCGCGACGGTGATGCGGACCGGCCTGCGCAGCAGGACAGCCAGTGCGTCCTCCACGAGGCCCTGGACGGTCCGCAGGCCGGGCTGGGCCGCCCATCCGGAGAAGGAAGCCCCGTCATACGCAAGGTCCATCCGGACGCGGAAAGGCCCGCCATCCATTTCGGGGACGGCGGGCCTTTCAGTAGTCATAGCACCCATATTAAGGGCACCGGGACGTCAGCGAAGAATTACTTCTTCTCTTCGGTCTCTACGACTGCTTCGGGTGCCTCTTCAGCGGAGTCGGCAGACTCAGCGGAATCAGCGGATTCGGCGGAATCAGCGGAGTCGGCAGACTCAGCGGACTCGACCGGAGCCGGAGCAGCAGCGGCTGCTGCGGTGCTGGCTTCAGCCACTACCGACTGCTTGGCAGAAAGCGGTTCCAGGACCAGCTCGATGACAGCCATGGGAGCGTTGTCGCCCTTGCGGTTGCCGATCTTGGTGATACGGGTGTAGCCGCCGTCGCGCTTCTCGACTGCCGGAGCAATGTCGGTGAAGAGCTCGTGGACGATGCCCTTGTCGGAGATCAGGGCCAGGACGCGGCGGCGTGAGGACAGGTCCCCGCGCTTTGCGAACGTGATCAGGCGCTCTGCGTAGGGACGCAGACGCTTGGCCTTGGTCACCGTGGTGGTGATCTGCTTGTGCTCGAACAGCTGCGCGGCAAGGTTGGCCAGCATCAGGCGCTGGTGTGCCGGGCTGCCTCCGAGGCGCTTACCCTTGGTGGGTGTAGGCATTACTTTTTCTCCTCAAACGGTGCCGCGCGGTGCTCAAAGGCCCGAACGGCAAGAATTTGCTTCAGTTAGAGCTCGTCGTCCGAGTATTCGGACTCGTCCTCTTCAATAGCTGCGGCACGGGCGGCCAGGTCGAACCCGGGAGGGGAATCCTTCAGGGACAGACCCAGTTCAACCAGCTTTGCCTTCACCTCGTCGATGGACTTCGCGCCGAAGTTGCGGATGTCCATCAGGTCAGCCTCGGAGCGGGCTACGAGTTCACCCACGGTGTGGATGCCTTCGCGCTTGAGGCAGTTGTACGAACGCACGGTCAGCTCGAGGTCTTCGATCGGCAGGGCCATGTCGGCTGCCAGTGCGGCATCCGTGGGGCTCGGACCGATTTCGATACCTTCAGCGGCGGTGTTGAGTTCACGTGCCAGGCCGAACAGTTCAACCAGGGTGGTACCGGCAGAGGCGACGGCGTCGCGCGGTGCAATGGCATCCTTGGTCTCAACGTCAACGATCAGACGATCGAAGTCGGTGCGCTGCTCAACGCGGGTGGCCTCCACGCGGAAGGTCACCTTCAGGACCGGCGAGTAGATGGAGTCGACCGGGATGCGGCCGATCTCCTGGTCACCGGACTTGTTCTGGCTGGCCGACACGTAGCCGCGGCCGCGCTCGATGGTCAGTTCGAGTTCGAACCTGCCCTTCGAGTTCAGCGTGGCGATGTGCAGGTCGGGGTTGTGGAACTCCACGCCGGCCGGCGGAGCGATGTCCGCAGCCGTAACCACGCCGGGGCCCTGCTTGCGCAGGTATGCCACAACGGGCTCGTCGTGCTCGGAGGAAACCGAGAGGTTCTTGACGTTCAGGATGATCTCAGTGACATCTTCCTTGACGCCGGGAACCGTCGTGAACTCGTGCAGCACGCCCTCGATGCGGATGCTGGTTACAGCGGCACCGGGAATGGAGGACAGCAGGGTACGACGGAGGGAGTTACCAAGGGTGTAACCAAAACCGGGCTCCAGGGGTTCAATGATGAACCGTGAGCGGTTGTCGGCTACGACTTCTTCAGTGAGGGTGGGGCGCTGTGCAATGAGCACTTGCATTTCCTTTCAGCGAGCATCCGCTATATGACGCAACACAAATGGTGGAAACGACGACGACGGGTCTTCCGCGGGCGTCTTGGACGGCTTACAGCCAGCCCGGGACCGGCGCCCGCCGGCGGGCAGGCCACTTAGAGAAAGTGGACTGCCCGCCGGGGGAAC
Source organism: Arthrobacter zhaoxinii (assembly GCF_025244925.1). Classification (NCBI taxonomy): domain Bacteria; kingdom Bacillati; phylum Actinomycetota; class Actinomycetes; order Micrococcales; family Micrococcaceae; genus Arthrobacter; species Arthrobacter zhaoxinii. The sequence continues at coordinate 2,699,413 of NZ_CP104275.1, forward strand.
CGGAACCGCAGTGCTGCTTATACGCGGCGGCGCTTCGGGGGACGGCAACCGTTGTGTGCGCTCGGCGTGACGTCCTGAATGGAGCCAACCTCCAGGCCGGTGGCCTGGAGCGAACGGATTGCGGTCTCGCGACCGGAGCCCGGACCCTTCACGAAGACGTCGACCTTGCGGACGCCGTGCTCCTGTGCGCGCTTTGCGGCAGCTTCAGCAGCCATCTGAGCAGCGAACGGGGTGGACTTACGGGAGCCCTTGAAGCCAACCTCACCGGCGGAAGCCCATGAGATAACAGCACCGGACGGGTCCGTGATGGACACGATGGTGTTGTTAAAGGTGCTCTTGATATGCGCCTGGCCGAGCGCGATATTCTTCTTATCCTTGCGACGCGGCTTGCGGACCGCTCCACGAGTCTTGGGGGGCATTACTTCTCCTACAAAGAGTTTGGTTTAGGTGGCCCGGATTCGGGCCCTGGCCGGAAGACCGCTTATTTAGCGGCCGGCCTTCTTCTTACCGGCAACGGTGCGCTTCGGGCCCTTGCGGGTGCGAGCGTTGGTCTTCGTGCGCTGACCGTGGACGGGCATGCCGCGGCGGTGCCGGATGCCCTGGTAGCTGCCGATCTCGACCTTGCGGCGGATGTCGGCGGCCACCTCACGGCGGAGGTCACCCTCAACCTTGAAGTTGCCCTCGATGTAGTCACGCAGCTGAACGAGTTCAGCGTCGGTGAGGTCCTTGACGCGAGTGTCCGGGCTGATGCCGGTCTCTACAAGGGTCTGCTCTGCACGGGTCTTGCCCACGCCGTAGATGTAGGTAAGCGCAATCACTACCCGCTTTTCGCGGGGAATGTCAACGCCAGCGAGACGTGCCATATCGGCGGTTCTCCTTTGGTTATTACCGGAGGTCTGAAGCAGTGCGTCCCTGTTGCCAGGTCCCCGGCCTCCGTACCGGGGGTATGCGTCACGCGTATAGACGCTGCACTGCCATATTCAATTAACTACGCGTGGGCTGAATCCCTGTAAACAGGGGCCCTCTTACCGGTGCCCTTTCGGACCTCGGAGCCAGAGAGGCTGATTAGCCCTGGCGCTGCTTGTGGCGCGGGTTCTCGCAGATCACCATGACTCGACCGTTACGGCGAATCACCTTGCACTTATCGCAGATCTGCTTGACGCTCGGCTGGACCTTCATGGTTTTCCTTTGCGTGGTTGCAGGGTTGAGCTTGAACGGTCAGCGGACCGGTGTACCGGAACGCTGTCCGTCTTGGCAGCGGTTTATTTGTAGCGGTAGACGATGCGACCCCGGGTGAGGTCGTACGGGCTAAGTTCCACCACAACGCGGTCTCCTGGGAGGATGCGAATGTAGTGTTGACGCATCTTTCCCGAGATGTGTGCGAGCACAATGTGGCCGTTGGCCAGCTCAACGCGGAACATCGCGTTGGGCAGGGCTTCGTTGACCGAGCCCTCGATCTCAATGACGCCGTCTTTCTTGGCCATATCCTCCGCTAACGTCTGTGCCACCGGCTTTGACGCCGGCAACGGTTTTTCGAATGTGGCCGCTCCGTCCGGTTCCGGCAACCGCATCGGCACACAGGGCATCGAAAGCGGTCAATCCGGGCACGAATGTAGAGACAACCAACAGATAACTCTACGGGAAGACCCCCCATAAGTTAAATCGCTCCTGCTGTCCAGTTTCCGTTCCGGGTGTTTGCCCACGCTGCCAGTGCGCCGGGACGGTTAGTGATGATCCCGTCCGCCCCCGCCTCAAGGGCTTCGATCCACTGCGCCGGGAGGTCCAGCGTCCACGGAAACACGGCCAGCCTGTCACAGTGCGTCGGCAACCGGCTCCAGTTCGCGGGGACTCCACTCCCCCTTGAATTCCAGGACCAGTCCCAGCCCGTTCCAGTCGGACAGGAACGTGATGAGGTGTCCCCTAGCGTCGGAACCGGCACACCCCTGTGGCTTTCGGAGAACCAGGCGCCGGCGTCTGCTCCGGCAAGCCGCGCGGACGGAGTGCGGTCCACCCGCCCGCGCAGGTTCGTGGTTCGGCGGAGATCCGCATCATGCAGGAGCACCGCGGTTCCGTCGGCCGTGAGGCGGATGTCCGTTTCGATCATGGCAGCCCCGGCTGCTGCGGCGGCGGCGAACGCCGGAAGGGTGTTTTCCGGTGCCGCGGTGCTGTGCCCTCTGTGGGCGATCACAGCCGGCAGGCGGCTTCCCCTGGGGAAAGGGACGGTCGGGGCTGTTTCCCGGTGTGTTGAGGCCATAACCTCACGGTAGAGTTCCGGACCGCCCGGAAACCGGGGAAAGGTCACTCTTCACCGGCTCCCCGCCGGGTGTTCCCCGCGGCGTTGAGTGCCGTTTACCCTGACGGGTCCGAAGGAGAACAAAAACAGCAGGCCCCGTTCCGGAAGGAACGGGGCCTGCTGTCTTGAGTCGGGAACCCTAGGGAATCGGCACCGGGGTGACGCCCAGCGGCTCCAGCCGCGAGGCACCGCCGTCGGGCGCCGTCAGGACCCAGATTCCCTTGTCATGGATCGCCACAGAGTGTTCCCACTGGCTCGACCGGCTACCGTCCTCGGTGACAACCGTCCAGTCGTCGTCGAGGGTGCGGGTGAGGATCTTGCCCCGTACCAGCATCGGTTCGATGGCCAGGCACAGGCCGGGCCGCAGCTTGGGGCCGCGGTGTCCCGTGCGGTAGTTCAGCACGTCCGGGGCCTGGTGCATTTCGGTCCCGATGCCGTGGCCGACATAGTCTTCGAGGATCCCCAGCTTCCTGCCCGGGACGCTGCTGACGTAGTCGTCCACGGCGTCGCCGATATCCCCCACGAACTTGCCCTTTGCGGCGGCGGCAATGCCGTGCCACATGGCGTTCTCGGTGACGTCGGACAGCCGCTGGTCCTCGGGATCCGGGGTACCCACAATCACGGTACGCGCGGAATCCGAATGCCATCCGTTGACGACGGCGCCGCCGTCAATGGAAATGATGTCGCCGTCCTGCAGCACCCGGTTGCCCGGGATGCCGTGGACCACTTCCTCGTTCACGGAGGTGCAGACCGTGGCCGGGTAGCCGTGGTAGCCCAGGAAATTGGAGGTTGCTCCTGCTTCCTTGAGCACCCGTGCAAATACTGCGTCGATCTCGCGTGTGCTGACGCCGACGTCGGCGGCCTTCACGGCCGCGTCGAGGGCGGAGATCAATACAAGGCCGGCTTCACGCATAATGCGCATCTGCTCGTTGGTTTTGTATTCGATTCGAGGCTGGCCGAACATGTGTCTTCTAACTTCCTAGCGGGATAACTTTTAGCGCCGGTCCTTCTTTAGCGCAGGTCCTTCAGTGCTTCCATAACGCGCTCGGTGACATCGTCGATGGCGCCGAGGCCGTCCACGCGGGTCACGATGCCGCGGTCCTCGTAACGGGCGACGACGTCGCCCGTCTGCTTCTTGTAGAGGCTCAGGCGGTGCCGGATGACGTCTTCGGTGTCATCGCTGCGGCCTTCGAGTTCTGCACGGCGCAGCAGGCGGGCAACGAGTTCGTCGTCGTCCGCCGTCAGCAGGAGCACGGCGTCGAGCTTCTGGCCGTTGCCGGCGAGGATATCGTCCAGTTCCTCCACCTGCGCCACGGTGCGCGGGTAGCCGTCGAGCAGGAAGCCCGATTCGACGTCGTCCTCGGTGAGCCGGGTGCGGACCATGTCGTTGGTGACGGAATCCGGAACGAAGTTGCCGGCGTCGATGTACTTCTTGGCTTCCACGCCGAGCGGAGTCTGCTCCTTGACGTTGAAGCGGAAAATGTCTCCGGTCGATATTGCCGTGACACCGAGGCGGTCCGAGATTCGTGCCGCCTGAGTTCCTTTACCGGCGCCGGGAGGCCCGATAATGAGCATTCTTGTCATCGCAATAACCCTTCGTAGTGACGTTGCTGGAGCTGCGCGTCAATTTGCTTAACCGTTTCCAGTCCCACACCAACCATGATGAGGATTGACGTTCCGCCGAACGGGAAGTTCTGGTTAGCTCCAACCAACACCAGAGCAATCAGCGGGATCAGGGCGACAAAGCCCAGGTAAAGGGCGCCGGGCAGCGTGATCCGGGAGAGCACGTACTGCAGGTATTCGGCGGTGGGGCGGCCGGCCCGGATGCCGGGGATGAAGCCGCCGTATTTCTTCATGTTCTCCGAGACCTCGTCCGGGTTGAACGTGATGGAGACGTAGAAGTAGGTGAAGAAGACGATCAGCAGGAAGTACACCAGCATGTAGAGCGGGTGGTCGCCGCTGACGAGGTAGTTGTTGATCCATACCACCCATCCCGGGGGCGTGCCCTGGCTGGGCGTATTGAACTGCGCCAGGAGGCTGGGCAGGTAGAGCATGGAGGACGCGAAGATCACGGGGATCACGCCGGCCATGTTCACCTTGATCGGGATGTAGGTGTTGGTTCCGCCGACGGTGCGGCGTCCGACCATCCGCTTGGCGTACTGCACCGGGATGCGGCGCTGGGACTGTTCCACGAAGATGACCAGGGCAACCGTCAGGACGCCGACGGCGATGACGGCCAGGAAGATGGTCCAGCCCTGTGCGGTGAGGATGGCGCCGAGGGCGCTGGGGAAGGAGGCTGCGATCGAGGTAAAGATGAGCAGCGACATACCGTTGCCCACACCCTTTTCGGTCACGAGCTCGCCCATCCACATGATGACGCCGGTGCCGGCGGTCAGCGTAACAATGAGCAGCAGGACCGTCACCAGGTTGTCATCCGGGATGATCGGCAGGGCGCACTGGTTGTTGAAGAGTGCACCGGAGCGGGCCAGCGAGACGACAGTGGTCGCGTTGAGCAGGCCCAGCGCGATGGTGAGGTAGCGCGTGTACTGGGTCAGCTTCGACTGGCCCTGCTGGCCTTCGTCGTAGAGAGCCTGGAAGTGCGGGATCACGACGCGCAGCAGCTGAACAATGATGCTGGCGGTGATGTACGGCATGATGCCGAGGGCAAAGATGGAGACCTGCAGCAGCGCACCGCCGCTGAAAAGATTGACGAACTGGTAAATGCCGCCCGAGGTGGCACCCAGATTCAAGCACTGCTGCACATTGCCGTAGTCAACACCCGGGGCCGGGATAAAAGCACCCATGCGGAAGATAGTGATGATTCCCAGCGTAAACAACAGCTTGCGTCGCAGATCTGGTGTCCGGAAAGCCCGGCCAATAGCGCTAAGCAAGCGTCCTCCTGAAGTTTGGGAAGTCCAATGCGGACTTGTGACAGAAACAGAGTCTAGCCGCTCGCGGCCCGTACTGCGTTAACGCCGTACGGGACGCGGTAGTTGCCTTAAACGGAACTGAACTCCCGGCGGACCGGATGGGCCCGCCGGGAGTTCAGTGGTGAAACGTTGGATCGTGCGCCCCTCCCCTGCCGGCGCGCATGATGCGTCCGGACGGGGAGGGAGACAGACCCGCCACGAGGTCTTAGACCGTGGTGGTGGATCCGCCGGCTGCGGCGATCTTTTCTGCGGCGCTGGCGGAGAAGGCGTTCGCGGAGACGTCAACCTTGACGGTGATGTCGCCGGAGCCGAGAACCTTCACGGGCTGGTTCTTGCGAACCGCACCCTTGGCAACCAGTGCTTCGATGCTCACGGCGCCGCCTTCGGGGAACAGCTCCGAGATCTTGTCCAGGTTGACAACCTGGAACTCGACCCGGAACGGGTTCTTGAAGCCGCGCAGCTTCGGCAGACGCATGTGCAGCGGAAGCTGCCCGCCTGCGAAGCCTGCCTTGATCTGGTAGCGGGCAGCCGTACCCTTGGTACCGCGGCCTGCCGTCTTACCCTTGGAACCTTCACCGCGGCCGACGCGGGTCTTGGCCGTCTTGGCACCGGGTGCCGGACGCAGGTGATGGACCTTCAGAGTTCTGTTTTCTTCGGGCATGTTACTTCGCCTCCTCAACCTTCACGAGGTGCGGAACCGTGTTGATCATGCCAACGGTCACTGCATCAGCAGTACGGACGACGGAGTCGCCGATGTGCTTCAGGCCCAGTGAACGCAGCGTGTCGCGCTGATTCTGCTTACCACCGATGGTGGACTTGATCTGAGTGATTTCCAGCCGAGCCGTGCTAACGACGACGTTCTTCGGAGTCGACATCAGGCACCTGCCTTCTGCATGTTGCGGAGCATCGCGTAGGGAACGACCTGGTCGAGCGGAAGGCCGCGGCGTGCTGCCACTGCCTGGGGCTCTTCGAGGCGCTTCAGCGCATCAACCGTGGCGTGCACGATGTTGATGGCGTTGGAGGACCCGAGCGACTTGGACAGGACGTCGTGGATACCGGCGCATTCGAGAATGGCGCGGACCGGACCACCGGCGATAACACCGGTACCCGGGGAAGCCGGACGCAGCAGGACAACGCCTGCAGCAGCTTCACCCTGGACGAGGTGCGGGATGGTTCCACCGATGCGCGGGACGCGGAAGAAGGTCTTCTTGGCTTCTTCAACGGCCTTTGCGATAGCGGAGGGAACTTCCTTTGCCTTGCCGTAGCCAACGCCGACCATGCCGTTGCCGTCACCGACAACAACGAGGGCGGTGAAGCTGAAGCGACGGCCACCCTTGACCACCTTGGCAACGCGGTTGATGGTCACGACGCGTTCAATGAACTTGTCCTTCTCATCGTTGCGTCCGCCGTCGCGGCCACCGCGGCCACCGCGTTCGCCGCGGCCTCCACGGTCGGAACCGCGCTGCTCGCCGCGACGTCCGCCGCGGCGGTCGTCGGTACCGGTGGCTGCGGCTTCCTTGGTCTCAGTTGCCTCAGCAGCTGTAGCTTCAGTCACCTGATTTTCCTTTTCCTTGTTTACCTCGGTCACAGTGCCAGCCCACCTTCACGTGCGCCGTCTGCAACTGCGGCAATACGGCCGTGGTAGCGGTTACCACCGCGGTCAAAGACAACGGCTTCGATGCCGGCGGCCTTGGACCGCTCAGCAACGAGTTCGCCGACGCGCTTGGCCTTGGCGGTCTTATCGCCGTCCAGTGCACGCAGATCCGCTTCCATGGTGGAGGCGGAAGCCACGGTTACGCCGCGGGTGTCATCGACAACCTGGACGAAGATGTGGCGGGCAGAGCGGTTGACCACGAGGCGCGGACGAACCGCGGTTCCGGAAATCCGCTTGCGGATACGCAGCTGGCGACGGCTGCGCAGGGCAGACTTGCTCTTGCTGTTTCGCTTCTTATTAATGCTGATGGCCATGGTTACTTACCAGCCTTTCCGACCTTGCGGCGGACAATCTCGCCGGCGTAACGAATACCCTTGCCCTTGTACGGGTCGGGCTTACGCAGCTTGCGGATGTTGGCGGAAACCTCGCCCACCTGCTGCTTGTCGATACCGGACACGGTGACCTTCGTCGGGCCAACCACGGTAAGCGTGATGCCTTCGGGGGCCGCGACAGGGACCGGGTGGCTGTAGCCCAGGGCGAACTCGAGGTCCGAACCCTTCGCGACTACACGGTAACCGGTACCAACGATTTCCAGATCCTTCTTGTAGCCCTCGGTCACGCCGGTGATCATGTTGCTGATCAGCGTGCGGGTCAGGCCGTGGAGGGAGCGGGATTCACGCTCGTCGTTCGGGCGGGTAACGGTGATGGTGCCGTCTTCGAGGGTGGCCGTGATCGGGCTGGGCACAGTGTGGCTCAGCTCTCCCTTGGCACCCTTGACGGATACAACGTTGCCGTTGATGGCGATATCTACTCCGGCAGGAACCGGGATGGGCAGACGTCCAATACGTGACATTTTTCTTTCCCTTCCCTGCTACCAGACGTAGGCGAGGACTTCCCCACCTACACCCTTCTTGGCGGCCTGACGGTCGGTCAGAAGACCTGACGACGTCGACAGGATTGCGATGCCCAGACCACCCAGCACGTGCGGCAGGTTGGTGGACTTCGCGTAAACGCGCAGACCGGGCTTGGAGATGCGGCGAACGCCGGCGATGGAACGCTCGCGGTTCGGACCGAACTTGAGATCCAGGGTCAGCTTCTTGCCGACCTCGGCCTCTTCTTCCTTCCAGCCGGCGATGTAGCCTTCGGCCTTCAGGATGTCAGCAACGCGCGCCTTGAGCTTGCTGTAAGGCATGGACACGGAGTCGTGGTATGCCGAGTTTGCATTGCGCAGACGCGTGAGCATATCTGCGACAGGATCTGTCATTGTCATTTGGGCTCTTGCCCTCCCTCGTAACGGTTTCCTGCAGGAGTGCCGTGCGGCGTTGCCTCACGGACCTCCGTCGGACCTGTTACGTAGTAATTAATCTTCGGATTTGAACGGGAAGCCGAGCGCCTTCAGCAGCGCGCGTCCCTCGTCATCGGTCTTTGCAGTGGTAACCACGGTGATGTCCATGCCGCGTACGCGGTCGATCTTGTCCTGATCGATTTCGTGGAACATCGACTGTTCGGTCAGACCGAACGTGTAGTTGCCGTTGCCGTCGAACTGCTTGCCGTTCAGACCGCGGAAGTCACGGATACGGGGCAGGGCCAGGGTGACCAGCCGGTCCACGAATTCCCACATGCGGTCGCCACGCAGCGTAACGTGCGTACCGATCGGCATGCCTTCGCGCAGCTTGAACTGTGCGATGGACTTGCGTGCCTTGGTGACCTGGGGCTTCTGGCCCGTGATCTGGGTGAGGTCCCGGACAGCACCGTCAATGAGCTTGGAGTCCTTGGCGGCATCTCCAACACCCATGTTCACAACCACCTTGACGAGGCGGGGAACCTGGTTGACGTTCGAGTAGTTGAATTCGTCCTGCAGGGTCTGCTTGATCTCCGCTGCGTAGCGGGTCTTCAGACGGGGAACGATCTTGGTGACAGTCTCAGTCATTAGAGGTCCTTCCCAGAGCCCTTGGCCACGCGGATACGCACAATGCGCTCACGGCCATCTTTTTCGACGGTTGCAGTGCGGAAGCCAACGCGGGTCGGCTTCTTGGTCTCCGGGTCGACAATGGCGACGTTGGAAACGTGGATCGGGGCTTCAACAACCTCGATGCCGCCGGTGTTGGAACCGCGGGAGGTCTGGCCAACCTTGGTGTGCTTGGTGACACGGTTGATGCCTTCGACGAGAACGCGGTTGCTCTCGGGGAAGACCTTCAGTACCTTGCCCTGCTTGCCGCGGTCTCCGCCGCGCTCAGCCTTTGCACCGGTGATGACCTGAACGAGGTCACCCTTCTTGATTTTTGCCATGGACTACAGCACCTCCGGAGCCAGCGAAATGATCTTCATGAACTTCTTGTCGCGAAGTTCGCGGCCGACCGGCCCGAAGATACGGGTACCGCGGGGGTCGCCGTCATTCTTCAAGATCACTGCAGCGTTCTCATCGAACTTGATGTAGGAACCGTCCTGGCGGCGGCGTTCCTTCTTGGTACGGACGATGACGGCCTTGACCACGTCGCCCTTTTTGACGTTGCCGCCGGGAATTGCATCCTTGACGGTGGCAACAATGGTGTCGCCAATGCCTGCGTAGCGACGGCCGGATCCACCGAGAACGCGGATGGTCAAGATTTCCTTGGCACCCGTGTTGTCGGCGACCTTCAGTCGCGACTCCTGCTGAATCACTTATTACTCCTGTCGTCGCGCCGGTTCTCTTCAAAGAGCCTTGCGGAACGGATATGGGTGGACCCCGTAATACTGGTACTCAACGCCCTTCGGCGGGCCGCACGCCAGTGCAGCCGCCGTCGAAGCGTCGAACAAGATTATCGGGCTTTTGTCTCATTCGGCGGTGAGAAGGCCGGCCGGCTTCGAGACCCGATTCGGGTCCGGATTCCGGACACACTTCCCCACCACACAGACAAGATTTCAAGTTTATCGCGAAAAGGCCCCGGATGCGAAATCGAAGATGATAACGCGGCCGGGGCCCTCACGCTGTGGACGGTGCCGGTGTGTCCTGCGCTTACTGCAGGAACACACCGGCGGGCCGGCCGGTACTTCTTACTACTAGGTTACTTGGCCTTTTCGAGGATCTCGACCAGGCGCCACCGCTTCGTAGCGGACAGCGGCCGGGTCTCCGCGATCAGCACGAGGTCACCAATGCCGGCAGCGTTCTGCTCGTCATGGGCCTTGCGCTTCTCGGTCCGGCGGATAACCTTGCCGTAAAGGGCGTGCTTCACGCGGTCTTCAACCTGGACAACGATGGTCTTATCCATCTTGTCCGAGACCACGTAGCCGCGTGCGGTCTTCCGGTACCCGCGGGCATCGGCTCCGTTTGCGTCAGTTGTCACTGCTGCCTCATTCTTGTTTTCGCTCACTTGGCATCATCCTCAGCGACCTTGGCTTCAGCTTCAGACTTGGTAGCCTTCTTCTTTGACTTCTTCGGTGCCTCGGGTGCTGCTTCCTCAACGGGAGCGACAACCTCGGGACGAATGCCCAGCTCGCGCTCACGCAGCACCGTGTAGATGCGGGCGATATCGCGCTTGACTGCACGCAGACGACCGTGGTTTTCCAGCTGGCCGGTAGCCGACTGGAAGCGGAGGTTGAACAGCTCCTCCTTGGCCTTGCGCAGTTCTTCTACGAGACGGTCCTTATCGAAGCCGTCCAGCTGCTCAGTTGTCAGCTCTTTTGATCCAACTGCCATTTCTATTCACCACCCTCGCGACGCACAATGCGTGCCTTCAACGGCAGCTTATGGATCGCCAGGCGCAGGGCCTCACGAGCTACCTCTTCGGAAACACCGGAGAGTTCGAACAGAACCCGGCCCGGCTTGACGTTTGCAACCCACCACTCCGGAGAACCCTTACCGGAACCCATACGGGTTTCAGCAGGCTTCTTCGTCAGCGGACGGTCCGGGTAGATGTTGATCCAGACCTTACCGCCACGCTTGATGTGGCGTGTCATGGCAATACGCGCAGCTTCAATCTGGCGGTTGGTGACGTACGCAGGCGTCAGAGCCTGGATACCCCACTCGCCGAAGCTGACGGCGGTGCCGCCGGTTGCAGCGCCGGAGCGACCCGGGTGGTGCTGCTTACGGTATTTGACTCGACGTGGGATAAGCATTTAAGCCTGTCCTCCTTCTGCTGCGGGGGCAGCTGCCTCAGCGGCCGGAGCCTCTGCAGCAGCAGGCGCGGCGGCTTTGTCGCCGCGCTCGGGACGACGACGGCGGTCGCCGCCACGGTCGCCGCGGTCGGCCGGGCCGCGGCCCGGACGATCGTTGGAGCGTCCGCGGGACGGTGCAGCAGCCTGCTGTGCAGCCAGTTCCTTAGCGGTAACGTCGCCCTTGTAGATCCAGACCTTTACGCCAATGCGGCCGAAGGTGGTCTTGGCTTCGAAGAAACCGTAGTCGATCTGCGCGCGGAGGGTGTGCAGGGGCACACGGCCTTCGCGGTAGAACTCCGAACGGCTCATTTCAGCGCCGCCCAGACGGCCGGAGCACTGGATACGGATACCCTTGGCGCCTGCACGCTGTGCGGACTGGATGGCCTTCTTCATCGCACGGCGGAAAGCCACGCGGGAAGAGAGCTGCTCAGCGACGCCCTGGGCAACCAGCTGTGCTTCCATCTCGGGGTTCTTGACCTCGAGGATGTTCAGCTGGACCTGCTTGCCGGTGAGCTTTTCGAGCTCGCCGCGGATGCGGTCCGCTTCGGCGCCGCGGCGGCCGATGACGATGCCCGGACGTGCAGTGTGGATATCCACACGGACACGGTCGCGGGTGCGCTCGATCTCTACCTTGGCGATGCCGGCGCGGTCCATGCCGGTGGACATCAGCTGACGGATCTTGATGTCCTCGCGGACGAAGTCCTTGTAACGCTGTCCCGGCTTGTTGCTGTCAGCAAACCAGTGCGATACGTGGTCAGTGGTGATGCCGAGTCGGAACCCGTGCGGGTTTACCTTCTGTCCCACTTAGCGTTCCTCCTCGATCGTAGGGGTTGCGACTACCACAGTGACGTGGCTGGTCCGCTTGTTGATGCGGTAGGCGCGGCCCTGGGCCCGCGGCTGGAACCGCTTCATGGTGGGTCCTTCGTCAACGAATGCTTCGCTGATGAAGAGGTCACCCTCGTCGAAGGCCACGCCGTCACGGTCCGCGAGGACACGTGCATTGGCCATAGCCGACTGAATTACCTTAAGTACCGGCTCCGAAGCTGCCTGGGGGGCAAACTTCAGAATTGCCAGAGCCTCATTCGCTTGCTTGCCACGAACAAGGTTGACGACGCGCCGGGCCTTCATAGGCGTTACGCGGATATGACGCGCAATTGCCTTGGCTTCCATTGCTTTCCTTCTCTCGTCTTCTGCCGAAAGAGCAGCGCCTAGCGGCGCTTGCCCTTGCGGTCGTCCTTCACATGGCCGCGGAATGTCCGCGTCAGAGCGAATTCGCCGAGCTTGTGCCCGACCATCGACTCGGTGACAAACACCGGAATGTGCTTACGTCCGTCGTGTACGGCGATCGTGTGCCCGAGCATGTCGGGGATGATCATCGAACGGCGAGACCACGTCTTGATGACGTTCTTGGTGCCCTTTTCGTTTTCGGCCGCTACCTTGAGAAACAGGTGCTGGTCGACGAAGGGGCCTTTCTTCAGGCTGCGTGGCATGTTTCCAGGCTCCTATCGCTTGTTCTTGCCGGAACGACGGCGACGCACAATGAGGTTGTCGCTCTCTTTATTGGGACGGCGGGTACGGCCTTCGCGCTTACCGTTCGGGTTGACCGGGTGGCGTCCACCGGAGGTCTTACCTTCACCACCACCGTGCGGGTGGTCGACCGGGTTCATGGCGACACCACGGACGGTCGGGCGGACGCCCTTCCAGCGCATACGGCCGGCCTTGCCCCAGTTGATGTTCGACTGCTCGGCGTTGCCGACCTCGCCGATCGTGGCGCGGCAGCGCACATCAACGTTGCGGATTTCGCCGGAGGGCAGACGCAGCTGGGCGAAGCGGCCTTCCTTGGCGACAAGCTGAACGGACGCACCGGCGGAGCGGGCCATCTTGGCACCGCCGCCCGGACGCAGTTCAACAGCGTGGATGGTGGTACCCACGGGGATGTTACGCAGGGGCAGGTTGTTGCCGGGCTTGATATCAGCGCCGGCGCCGGCCTCTACGAAGTCGCCCTGCTTGAGCTTGTTCGGAGCAATGATGTAACGCTTGGTGCCATCAACGTAGTGCAGCAGCGCAATACGGGCGGTACGGTTCGGATCGTATTCGATCTCGGCAACGCGTGCGTTGACGCCGTCCTTGTCGTGGCGGCGGAAGTCGATCAGACGGTACTGACGCTTGTGTCCACCACCCTTGTGCCTGGTCGTGATCTTACCGGTGTTGTTACGGCCGCCCTTTTTGGGCAGCGGACGTACCAACGACTTTTCCGGCGTCGACCGCGTGATTTCGGTGAAGTCGGCTACGCTCGAGCCGCGACGGCCCGGGGTAGTCGGCTTGTATTTACGGATTCCCATTATTTATTCCTCGTTAAAGTGGTCTCCGCCCTAGCTGAGCGGACCGCCGAAGATGTCGATTGTGCCGTCCTTGAGGGTGACAATGGCGCGCTTGGTGTTCTTGCGCTGTCCCCATCCGAACTTGGTGCGCTTACGCTTACCGGCACGGTTGATGGTGTTGATCGAGTCGACCTTGACGGAGAAGATTTTCTCCACGGCCAGCTTGATCTCGGTCTTGTTGGAGCGGGGGTCGACCAGGAAGGTGTACTTACCTTCGTCGATCAGGCCGTAGCTCTTTTCCGAGACGACGGGTGCAAGCACTACGTCGCGCGGATCCTTAGCGGTGGTCGCGCTCACTTGGCGTCCTCCTTGACTGTGTTCTTGCCGACGAACTCGTCGTAGGCAGCCTTGGTGAAGACCACGTCGTCGGCAACAAGCACGTCATAGGTGTTCAGCTGATCTACGTAGATCACGTGAACAGCCGGAACGTTGCGCACGGAAAGTGCGGCAACATCGTTGGCGCGCTCGATAACAACGAGCAGGTTCTTGCGGTCGGAAACCGAACGCAGGGCGCTCAGTGCGTCCTTGGTGGAAGGCTTGGTGCCTTCAACCAGGGATTCGAGGACGTGGATACGGCCGTTGCGTGCCCGGTCCGACAGGGCGCCGCGCAGTGCAGCAGCCTTCATCTTCTTGGGGGTGCGCTGGCTGTAATCGCGGGGCGTCGGTCCGTGGACTACGCCGCCACCGGTCATGTGAGGAGCACGGATGGAGCCCTGACGAGCCCGGCCGGTGCCCTTCTGCTTGAACGGCTTGCGGCCTGCGCCGCTTACCTCGGCACGCGTCTTCGTCTTGTGCGTACCCTGGCGGGCGGCTGCAAGCTGAGCAACTACCACCTGGTGGAGCAGCGGTACGTTCGTCTGAACGTCGAAGATCTCTGCGGGGAATTCAACAGTGGTTTCGTTAGCCATGAGACTAATCTCCCTTCACGGCAGAGCGTACGAGGACGACCTGGCCGCGGGCGCCGGGAACGGCACCCTTGATCAGCAGGAGCGACTTCTCGGCGTCCACACCGTGAACCGTGAGGTTCATGGTGGTGTGACGGACGCCGCCCATGCGGCCCGCCATCCGAACGCCCTTGAAGACGCGGCCCGGGGTGGATGCGCCACCGATGGAACCCGGCTTACGGTGGTTCTTGTGTGCACCGTGGGAGGCACCAACGCCATGGAAGCCGTGACGCTTCATGACACCGGCAAAGCCCTTACCCTTGGAGGTTCCGACGACGTCGACCTTCTGGCCGGCTGCGAAAATCTCAACGGAGAGTTCCTGGCCCAGCTCGTAGGTGTCGGCATCGGCGGTACGCAGTTCAACTACGTGGCGGCGCGGCGTGACGCCGGCCTTTTCAAAGTGGCCGGCCAGCGGCTTGGTCACCTTGCGCGGGTCGATCTGGCCGTAGCCGATCTGAACGGCGGTGTAGCCGTCCTTTTCCGCGTTGCGCAGCTGCGTGATGACGTTGGAGTCAGCCTGGACGACGGTTACGGGGATGAGCTTGTTGTTCTCGTCCCAAACCTGGGTCATGCCGAGCTTGGTGCCCAGCAGTCCCTTTACCTGGCGTGTAAGTGAAGTAGACATAAGTATCCGCTCCCCCCCTACAGCTTGATTTCGATGTTCACGTCTGCAGGCAGGTCGAGACGCATAAGCGAGTCAACGGCCTTGGGCGTGGGGTCAATGATGTCGATCAGGCGCTTGTGCGTGCGCATTTCAAAGTGCTCGCGGCTGTCCTTGTACTTGTGCGGCGAACGGATAACAACGTAAACGTTCTTTTCCGTGGGCAGCGGCACGGGGCCTACTACCGTTGCGCCTGCACGCGTGACCGTTTCAACGATCTTCCGTGCTGATACGTCGATGACCTCGTGGTCATACGACTTCAGCCGGATGCGGATTTTTTGTCCCGCCATGGCGTCGTGCCTCTTTCTTCGAGTAATGCTCTCTGTACAGTTTTTGCACCGAACTGCCTTACGGCCTGGCGCCCCTCCAACAGACTGAATCCGGATAATTCCGGGTTCCTCACCCTGCCGAGGCTCCGACCCCCGCGCTCGGGCGTGTCGCGGTTTTGAGACCGACGACGCCGAGCAAGAGTAGGGGCGGGTTATATATGGGCTCTTTCCCCTAAGGATCCGACCCTGCATCAGGCATTATCCTGACCGGGACGCAATCTCACCACTGCCTCATTCCCTGCTGTTCGCAGGAACGTGGGCGCGTGTGGGCACAAAAGCGCTTGAACAACTTCTCTAGTCTGCCAGACTCGGGCATGGATGGCTAATCAGGCATCACTCGCCGGAGGTCTCCCTCCAGGGCTTCCCGAGTCCGGGAACGCCGCTCCCCGGAGTAAACCCCCGGGAGCAGCGTTTTCAGCTTCCCCCAGTCTAACGCACCGGCGCGGGCCGGCGGAAAAGTCAGGGCCGGTCCTCCCGGTTGGCCCGGCGGATCCGCTTTGTCCGCTCGATCTCGGGGCGGAACCGCTTGCGGGACCACCCAATGCCTGCAGCTAATGCGGCTGCGATACCCAGAAGAATGAGAAATTCCATCCTCCGAGCCTAGCGGAGCCGTGATCCCGGTGTCAGTGAGTGCGGTCCTCCTCCGCAGATGATGCCCGGTCGGGTGCGTCTGTCTCCGATCCGGTTCCCGCACCGCTGCGGGGCTCGGCCGCCGTGCTTCCCGTGCCGGCAGTGGTGTCCGTGGTGTCCGCCTCCGGGTACCCGGATGCCGACGGCCCACTCCCCCGGGCCGGCTCCACGGGCGGTGCATACCCGGCCTCCGGAGCAGGCGGCGCGTACCCGAGCCCAGGTGCAGGTGCAGGTGCAGGTGCAGGTGCAGGTGCAGCGTACCCGGCATCCGGCGAAGTCGGGGCGTACCCGGCACCCGGTGCAGGCGGGGCATATCCGGCACCCGGTGCAGGCGGGGCATATCCGGTTTCCGGAGCACCCGGAGCATTCCCGGGCGTCGGAGCACCCGGAGCGTATCCGACTTCCGGAGCAGCCGGAGCAGCCGGCGCATACGCGGGCGTCGGAGCACCCGGGGCACCCGGAGTACCCGGAGTACCCGGAACATTCCCGGGCTCGTCGGTCCGCACCCGCGTCAGCCGCCAGACGGCCAGGGCGATCAACCCGATGCCCAGCAGTGCCAGGAGCAGGAAGGTGTAGCCGCGAAGGTACCAAAGCACCGCCAGCACAACACCGGCCGCACCCCACAGGGTGAACAGCCTTCTACTGGCGAGGAGACCGAACACCAGAAGTCCGGCGTGTGCCACCAGTGCCCAGAGCTGCCTTCCGCCTCCCCCGAAAATAGCCGTGGTGAGTCCGCTGGCGGACAGGATGACGGCCGCAACCGCCAGGATCACGGTGCCCCGCTGGTCACGCTTACGCAGGAACTCGTAGGCAGCCAGGCCGGTCAGCACTGCGGCCCAGTACTGCAGGGACCAGAATCCATTCACGTCACCCAGGACGAGCCAGCTGATTCTCTGCACTGCCAGTGCGGCCACGAGGGCCGCAGCTTGGACGGCCGGTTCCCGGAACCGGGCGGGTACTTCGAAGAGCGCAAGCACCACGGCAACAACGACGGTCAGTGATCCGGCTGCAGCAGAGACATCCGGTGCCATTGCGGGAACGGCAGCAAAGGCCAGCACAAAGGCGGAGGCCGAGCCCAGGATCCTCCGGCGGAGCAGCGACGGCGGCACGGCACCGCGCGCGGCATTGCCGGGCCCGGACGTTTCGACCTGCTTCAGCGGGGTGGCCAGGCGGACTGCCTGAAGGACGGCCGCGGCGGCCCATATGGGCAGGAGGGACGCGAACCCCGCATCTTCGATGCCGCCGAGCACAGTATCGGTGAGCCCCTGGAACACGAACATCATCCCGACAACAAGCAGGGGCGGCAGGCCAACCGCCAGCCACGGCTGGCTCCGGGTGTAGGAGAGAACCAGGAAAACCGCCCCGCCCACTGCGAAGGCTGCCGCCGACAGGAAGCTGTTGTCCCCCGGCGCAGTGGTTACCAGGACCGTCGCGGTATAGGTGACGGCGATGACAAGCAACGCCGTGCGGGTGGGCTTATCGAGGGACCGGCGGGCTTCCCCCCACAGTGCTGCCACAGCAAGGGCAAGCAGGAGCGCCCCTGCCGCTCCACGGGCAAGCAGCGGGTCCGGGACGAACCCTCCGCTGCTGAGGACCACCGGCATCGCACCCAGTGCGTATCCGGCGGGATAGAGAACCCAGGCTGACCGGGGCCCGCCACCGCCGCGCCGGCGCATAAACGCCGCGGACCCGGTGACGAGGAGCAGGAAGAGGTGAAGGGCCACAACGAGGCGCTGGGTTGTTGGTCCGGCCTGGAAACCGTAATAGAACGGAAGGAGCGCCAGCAACGCGAGGCTCAACCACTGCGACGTTTCCGAATATCCGTGCGAGTCGAGGCGGCGCTCCAGCAGCGTACGGAGCAGCTGCTGGATCGCCAGCGCCGTTGCGCCGGCGATATAGAGGCCGTGCATGCCGGCTCCAAGATCGGCCGCTGCAAGGACCGTCAGCACCACCAGAAGCCCCTGTACGCCGAGCAGGTAGAGACCCTTATTCGTCTCTTCCCGCTTCAACGCGAGATACGCCGCGTAGGCCAAGGCTGCCAGGACCAGCAGTTCGTAGCCGCGCAGCCCCAGGACGCCGGCACCTATGGCTCCGGCGGCAGCAAATCCTGCCAGCGCCGCTACTTCATACCTGTCGGAAAGCAACAGTGAGGTGGCAGCATTTGCCGCCAGCGCGGTCCACAGCAACACCAGGGTCCAGCCGATCCCCTGCCCTTCGATTCCACGGGAGGCAACCGTTGCCAGCAGTGCCACGAGTGCAGCCGCGGTGAGGAACCCGGCAGCCGACGGAAGCGGCTTTCCCCTGCGCACCTGGACGACGGCGGCCAGCTGGCTGAAGACCGCCACCCCGGCTGCACACAGGAGAAGGAACATCAGCATGCCGCTTTGGGCTGCCTGCGCCTGCAGCCCGAGATATGCCAGGGGAACTCCGGCGGAGGCGGCCAGCCCGCCCCACCGTGCCCATGATGCCAGGCCCAGCGGTTCCAGCCTCCCGGCAAGGAAAGTCCGCAGCACCTGTCCGACGGCGATTGCGACGGCCACGGTGGCGAAGACCGAATGGATGCTTCCGGTGAGATCGGCCGCCACCAGCCCGGCCAGAACAAAGGCAAGAATCTGGGCAGCCAGGAGATAGGCGCCGCGGAAGGCATTGTTCCGCCCCAGGACGAGGTAGGCACAGTAGCCAAGCGCCGCCAGCACGAGGATCTCGTAGCCCGCCAGTCCCAGTGTCCCCGCGCCGATGACGGCCGCAGCGGCGAAACCGGCGGGTGCCGCCAGTGCAAGCCAGCTGCGGCGCAGCATCAGCGCGGTAAAGATGTTGACGGCCAGGGCACCCGCCAGAACAGCCACAGTGGCAATGCCGCTGTTTTCCTCGGCCATCCGCACACCGGCGCTGAGCAGCATTACCAGCGCTGCTGCAACTGCGGTACCAATGGCAGCAGTGGATCCGGCAGCGTACGGACCGCCCGCTGGAGGTAGAGTCCCGGCAGCCTTCGGAGCGGAATCGATTCCGGTCCGGTGGAGCGCGCCGAAACCGATGCGGCCCGCAGCGCCGAGGGTATAGGCCCCCTGAGTGAAGGCCGCAGTCCCGGCACCGATCAGCAGCAGGACAACGCCGGTGTCCGAACGTGCCGCGGTATAGGTGAGGATGTAGTAGAGCGGCGGCAGCATCCCGAGCAGGGTCAATGCTGTCCACAGGATGGTCCTGGACAAGCCGAAACCGTGAAGCCGGCGGTCAAAGACGATACGGGCCAGGTGCTGGACAGCCAGACAGACAGCCACGGTGATAAAGATGCCGTGCACGCCGGCACCGAAGTCTGCGGCAACCAGTCCGGTAAGGACAGTCAGTTGCACCTGGCCTGCCGCTATGTAGTAGCTCCGGTGTGTCCGGGGTGCCAGTTTCCCTGCCTGGACCGCGCAGTAGCAAAGGGCCGCGGCTGTGAGCAGCTCGTAACCCCTGACGCCGAACACGCCCGCACCGATGAGCGCTGCGGCAGAGAATCCTGCGGGTGCGGCCAGGAGGTACAGTCCGCGGGGCCGCAGCGCGGAGGTCAGCGCGTTGGAGGCCACAACAGCCCACAGTCCGGCCAGGGTCAGCGCCACGCCGGGCCGCTCCTGGACACTTAGCAACAGGGTCAGCCCGGCGGCACCGGCAGCTGCTGCGCCGATGGCGGTACCCGGGAACCGTTCGTCCTTTCCGCGCGAGATACGGATAACCGAGACAGTTTGGTTGACCGCCAGTGCCAGCACGGCGGAGACGAGGGCCCAGGCTGCTGTGTTTGCTCCTGCGGCGCCGGCAAGGGCGGCCAGGACCACCAGGGGTACCAGCAGGACGGCCGCCGCGCGTGCTGCGAGGACGAACACGGGGCGCGCCTGCGCATCGCTTCGCACAGCGCGGACCACCAGGTAGGCGACGAGGACTGCGGTAGCCGTGACTCCCGGCCACAGGGTGCCGCCGGGCACGAGCATGTTGGGAATGAACGCGAGGGCGACGGGTACCACGACGGTGAACTCAAGCCGTCCGCCGAGTTTCCACGCGGCAGCCAAATACGTCAGCAGGACCACGACGGCGGTTCCGGCGAAGGCAGCGGAACCACCCGCAGTCTGCCGCTCGGCAAACACATACCAAAGTCCCGCGGCCAGAGCGGTGCCCGCCTGCAGAATCAGAAGCGCGGCAACATCCACCCGGAAGAATCTGCGGGCCGCCACTTCGGGAGCCACGGCGGGTTTCTTCTTGAGGCTGACAGTAGCGGCGGGGGCAGGGGCGGGCGGGGACACGGCTGCCGGCGGAGCAGGGGGTGCCGGTGGTGCCGGCGGTAGTGACACCGACTTCCCACCGGTGCCTGCAGCAGCTGCGTGCAGAGCGGCATCCGTGCCGGATACCGCTCCTGCTTCCGTCCGCGGACGGTGATCGACTTCCAGCGGCAGGCCGGTGCTCCTGGCCGCCACCTGCAGCAGGGCGGCGGTACCGTACAGCGGGCGTCGCGCCAGGACCCCCGCGGTCTGGGCGGCGACCTGGACGGCGAAGGCCAGCAGCGTCAGCTGGCTGCTGTCCGTAAAGGAGTAGAACAGGGACGTGAGCCCCACGGTGCCCGCCGCCCGCAGCCCGTAGCTGTTGACGAGCTGGTTGCGGGTAGGTCCCTGCCAGAGCATGACCGCGTAGTAAACGGCGAAGGAAAGGAACAGGATGCCCAGCTGCGCCGCGCTCAGCTGCCCGGAGATCTGGACGGAAGCGATGGCCGTGGCCGGAACCAGATAACGGTGGGAACGGACAAAGGCATCTACGTAGAGGTTGTTCAACCAGGCGGGACGCCGGATGGCGGCGAGGCTGATCAAGGTGGCGAGGATAACCGTGAAGAGGAAATACCAGACAATTCCCCAGCGCAGTGCGGCACCGGAAGCAAGACCCGAGGACAGCAGGAAGGTCAGGGCAAGGTAGGTGACCACCCTGCTCTCGATCTTGGCAGCGGCAAAGGCAAACGCCGCCGTTCCGACCACCGAGGTCACCAGCCAGGCTGCCGGACCGTCAGGCAGCACAAAATTGAACAGAGCGAGTCCCACCACGGGGATCAGGGCCAGGCCGGTGCCCGTGAAGGCAACGGCTGCCGGCTTCAGACGCGTGCTGCGGGAGTGTATGACCAGTCCGGAAACATAGAAGAGCGCAGTGACGGCAACGACGCCGAAGAAGCGTGCCTCGGCGGGGATGGCCAGGCCAATGAACAGTGCCGCAGCAGCAACCAGCAGGAGGCTGGCTGAGTAGAGCGTGATGTTGATGTTGCGCAGGTCCCGCCGGCGCTTCTCTTCCTTCAGCTGTGCTTCGGTCTTGACCGGCGGAGCCGGCCTGGGGGGAACGGGCCTGGGCTGATCAGCAGCGTTCCGGTGCGAGGTACCCGGTGCCGGGGCAGGGGCTGCCCGCCGCCCGACGGGGACCGGGACGGGCTGCGCTGCGGGCATCGGAGCCCGAGGAGCCGCCGGGACGTCACGGGGGGAACCAGTGGGAGCCGTGGGGACGGAGGGTGACGCCGTCCCGGGGCGGGTCGGGGGTCCCGCAGGAGCGACAGGGGCAGTGAACCCGGAACCGGCCGGCGGGGGCGTAGCCGGGGATGGGTCGGATGCAGGAGCCGAACCAGCGGAGGACCGCATTGAGTCGCTGAATCCCGCCCGGTAGCCCTCCTCGTAGATCTGGGCCGGCGGCGGCAGCGGCCTGCCCTGGCTGTCCACGGGCCGGGCAGCCTTCCTGCCCACCGTCCTGCCGACGAAGAAACTGGCGGTGACCGCGGCCAGGAATATAAGGAAGACCCCCATGAAACTGCTACCTTCCGGTTTTGTGCTCGACTGGAGACCATCCTAGGGTGCTCCGGCTCACATCCCGGTAACTATTCCGCTCCGATGTGCGCGGTGTTGCCTGCCGGCTGCGTCCTGGTGTCCTGTGCAGGGACAGTCGCCCGGATGGTGCCGGCCGCCCGCCGGTTTGCCCGCGGGCTGTTCCCGCCGGGATTCCGAACTGCTAGCGTCGGCGCACGAGATGAGCCGGAGGCTCCCGACGAACGGAAAGGCCCTGCGGCCATGTATCTTTCGGTCCTGGGAACACACGCGGGCATCACCGGAACGGTGCAGGTCCCCAATTCCAAATACCACGCCCACCGGGCCCTCATCCTGGCTTCCCTGGCTCCGGGCACGAGCCGGATTTCGGGGCTCACCGATGCCCGCCATGTGCAGTACACGGTCTCCATGCTGCGCCAGCTCGGGACCGGAATAGAGGTGCAGGATGACACGTTCATTGTCCACGGCGGCCCCTACACTGCGCGGCGGCCGAGTGTCTCCGCAGGCAGCTCCGGCACCACCCTGTACTTCATGGCCGGACTCGCGGCGCTCGGGACACGCGACGTCGTCGTCACCGGGCAGAAGTACTTCCAGCGCCGTCCCATCGGTGCGTTGCTGGCGGCCCTCCGGGACATGGGCGTGGATATCGCTTCGAGTAACGACTGCCCGCCCCTCCGGGTGGCTCACGGGCGGCCGCGCGGCGGCGAAGTCCGCATATCCGGAACTCTGTCCCAGTGGATCTCCGGCCTGCTCCTGCTGGCACCGTTTGCCCGTTCCGAAACCACGGTGGTGGTGGAAGGCGTACAGAACGAAACCAGCTATGTGGACCTGACACTCGCCATGATGGCGCGCTTCGGCCTGCAGGTGGACGCCTCCGCGGACCGTCGGCGCTTTCGCATCCCGCCGGACCAGCAGGCAGTTCCGGCCGATGTGAGGATGCCCCCGGATATCGGATCCGCCGCTTTCGGCCTGGCCGCAGCAGCCCTGCATCCGGCCGATGTTGCCCTTGCCGGGCTGCGTTCCACCTCCTCGGCCGGCTCCGACCATCCCGAAGCCGATTTCCTGGACCTTGCCGCCCACATGGGTGTGCCCATGGCCTACGATCCGGCAGCGGACGCGGTGCGGATCCGCCATCAGGGGCTCACCCTGCAGCCGATCGACGTGGATTGCCGCCGCGTGCCGGACATGCTTCCCGTGCTGACCGTCATGGCCTGCTTCGCGAAGGGCCGCAGCGTCTTCCGGAACATCGACCACGTGCGGATGAAGGAGTCTGACCGGGTGGCTGCCATGCTGCAGCTGAACTCAATGGGCGCGGACCTCACCGTGGAGGGTTCCACCCTGGCGATCCGCGGCACCGGCGGCCTGGACGGCGCCGATCTGTCCTCCTTCAACGACCACCGGGTCCTGATGTCCCTGGCCGTGGCAGCTTCAGCTGCGGAGGGACGCAGCACCCTGACCTATCCCCACGCCTACCGCATCTCCTACCCGGAATATCTGGCCGCCATGACCACTTTCGGGCTGCGGATGCAGGTCGAAGACGGCGCGATTCGCCGTCCCCTTCCCAGCCGCCCCGCCAGGACGGCAAGGGGGAGCCGGCCCCGGAATTTTGCCGGGCCGGCTGCTGTGGAAGCCTGCGCCGCCGTGACCGGCGCGGACTGGGTGCGGCGGTGGGCCGCGGAACGGCCCAACGAAACAGCAGTGGTCGACGGCGGCACCGGGGCATCGGGGCACCTCACCTGGGCCGAGCTCGACACGCAGGCGGACCGCGTAGCCGCGGCGCTGCTGGCGCTGGGGGTGCGGCCGGGTGACCGGGTGGCCTTCCAGCTCCCCAACCGAAGCGAATTCGTTGTCCTCACCGTGGCGGTGCTCCGACTCGGCGCCGTCGCCGCGCCGATCATGCCGATCTTCCGGGAGCGCGAAGTGGCACTGGCACTGCACCGCGCCGCCGCCCGGGTATTTGTCACCGTGGAGGAGTTCCGCGGACGCCTGCCGGCCGAGGAACTCGCCGGCCTCCTCCGGCGGCCGGACGGAACCGGCGCAGCGCCGCTTGCCCTGGCCCACGTCCTTGTGCTGCGGGAGCCGGCGTCCACCCGTCCTCTCCCCCGCATCAGCGGCGGCCCGCGGTTCGCCGACTGGGACACGGTCCTGCGGCAGGAGCGCCCCGCGGCAGCACCGGATCCCGGGTCCGCGCCGACTGCCCGGGACGCGGCGCAGCTGCTGTTCACCTCGGGCACCTCCGGCGAACCCAAGGGCGTGGTGCACCGGCATGGAACACTCAGCCGCGCTGCGGCCATGGAAGCCGTGCACCTGGGGCTCACCAGCGACGACGCTGTCTTCATTCCATCGCCACTGGCCCACCAAACCGGCTTCCTCTACGGCATGTGGCTCTCATTCGTGCTCGGCTGTCCGCAGATCCTGCAGCCGGCCTGGAACCCGGAACGCGCCCTGCAGCTCATGCGCGGCTGGCGGGCCACCTTCGTCCAGGCCGCCACCCCGTTCCTGGCCGATCTGGTGTCCGCAGTGGACGCGGGCACCCCCGCGCCGCCCACCCTGCGCATCTTCGTCGCCACCGGGGCGGCGGTCCCCCGGCACCTCGCCGAACGTGCCACACGCATCTTGGGCGCCGGGATCTGCGGTGCCTTCGGCACCACTGAAACCTGCCTGGGCACCCTGGCCTCGCCCCGGGACGAACCGGTAAAGGTGTGGGGCACCGACGGCCGGGAGCTGGCGGGCGTGCGGACCCGGGTGGTCGACGACGACGGCCGCCTCCTGCCGCCCGGGGTGGAAGGCAACTTCGAGCTCAGTTCTCCCACGGTCTTTGACGGTTACCTTGACCGCCCGGACTTGACCAAGGAAGTCTTTACCGAAGACGGCTGGTACCGCACCGGCGACACGGCGATCCTCGACGAAGCCGGGTTCCTGCGCATTACCGGCCGGGTTCGCGACATCATCAACCGCGGAGGGGAGAAAATCCCGGTGGCCGAGATCGAGCAGCTGATCTACCGGCATCCAGCCGTACGCGACGTTGCCCTGGCCGCCATGCCCGATGAACGCCTCGGCGAGCGGGCCTGCGCCTTCGTGGTCCCGGAACCTGGGAATCGCCCGCTGCTGGCGGACCTCACCGCGTTCCTCGACCGCCACCATGTCTCAAGGCACTACTGGCCCGAACGCCTTGAGCTGGTCGACGCCCTCCCCCGCAACGCCGTCGGCAAGGTGCAGAAGTTCCTGCTGCGGGAAATCACCCGCAGCTTCCCCGCACCGGATCGGAGCAGCCAGTGACCACTGCAGCCATCACCGCCGACGGACGGGGCAGCAGCATCCCGGAGCCGGAATACCTCGACCTGCTGGCGGCCGTTACCGCCTGGGTCGAGGGTCCCGGCGAGGAATGGGCCGGACTCATCGAAACCACCGGCACCGTGCCGGACGCCCTGTGGAAGGAACTGCGCGGGGCCGGGTTCCTCTCCCTGGCAGCTCCGGCGAATCTCGGCGGGCGGGGGCTGAGCTTTGTCCAGTGGATGGGGCTGATGGAAATCTTCTCCCGTTCACACGCCTCGGTCCGCATGATTGTGCACGTGGTCAACGGCACCTGGCGGGCCATGAACCCGCACGTTGACGACGTGCAGCGCCGGAAGTTCATCCGCCCGTCCGTCGCCGGCGACCTTCTGGTCGCCTTCACCCTGACCGAGCCCGGCAACGGCACGGGCGCCGACATCAGCTCGAGTGTGCGGCGGGCGGGCGACACGTACTACCTCACCGGCCGCAAGCATCTGATCACGTTCGGGGTGCGGTGCGATTATTGGCTGCTGTTTGCCCGGCTGGCCGGGAGCACGGGAAGCGGGGGCACGGTGGCACTGCTGGTGGACCGGCACGCCCCCGGCGTCGAAGTGGAAGACACGTCCGACACCCTGGGCGTCCGCGGCACCGACCACGCGTCCCTGACGTTCACGGACACCCCCGTCCCTGTCGCCAACCGGATCGGGGAGGAAGGGGACGGATTGGCCGTCGCGCTGGGCGGCTTCCTCACGCCCAGCCGGATCTCCGTAGCGATGAGCTGCGTCGGCCTGGCCCAGCGCGCCCAGCAGCTGGCGGTCTCCTACGCCCTGGAGCGCACCACCTTCGGGAAGCCGCTCGCCTCGCGGCAGGCCGTCGCCTTCGCCCTGGCGGAAAACGCCGCTGACATCGCGGCGGCCCGCGCGCTGACCCTGCATGCCGCCGCCGCGTGGCAGGACGGCACGGCCGACGCCGGCTCCCTATCCTCGATGGCCAAGCTCACCGCCGTCGACATGCTCACCCGCGTAACGGACAAGGCCCTGCAGGTCCACGGGGGCGTGGGGTACTGGAAGACCATGCCCATTGAACGCGTGTACCGCGACGCACGGGCGCAGCGCTTCGAAGAAGGGACGAACGAGATCCAGAAAACCGTGATTGCCCGCGGCCTTCTTGGCCGGTTCCAGGCACCCGCGCCCGACGGCGGACGCGTCCCTGCCCCTGCCGGCCCCGGCACGGCTCCGGCCGCCCGCCCCTGATACCGTCATGCTGGACCGGGTGTTCTCCCCCGTCTCCCTCGGTCCGCTGCACCTGGACCACCGGATCGTGATGGGGTCGATGCATCTGAACCGGGAGGACGATCCCCGGGCCCTCGCAGCGTTCTACCGCGAACGGGCAGCCGGCGGAGCCGGCCTGATTGTCACCGGAGGCGCTGCGGTCAGCCGGGCCGGTGCCGGCGGTCCCAACTACCTGCTGATCAACGAACCCGCAGCGGCAGCCGTGATGATGCCGGTCCTGGACGCCGTGCACGACGCCGGCGGGAAACTGGCCCTGCAGTTGTTCCATGCGGGGCGCTATGCCTTCGAAGCCAGCTTCGGCATCCGCCCCGTGGCGCCGTCGGAGGTTTACTCGGCCTTCTCCCGATGCCTGCCCCGCGCGCTGACGCTGGCGCAGATCGAGGACACCCTTGCCGATTTCGCTGCCGGCGCTGCCGCAGCGCGCGCCCTCGGCTTCGATGCCGTGGAAATCATGGGCTCCGAGGGCTACCTGATCAACCAGTTCGCCTCTCCCCTGACGAACCGGCGCCGGGACCGCTGGGGAGGGGATCCGCAGCACAGGCAGGCCTTTCCGCGGGCGGTGCTGAAGGCCGTCCGGGAGGCCGTGGGCACCGGTTACCCGGTCATTTACCGCACGTCCGGTGCTGACTTCACGGCGGGCTCCAGCACCCGGGCGGAGTCAGCTGACCTGGCGGTGGCACTGGCACGGGACGGGGCGGACGCGGTCAACGTCGGCATCGGCTGGCACGAGTCCCGGGCCCCCTCGGTGCAGGCTTTGGTTCCCCCCGGCCGCTGGCTGGACATTGCCGGCGGGATCCGCGGAGCACTTGCTGCCGCGGACGTTCGGGTCCCGGTGATCGGCAGCAACCGGATCAACTCGCTGGAATCCGCGGAGCGTGCCCTGGCCGCCGGGCACGCGGACCTGATCTCGATGGCCCGCCCCTTCCTCGCCGACCCGGACATCGTCGCCAAGTCCCGGCGCGGCGAGTCCCATCTCGTCAATACCTGCATCGCCTGCAACGAGGCCTGCATCGACCGGTCCCTGGGTACCGAGCCGGTCTCCTGCCTGGTGAACCCGCGGGCCGGGCGCGAAACCGTCTTCCCGCTGCGGGCAGTTCCGCCGCCCGCCGGAGTACGCGTGGCAGTGGTGGGAGCCGGTCCGGCCGGTATGCAGGCCGCGGCGACGCTCGCGGAGGCCGGGCATGCGGTGGATCTTTATGAACGGGAGGGTGCCATTGGCGGCCAGTTCCGGCTCGCCGGGCAGGTGCCGGGCAAAGCCGACTTCCTGCAGACCATCCGCTATTTCACCAATGAACTGGCGCGGCTGGGCGTACACGTGCTGACAGGCGCGGCCCCCGGCGTCGCGCATCTGGCCCGCTACGCGCACGTAGTCCTGGCCACGGGGGTGCGCCCGCGGCCCGTGCCGCTGCCCCGCAGCGGCCTGCTTCCCGTGCTGGATTACCGGCAGGCGTTCGCGGACCCGGCGAGGCTGGGGGCTCGCGTGGTGATTGTGGGTGCCGGCGGAATCGCAGTGGATCTCTCCCGCCTGCTCGTGGATCCAGGGGCACCCGGCGGCGCCCGGGACGTCACGATCCTGCGCCGCGGCAAACGGATCGGTGCAGGCATCGGCCCGTCCACCCGGTGGGCGGTGCTGCAGGAGATCCGGGCCGCCGGTGTCCGGACCCTGCCCGGCACCACGCCGCTGGAAGTATCCCGCCAGGGGCTCCGGGTGCGGGACGGGAACGGGGCCGCGGCGCTGCTGCCGGCCGACGCCGTCGTGCTGGCCGCCGGGCAGGTGCCGCACAATCCGTTCCACGCACCGTTGGCGGTCCGCGGTGTCCCCTGCACGGTGATCGGCGGAGCACTGGATGCGTCCGGGCTGAACGCGGTCCGGGCCTTCGACCAGGGCCTGACCGCAGGGACAGCGGTAGCGCGCCAGCTGGTCGGGCGGACACCGGGGCAGCCGGGGGTTAAAAGCAGCAGGGCCCCGCTGCCATAAGCAACGGGGCCCTGCTAAGAACCGATGAGGTTCAGGCTAAACCATCAAATTACTTGATGATCTTGGTGACGCGGCCTGATCCAACGGTGCGGCCGCCTTCGCGGATAGCGAAGCCGAGGCCCTCTTCCATTGCGATCGGCTGGATGAGCTCAACGCTCATCTCAGTGTTATCGCCGGGCATAACCATTTCAGTGCCCTCGGGGAGGGTGATGACGCCGGTTACGTCCGTGGTGCGGAAGTAGAACTGCGGGCGGTAGTTCGAGTAGAACGGGTTGTGGCGTCCGCCTTCATCCTTGGACAGGATGTAGACGTTGGCCTCGAAGTCGGTGTGCGGGGTGATGGAACCCGGCTTTACGACAACCTGGCCACGCTCTACGTCTTCGCGCTTGATGCCGCGGAGCAGCAGGCCACAGTTCTCGCCGGCCCATGCTTCGTCAAGCTGCTTGTGGAACATCTCGATACCGGTAACCGTGGTCTTCTGGACCGGACGGATGCCGACGATCTCGACCTCGGAGTTGATGGCGAGGGTACCGCGCTCGGCGCGGCCCGTGACAACGGTTCCACGACCGGTGATCGTGAAGACGTCCTCGATCGGCATCAGGAACGGCTTGTCCTTGTCGCGAACGGGGTCCGGCACGTTGTTGTCAACGGCTTCCATGAGCTCTTCGACGGCTGCAACCCACTTGGGGTCGCCTTCGAGAGCCTTGAGGCCGGAAACGCGGACGACGGGAGCGTTGTCGCCGTCGAAGTCCTGGGAGCTCAGCAGTTCGCGAACTTCCATTTCCACGAGGTCGAGCAGTTCTTCGTCGTCAACCATGTCGGACTTGTTCAGTGCGACCAGCAGGTAGGGAACGCCAACCTGGCGGGCGAGCAGAACGTGCTCGCGGGTCTGGGCCATCGGACCGTCGGTAGCGGCAACCACGAGGATTGCGCCGTCCATCTGAGCTGCACCAGTGATCATGTTCTTGATGTAGTCAGCGTGGCCGGGGGCGTCTACGTGTGCGTAGTGGCGCTTCTCGGTCTGGTACTCGATGTGAGAGATGTTGATGGTGATGCCGCGCTGGCGCTCTTCAGGTGCAGAGTCGATAGCAGCGAAATCGCGCTTTTCATTCAGATCAGGGTACTTGTCAGCAAGCACCTTCGAAATGGCAGCGGTCAACGTCGTCTTACCATGGTCAACGTGACCAATGGTGCCGATGTTGACGTGCGGCTTAGTCCGCTCGAACTTTGCCTTCGCCACGGGTTCCTCCTAGAGAGTTAGAAGACTCAATCTCCAGCCGCGCTTTTCGCAACTGAAACTGATGTAAGTCTACTTGGGGCTGTTTATTTGATGAAATTGCCGATTTCCGCAGCAGCCTCGTAAGGCCGCTCAGTCTGGCTATGCGCCCGGTCCGGGCCGAAGCCCGGACCAGGCGCACACGGCGGGTGGTCCGGTCGAAACCGTTCCACCCTCCAAGTTTTACTCGCCGCGCGTCTTCTGGATGATCTCGTCGGCAACTGCCTTCGGGACCTCGGCGTAGCTGTTGAAGGACATGGAGTACACGGCGCGGCCCTGGGTCTTGGACCGCAGGTCGCCGATGTAGCCGAACATGCCGGACAGCGGGACGTGTGCCCGGATGACCTTTACGCCGGCTGCGTCTTCCATGGACTGCATCTGGCCGCGACGGGAGTTGATGTCACCGATAACTTCACCCATGTATTCCTCAGGGGTGCGGACTTCAACATCCATCAGCGGTTCGAGCAGGACCGGGCTTGCCATACGTGCGGCTTCCTTGAAAGCCTGACGTCCGGCAATCTTGAACGCCATTTCCGAGGAGTCGACGTCGTGGTACGCGCCGTCAAGCAGCGTCGCCTTGATGCCGACAACCGGGTAACCGGCGAGCACACCGTCAGTAAGTGCACTCTGGATACCCTGGTCAACGCTGGGGATGTATTCGCGCGGAACGCGACCACCGGTGACCTTGTTCTCGAATTCGTAGAACGTGCCGTCGGACGTGTCCAGCGGCTCGATGGCGATCTGGATCTTTGCGAACTGACCCGAACCACCGGTCTGCTTCTTGTGCGTGTAGTCGTGCTTGGCGACTGCACGGCGGATCGTTTCGCGGTAGGCGACCTGGGGCTTGCCCACGTTTGCCTCGACGCGGAACTCGCGGCGCATGCGGTCCACCAGGATGTCCAGGTGGAGCTCGCCCATGCCGGCGATGATGGTCTGGCCGGTGTCTTCGTCGAGGGAGACCTGGAAGGTCGGATCCTCTTCGGAGAGCTTCTGGATGGCCGTGGAGAGCTTCTCCTGGTCACCCTTCGTCTTCGGCTCGATGGCCACGGAAATCACGGGCTCCGGGAAGCTCATGGATTCCAGCACGATCGGCTCCTGAAGGTCGCACAGGGTGTCGCCCGTGGTGGTGTCCTTCAGGCCGATGGCGGCGTAAATGTGGCCCGTCGTGATTTCCTCGACCGGGTTTTCCTTGTTGGCGTGCATCTGGAAGAGCTTTCCGATGCGCTCCTTCTTCTGCTTGGTCGCATTCATGACCTGGGCGCCGGAAGCAGCGTGACCGGAGTACACGCGGATGTAGGTCAGACGGCCGAAGAACGGGTGCGTCACAACCTTGAACGCCAGAGCCGAGAACGGAGCCTTGGCATCAGCGGCACGCTCGAGGATGACCTCTTCGTCGCGGATGTCGTGGCCCTTGATGTTCGGGACGTCAAGCGGGCTGGGCAGGTAGTCGACGACGGCGTCCAGCATCGGCTGCACACCGCGGTTCTTGAAGGCAGAGCCACAGAGAACCGGGTAGACCTCGGAGTTGATGGTCAGCTTACGGATGCCGGCCTTCAGCTCCGGAATGCTGATCTCTTCGCCTTCGAGGTACTTGTTCATCAGTTCGTCGCTGGCTTCAGCAACGGTCTCGACAAGCTGCGCGCGGTACGATTCGGCCTTTTCCTGCAGTTCTGCGGGGATCGGTTCGATTTCGTACTTGGCGCCCATGGTCACGTCACCCTTGGCGTCGCCGCGCCAGGTGAGTGCACGCATTTCGATGAGGTCAACGACGCCTTCGAATTCGCTTTCGGAGCCGATCGGCAGCTGGAGGACCAGCGGCTTGGCGCCGAGGCGGTTGATGATCGTGTCTACGGTGAAGTAGAAGTCAGCGCCGAGCTTGTCCATCTTGTTGACGAAGCAGATACGCGGAACGTCGTACTTGTCGGCCTGGCGCCAGACAGTCTCGGACTGCGGCTCCACGCCTTCCTTGCCATCGAAGACAGCAACGGCGCCGTCGAGGACGCGCAGGGACCGCTCAACCTCGACAGTGAAGTCAACGTGACCCGGGGTGTCGATGATGTTGATCTGGTTGTTGTCCCAGTAGCACGTGGTAGCTGCGGAGGTGATGGTGATGCCCCGCTCCTGCTCCTGTGCCATCCAGTCCATCGTGGACGCACCGTCGTGGGTCTCGCCGATCTTGTGGTTGACACCCGTGTAGAACAGGATGCGCTCAGTGGTAGTTGTCTTGCCGGCATCAATGTGGGCCATGATGCCGATGTTGCGGACCTTATTCAGGTCGGTAAGCACGTCAAGTGCCACGGTTTCTCCCTTTTTTGGTTGCTTCCGTCAACGGCGCTTATCCGGCTGAAGCCCTGCGGCCCGCAAAAGCGGGCCACAGGGCCTTCAGCGGCTGCCGTCAGCTTGGCGTATTACCAGCGGTAGTGGGCGAAGGCCTTGTTGGACTCGGCCATCTTGTGGGTGTCCTCGCGGCGCTTCACAGCTGCACCAAGACCGTTGGAAGCGTCCAGGATTTCGTTGCGCAGACGCTCAGTCATCGTCTTCTCGCGGCGGGCCTTGGAGTAGCCGACCAGCCAGCGCAGAGCCAGTGCGGTTGCACGGCCCGGCTTGACCTCGACGGGAACCTGGTAAGTAGCGCCGCCAACACGGCGGGACTTGACCTCAAGGCTCGGCTTGATGTTGTCCATTGCCTTCTTCAGGGCTGCAACCGGATCCTGTCCGGTCTTCTCCTGGGCGCCTGCAAGTGCACCGTAAACGATGCGCTCTGCGGTGGACTTCTTGCCGTCTACCAGAACCTTGTTGATCAGCTGCGTGACCAGCGGGGAGCCGTAGACGGGATCCAGTACGAGCGGCCGCTTGGGGGCCGGACCCTTGCGGGGCATATTACTTCTTCTCCATCTTCGCGCCGTAGCGGCTGCGAGCCTGCTTGCGGTTCTTGACACCCTGGGTATCGAGGGCACCGCGGACAATCTTGTAGCGGACACCGGGAAGGTCCTTCACACGACCGCCGCGCACCAGCACGATGGAGTGTTCCTGAAGGTTGTGACCCACACCGGGGATGTATGCGGTTACTTCGATGCCGCCGTTGAGGCGGACACGTGCAACCTTACGCAGAGCCGAGTTCGGCTTCTTCGGGGTGGTGGTGTAAACGCGGGTGCAGACACCACGGCGCATCGGGCTGCCCTTAAGGGCAGGAGCCTTGGTCTTGGAGACCTTGGGTGAGCGGCCCTTGCGGACCAGCTGCTGAATCGTAGGCACTTTCGTGTTCTCCGTTTTTTCTCGAGATAATTCTCTGGTTGCCTCGTCCCGCTGCCGGCTGAGAGCCGAATCCGGAGCGACGCGCTTCAAGTCGTTGCCGCAATGCCCCGAGAAGTTCCGATATTCTCGCCGAAAGCGACCGTAGGCGTGCAAAAGTGTGGCATTCGTTGCGCAAGGACCCCGCAACCCGGAAACAGGCCCGCCCATTCCTTACGGAATGCATTCCTCCGAGTATCTCTCCACGGAGGGCACGCGAGCGGCCTTCATCCACTGCCACACAAACAATTGGTTTTCAGTCTAGCAGACTTAACGCCTCCCCGAGGAAAGTGCGTGCAGCGTCACTAACTGCGGGCGGCCAGGGCCGCGGTAATCGTGGCCGACGCCTGCTGCAGATGCGGCAGCACGCGGGCGGCCGCCTCTTCCAGCGTAAGCCCTGCCGTGGCCTGCATGGAGGTATTAAGTGCTGCCACCACTGTTCCCTGCGGGTCCAGGACCGGAACGGCCACGGAACGCAGCCCCAGTTCCAGTTCCTGGTCCACAAGGGCCCAGCCCTGTTCCCGCACCTGCGCCACAGCGTCACGCAGGCGGTCCGGGTCCGTGACGGTGCGCTCCGTCAGGGGACGCAGCTGCACGGCGGAGACGTAGTCCTCGAAGCGGTCCTCGGGAAGCCCTGCCAGCAGCACCCTGCCCATGGAGGTGGCGTAGGCGGGGAACCGGGTGCCCACGCTGATGCCGACGGTCATCAGCCTGCGGGTGTGGATGCGGGCAATGTAGACAATCTCGTCTCCGTCCAGCACGGACGCCGACGTGGATTCGGAGATCTCCCGGGAGAGGTCCTCCAGCACCGGCTGCGTGAGCTGGGGCAGGGACTGGCCGGACAAATAGGAGTACCCCAGCTGCAGCACCAGCGCCGTGAGTTCGAAGGTCCGCCCGTCGGTGCGGACGTAGCCCAGCTCCGTCAGCGTGAGCAGGAAGCGGCGGGCCGTTGCCCGGGTCAGTCCGGTGCGGCGGGAGACCTCGCTCAAGGTCATCTGCACGTGGTCGGCGTCGAACGCCCGGATCACCATCAGGCCGCGGGCCAGCGACTGAACGAACTGGTCGCTGGCCGGTGCCGTCTCGCTCACATGTCTCCCAAGGTGTCGGTTACTGCTGGCCGCCGGCCGCGGCGCGGATCAGCGGGATATCCATCTTTGCCGCCAGGTCTTCAAACGTGGTGCCGAAGGTCTCGCGGACATGGACGCCGTCCTCCTTCAGCAGGAAGACCGCCTCACTAGTGTAAACGCGGGTGACGCACCCCACGCCGGTGAGCGGGTAGCTGCATTCCTTCACGAGTTTGCTGAGGCCGTCCTTGGTGAACAGGGACATCATGACGTAGACGTCCTTGGCGCCGGTGGCCAGGTCCATGGCGCCGCCCACTGCGGGGATGGCGTCGGGCGCGCCGGTGTGCCAGTTGGCCAGGTCGCCGGACGCGGAGACCTGGAACGCCCCCAGTACACAGACGTCCAGGTGCCCGCCGCGCATGATCGCAAAGGAGTCTGCGTGGTGGAAGTAGGCAGCACCGGGCAGCTCGGTCACCGGGATCTTGCCGGCGTTGATCAGGTCCGGATCCACCTCGTCACCGGTGGCTTCAGGCCCCATGCCCAGCATCCCGTTTTCGGTGTGCAGGGTGACGTTCTGCTCGGGCCGAAGGTAGTTCGAGACCAGGGTCGGCTGGCCGATGCCCAGGTTCACGAAGGACCCGGGGGCAATGTCCGCTGCCACCAGGGCAGCGAGGTCGTTCTTTCCCAGCTTTTCGGTTCCGTTGCTCATGCTGCAGCCGGCGCTTTCTCCCGGTCCACGCGGACCAGGCTGTTGACGTAGATTCCCGGGGTGACCACGGCTTCGGGGTCTATCCCGCCGATGTCGACAATCTCCCGGACCTGCACAATGGCGGTCTTCGCCGCGGTGGCCATGATCGGGCCGAAGTTCCGGGCGGTCTTCCGGTAGATCAGGTTGCCTGCCTTGTCGGCGCGCAGTGCCTTGACCAGGGCGAAGTCCGCATGCAGCGGAGTTTCGAAGACGTAGCCGCGGCCGTCGATCATCCGGGTTTCCTTGCCTTCGGCCAGCGGCGTGCCGTAGGCGGTGGGCGTAAAGAATCCGCCGATGCCGGCCCCGGCGGCGCGGATGCGCTCGGCCAGGTTGCCCTGGGGCACCAGTTCCAGTTCGATCTCTCCGGCGCGGTACTTGGCGTCGAAGATCTGCGAGTCGGACTGCCGCGGGAAGGAGCAGATGATCTTCTTCACCCGGCCGGCGCCGATCAGGGCGGCGAGGCCCTGTTCGCCGTTGCCGGCGTTGTTGTTGACGACGGTCAGGTCCTTGGCGCCCTGGCGCAGCAGCGCCTCGATGAGCTCCACGGGCTGCCCTGCCCGGCCGAACCCGCCGATCATGACGGTGGCGCCGTCATGGATGGGCGCGACTGCCTCATCGACGTCCTGCACAATGTTGAGCACGTTATTCCTTACGTCTTGTAGCGGCTGGATTCTTAGTTGGCGTTTTCGAGCACGACGGCGAGGCCCTGGCCCACACCGATGCAGATCGCGGCCACGCCCCAGCGCTCCCCCGATTCCTGCAGCCGGCGGGCCAGCGTCCCCAGGATGCGGGTGCCGGAGGCGCCGAGCGGGTGGCCGATGGCTACCGCGCCGCCCCAGGCATTGACGATGCCGGGGTCCACGTCCCAGGCGTCCAGGCAGGCCAGGGACTGGGCCGCGAAGGCCTCGTTGAGTTCGACGGCGCCGACGTCGCTCCAGCTGATGCCGGCCCGCTTCAGCGCGGTGTTTGCCGCCTCCACCGGGGCGTAACCGAAGAACTGGGGTTCATTGGCTGCGGCTCCGCGGCCTGCGATCCGGGCCAGCGGAGCCAGGCCAAGGATCCCGGCGGCGTTTTCGCTGCCCAGCCAGGCGGCGGAAGCGCCGTCGTTCAGCGGCGAGGCGTTGCCGGCGGTGACGGTGCCGCCTGAGACATCTTCGGAGGCCGGGCGGAAAACGGTGCGCAGCGTGGCGAGCTTCTCCACGGTGGAGCCGGCGCGGATGCTTTCATCGCGGTCCAGGTCCACACCGTCGACGGCGACCGTCAGGTTCGCGTACTTGCCCTCGTCCCAGGCCTTTGCGGCGAGGGCGTGCGAGGCTGCGGCGAACGCATCCTGGCGCTCACGGGTGATGCCGTACTTCTCGCGCAGCTGCTCGGTGGCCTCGCCCAGGGAAACGGTCCATTCCTTCGGCATGGCGGGGTTGACCAGACGCCAGCCCAGGGTGGTGGAGGCTAGGGTCTGGTCTCCGGCCGGGTACGGTTTTTCGTTCTTGGGCAGCACCCAGGGGGCACGGCTCATGGACTCGACGCCGCCGATCAGCATCAGGTCCGCTTCGCCGGTGTTGATCTGCCGGGAGGCGATCAGTGCCGCGTCGAGGGACGAGCCGCAGAGCCGGTTGACCGTGGTGCCCGGGATCGAGGTGGGCAGGCCGGCCAGCAGGGTGGCCATGCGGGCCACGTTGCGGTTTTCCTCGCCGGCGCCGTTGGCGTTGCCGAAGACCACTTCGTCAATCCGCTCGGGGTCCAGGCCGGGGGCCCGGGACACGGAGGCCTTCAGGACCTGTGCGGCCAGATCGTCCGGGCGGACTCCGGCGAGGGCCCCGCCGAATTTGCCGAAGGGGGTACGGACTGCGTCGTAGATATAGGCCTGGTTCACCGGTGCTCCTTGAACTGAAAAGCGGAAACTGGAAGAGGGGGAAGGGCTGCCGCCGGCTCAGGCCGCAGCGTCAATCTCCCGGAAGACGCCCTGGGCCACCTTGAAGGCGGAGTTGGCGGAGGGGACGCCGCAGTAGATGGCGGACTGCAGCACAATCTCCTTGATCTCGTCGCGGTCCAGGCCGTTGCGCAGCGCGGCGCGGACGTGCATGGCGAACTCCTCCAGGTGTCCGTGGGCAATCAGGGCGGTCAGCGTGACGGCGCTGCGCATGGTGCGCGGCAGGCCTGGACGGGTCCAGATGGTGCCCCAGGCGTACTGGGTGATCAGGTCCTGGAAGTCGGTGGTGAATTCGTCCTTGCCGGCGTTGGCCCGGTCCACGTGTTCGGCGCCGAGGACCTCGCGGCGCACTGCCATGCCCTCGTTGTATACGTCCTGCCGGCTCTTGTTGGCATCTGCGATCACTGGGTTAGTTCCCTTCGAGGTACTGTGCGCCGAAGAAATCCTTCAGCAGTTCTGCGGTGGCCGCCGGCTGCTCCACCGGGACCAGATGTGCGGCGTCGTCGACGACGGCGGCGGTTCCGTTGGTTACGCGGTCGGCAATGAGCTGCGCGAACGACGGCGGCGTGACGGCGTCGTCGGCGCCGGCAACAGCGAGCACGGGGACCGTGATGTCCGCGAGGCGGTCTCGGACGTCAAAGCCCGCCAGCGCACGGCAGCACAGGGCGTAGGAGAAGCGGTCTGCGTCCTGGAGCGAGTGCAGCAGGGCCGCTGCGGCGGCGGGCTCCCGGTCCATAAAGCCCGGCGCGAACCACCGCTGCCCCGAGCCCACCACCTGGGTGGGCGTGCCCTGGAGGCGCACCGTTTCGGCGCGTTCCTCCCAGGCGTCTGCGTCTCCGATCTTGGCGCCGGAACACAGGACGGCCACGCCGTCGAACAGGGACCCGTGGTCCAGGCCCAGCTGCAGCCCGACGGCGCCGCCCAGCGATACCCCGGCATAGAAGACCGGGACATCCGCGGGAATATCTCCGGCGCTGCGGGCACCGGTCACCAGTGCGGCGACGGCGGACGCCAGATCCGCGATACTGAAGGGTTCCCCTGCAGCGGGGCTGGCGCCGTGGCCGGGCAGGTCCCAGGCAATGACCGTGAAGCTGTCCAGGGCGGCGGCAGCCCGGCTCCACAGCGGCATGGACGCGGTGCCCAGTGACGGGCCGGCAATCAGGACGGGGGCCGCGGGGCCGGCGTTGGAAAGGCGGGACGCCTTGATGGCGGGGATGCTCATGCTGGAGGCTTTCCGGGGTAGGCAGCGGTGATCCGCTCAATGAGGGCGGCGGCCTCCCCTAGGTATTCGGCGGGGTCGAGGACACTCTTGAGTTCCGCATCGGAAAGGACCTCCGGGGGAACCGCAGCGCGCAGCAATTCCTCGAAGGGCTCGCCGGAGGACAGCGAGCGGGCCACCGTGGCGGCGACGGTTTCCTTGCCGCGTCCGGGCACGCCGTCGTCGAGCAGGGGCGCCACGACGGCCATGATCTTTTCACTGACCACTAGCGGTCCGGCGGATTCCAGGTTCCTGGCCAGGGCGTCCGTGGACACCTGCAGGCCTTCGGCCAGTTCGGCCAGCTTGGCCGCCGCTCCCCCGGCGAGGCGCAGCAGGGAGCGCAGGGCCTGCCATTCCACGTGCCAGGAGCCGCTGGGCCGCTCATCATCCGCGGCGGCGGCGGCGGCGTTGAGCTGCATGCCGTAGCCGGGGGCGGCCAGGGCTGCGCTGCGGATCAGGACGGACAGGACGGGGTTCTGCTTCTGCGGCATGGCGGAGGAGCCGCCGCGGCCGGCGGCGCGGGGTTCGGAGACCTCGCCGATTTCCGGGCGGCTGAGCAGCAGGACGTCGTTGGCAACCTTCCCGGCTGCGGCGGTGAAGTCCTGCAGGGCGGCCCCCAGGGCGGTCACCGGCAGCCGGTTGGTCTGCCAGGGTGCCACGGGGTCGGCCAGGCCGAGGCCGTGGGCCAGCCGTGCGGTGAGGTCGAAGGCAGTGATAGTTCCGCCGCCGGGTGCGGAACCGGCGGCCAGGGTGAGCGCCGCCAGCGTTCCGGAGGCACCGCCCCACTGCAGCTGGAGGTTGTCGGAGGCGGTGCGCAGCCCCTGGGCGGCGGAGCCGATGCCGTGCAGCCACTGTGCGGCACGCAGGCCGAAGGTGGAGGGCAGCGAGTGCTGGGTCAGGGTCCGGGCCACGCACAGGGTTGCGGCGTGGCGGCGGGCCAGGTCACCCAGGGCGGCCGCAGCGCGGTCTGCATCCGCCAGGACCGTGTCCAGGGCCCGGCGGGCCATCAGCATCAGGGCGGTGTCCATGATGTCCTGGCTGGTGGCACCGCGGTGGATCGCGGCCGCAGCCTTCGGCGAAACTTCCCGGGCCTGGGCACGGAGGTCCGCCAGCAGCGGGATGACGGGGTTTCCGCCGCCCTGTGCCCGCTCGGCGAGGGACGCGGCGTCGTACCGGGAGGCGTCGCTGACGGCCGCAACGGCAGCCGGAGCGTCCGGATCGGCCAGCCCGGCGGAGGCCAGCACGCGGACCCATTCCAGTTCCACGTCCAGGAGGGCCTGGAGCAGCTGGCGGTCGCCGGTCAGTTCCGCGGCCGGCGTTCCCGCCCAGGCCGGGGAGAGCAGTCCGTAGTCCGCACTGTCCGCTGCACCCACCGCTACGCTCCGGGGTAGGTGAGGAAGACGGTCTCGTCCTCGCCCTGCAGGCAGATGTTCCAGCGCAGGCCGCCGTCGGCTTCGCGGGCGGCGATCAGGGTGCGGCGGCGCTCCTCGGGCAGCGAGGACAGCAGCGGGTCGCGGGCCAAGGCCTCTTCGTCGTCCGGCAGGTACATCCGGGTGTGCAGCTTGTTCAGCAGGCCGCGGGCAAAGATGACGAAGGAAATGAAGGGGGCCGATCCCGCTTCCGTCGGACCCGGGTTCACCGTGGTGAAGGTGTAGTTGCCGGTGTTGTCGACGGCGGTGCGGCCCCATCCGGTGAAGGTGTAGCCGTCGCGGACCAGGGAGCCGGTCCGCTGCGGGATGTTCCCGTCGGCGTCGGCCTGCCAGATTTCGAGCAGCGCGTCCGGAATGGTGTCACCGGCGCCGTCGGTCACGGTGCCCTGCAGGCGGATACTGCCGGGCATGCCCGGGGGCAGCAGCTGGTTGTCCTTGTCGAAGGGGAGGGCGTAGCCGTAGAACGGGCCGATGGTCTGGCCCGGGGTGGCGGTTAGCTTCTGCTCGCTCATTACTCTGCGTCCTCGTCTTCCATCCAGGTGCGGTTGCTGCCGGTGAGCACGATGTCCCAGTTGTAGCCGGTGGCCCATTCATGCGAGGTGATGTTGTGGTCGTACGTGGCCACGAGGCGGTCGCGGGCCTTGGAATCGGTGATCGACTGGTAGATCGGATCCAGGGCGAACAGCGGATCGCCGGGGAAGTACATCTGGGTGATCATGCGCTGGGTGAAGTCGGTGCCGAAGAGCGAGAAGTGGATGTGTGCGGGCCGCCAGGCGTTGTAGTGGTTCTTCCACGGGTACGGTCCGGGCTTGATGGTGGTGAACTCATAGAAGCCGTCATCGGTGGTGATGCAGCGGCCGACGCCGGTGAAGTTCGGGTCCAGCGGGGCGGGGTGCTGGTCGCGCTTGTGGATGTAGCGGCCGGCGGAGTTGGCCTGCCAGATTTCCACCAGCTGGTTGCGGACCGGGTGCCCGTCGCCGTCGAGGATGCGTCCGCGGACGATGATCCGCTCCCCCATCGGCTCGCCGTTGTGCTGGATGGTCAGGTCGCTCTCGAGCGCGTGGACATCCTGGTGGCCGAAGGCCGGGGACCACAGTTCAATGGTTTCGGGGTCCACGTGGTGCGGATCCTTAGTGGGGTGGCGCAGAAGGGAGCTGCGGTAGGGAGAGAAATCGATGCGGGGCTGGGTCTCCTCCGCGGCGCCGTCGTCCACCCCCTTGGAGTATTCGGCGTGGACCGACGCGATTTCAGCGGAGATCTGGTCCTGCGAGGCCTCGGCGGCGTCCAGCTTCTCGATGACATGGCTGTTCGAGAAAAGATCCTCTTCCATTTCCATGGGTCTTCCTTTCAATGAAGCGCGCCCTCGCGCTCCGGCTTTCCAAGCATCCACGTGGTCGAAACCACAGTACACGGCTTGTTCATTGGATGTACAGGTGTTCGCTATACGAACATTTAGTCGTTCGGCCAGCCGGTGTAGGCCTCGGCAAGGTAGGCGCTGCCGTGCCGGGAGGCGACGACGCCGCTCAGCTCTCCCAGCGCACGCTTGCGCTCGAAGGAACCGGCATCCGCCCGGGTGTGCAGCATAGAGGTCATCCAATAGGAAAAGTTCTGCGCCCGCCAGACCCGCTTCAGCGCCTTGTCGCTGTACCCGTCCAGCAGGTCCGCGGACCGGGTGGCGTAGAACGAATCGATGGCTTCGAACAGCACCCGAACGTCGGCCAGGGCGAGGTTCAGCCCCTTGGCTCCCGTGGGCGGAACGGTGTGCCCGGCGTCGCCGGCCAGGAACAGGTTTCCGTACCGCAGAGGTTCGCAGACGTAGCTGCGGAACTTCAGGACGGTTTTTTCGAAGATGGGTCCCCTCGTCAGTTCGAAGCCGTCCGGGCCGTCCACCCGGGCCTGGAGCTCGTCCCAGATCCGGTCTTCGCTCCAGGCATCCGGGTCTTCGTTCGGGTCGGACTGGAAGTACATCCGCTGGACCTCGTCGTTGCGCTGGCTGATCAGGGCGAAACCGCGGTCCGAGTTGGCGTAGATCAGTTCCGGTGCGCTGGGGGCTGCCCGGGTGAGGATGCCGAACCAGGCGAAGGGGTATTCGATGAAGTTGTCCGTGCGGGCTTCCTTGGGGATGGAGCGCTTGCAGATGCCGGCGGAACCGTCGGAGCCCACCAGAATCTCGCAGTGGATCTCATAATCCCGGCCGTCGCTGTCCGTGAAGAGGATCTTCGGGGTGTCCGTTGCAAGGTCCACCACGGCGGTGTCGCTGACTCCGTAGCGGACATCCCCGTGGTCCCGTTCCCGGGCGGCGGCCAGGTCGGTGAAGACTTCATTCTGCGGATACAGCCACACGGACTCCCCCACCAGGTCTTCAAAGTCGATGCGGTGGCTCTCGCCGCCGAAGCGCAGGTCAATCCCCTCGTGCCGGTAGCCCTCGGTAAGCACCCTGTTGCTGACACCGGTCTCGGTGAGCATCCGGACGCTGCCGTGCTCCAGGATCCCTGCCCGATGGGTGGTGCGGATGGTCTCGTGGTCCCGCTTTTCGACCACGATGTTTTCAATGCCGGACTTGGCCAGCAGGTGCGAAAGCATCAGTCCGGCCGGGCCGCCGCCCACAATGCCGACCTGCGTCTTGAGAATTGTGCGCTCTGCACCCATCTGGAACTCCTTTGGAAACTCTGTAGCGGACACTACCTCCCAGTGTGACTGCCGGCACAAGGGGAGCTCCAAGGACATTCTCATTCATTGGGAAACCGGATCAGCGCCGGTAGTGCGGTCCCGCCGCTTCGGTGCGCACTCCCAGTCCCCGGGAAATGCCGCGGGCAGCGGTCATCAGGGCCGGGACGGTTGCGGGGATATCCTCCCCTCCGGTAGGCACGACAACGCCGATCGCCGCCACCGCGGTGCTGCCCGCTCCGAACACGGGCACCGCTATCCCGGTGGTCTCCGGGACGACGGCGCCGGGCAGGCTCGCGCTGCCTTCCAGCCGCATCCGGGCCCAGGAAGCCCGGAGGACCTTCTCGGCGGCGGCATCCAGGTCCCGCCGCTGCAGATAGGCCTCCTGCACGTGCCGGGGCGAGTGGGCCATCATCACCATCCCCGAAGACGAGACGTGGACGGGGAGCCGGCCGGCGACCTTGGCGTGGTTCAGCACCGAGCCGTGGCTGGACAGCCGTTCGATGAACAGGACCTCGTCCTGGCGCAGCACGGACAGCTGCGTGTGCTGCCGGACCACTGCCTGGATGTCCTCCATGAACGGCATCGCAATCTGCTTCAGGCCCAGCGCCGCAGAACTGCGGTTGGCCAGTTCCCACAGGCGAAGGCCGAGGCGGATGCCGCCGTCCGGCTCGCGCTGGAGGAAGCCGTGCCCCATGAGGTCCTTCACGATCCGGTGTGCGGTGGACAGGGGCAGCTCCGCGCGGCGGGCCAGCACGGCCACGGGCATGGACTGGTGCGTGTCGTCGAAGGCGCTGATAATCCGGACGATCCGGCTGGTCATGGATTCGCCGGTCGGGGAATTCGCCATGTTCCCAGTCTGGCACAGCCGTTAAACGCGGCAGGTCCCGCACCACGAGGGTGCGGGACCTGCCGTTGGTTGCGCTTTCCTTAGCGGAAGTCGCTGCCCATGTCGTAGTCATCCAGCGGGATGGCGTGGAACTCGGGGCTCAGACCGCCGTCAACGCCGGCGTAGTCGAAGTCGCTGAAGGCGCTGGGGCCGGTGAACAGATTGGCCTTTGCTTCTTCGGTCGGCTCGACAGTGACCTCGGTGTAACGGGGCAGGCCCGTTCCGGCCGGGATCAGCTTACCGATGATGACGTTCTCCTTGAGGCCGAGCAGCGGATCGCTCTTGCCTTCCATGGCAGCCTGCGTCAGGACGCGGGTTGTCTCCTGGAAGGAAGCTGCGGACAGCCAGGACTCGGTGGCCAGGGAGGCCTTGGTGATACCCATGAGTTCCGGACGGCCCGAAGCAGGCTTCTTGCCTTCCGAAACCACGCGGCGGTTCTCGCTCTCGAAGCGGCGGCGTTCGGTCAGCTCACCCGGGAGCAGATCGGAGTCGCCGGACTCGATCACGGTTACGCGGCGCAGCATCTGGCGGACAATAACCTCGACGTGCTTGTCGTGGATGCCCACACCCTGGCTGCGGTACACGCGCTGGACTTCGTCCACCAGGAATTCCTGTGCCTTGCGCGGGCCGAGGATACGGAGGATCTGCTTGGGATCCACCGCACCGAAGACCAGCTGCTGGCCAACCTCGACGTGGTCGCCGTCGGCAACCAGGAGGCGGGCACGGCGCAGGACCGGGTAGGCGATTTCCTCGGAGCCGTCGTCGGGAGTGACAACCAGACGCATCTGGCGGTCGGTCTCTTCCAGCGTGACCCGGCCCGCGGTCTCGGAGATCGGAGCAACACCCTTAGGCGTACGTGCTTCGAAGAGCTCCTGGATACGGGGCAGACCCTGGGTGATATCTTCCGCGGAAGCAACACCACCGGTGTGGAAGGTACGCATGGTCAGCTGGGTACCCGGCTCACCAATGGACTGTGCGGCAATGATGCCCACGGCCTCGCCGATGTCCACGGTCTTACCCGTGGCCAGGGAGCGGCCGTAGCACAGTGCACAGGTACCGACGGCGGACTCACAGGTGAGTACGGAGCGGACCTTGATGTCGGTGACGCCGGCTTCGAACAGCTTGGCGATGAGGACGTCGCCCACATCGTCGCCGCCCTTGGCCAGGACGTTGCCCTGTGCATCGGTGACGTCGGTGGCCAGCGTACGGGCGTACGCCGAGTTCTCGACCTCTTCGTGCAGCTGCAGTTCGCCGTTGGCGTCCGGAACAGCGATGGTCACGTTCAGGCCGCGCTCGGTGCCGCAGTCTTCCTCACGGACAATGACGTCCTGGGAAACGTCCACCAGACGACGGGTCAGGTAACCCGAGTTGGCGGTACGCAGAGCGGTATCGGCGAGACCCTTACGGGCACCGTGGGTGGCGATGAAGTATTCCAGCACCGACAGGCCCTCGCGGTACGAGGACTTGATCGGACGCGGGATGATCTCACCCTTAGGGTTGGCCACCAGACCACGGATACCAGCAATCTGCCGGACCTGCAGCCAGTTACCACGTGCACCGGAGGACACCATGCGGTTGATGTTGTTGAATTCGGGCATGTTCGCCCGCATTGCAGCAGCAACCTCGTTGGTGGCCTTGTTCCAGATATCGATCAGTTCCTGGCGGCGCTCGTCTTCAGCGATCAGGCCCTTGCCGTACTGGCTTTCAACCTTGGCAGCCTGGGCTTCGTAGCCTTCCATAATGGCCGGCTTATCGATCGGAGCCGCGATATCGGAGATGGCGACGGTAACGCCCGAGCGGGTGGCCCAGTAGAAACCGGCATCCTTCAGGTTGTC
Source organism: Arthrobacter zhaoxinii (assembly GCF_025244925.1). Classification (NCBI taxonomy): domain Bacteria; kingdom Bacillati; phylum Actinomycetota; class Actinomycetes; order Micrococcales; family Micrococcaceae; genus Arthrobacter; species Arthrobacter zhaoxinii. The sequence goes on from NZ_CP104275.1 coordinate 2,744,119, forward strand.
CAGCGTGGCAGCCGTGACGACCTTCGGGTACCGCTCGGCGAGATCGTTGACGATCGCGGAGAGCTGGCCCTTATCGGCAACTTCCTTCACCCACGGGTAATCCGCCGGCAGCGTCTGGTTGAAGATGACCTGTCCGAGGGAGGTTTCGATGAGGGCAGGAGTGCCCTCTTCCCAACCTTCCGGAGCGGGCTGGGTTGCGCTGGGAACGAAGCCGTCCACGCGCATCTTCACCAGCGAGTTCAGGTGCAGCTCGCCCATGTCGAACGCCATGATGGCCTCGGACATGGAGCCGAACACGCGGCCTTCGCCAACAGCGCCGGGGCGCTTGGTGGTGAGGTGGTGCAGGCCGATGATCATATCCTGCGAGGGCAGGGTGACCGGGCGGCCGTCGGACGGCTTCAGGATGTTGTTCGAGGACAGCATCAGGATGCGTGCTTCAGCCTGGGCTTCGGGGCTCAGCGGCAGGTGGACTGCCATCTGGTCGCCGTCGAAGTCAGCGTTGAAGGCGCCGCAGACCAGCGGGTGCAGCTGAAGGGCCTTGCCCTCAACAAGCTGCGGCTCGAAGGCCTGGATGCCGAGGCGGTGCAGGGTGGGTGCACGGTTGAGCAGCACCGGGTGTTCGGTGATGATCTCTTCCAGTACGTCCCAGACCTGCGGACGGAAACGCTCGACCATGCGCTTGGCGCTCTTGATGTTCTGTGCGTGGTTGAGGTCAACCAGGCGCTTCATCACGAACGGCTTGAAGAGCTCCAGAGCCATCTGCTTGGGCAGACCGCACTGGTGCAGCTTCAGCTGCGGGCCGACAACAATCACGGAACGGCCGGAGTAGTCAACGCGCTTACCGAGCAGGTTCTGGCGGAAGCGGCCCTGCTTGCCCTTGAGCATGTCGGACAGCGACTTCAGCGGACGGTTGCCCGGTCCGGTGACCGGACGGCCGCGGCGGCCGTTGTCGAACAGGGAGTCAACGGCTTCCTGGAGCATCCGCTTTTCGTTGTTCACGATGATCTCGGGGGCACCGAGATCCAGCAGGCGCTTCAGGCGGTTGTTGCGGTTGATCACACGGCGGTACAGGTCGTTAAGGTCCGACGTCGCGAAACGGCCGCCGTCGAGCTGGACCATCGGGCGCAGTTCCGGCGGGATGACCGGAACGGCGTCGAGGACCATGCCCAGCGGGCTGTTCGTGGTGGTCAGGAACGCGTTGACAACCTTCAGGCGCTTCAGGGCACGCGTCTTGCGCTGGCCCTTGCCGTTCTGGATGATGTCGCGCAGGTTCTCGGACTCGGCCTGCATGTCGAAGTCTTCAAGACGCTTCTTGATGGCTTCGGCACCCATGGAGCCTTCGAAGTACAGACCGAAGCGGTCACGCAGTTCGCGGTAGAGCCCTTCGTCGCCTTCGAGGTCGCCGACCTTGAGGTTCTTGAACCGGTCCCAGACCTGCTCGAGGCGCTCGATGTTGTTGTCGGCGTCGCGGCGGACCTTGGCCATCTGGCGGTCGGCGGAGTCGCGGGCCTTCTTCTTGTCGGCAGCCTTGGCGCCTTCGCCTTCGAGGCGGGCAAGCTCGCCTTCGAGGTCCTTGGCGATCGCGGCAATGTCGGAGTCGCGCTGGTCGACGAGGTGCTTGCGCTCCAGGTCGTGCTCGGCCTGCAGGTTCGGCAGTTCCGCGTGGCGGTTTTCTTCGTCGACCGAGGTGATCATGTAGGCAGCGAAGTAAATGACCTTTTCAAGGTCCTTCGGTGCCAGGTCCAGCAGGTAGCCCAGGCGGGACGGAACACCCTTGAAGTACCAGATGTGGGTGACCGGAGCGGCGAGCTCAATGTGGCCCATGCGTTCGCGGCGCACCTTGGCACGGGTGACCTCGACGCCGCAGCGCTCACAGATGATGCCCTTGAAGCGGACGCGCTTGTACTTACCGCAGTAGCATTCCCAGTCGCGGGAAGGACCGAAGATCTTTTCGCAGAAAAGACCGTCCTTCTCCGGCTTCAGGGTTCGGTAGTTGATGGTTTCCGGCTTCTTGACTTCGCCGTAAGACCAACCGCGGATTTCATCCGCGGTGGCAAGGCCGATTCGCATGAGGCCGAACGTGGAATCGTTGGACATGGGTCCCTGTTCTCTCTTGTTCTCTAAATCTGAATGTCTCGGGGTACGGAAAGAGCTCTAGGTGACCATCCCACTGGCGCCAGGCGGTCCGGGTTAGGCGGCTTTAATATTCCGTTGCGAGCTCTGCGAGCCGCGGAATTTCGTTGCCGCCGTTCCGGACCGTCCCGGCACCAGCCGGGACGGTGATACTGCTAAACCTCTTCGACGGAGCTGGGCTCTGCACGGGACAGATCGATACCCAGTTCCTCCGCGGCCCGGAAGACTTCTTCATCCGAGTCACGCATTTCAATCGTGTTGCCTTCGGTGGAGAGGACTTCCACATTCAGGCAGAGCGACTGCATTTCCTTGATCAGGACCTTGAACGATTCCGGAACGCCGGGCTCCGGGATGTTCTCGCCCTTGACGATGGCTTCGTAGACCTTCACGCGGCCATGGATGTCATCAGACTTGATCGTGAGCAGTTCCTGCAGCGTGTAGGCAGCGCCGTACGCTTCCAGGGCCCAGACTTCCATCTCACCGAAGCGCTGGCCGCCGAACTGTGCCTTACCACCCAGCGGCTGCTGCGTGATCATGGAGTACGGTCCGGTGGAGCGTGCGTGGATCTTGTCGTCCACCAGGTGGTGGAGCTTCAGGATGTACATGTAGCCGACCGAGATCGGGTCCGGGAACGGCTGGCCGGAGCGGCCGTCGTACATCCGGGCCTTGCCCGAGGCACCGATCAGGCGGTTGCCGTCACGGGTCACGTTGGTGGAGTCGAGCAGGTTGATGATCTCATCCTCGCTGGCACCGTCGAACACCGGGGTTGCAACCGTGGTGGGACCGGTCTCGCGGGGCAGGTTCGGCAGGTCCTTGACCCAGTCCGGCTCGCCCTCGATCTTCCAGCCCTGCTTGGCAGCCCAGCCCAGGTGGATTTCCAGGACCTGTCCAACGTTCATTCGGCCCGGAACACCCAGCGGGTTCAGGATGATGTCGACGGGGGTTCCGTCTTCCATGAACGGCATGTCTTCGATCGGGAGGATCTTGGAGATGACGCCCTTGTTGCCGTGGCGGCCGGCCAGCTTGTCGCCGTCCGTGATCTTGCGCTTGTGCGCCACGTAGACGCGGACCAGCTGGTTGACGCCCGGGGGCAGCTCGTCGTCGTTGTCGCGGTCGAAGATACGGACGCCGATGACGGTGCCGGACTCGCCGTGGGGAACCTTCAGGGAGGTGTCGCGGACTTCGCGGCTCTTCTCGCCGAAGATGGCGCGCAGCAGGCGCTCTTCCGGGGTCAGTTCCGTTTCACCCTTCGGGGTGACACGGCCAACCAGGATGTCGCCTGCTTCAACCTCGGCACCGATGTGGATGATGCCGCGCTCGTCGAGCTGCGAAAGCACCTCTTCGGAGACGTTGGGGATGTCGCGGGTGATTTCCTCGGCACCAAGCTTGGTGTCGCGGGCGTCAACCTCGTGCTCCTCAATGTGGATGGAGGTCAGGACATCGTCGGAGACCATGCGCTGGGACAGGATGATGGCATCTTCGTAGTTGTGGCCTTCCCATGACATGAATGCCACGAGCAGGTTCTTACCAAGGGCCAGTTCACCCTGGTCCGTTGCGGGACCGTCGGCGATGATGCTGTTGACCTCAACCCGGGCACCTTCGGAAACCAGCACGCGCTGGTTGTAGGCGTTGCCCTGGTTGGAGCGCTCGAACTTCATGATCGGGTAGCTGGTCTCGGTGCCGTCGTCGTTCATGACGGTGACGATGTCAGCGGAAACCTCGGTGACAACACCGGGCTTCTTGGCGGTCACGGAGTCGCCGGCGTCAACTGCGGTGTACTTCTCCATGCCGGTGCCCACGACGGGGCGCTCGGAACGGAGCAGCGGCACAGCCTGGCGCTGCATGTTCGCACCCATGAGGGCACGGTTGGCATCGTCATGCTCGAGGAACGGAATCAGGGCCGTAGCCACCGACACCATCTGGCGCGGGGAGACGTCCATGTACTCGACCTCGTTGGGCTCAACGAGGACGGGCTCACCGGAGCCGCCGCGGGCACGGACGAGGACAAGGTCCTCGGCGAAGTGCTGGTCGGCGCGCAGCGGGGCGTTTGCCTGGGCAATGGTGCGCTCAACTTCGTCATCGGCGGTCAGGTAGTCAACCTTGTCGGTGACTACGCCTTCCTCGACCTTGCGGTACGGGGTTTCGATGAAGCCGAAGGCGTTGATGCGGCCGTAGGAAGCCAGCGAACCGATCAGGCCGATGTTCGGGCCTTCAGGGGTTTCGATGGGGCACATACGTCCGTAGTGGGACGGGTGCACATCTCGGACTTCCATGCCTGCACGGTCACGGGACAGACCGCCCGGGCCCAGTGCGGACAGGCGGCGCTTGTGCGTCAGACCGGCCAGCGGGTTGTTCTGGTCCATGAACTGCGAGAGCTGGGACGTTCCGAAGAACTCCTTGATCGCAGCAACCACGGGACGGATGTTGATCAGGGTCTGCGGCGTGATGGCCTCGACGTCCTGGGTGGTCATCCGTTCGCGGACCACACGCTCCATACGGGACAGGCCCGTGCGGATCTGGTTTTCGATCAGTTCGCCGACGGCGCGGATACGGCGGTTGCCGAAGTGGTCGATGTCGTCGACCTCGACGCGGATGTCCACGTCGGCACCGTTGCGCTTGCCCGGAACCGTCTTCTCGCCGGCGTGCAGTGCCACGAGGAACTTGATCATGGCGACGATGTCGTCATTGTTCAGTACCGACGCGTCGGAATCCGTCAGGGGCTTGTCGATGCCGAGCTTGCGGTTGATCTTGTAGCGGCCAACCTTGGCCAGATCGTAGCGCTTCGGGTTGAAGTACAGGTTGTCCAGCAGCGTCTGGGCAGCCTCGACCGTGGGCGGCTCGCCCGGACGGAGCTTGCGGTAGATGTCCAGCAGGGCATCTTCGCGGGTTTCCGTGGGGTCCTTTTCCAGGGTGGCCCGGATGGAGTCGTATTCGCCGAAGGTCTCGAGGATCTGGCCTTCGGTCCACCCCAGTGCCTTGAGCAGCACGGTGACGGACTGCTTGCGCTTGCGGTCCAGGCGGACGCCCACCTGGTCGCGCTTGTCGATTTCCAGTTCGAACCATGCACCGCGGGAAGGAATGATCTTCGCGGTGTAGATGTCCTTGTCACTGGTCTTGTCAGCGGTGCGCTCAAAGTAGGCGCCCGGGGAACGGACCAGCTGGGAAACAACAACACGCTCGGTGCCGTTGATGACGAACGTTCCCTTGTCTGTCATGAGGGGGAAGTCGCCCATGAACACGGTCTGCTGCTTGATCTCACCCGTGTTGTTGTTCATGAATTCGGCTTTAACGTACAACGGGGCCGAGTACGTAGCGTCCCGGTCCTTGCACTCCGCCATGGTGTACTTCGGGTCGGCAAACTCCGGCTCCGAGAAGCTCAGGGACATGGTGCCCTGGAAGTCTTCAATCGGGGAGATTTCCTCGAAGATGTCGGCCAGGCCGGATGTGGTGGCAATACCCTGTTCGCCGGTCTCCCGCGCCTTTTCAACGCGCGCCTTCCAGCGCTCGTTGCCGACGAGCCAGTCAAAGCTGTCCGTCTGCAGGGCAAGAAGATTGGGAACGTCAAGCGGTTCGTGAATCTTTGCGAATGAAATCCGGGAAGCTGCGTTCTCCGGATTAGTAGCGGTTTCGTTATTAGAGGTGCTCGAGGCGACCAAGAGGGATCCTTCCACAGACCTTCAGGCGTGTTTCACGCCTCCTCCCCTGCACAATGCGGACCGAGTCCGTGTGCGTCCCTATGTCCGGCGTGCGGCACATCCACAGGTTGCGGATACTGCCCGGCACGGAACGAAGCCCACCGCTATATGAAGGCTGAAGGTTAACAGGAGGAAGCAAATATCCACTATAGGGCATTATGGGCAGACAAGTCTACCCGGTATTTGAACCCTGCTTCGCTCAACCCCTCCAAACGGAGGTTCCGGGGTGGGGGATCCAGTCTCGAATCCCGGCAATCGATTCCCGGTCAAGGGGGAGCTACAGGCAACACCGGCGTACCGTTTCCGCATCGGATACAGATACCTTACCGCACAACGGGGCTTTTATGCTTGCCGGGGCGGCGTGCGGCGCCGCCGCCCCTGTGACGGCGCTCTCCCCGGGGCTCCCGGGTTGGCGTAGCCTTATCCCTGTCTTCAATGACGAATACAACGACGAAAGCGACCCACGAGTGACTCACGCACCCATAAACACCTCCGCAGCCCGTGAGGGCGCAGCCGTTCCCGAAGTGGTTATCGTTGGGGGTGCGCGCACTCCCCAGGGCCGCCTGAACGGCCAGCTGTCCGCGTTCACGGCCGTCGAACTCGGCGCCTTTGCCATCAAGGGCGCACTGGAGAAGTCCGGTGTTGACGCCGCCGACGTGGATTCGGTCATCATGGGCCACGTTGTGCAGGCCGGCTGCGGGCAGAATCCCGCCCGCCAGGCATCCATCAAGGCCGGTATCGGCTGGGACGTCCCGGCGGTCACCGTCAACAAGGTCTGTCTCTCCGGCCTGGCTGCGGTGATCGACGCCGCCCGGCTGATCCGGGGCGGCGAGGCCACTGTGGTGGTGGCCGGCGGCCAGGAATCCATGACCCGCGGCCCGCACCTGCTTCCCGGCTCCCGCCAGGGCTGGAACTACGGCAACATCTCGGCCCTGGACTCCGTGGCCCACGACGGCCTGACGGATGCCTTCGACAACGACTCCATGGGCATTTCCACCGAACGGGGCAACACGAAGCTGGCCATCAAGCGGCTGGAACAGGACGAAGTAGCCGCAGCCTCCCACCAGCGGGCGGCAGCGGCAATGGCGGCGGGGATCTTCGACGCGGAAATTGTTCCCGTGACCGTGCCGCAGCGCCGCGGCGAACCCGTGGTGCTTACTGCGGACGAGGGCGTCCGCCCGGGCACCACGGTGGACACCCTGGCGGGCCTGAGGCCGGCCTTCGATGCAGAGGGAACCATCACGGCCGGCAACTCCTCCCCCCTTTCGGACGGCGCCGCAGCACTGATCCTCACGACCCGGGACTTCGCCGAAGCCAACGGGCTGAACGTCCTGGCCGCCGTCGGGCTCCCCGGCCAGGTTGCCGGTCCGGACAACACGCTGCATTCCCAGCCGTCCAACGCCCTCTTCGCCGCGCTTCGCCGGGCGGGCTGGAGCACCTCGGACCTGGACTTCATCGAGATCAACGAGGCCTTCGGTGCCGTGGCGGTCCAGTCCCTGAACGAACTGGGCATGGATCTGGAACAGTGCAACCTGCACGGCGGAGCCATCGCGCTCGGGCATCCGATCGGTGCCTCGGGCGCCCGTCTGGCCCTCACCGCAGCACATGAACTCGCCAGGCGCGGATCCGGCCGGGCCGGGGTTTCCCTCTGCGGCGGCGGCGGCCAGGGCGAAGCTCTCCTGCTGTACCGCGAAGAGGCCTAACCGCCCCGGAGCAGCCGCCCCGAGAGAATACAGAAGGCCCCGTTCCTTGCGGAACGGGGCCTTTTGTAAAGCGTTTTTATGCGGTGAGGCAGTAAAAACTACTTGACGGTGACGGTGGCGCCGGCAGCTTCGAGAGCTTCCTTGGCCTTGTCAGCGGCTTCCTTGTTGGCGCCTTCGAGGACGGCCTTCGGAGCGCTGTCAACCAGGTCCTTGGCTTCCTTCAGACCCAGCGAGGTCAGGGAGCGAACTTCCTTGATCACTGCGATCTTCTTGTCGCCGGCTGCTTCGAGGATGACGTCGAATTCGGTCTTCTCTTCAGCGGCTTCAGCGGCACCGGCAGCGGGGCCGGCAACTGCGACAGCAGCAGCGGTGACGTCGAACGTCTCCTCGAAGAGCTTCACGAAATCGGAGAGCTCGATGATGGACAGTTCCTTGAAAGCTTCAATGAGCTCTTCGTTGGTGAGCTTCGCCATGGTGTGGCGTCCTTCCTATAGTTGGTGCACGCAGGCACCGGAGATTGATGGAGAAGAGGTTCTACTCTTCGGTGGCTGCTTCTGCTGCCGGAGCTTCTTCTGCAGCGGCCGGGGCCTCTTCTGCAGCGGAGGCAGCGGGAGCGCCGCTTTCCTCTTCAAGCTTCGTACGCAGAGCGTCAGCCGCACGGGCGAGCATGGACATCGGTGCCTGGAGGACACCGGCGACGCGTGCAAGCTGGAGCTCACGGGACTCAAGGGCAGCCAGTGCGGCTACGCCGGCGGCATCCAGGGCATTGCCCTCGAAGACACCGGTCTTGATGATGAGCTGCGGGTTGGTCTTGGCAAAATCCGTCAGGCTCTTTGCAGCTGCAACTGCGTCACCCTTGATGAAGGCAATTGCAGTAGGTCCGGCAAGCTGGCCTTCGAACGCGTCGATGCCGGCTTCCTTGGCTGCAATGCCAGTCAGGGTGTTCTTTACGACCGAGTACTTGGTGTCCTGGCCGAGCGAACGACGCAGCTCCTTGAGCTGTGCAACGGTGAGCCCGCGGTATTCGGTTAGGACAGCAGCGGTCGATTCCTTGAAATCGGTGGTGATCTCCTCGACTGCTGACACCTTTGTTGGCGTTGCCATAACCCTCCTTCCGGGGAAATAGTGCCGGTGGATCGGGTCCCGAACATAAAAAACGCCCCGGGCAGATGCACGGGGCTTCACTCAACGGACACACAAAGTTCCGGAGTTCAGTTCGTTCACCTGCGCAGGCCGCCCTATCAAGGGACTTTCGGATGTTTCTCCAACCGGGTTCCACGCGTGGAGGGCTGAAGGTTCAGCCTTACGGTGGGATTGAATGCACATCGACCGACGGTCTTTGGTAGTTCCAGAGTACGGGAGAATCCGGCAGGGAACAAATCCCGGCAGCGGTGCCTGCTCGGACGGCAGCCGCACCCGGATTTCACTCGGCGGACAGCTCCTTTTGCCACTCTCCGGAGTAGCCGATGGCCCGGAACCCCAGCCGCTCATTGATGGAGAGCATGTGGCGGTTTTCCTCGGCGTTCCAGGTGTAAACCCGGAGCGCTTCGGGAACCGCCTCCCGGAGGCGGACCAGGTTCGCGGCTTTGAGCAGCATGCCCAGCCGGTTCCCCCGGTGGCCTTCCAGCACCAGGGTGTCGTCCTGGTAAACCACAGCGGGGTTGTTGCGGAAAACCTCCAGGACAGTGTGGCCGGCAAGCTCACCGGTGGCAACGTGCCGGGCGGCGCTGACCAGCACCTCTGCGTCCATGTCGCGGGCCAGACCCTCGGCTTCCCGCACCCGGGCTTCGTCCCAGACTTCCTCCGCCAGGTCCAGTCCTCCCATGGGTGCATCGGTGCTCATCTTCTGCCGCAGACGTGCGTAGGCCGCTATCAGGTCCTCGGGACATGCGCCGCTCCAGAACACGAGTTCGTAGCCTGCTCCCGCGGCGGTCCTCGCCTGTTCCAGCACGGCCTCATCATCTGCAGGGCTTCCCAGCTCGAGCCGGCTGACGCGGTCCACCAGTTCCAGCCGGAAACCCAACGCGGAAGCGAATAAGGCGGCGGCGTCCTGCGGGACCAGCGACGCGTTGCCGGCGAACGGTCCCGCCGGCTCACCGGAGAGCAAATGGTCCGTCTCCGCCATGAGCATGCGCCGGTTGTCCACCACCGCCAGTTGCTCCGCCGCGGCGTAGAGCCGCGTTCCGACGCCGCGGCGTCGGGCGGAAGGTGCCACCACAATGTCGACCGTTCCACTGTGCAGGTTGTCGGTCAGCGGGAGGTTTATCTGGGCCACCCCCACGATGTCGGCCCCGGCACGGGCGGCCAGGAGCTCTCGCCGCCGGGTCGGGGTGCTCCCCCGGCCGGCAAGCTGCGCCTGCGGCGGACCGTAAAAGTCATTGTTGCCCCAGAATTCCTGCTGCTGGGCATTGAACAGTTCGGCAACGGCAACGAAGTCCGCCGCCCCCGGTGCGTCCAGTCCGGCCGGAACGGCAATCGGCTCAATCGAGACCTGCATCTGCGTCATGGCCGACATCCTTCCGCACGCAGTCCCCGATACCAAACGCCAAGGCCCGGGAACACAAAAAAGCGGCCGCAGCGAAAAGCTGCGGCCGCCCTTTGGAGGGGAAGAATCCCCAGGTACTACTGCTGACTATGCGTCTGCGAGGACCTTGGTGACGTTGGGATCAACGCTGATGCTCGGGCCGAACGTGGTGGACACGGTCGCCTTGGAGATGTAGCGGCCCTTTGCTGCGGACGGCTTGAGGCGAAGGACCTCTTCCAGAGCTGCTGCGTAGTTCTCAGCCAGCTTCTGGGCGTCGAAGGACACCTTGCCGATGATGAAGTGCAGGTTGGAGTGCTTGTCGACGCGGAAGTCGATCTTGCCACCCTTGATGTCCGTGACAGCCTTGGCCACGTTCGGGGTAACCGTACCGGTCTTCGGGTTCGGCATGAGGTTACGCGGGCCGAGCACGCGGCCCAGGCGGCCGACCTTGCCCATCATGTCCGGGGTAGCCACTGCGGCGTCGAAGTCGGTCCAGCCTGCTGCAACCTTTTCGATCATGTCGTCGGAACCAACGAAGTCGGCGCCGGCAGCGATTGCTGCTTCAGCCTTCTCGCCGGTTGCGAAAACGAGGACGCGGGCCGTCTTGCCGGTGCCGTGGGGCAGGTTGACCGTGCCGCGGACCATCTGGTCAGCCTTACGGGGGTCAACGCCCAGGCGGAAAGCCACCTCAACGGTTGCGTCGAACTTGGAAGGATTGGTGTCCTTCGCCAGCTCTACAGCCTCGACCGGTGCGTACTGCTTGTCCGCATCGATCTTGGCTGCAGCTGCTTCATATGCTTTGCTGCGCTTTGCCATCTGCTTTTTCTCCTTGTGCAGTTGTGGTCTATCGGACCGCGCCCGGCCCTGCCACGCGCCGTCGCCCGTTAGGGGCGGCGGCAGTTATGTGAAATTGAAACCAGTACGGGGACTTAGCCCTGTACGGTGATGCCCATCGAGCGGGCGGTGCCTGCGATGATCTTGGCAGCTGCCTGGACATCGTTGGCGTTGAGGTCTTCCATCTTCATGGTGGCGATCTCTTCGACCTGAGCCTGGGTCAGGTTGGCAACCTTGGTGGTGTGCGGGGTTGCGGAACCCTTGGCTACACCGGCAGCCTTCTTGATCAGCTGTGCAGCCGGAGGGGTCTTCGTGATGAAGGTGAAGGAACGGTCTTCGTAGACGGTGATTTCCACCGGGATAACGTTGCCGCGCTGGGATTCCGTTGCAGCGTTGTACTGCTTGCAGAATTCCATGATGTTGACACCGTGCTGGCCAAGTGCCGGACCAATCGGAGGAGCCGGGTTGGCGGCGCCTGCGTTGATCTGCAGCTTGATGAGGCCGGTGACCTTTTTCTTGGGGGCCATGAAAGGGTCCTTCTCTAAATTATGTTCCCGAAGGACAGGAGCGTCCGTCCGGGGTGGTGGCCGCCATGGCTTGGCGGCCGGACGCTGTCTGCAGGTTAAAGCGGACCTGCGGGCAGCGAAGTCTGGAAGCTACTGGAGCTTGGTGACCTGGCCGAAGCCAAGGGTCACAGGCGTCTCGCGCTCGAAGATGGTCACGAGAACCACCAGCTGCTGGGATTCGGGCTTGATCTCGGAGATCGTGGCCTGAAGCGTTTCGAACGGTCCTTCGTTGACCGTGACGGGCTCGCCGATTTCGAAGTCCACTGCAATGTTCGACGACTGCTGCTGCGCGGGCTTGCCGGCCTCGGTCTTGGGCGAAACCACGGTGTGCTCGAGCATCGAGTACACCTCGGAGAGGCTCAGCGGAGTCGGGTTGTGTGCGTTGCCAACGAAGCCGGTGACGCCGGGAGTGTGCCGGACAACGCCCCAGGACTCATCGGTGAGGTTCATGCGCACCAGCACGTAGCCGGGGATACGCACGCGGTTGACGATCTTCCGCGTGGTGTTCTTGATCTCGACGACTTCCTCCATCGGGACCTGGATCTCGAAGATGTCCTCTTCCATGTCCAGTGTCTGGATGCGGGTCTCAAGGTTGGACTTCACGCGGTTTTCGTAGCCGGCGTAGGAGTGGATGACGTACCAGTCACCCTCCTGGCGGCGCAGCTTGGCCTTGAAGGCCTCGGCCGGATCTTCCTCAGGCTCAGCGTCTTCTGCGGAATCAGCAGCTTCTTCAGCTGCGTTTTCTTCGTCGGCCGATGCATCAACAGCAGCGGGCGCCTCGTCGACGTCGGCTGCGGCGATCTGATCCTCGGTATCCAGATCAGCGTTGTCATTGATCTGTGATTCGAGTTCTTGCTCGGACACGTAGATTCCTGCTTTCTTCTTCAGAGCACTATCGGGTTTGTCACTAGCTCATGGTCTCCGGTTCCGCCCAGCGGGCGAAGCCTTAGGTCTTTGGCTAGCTTTCGCCGCCGCCCGAGCCGAAGATCCACAGTGCGCCCCTGCCAAAGGCAAAGTCGAGAGCCGTAACGATAAGCATCATCACCAGCACGAACGCGAGGACAACGAGTGTGTACCTCAGCAGTTCCTTACGGGTGGGGGTGACGACCTTTTTGAGTTCGGCGATCACCTGGCGCAGGAAGAGAGCGATACCGGCGAAGAAACCCCGCTTTTTGGGCCCGCTGGAGGGGTGTCCCTTGGAGCTGCTGGCAGCTGTCTCGGTCACCTTCGCCTCACTCATCTGTGTCGGTTCACAATCGCAGCATGCGCTGGGACTGCTCATTCCATGAAGGACTGCTGAGCTGCCGGAAATGACAGTTCTGCGCAGGGCAGACAGGACTCGAACCTGCAACCTGCGGTTTTGGAGACCGCTGCGCTACCAATTGCGCCACTACCCTATGGAGGAAAATTTCCCTACCGCACCATTGTAGCCACAGCGGAAGGACGTTAGTTTCCCAACAGGTCCGCTTGCAAGACACAATCCACTCGAAAGACACGAGACAGCGCGGTGAGGACAACCACCGAAGAACCAGTCTACGCAAACTTTGGCGTCCCGTCGAACCGGGCGGCTCTGCCGCGGGCCGGGCGTGCCTGCGGCGCGGATTCCGAGCGCCTAAACTGGTGGAATGCCGCCGTCGTCCGGCAGGACCGACGGGGCGCACCTAAGCTGCCACACACCAGACGGGAACCCCATGTCTTCCACCGGCCGTATATCAGAGCGCATCGCATCCATTGCCGAGTCCGCAACCCTGGCAGTGGATGCCAAGGCCAAGGCCCTCAAGGCGGCCGGGCGCCCGGTGATCGGTTTCGGCGCCGGGGAACCGGACTTTCCCACCCCCGACTACATTGTCGACGCCGCCGTGGACGCCGCCCGCCAGCCGCGCTTCCACCGCTACTCCCCCGCCGGAGGGCTGCCTGAACTGAAAAAGGCCATTGCGGCCAAGACCCTGCGGGACTCCGGTTACGCCGTCGAGCCCGCACAGGTCCTGGTGACCAACGGGGGCAAGCAGGCCGTGTACGAATCCTTCGCCACACTGCTGGATCCGGGCGACGAAGTCCTGGTTCCCACCCCGTACTGGACCACGTACCCGGAGGCGATCCGGCTGGCCGGCGGTGTTCCGGTGGAGGTCTTCGCCGGGCCGGAACAGGGCTACCTGGTGAGCGTCGAGCAGCTCGAGGCCGCCCGCACGGAACGCACCAAGGTCCTCCTTTTCGTCTCGCCGTCGAACCCGACGGGCGCGGTGTACCCGCCGGAGCAGGTGGCGGAGATCGGGCGGTGGGCTGCGGAACACGGGCTGTGGGTCATCACGGACGAGATTTACGAGCACCTGACGTACGACGGCGTGCCCTTTACCTCCATTGCCACGGCTGCACCGGAGCTCGGCGACAAGGTAATTGTGCTCAACGGCGTGGCCAAGACCTACGCCATGACCGGCTGGCGGGTCGGCTGGATGATCGCCGCCCCGGACGTCATCAAGGCCGCCACCAACCTGCAGTCCCACCTGTCCTCCAACGTGTCCAACGTGTCGCAGATGGCGGCGCTGGCTGCGGTGTCGGGACCATTGACCGCCGTGGACGAAATGAAGCAGGCCTTTGACCGCCGCCGCAAGGCCATGGTTTCGGCCCTGAACTCGATTGACGGTGTGGAGTGCCCCATGCCCGAAGGTGCGTTCTACGCCTACGCGGATGTCCGCGGACTGCTTGGACGCGAGTTCCCGGGCAAGAACGGTCCGGTCCGGCCGCAGACCTCCGCCGAGCTGGCAGCCCTGATCCTGGATACCGTGGAAGTTGCCGTGGTGCCGGGCGAAGCCTTCGGCCCCTCGGGCTACCTCCGCCTCTCGTACGCCCTGGGCGACGAAGACCTCGCCGTCGGCATGGAGCGGCTGCAGGACTTCCTCGGCAAGGGCCGGTAGGCAGCTAGAGCAGGCGGCGGTCCGCGGCCCAGCGGGTGAGCTCGTGCCGTGAGGAGAGCTGGAGTTTGCGCAGCACCGAGGAAACATGGGTTTCCACGGTCTTCACGGAAATAAACAGCTCGCGGGCCACCTCCTTGTAGCTGTAGCCGCGGGCGATCAGCCGCATGACCTCCAGTTCGCGCGCCGAGAGACGGTCCAGTTCGTCATCGACCGCCACGCTCGCCGTACCGAAGGCATCAAGCACGAATCCGGCCAGGCGGGGCGAGAAGACGGCGTCGCCGCCGGCCACCCGGACAACGGCGTCGGAAATCTCCGGCCCGGAGATGGTTTTGGTGACGTAGCCGCGGGCACCGGCACGGATCACCGTCACCACGTCTTCGGCGGCGTCGGACACGCTCAGCGCCAGGAACCTGGTGACCCCGAGCAGCCCGGCGCACCCGGCGAGCACTTCCGCGCCGCCGCCGCCGTTGCCGCCGGGCAGGTGGACGTCCAGGAGGACGACGGCGGGCCGCCGGGCCGTGATCACTGCAACTGCCGTTTCCACGCTGTCTGCTTCGGCCACCACGTTGATCCGTGCGTCCAGGTCCGCCCGGAGGCCGGAGCGGAAAATGGCATGGTCATCGACCACCACGACGTCGATGGGCAGCTGCGGGTGGGCCGTCATTGAGGTTGTGCTCCGTTGCTCGAGACATGGATTGGAGAGTTCTTCCCGGCCTCCCGGGGGCGTGCTGCCCTGGCGCCGTGCGCCGTATTGCCCGCGGTACCGCCCGTTCCCGGCTCACCGGAACCGTTCTCGGGGCCGTTCGGCAGCGGCAGCACCAGCCGGACCTCGGTGCCGTCCGAAGTGCTGCGGATGGCGGCGCTGCCCCCGGCGCGCTGCATCCGTCCGATAATGGAGCCGCGCACACCGATGCGGTCCGGGGGCACCGCCTCCGGATCGAATCCGGGCCCGCGGTCCCGCACAAAGACTTCGAGCTGCTCGGGCCGGCATTCAACATAAACGGAAACCGTTCCGCCGGCATGCTGCGCAGCGTTGAGCACGGCCGCCCGGGCGGCGGAGGCCAGGGCTTCGGTCCGCTCATCCAGCTCCGCGTCCGAAACGGCCACCAGCTCAATCGGGTGCCCGTAGGCGTCCTCTATTTCAGCAGCCATGCGGCGCAGGCATTCAACGAGGTGGTCTTCCGCCCGGGCCCGGTCAGAGTACAGCCACTGCCGCAGCTCCCTTTCCTGGGCCCGGGCGAGCCGGATCACATCCTGCTCGGAGCCGGCCCTTTTCTGGATCAGGGCCAGGGTCTGCAGGACCGAGTCGTGCAGGTGGGCCGCAATTTCAGCCCGTTCGGTCTGCCGGATCCGTCCGGACCGTTCCGCTTCCAGGTCCCGCCAGTGTTTTACGGCCCACGGTGTGAAAACCAGTGCCACGCCGGCCAGCACGGCGGCGGAGGCCAGCAGCCCGGACATCAGGACATCCCAGCTCACGGCCCCCGAGATAACCACCAGCACCCCGGCCACCACCAGCAGCAGGCCTGCTGTGAGCCGGATCAGGCCGGAGGCACGGTCCGCGCCGGCGCTGTTCATCAGCCCTGCCCGCCGGCGCTCATCCAACTGGGACCAGGCCAGCACCGCACCGCCGGCAATCGCGGCGACCGGAACAAACAGCCCCCAGTTCAGGTCCGCGCCCAGCCGCTGGGCAATGACGGCTGCAGCCACCAGCAGCAGGGCAAGGCCGGCTGCCACCTCCCGCTGCCCTGCCTTTCCTGGACCCTTTCCGGGACCGTGCGAAGGCACTGCGCCTTCCCGCAGCTGCCGGGCATAGTTCTCGGCAATACTGCGCGGGTTGGCGGAGACCTGCTCCTTTTTCTCCTGCTCCTCCTGCGTCGGCACCATGACCCACAGCCAGCCGTAGAGAATGACGCCGCTTCCGGCACCCAGCACCAGCACGGCCATGAGGATCCGGGTCAGCTTCACGGGCCAGCCCAGGTGTGCTGCGAGTCCGGCGCAGACGCCGGCAATAATCCGGTCGCGGGGACGCACCAAGGGTTCTCTCATGGCCCCATCCAAGCACGCCGGAGGTGCCGGGGACCGGCCCGGAGGCCAATTAGTGTGTTTCTTCAGGGCACGTTCAGGGGCAGCTCAGGGTAGTCCCTGATGCGGCCGGGCGGCAGCGGGAGAAGACTGGAGGCATGAACCCTTCCCCATTTCCTGATTCCGGAGCACAAGACCCCGCACCGCAGCCTGCAGCTGAGCAGCGGCCTGCCCCGGCAGGCAGCCATGCAGCCGGCACCGGTGCGGAAGGTGCCGGGCCGGCACCCTCCGCCATCCACGGCGGTTTCTTTCGCTGGGTCCGCTCGTTCGGCGTCGTGCGCGGCGGTGACCGGTGGTTCGGCGGAGTAGCCACCGGGATCGCCGCGCGGACCGGACTGGATCCGGTGCTTATCCGCGGCCTGTTTGTAGTCCTGGGTGTCTTCGGAATCGGTTTCCTGGCGTACGGGGTCGCCTGGGCACTGCTTCCGGAACCGGACGGCAGGATCCATCTCGAAGAGGCGGGCCGCGGAACCTGGACATCGGGCATGACCGGGGCGCTCATTTTCGCCCTCATCGGCATGGGCGGCCCCGGCGCTTCCTTCCTCGCAGACAGCTGGTTCGGCGCCGCCGTCTGGACGCTGTTCTGGATCGGTGCGGGTGTGGCCGCCATTTACTGGTTCTCCACGGGGAAGGGACACAAGCTCGTTTCCGGCCATGGAGCCGCTGCGGATGCGTCCGGGGACCCGGCGGCCTCAGGCGCCGTCACTCCTCCCGCCGGTGCCGGGACTACCGGAACCCAGGAGTCCCGTCCCGGCAGGCCCGTTTCGCTGGCCAAACCCGGTATGGACGCCACCGGCACCGCCCCTGCCGGTTCTGCACCTGCCGGCGGCACAGCTCCCTTTACCGCCGCACCGCACGGCGGGTTTGCCGTTCCGCCCGGACCAGTTCCGCCGCCGGCAGCCGACTCGAAGCGGAACGCCGAACGCACCGAAAAGGCAAAGCGCATCCCGGGAGCCCCGGGGTCCTTCGCCGCGGCTCTCTTCGGTGCCGCCCTGCTCGCAGGCGGAACCGTCCTCGCCCTGGATTACGTCAACGTCCTTTCCCTGGGCGCACCGGTATCGGTTGCCTTGGCAGCGGCCGCTGCCGTCCTGGGCATCGGCATCGTGATCCTGGGCGTGGTCGGCAGGCACTCCGGCGGGATCGGCACGGCGGCAGTGGCAGCCCTCGTAGCCTCCCTCCTGACCCAGGGCAGCATGGCCAACGCCAACCTGCTGGTGGCCAGCAATGCGGAGTGGGCGCCGCGGGACGCTGCCCAGGCGGGCGGCGGCTACACCGTGATCGCCGCCAACGGCACAGTTGACCTGCGGGAGACCGAGACTTCGGGGAACTTCGAGATCCCGGCCAGCGTCGCCGCAGGGAACCTCGCCATCCTGGTTCCCGACGATGCGCCGGTAACGATCCGGTTCGGCATGACTGCGGGAAATGTCGAGGTAAACGACGGATCGGACCGGCAGGAATACAGCGGGCTGTGGCAGCCATCCGACGAGCGCACGCTCAACGACGGCGCCGACGGAGACCGGATCACCATTGATGTCCGCGGACTCGCGGGGAACGTACTCGTCACGACTGAAGAAAGCGATCTTTAACCATGGAACAGGACAACGAGAGGGATTATCTGGGACGCCAGTACGGACCGGAAAGCTATGAAGCCCCGGACCGTCTGTCGGCACCGGCCGCGGACCCGGGTCCCGGCAGTCCCGCAACAGACCCGGTGGACCCCCGCGGCTCCGCTGCACCGGCGGTGGAGACCGATGACAGCCCGGTCCCCGTCCCTCCCCGCGCACTGCAGGTGGGGACAGTGGTGTGGGGCCTGGTGTTGACCGTCCTGGCCGTACTCGTACTGCTGATCAACACCGTGAACCTTTCGGTGGATCCGATGGTGCTGGCCCTTTGCCTCGCCCTTGGTGCCGGCCTGGCCCTCCTGGTGGGCGGGTTCCTGTCCGGCCTTCAACGGAACCGCTCCCGTTGAGGCGGATTCCCCTCCGCACCCTCCCCCAGCCTGTCCCTCATTTCCCTATTCCGACACCATCAGATAAGGCTTAGTCCATGGAAAAGTTCTTCAGCATTGTGCGCTCCTCCCCGATCAAACGGCGGAAAGGCTGGCTCGGCGGGGTCTGCGCCGGTATTGCCGCTGCCTACGGCTGGGATGTGTCCCTGGTCCGGATCGGCGTCCTCCTCAGTTTCCTGCTGCCTTTTGTAGGGATCGGCACCTATCTGGTGGCCTGGCTGCTGCTGCCGAAAACCGATGGAACCATCCTCCTGCAGTCACTGGTGAGTCCCCGCGCTTAGTCGGTGCCCTCAGGGCTGGCTAGAATCAAGGGCAAGACCCACCCACCGCCAGCAGATCCAGGGGTAATCACATGAAAATCGGTATCCTCACCAGCGGAGGCGACTGCCCCGGGCTGAACGCCGTGATCCGCGGTGCCGTCCTCAAAGGCATCAAGGAATACGAGGACATTGAGTTCGTCGGCTTCCGTGACGGCTGGCGCGGCGTCGTCGACGGCGACATCATGGACCTCCCGCGCTCCAGCGTCCGCGGTATCTCCAAGCAGGGCGGCACGATCCTCGGGACCTCCCGCACCAACCCGTTTGAAGGCCCCAACGGCGGCCCGGAAAAGATCAAGGCAACGCTGGAGCGCCTGGGGATCGACGCAGTCATCGCCATCGGCGGCGAGGGCACCCTTGCCGCTGCACAACGGCTGACGGACGCCGGACTGAAAATCGTAGGCGTCCCCAAAACCGTCGATAACGACCTGGACGCCACGGACTACACCTTCGGTTTCGATACCGCCGTGGAGATTGCCACCGAGGCCTGCGACCGGCTGCGCACCACCGGTGAATCCCACCACCGCTGCATGGTGGCCGAAGTGATGGGCCGGCATGTCGGCTGGATTGCCCTGCATACCGGTATGGCGGCCGGCGCCCACGCCATCCTGATTCCCGAGCACCCGGTCAGCATTGACCAGATCTCCCAGTGGGTCAGCGATGCCCGGGACCGTGGACGTGCACCGCTGGTGGTGGTGGCCGAAGGATTCGTCACCACCGACATGGAGATGCCGCATTCGGAGCGCGGCCTCGACAGTTTCGGCCGTCCGCGGCTGGGTGGGATCGGCGAACTGCTGGCCCCGGAGATCGAGGCACGGACCGGCATCGAAACCCGGGCCACGGTACTGGGCCATATCCAGCGCGGCGGCGTGCCCACGGCCTTCGACAGGGTCCTGGCCACCCGGCTGGGCATGGCGGCAGTGGATTCGGTGGTGGACGGCCTGTGGGGAACCATGGTGGCGCTGCACGGTACGGATATTGTCCACGTCGGCTTCGAAAAGGCCCTGGGCAACCTCAAGACGGTGCCCGAGCAGCGCTACGACGAGGCTGCCATTCTCTTCGGCTAGGCCGGGTCTGGGGTTCCTGCCGCCCCGTTGCCCGCCGCGCGCCCTGCCGCCGTACGGAATCCGTCAGCGATCCTGTGTATTTGCTGAGGATTCCGCCCGCCCGGCAGGGCGTTTACGTGGGCGCACAGTGCGCGGTGTAGTTTGAAAACCATGAATCTGGACTCGGGAACCATCGCGATTATCCAGCTGGCCTGGTCCCGCCACCTGGGCCTGGCAGACAATGCCCTCGCAGAGACAGGGACCGGTGAACGCATTTACAGCGTCGACGAGCAGGCCGAAACCGCCTGCTTCCTACGCCTTTTCGGCACCGAGGTCTTCAGCGGACCGGAATGGGCCGCAGACCGCGCCCGCTCCCAGAGCGCAGCGGAGCTTACCCGCAACTCCGGACTCATCAAGATGTCCATGGAACACGGCGGGAGGGTGCTGGGCGCCGAACAGCTGTTTTTCGCCGACGCTTTTCCCAGCATGGTTCCGCTCGAAGACCTCGCCGTAGCCTACGAACCGGACCTGGCCGCCGCCCTGGAGCGGCTCTGCCCTCCGGACGACGTGGCCGAGGCCTCGCTGGCCGGCAAGGAAGAAGTCTTTGTCCTGGTGGACGATTCCCTCGACATCCCCCGGCCGGTGGCCGGCGCCGGCTACAGCGTGACCGACGGCATCCTGGCGGATATGAGCGTGCTGACGGCGCCTGGCCACAGGCTGCAGGGACTGGGCAGCTACATCAGCGCGGTGGCCCTTGAAGACGCCATGGCCGGCGGCCTCATTCCGCAGTGGCGTGCCCGGCTGGACAACATCGGTGCCGCCAGGACCGCCGTCGGCTCAGGATTCATCCCGGCAGGCAGCCGGACTTCCGTAGCCCTGTCCGCGTAGGGCAGGGCTAGCCGAGCAGGTCCAGCATTTCCTGCCGCTTGAAGAAGCCAGCCGTGTCCCGTCCCGTGGGGGATCCGGCGTCGGGATCCGCGCCCGCCTCGGCAAGGAGACGGAAGATTTCGACGTACCCCTTGAACGCGGCACCGGCCAGCGGGGTCTGGCCGCGGTCATTCTGGGTGTTGACGTCCGCACCGCGCTCCACCAGCAGTGCCGTGAGCTCTGCGTGCCCGTGGTACGAGGCAAGCATCAGCAGGTTGTCCCCCGAACCGTTGGTCAGGTTCACCGGCACGCCTGCGTCGAGATAGTAGCGGATGCCTTCGGTGTCGCCGGCCCGTGCGGCGTCAAAGACCATGCCTGCGAGCTCAATAACGTCGTCGTCGATTTCTGGGCGGGATTCGGGGGTGCTCATGGCGCTCCTGGAGATATCGGTTTTCTTCGGCTGTACATGTGGCAGAGGGAAAGCGGGGTTAGCGCCGCGGCGCCTTCAGGAAGCCCGAGGCACGTCCTACCACTGCCCCTGCATCGGGGGCGACGATGGGTTCCTGCGCGGCCGCGTACAACTCACCGTCGTCGTTCACCACCAGCTGGACGGTCGGATCGACGGAGCGCTTCACCACGGCAAGGCCCACCGGGCCCATTTCGTAGTGCGCACCGACGGAAGTCAGGGTTCCCACCTGACGCTCCCCCAGCAGAACCGGGCTGCCGGCGGCCGGAAGGGTGTGCTGCGAACCGTCCAGCTGCAGGAACACCAGCCGGCGCGGCGGGTGCCCCAGGTTATGGACCCGGGCCACGGTTTCCTGGCCCTTGTAGCAGCCCTTGGCCAGGTGCACTGCGGTGCGGATCAGGTCCAGTTCGTGCGGGATGGTCTTCTCGTCCGTTTCCGCTCCCAGCCGCGGCCGCCAGGCGGCGATGCGCAGGGCTTCGGAGGCCATGGAGCCGGCGAGGGTGCGGCCGGAGGCATCGATGGCGCTTGCGAACCCGGCGCGCGGAATCAGGTATTCGAACCAGGGCCGCTCGTATCCGGGGTGCTCGTCCTCCGGCACGGCGGTATAGGCAAATCCCCCGGTTCCGATGTGCGGCCAGGGATCGGTCCAGCGCAGGTACTGCTTCCACTGCGGCACCTCGGCGGTGGCGCCGGCGACCGCCCACTGGTCAGTGACATCCGCGATGTCGACGCGGAGCATGAACTTCATCCGGTTCAGCCATTCGGTCAGGCCGGGCGCTTCGGCGGCCTCCACGAGCAGCCAGGCCGTGGCGCCGTCGTCAATGATCCGTGCGTCGTAATCGATGCGGCCCTGCACGCTGAGCAGCAGCAGTTCGGAGCTCACTCCGGGCTGCAGATCGGCCACCTGCTGGGAGGACAGGGTGTTCAGCCAGCTGAGCCGGTCGGGTCCGGTAACGGTGACAACGCCGCGGAAGGACAGGTCGACGACGGCGGTTCCGCGGGCGAGGTCGCGTTGTTCACGCAGCGGATCGCCGTAATGCGAGGCCGTACCGGCGTCGAGTCCGCCGGCTTCAACGGCGCCGTGGCGGGAGAGCAGGGGGCTGGAATACGTCATAACAGATGCAACGTCCTAGCGGCGCGGGCCTATTCCTGAGGCCCGCTTCAGGAGGTCTTGTTCAGGATGGCCGACGCATGGGCCTTGAGGGCTTCGCCCTCGGAAGCAACGTCCCAGCGCCAGTAGAGGTCTCCGTTGACCAGCCCGTAGATACGGGTGGCTGCGGAGTACTGCTTGGAGTTCACGCCCCGCATGACCACGTCCGTGGTGAGCTGGATCTGCGGTCCCTTGATCTGGCCGTAGTACAGCTCTGCGATGCCGCCCGGGTGGACGATGGTTGCGGTGATATCGAAGCCGCCCGCATCGTTGCGCAGCTCTTCGACCTCGTCCGCACTGCGGAGCGCGGGCACAATGTCCGCCGGTACCAGGCCGGGGCCGCCGTCGGCGTCATTGAGGGGACGGTCGAGGGCCCAGAAACCGGTTTCCACTGCCAGCGGCCGCAGCCGGGTGCCCTGCTCATCGGTGAGCCAGCTTTCCGCGGTGTACTGCAGGTACGGCAGGCCGTTCTGGGTGAAAGTGACCTTCTGGGCGAAGTGCTCCGAATCGGCTTCCCCCTCGCCCAGGCGTCCGGACCCTTCCCAGGTACCGATGAGCCAGGACAGCGGTACCAGTTCCGGGGTCAGATCGGTGGGGATCTCCATTGGCATGGCGGGACCTGTCCTTCGGTATTACGGGTGGGAAGCCGGTTTTTGCTTCAGGCGGTGTTTACTTCTGGCCGGTGTTTACTTTTGACCCTTGTACAGGCGGGAGACGACCAGTGCAGCGAATCCGGCCATGCCGAGGCCGGTGATGCCCAGCAGGGCAATAAAGAAAATTTCGAGAGCAACCATGGCTACATCCTAACGCGCGGAAGGAACAGTTTCCTTTCCGCCATTCGATCATGACAGGCACCCGCGGGCAAAAACCATGCCCGCCGAGGCCTAGGAAACCAGGAGCCTGCCGAGGAAGTAGACCACGGATCCCACAACGAGGACCGGGGCCAGGCCCAGTGCCAGCCGTCCCGCAGCGTTGGACGCGTCATTCCGGGACAGGGCCAGGCGGCGGAAGGCCATCACGACGGCGGCAATCACCACGCCGCTGAACGCTGCCACGTGCCAGGGAATGCCCGCAACCACCAGTGCCACCAGTGATGCGGCCAGGCCGCCGACGAGCAGGCCCAGCGGTGCAGCCATCCGGTCAGGAAGCGGAATCAGGGACACGGCAACGGCTGCCAGTGCGGCGCTGCCGGCCACTGTAAGGAGTCCCGGATCCCCGTCGGTGCCGACCAACCGGGCGGCGGCCACCCAGCCGGAGCCCAGGGCGGCAACCAGCACGCCGGAGATGATGCCGACGATGGACTCGAGGCGGTGTGCCTGTCCCGTGCCGCGGAGCAGCTGGATCAGGAAGACGGCGCCGACGCCCACCGCGACGGCGGCCGGCAGCCAGGTCAGCATGGCCGCGGCGGGCGCGAAGTACGCTGCCACCACTGCTGCTGCACCCACCAGACCCAGCGCCGCACCCTGCGTCCTGCGGACCGGCACCCCTATCAGGTGCGGCCAGCTGACGCCGGTCAGGAGGGCGGCCACGCCGCTGATCACTGCCACCGCGGGCACGGACACGTAGGAAGCGCTCACGATACCGATAATGGCAAGCGCCGCCGGCACCGCTAAACTCCAAAGTTTCACCCTAGTTATCCTGCCTTATTACGGGCTCCAGAAGAAAAGCGACAGGCCCGGCAGCTCGATGGGTATACTTCGATCACTTCAAGCCAAGCGGATCGGCGAAGAAACGTGCCCAACGATGTGCGCCCAACACTCGGAGGACCTATGTCGCACATTTTGCTCCTGACCAACAGTTCCGGTTCTTCTGTGCACATCCTTCCTGCCCTGGAGCTCCTTAACCACAAGGTCCATGTGGTGCCGGCGGAACCGACGGCCCTGCTGGATACCGATCCCAGCGACGTGATCCTGGTGGATGCCCGCAGGGACCTGGTCGGTGCGCGTTCCCTGACCCAGCTCCTGAAGGCCACAGGCTTGGGTACCCCGCTGATCCTCATCCTGACTGAGGGCGGAATGGCCGCCGTCGCCCCGAACTGGCTCGCCGACGACGTCATCCTGGACTCCGCCGGTCCCGCCGAACTGGAGGCACGGCTGCGGCTGGCCTCGGCGCGGGGCGCCGGCGCCGCCGAGGCACCGTCCACCGAGATCCGCGCCTCCGGCGTCGTCATTGACGAGGCCAGTTACACCGCCCGTGTCAACGGAACGGCCCTGAACCTGACCTACAAGGAGTTTGAGCTCCTTAAATACCTGGCGCAGCATCCCGGCCGGGTCTTCACCCGCGACCAGCTGCTCCACGAGGTGTGGGGCTACGACTACTACGGCGGCACCCGGACCGTGGACGTGCATGTCAGGCGGCTGCGGGCAAAGCTGGGACCGGACCACGAAACCCTGATCGGCACGGTCCGCAACGTCGGCTACCGGTTCACCCGGTCCCGGGCGGAAACAGCGGCAGCCGCCAGCCAGGACGCCTGACGCCTGGCCCTGCACGCGGCGCCGCCCAGCGGAGCCGCACCGGCCGCGCTAGGCTTTCGTCATGAGTGAAGAACCGCAGACAGCCTGGCCCGTGGTCGAGACCCGTGGCACGCCCGAGCCCGCCGCCCTCGCCGACATCCTGCAGCTGGCGTCCGCCGCGCAGGACGCCGACGGCAATCCGCCGCTCTCCGAGCAGACGCTCGTGGACCTGCGGTCCCCCGGCGCCGATCCGGACACGTTGTCCGTCTTCACCACCCATGCCCTGGACGCCGGCCCTGACACCGGCAGCGGACAATATCTGGCCGGGGTTGCCGTCCTGATCTCCGAAACCCCGCAGGACCCGGGCGTACTGGAACTGGTGGTGCACCCGAACTACCGCAGCCAGGGCGTCGGCACTGCCCTTGCCGCCGCCGTGCAGGACTCGGTGCGCAACGCCTCCTCCCCCGGCGAAGGCGACCCCCGGCCCGCTGCCTGGTCGCACGGAAACCACGAGGCCGCCGTCGAGCTCGCTGCCCGCTTCGGCTACCGGCCCGTGCGCGACCTCTGGAAGATGCGCCTGAGCCGGTCCAATGCCTCCCTGCCCGAGGCGGAATTCCCGGCCGGGGTGTCGCTGCGTGCCTTCGAACCCGGCCGCGACGAGCAGGCCTGGCTGGACGCGAACGCCGCCGCGTTTGCGCACCACCCCGAGCAGGGATCCATGAGCCTTGCAGACCTGCAGGCCCGCATGGACGAGGACTGGTTTGATCCGGCAGGCTTCCTCCTCGCCGTGGACGACGACGGGAAGATCCTCGGCTTCCACTGGACCAAGATCCACCCGGGCACCGGCGGACATCCGCCCATCGGGGAGGTCTACGTGGTGGGGGTATCCCCCGAGGCGCAGGGCCGGGGCCTGGGCAAGGCCCTGACCGTGGCCGGCATTGAGCACCTGCACGCCGCGGGCCTGGACGCCGTCATGCTGTACGTCGACGCCGACAACACGCCCGCCGTCGCCCTGTACCGGCGGCTCGGCTTTGTCCGCTGGGACCAGGACGTGATGTACGCACCCGCATAGGGTGAGCAGCTTGTAATGTTGTTTGCAGGGCCAGGCGGTCCGCCCGTACCGCCTGCCCTGATCCGCCGCCAGCACCCCAGGGAGACACTATGAGTTTCGATACCGACGCCGAGCCCCGGTCGACCTTCGGGTCCGCAGAGGCCATGTCGGCACCGCGGGCCACCCAGGACCGCATCGACATCCCGGACTTCGGTCCAGCCCTTGTTCCCAGCGGGGAGATCACCCCGGAACGGTTCCTGGACCGGGAGATCAGCTGGCTGGACTTCAATGCCAGGGTGCTGGAACTGGCCGAGGATCCGGAGCTGTACCTGCTGGAACGGGTGAACTTCCTGTCCATCTTCGCCTCCAACCTGGACGAGTTCTTTATGGTCCGGGTCGCCGGACTCAAGCGGCGCATCGCCACCGGGCTGGCCGTCCCCTCTGCTGCGGGCATGAGCCCGATTGAACAGCTCGAGGAAATCGTGGCTGCCGGCTATCAGCTGCAGCAGCGCCATGCGGACGTCTTCGCCCACCAGATCCGCCCGGCGCTGGCGGAGGAACAGATTTACCTGGTCAGCTGGGACGAGCTGGACGATGCCGCCAAGACGAGCCTGCACAAGCAGTTCGCGGCGAAGGTCTTCCCCATCCTGACCCCTTTGGCCGTGGACCCGGCCCACCCCTTCCCGTACATTTCAGGCCTTTCCCTGAACCTGGCCGTGGTGGTGCGCAACCCGGTGAGCGGCAAGGAGTTCTTTGCCCGCGTCAAGGTTCCCGACCAGCTCCCCCGGCTGATCTCCGTGGACGGTCCCCGCGCCGGAAACGTCGCCGGCCGTACCGCCCGGTTCATCACGCTCGAAGACGTTATTGCCCAGCACCTGGACCAGCTTTTCCCCGGCATGGACGTCATTGAGCACTACACCTTCCGCGTCACCCGCAACGAAGACCTCGAGGTGGAGGAGGACGACGCCGAGAACCTCCTCCAGGCCCTGGAAAAGGAACTGCTGCGCCGCCGTTTCGGACCGCCGGTGCGCCTGGAGGTCACCCCGGAAATGAACCCGAATATCCGGGAGCTGCTCGAACGCGAACTGGGTGTGGAGTCGGACGAGGTCTATGTCCTGCCCGCACCGCTGGACCTGCGCGGGCTTTCCGGCATCAGCCGGATCGACCGGACGGACCTGCACTACCCGAAGCAGGTGCCGCACACCAACCGGCACCTGAAGGAGTCCGAGACCTCCAAGCCGGCGAACGTGTTCGCCGCGATGCGCCGCCGCGACATCCTGCTGCACCACCCGTACGACTCCTTCTCCACGTCCACGCAGGCGTTCCTGGAGCAGGCGGCCGCCGATCCGCGCGTGCAGGCCATCAAGCAGACGCTGTACCGGACCTCGGGCGACTCCCCCATTGTCGACGCGCTGATCGACGCCGCCGAGGCCGGCAAGCAGGTCCTGGCACTGGTGGAAATCAAGGCCAGGTTTGATGAGCAGGCCAACATTTCCTGGGCGCGCAAGCTCGAGCAGGCCGGCGTGCACGTGGTGTACGGCATTGTGGGCCTGAAGACGCACTGCAAGCTGTCCCTGGTGGTCCGGCAGGAAGTGGACGGACTGCGCCGCTACTGCCATATCGGTACGGGCAACTACCACCCGCGCACGGCCCGCTATTACGAGGACCTGGGCCTGCTGACCGCGAACGAGCAGGTGGGCGAGGACCTCACCAAGCTGTTCAACCAGCTCTCGGGCTACGCCCCGAAGTCCACGTTCAAGCGCCTGCTCGTGGCCCCGCGGTCCGTCCGGTCCGGCCTGATCGACCGGATTGAGCGCGAGATCGCGAACAAGAAGGCCGGGCTGAACGCGCGGGTGATCATCAAGGTCAACTCGATGGTGGACGAGGCAATCATCGACTCGCTCTACCGTGCCTCCCAGGCCGGGGTGCAGGTGGACGTGATTGTCCGCGGCATCTGCTCCGTCCGCCCCGGCGTGCCGGGACTGAGCGAGAACATCACGGTCCGCTCCGTGCTTGGCCGGTTCCTGGAGCACTCACGGGTATTCGCCTTCGCCAACGGCGGGGACCCCGTGGTCTTCATCGGCTCGGCGGACATGATGCACCGCAACCTGGACCGCCGGGTCGAAGCCCTGGTCCAGCTTGTGGCCCGCGACGACGTCGCCGACCTCATCGCCCTGATGGACCGGTACATGGACCCGGGCACGGCCAGCTGGCATCTGGATCCGGAAGGCACCTGGACCCGGCACCACAAGGATGAGGAAGGCAACCCGCTCCAGGACGTCCAGTCCTGGCTGCTGGCCTCACGGTCCCGCCAGCGTTCGGCGGCCCGGCGCTAATGGAGGCAATGCAGTCCCCGGCCCCCGCAGCTCAGGAAGACACCCCCATCAAGGTGGTGGCAGCGGGGGCCCTGTGCTGGCGCGTGCGTGAAGGCAGGCTCCAGGTCCTGATGATCCACCGGCCCCGGTACGACGACTGGTCCTGGCCCAAGGGCAAACTGGATGAGGGTGAAACAACCCCCGAATGCGCAGTGCGCGAGGTCCGGGAGGAAGTGGGCCTGCGGATCAGCCTCGGCATCCCGCTGCCGTCCACCGTCTATCCGGTGGGCTCGGGCATGAAGATGGTGCACTACTGGGCATCCCACGTGGATTCGGACAAGGCCCGGCCCGACGGCAAGGAAGTGGACGGAACGCGCTGGTGCAGCCCGGAAGAGGCTGCCGAAGCACTAACCAACCCCACGGACAAGCTGCCGCTCGAGGAACTCGTGGCGGCCTACAACGAGCAGCGGCTGAGGACCTGGCCGCTGATTGTGGTCCGGCATGCCAAGGCCAAGCCGCGTTCCGCGTGGACCCGTGCCGAAGGGGAACGTCCGCTGGTCGCCACGGGACTGCGCCAGGCCATGGCCGTCTCCCGGCTGCTGGTGTCCTGGCGGCCCAAACGGGTGGTCTCCAGCCCCTGGGTACGCTGCGTGCAGACCGTCCGCCCCTATGTAAAGGCCGAGGGCTCCAAGTTCAAGACGGTCGACGCGCTCACGGAGCACAACGCCAGGCGCAAACCCGGAAAGGCCCGCAACGCCGTCGAGGGTCTGTTCGACAAGGCCAAGCCCGTGGCGGTGTGCACGCACCGGCCGGTGCTGCCCCTGGTCTTCGACGTGCTGGCTGCGCACATGCCCGTGGACATGGCCGCCGGACTGCCGGCCAAGGACCCGTATCTGGCCCCGGGCGAGTCCGTCATCTGCCAGGTGAGCAGCGCGGACGAGGGCCGGATCGTGTCCCTGGAAAAATACCGCGCGTTCGACGACTAGCGGCGCCGGGTGCTGTGGCCGCCGTCGCATTCCGGCAGCCCTCGGACTGACCTGTTCTAGACTGGCGGGGTGAGTATTCCTACCCCCTATGAAGACCTGCTGCGCGATGTCATGGCCAACGGAACGCAGAAGTCGGACCGCACCGGCACCGGCACGCGCAGCGTGTTCGGCCGCCAGATGCGCTTTGACCTGAGCGAATCCTTTCCGCTGATCACCACCAAGCGGGTGCACTTCAAGTCCGTTGCCCTTGAGCTGCTCTGGTTCCTGCGCGGCGACTCCAATGTCCGCTGGCTGCAGGAGCGCGGCGTGAGCATCTGGGACGAATGGGCGGACGACGACGGCGAGCTGGGCCCGGTCTACGGCGTGCAGTGGCGTTCCTGGCCCACCCCGGACGGCGGGCACATTGACCAGATCGCGAAGCTGGTGGAAGGAATCAGGAAGAACCCGGATTCCCGCCGCCACATCGTCACGGCCTGGAACCCGGCCGAGGTCGAGAACATGGCCCTGCCGCCCTGCCACGCCCTCTTCCAGTTCTACGTCGCGGACGGGAAGCTGTCCTGCCAGCTGTACCAGCGTTCAGCGGATACCTTCCTCGGCGTTCCGTTCAACATCGCCTCCTACGCGCTTCTGACGCTGATGGTCGCCCAGCAGACCGGGCTGGAGCCCGGCGAATTCGTCTGGAGCGGCGGAGACGTCCACATTTACGACAACCATGTGGACCAGGTCCGCGAACAGCTCAGCCGGGAGCCCTTCCCGTATCCCCAGCTGCGCATCCGCCGCACCCCCGAGAGCATCTTCGACTACACCCTGGAGGACTTCGAGGTCCTCAACTACCGGCACCACCCCGGCATCAAAGCGCCGATTGCCGTCTGAGAGGACCTGCATGAGCTCCCCAGCACCCATCCCCACCCGCTACTACCCCGTGGGCGGCGCAGCCCGGGACGGCGAGGACCTGGAGCAGGTCCTCGCCGGGCACGGCACGGTACCCGACGGAGAGCCGCTGATCGGCCTGGTGTGGGCCCAGACCGTCGACGGCGTCATCGGGCGCGACGGCGGCATGCCGTGGCACCTGCCGGAGGACATGGCGCATTTCAAGGCCACGACGTCGGGACACCCGGTGATCATGGGCCGCCGGACCTGGGAGTCCTTCCCCGCGGCGTACCGTCCGCTGCCCGGCCGGACCAACATCATTGTGTCCTCCAGCTCCGAGCTGCGGGACGAAGCAGCAGGGGCCGGCACCGTCGTCGTCGACTCATTGGAGGATGCCCTGGCGGCTGCCGGCACCAGTCCCGGCAGCGGGGAGATCTGGATCATCGGCGGCGCGCAGCTGTATGAGGCTGCC